>DATBRC010000001.1:0-50090 GCA_036560485.1 Burkholderiaceae bacterium
ACTGCCTTGATCTACCACGTGCCACCGAAAAGCCGTCTTGGTTGTCTGCTCTTTCGCTACCCGACCTTGCAACCTCTGCAGCTCTTGCGCAATGGTTGGATGTTTCAATTTCTGAATTGGATTGGTTCGCGGATAGATGGCGCAAGAATTCGTCGGCAACAGCACCGCTGGAACATTATCACTACCGCTGGCTGGAGAAGAAGTCAGGGGGATTGCGTCTGATCGAAATCCCGAAACAGCGCCTGCGGGAAATTCAGGGCCGGATATTGCGTCAATTGCTGGATCGAGTACTACCGCACCAGGCGGCACATGGATTCTTGCGCGCGCATTCCTGCGTGACTCATGCCGCACTACATACAGGCAAGCGCGTAGTGATACGCATGGATCTGAAGAATTTCTTTGCGAATATTTCGGCGGCAAGGATCCATGCGTTATTTGCCAAACTGGGCTATTCGCATAGCGTGGCTGGCGCGTTGTCCCGCCTGTGCACCCATCGCACGCCAGGTAGTGTATTTCATGTTCCTGGAATGATGCATCCCTACTCTTGGCAAGAGCGCACCGCTTTCCTTTCACGCCACTTACCACAAGGCTCGCCATGCTCACCCGCACTGGCCAACCTGTGTGCATACCGTCTTGATGTGCGTCTGGACGCGTTGGCAAAATCACTGAACGCTACGTATAGCCGATACGCCGACGACTTGGTGTTTTCCGGGGATAACGATTTGGAACGATCCTTTGATCGCTTTCACGCTCAGGTAGGTGCGATCGCACTGGAAGAAGGCTTTTCGCTGAACACAAGAAAAACACGAATGATGCGCAACAGCACACGGCAACAAGTGACCGGTATCGTGATCAATCGCCATCCGAACATCGCGCGTGACGAGTTCGATAATTTGAAGGCCACGCTGACTAACTGCATTCGACATGGACCAGAGTCACAAAATCGGGAGGGTCGAGAGAATTATCGGGAATTCCTGGCGGGCACCATCGCCTATGTACAGATGGTGAACGCTCGGCGTGGGATGCGCTTACACCAGTTGTTTGAAAAAATCGACTGGCCTGTCGTTTAAATGAAGCGACTTGCTTACGCTGGCATTGTCTTTTTGCAGAGTGAGGGTTAAATGGCTACCACATCGATAATTTTCTTGGAGCCGGCAAAGCTGCGGCAACTACATGGCTTCGCGGCGACGTCAATGGCACACAACGAAAAGTCAAATACTTGGGAAGTTAATGATGAACTTTGCATTTAAATCGCTGGCCCTTGCGACATTGATTTGCAGCCATGCGCACGCTACCAATATAAAACAGGTTTATTTAGATGATAAACAAAACGTCCATGTTGTTACCTCGACAGGGAAAGACGTACGAATAACCAAAACCGGCAACCGAACAAGGACACAACTGTCATCTGATGGAGAAACAGCTGCATGGTTGGTGAACCACACATGGAAAACTGATGACCAAAGCGAGACAGGTGCTGACGAGTTAGTAATTTATCGTCATGGCAAGACGCGATCTATCAAGTGCGAACCATTCATTCGTGATTATTGATTTTGGATGAACGGGAATCGGATTGCCATCGATTGTGGAGGTCTCCATTTTGCTGGGCGCGAAATTTTGTACGACGTCAAAACTTTAAAGGAGCTTGACAGCTTTGATCAGATGACTGTGCCAACCAATAAACGTCCTACATGGTCATTATCAAGCGACAATTTCGATCCGAAATAGATGCTGTGTTTTCACACCTTTAGGTAAATCACAGCAGATTTTATTTTGGAAAATCAAGTGAAACGATTTGCGGCAATAATCAGAGACCATGCAGGGTTTTTTTGAAAATTAACTGCCAACTTGAACCCGCTATACGAATTCGAACTACTGATAAATATTGTCTTGGTTCTATTGATGATATCAACACTCCGTAATCCAATTAATCCATCGCCCTGTTTTATCCAACTGCACAATCGATTTGCGCGATGTACAAAATGAAATCTTCGGCTTGGTTACTTTTTGGAATGTACGGATATGGTATGCATATTTAAAATAGCCCACTCCGAAGAGTGGGCAAAGCTCGATACATGCTTAAAGCATCGAGAGGAGACATGACGTCTAAGGATTGACATGACGAGATTTAACCAGGCTTGATCCCTCTAATACACATCGATTCTGTTGTTCTCCCAACTATCGGAAACCCTGCTTGCTTAACAGGGCTTCCAAGTCTTTACAATAGGAGTACCAGACACTTCATTGAAATTTAGAATTTAAACCGCATACCAGCTGCAACTTCATTCTGCGACATGAAACCGTTTGCTTGCGCCGCATGATATGTTCCATCAGTATTCAATTTATCCATTGCCAGGTAGAGCTCTGTACGTTTATCGAAATGATAGAAGACAGAACCGTACCAGGTTTTACGTTTGCCGGTTGCAGTTGCGATTGCGCTGGCGGTGTTGGCATACGCGTTGAGCACATAACCACTACCGTTAATGGCAGCATGTGTTGCATTCATCGTTTGCCAACCGAGTTCATAATCAAACTTGCCTGCAGGCGTGAACTTCGCTGAAAGCGTATAGGCTTTGTCGCTACGATTGCCAATGGCCAACGGCTGATCGGCCTTGTAACTAATATACCCGGCGTTCAAACGCACCAGGCCAATTTGGTAGTTACCTCCTACCGAATATGACTTATGGGTAAAGTCACTGATGGTAGCGGTATTATAAAAACTGGAAACATTTACCACGCCGCCATTATAGGCAAGCCCAAAAGATTTTGTACTGCCATTGGTGAAATCGCCCGGCACTCCACCTACTTGGTAACCTAGACCGGCAACGACCTTGCCAAATTCCTTCTTCCAGACAATGCCCTTGTCATATCGAGTACCGGTAGCACTACCCGAGTAAAAGATTAATTGCTTGAAATTGTTGTTGTTGGTGTAACCGCCCTCTTCCAGCGTTACGCCGGCTGTGCCATAAGGGTCACCATAAATTTTAGAGAACTCACGTGCAAGCGTGTTTTGACGACCGAAAGTCAGCTTGCCCATGCTCTTGCTTTCAACGCCCAGCCATGCGTCGCGATTAAACAAGACGCCCGGAGTATCCATATCACCGGTTGGCAATTCATATTCGCTTTCAAGCTTGAAGATTACGCTGAGTCCTCCCGTATCCTTCAATGCATGTTCACCTTCGATACCCCAACGATTGCCACTGAACCATGCAACTGGCATGTCGCTCAGCCTATTACCTTTTGTGTCGGCATTGGTCTTACTGCTAAGTGACAAATCAATCAAGCCATACAGCTTGACCTTATCGCCATCTCTTTGATAAATCAATCCATCACCAGGAGGTTGAGTCACTGCTCCTGAATCGCCGGCATTATCCTTCGGCAGGGTTTGGGCCTGCACTCCTGTTGCAAGCGCACTCATTGCTACAACAAGCAATAATTTTCTTTTCATCTGATTTCCTTCAAGTTGGCACAACGTTTATCAAGTTGTATGCCCCCAACTCTTTCTTGCCCAAGCTGAATTGGCCTACCGAGTGGACTTTAGTTTTGGAAACCCTTCTATTTGCTTACAGTTGAAGTTTTGTGGAAGAAAAGAAACGACGGATTTATTGTTGGTAGTTTTATTCTTCAATAAAGATGTCTGTGCTCTCCTATAGGGAAGTGGCCATAAGCGATCTCCAATAATGTTGTTGTGGAAATAGGACATGCATACTTTTGTGAAAGCGAATTGAAAGTTTCATGCTTGTAAAGTGCCAACAGCTGCAAAGCTCATCGGTAGCAGTAGCGAAACAATACGCCACTCAAAGGTGGCGTACTGAAAAGCAATTTAATTTTTGGGAGAGATATTTTGATTATGAAAAAATCGTTACTAGCACTCGCTGTTCTGAGTGCATTTGCATCTGCTGCTCAAGCGCAGGTTACCCTAGGCGGCACAATTGCAATCAACATTAAAGATTACAAAATAGGGAACACCACACGCACTGTAGAAAATGAACTTCGTATTGATGACGATTACACTTCACGTTTCTGGTTATCGGGAACAGAAGATCTGGGGGGCGGTAATGCCGCTCTTTTCTATATTGAAAATCGTTTTAATACGGATGTGGGTTCCACTGGTACCGGTAACGGATTGTCAAATGGTGAAACCTTTGTTGGTCTGAAAGGTGCTTGGGGTCAAATGACAGCGGGCCGACACTCATTAATGTCAAGCCAAGGTTTAGCCACCGAATATCTAACCGGCGGCGGCGGTGCATCGACTCTGCCTGCCAGCTTCTGGGGTACGTATTCGATTCTGAATTCATCTAATGGTACTGCCTTGGATACGACCCGCCGCAACAACTCCATCGTTTACCGTTTGCCTTCTAATTTAGGCGGCTTTAACGGCACTCTGGCTTACTCGACAAACAGTTCTGGCACTGAGGGCACAATTAACGGCACTAGTTATTACTCTAACGGCGGCGAATATTACATGCAAGCCGGTTATTCCAATGGCCCTGTATATACAAGTCTGGCTTATAGAAACTTTCAATTAGAAGGTCGAGGCGCAAATCCAACAACAGGCGCACCTGCAGCAGGTAACGATGCAAAGCAAGTTCGTTTGACGGGATACTATAAGTTCTCATTCGGATTGAAAGCCGGACTGACCATCGATCGTTCTTACTTGATACCAGTTGTCTCGAACGTCACTGGCTCTGCAATCAAGCGTTCCGCTTGGGAACTCCCTGTAAGTTATGCGTTCGGCAGCAATACGCTCTTCGCTAACTTTACCAAAGCCGGCGATCTTTCCACTGCCGCTCATACAGGCGCGAAAATGTTTGTATTTGGCTATGACTATTCATTGTCCAAGCGTACTGACGTCGGTGTGTATTACTTCAAGCTAAAGAACGACACAGCTGGCACATATCAACCGTTTAATTCCGGTACAACTGGAACAGGTTCTCCATTGTTGGCGGGCGAATCGGCCTCAACGCTGGCATTTGGTATCAAGCACACGTTTTAATCAGAAGTTAGCCTCCGAGGGTTGAGTAATGTTTAAATGTGTTTCTTGCTAGTGGCATCGTACAGATACCCGACGGTATCTGTACGATGAGCAAGAATGTTTTAATTTTTATGGCTGTACAAATTATAGAGCCTTAAATTTTTCAGTACCTGAGCAACTTTATACTGTTGACGATCTAGAGTTGTGGTTGCTATATATATTTATCTTCTAGTCGTTCGTAGCGATGCCATGACGATCAACAATGCACTCAATGCGGGGACTTCGAACTTTTTAAAAATCATTTAACGACAACAGACTAATGGGCCAGATAGAAGACATCCTTATGCCATCACGCCAAGTCGATAAATCAGCAGAGATGCAATCCAGATTAGCAGTACTATCAATGCGTGAAAGAGAAGTACTAAGTTTAATCCTGGAAGGCAATATGAACAAGGTAATCGGTGACATGCTTGGTATCAGCAGACGAACCGTCGAAGCACATCGCGCGAATATTTTTCTCAAAACGAACGTTAGAAATGCCATCGAGTTAGCGCGTCTGTTGAAATGATGTGCGCTTGAGTGACCTCATCAAAAATTAAAACAATTCACCGCCTGTTTAATTTAATATCTTTAAATATCGTTTGTCACCAGTTCTTTCTCTTGCTCCTTCCTGAGCTCTATTAATCGCGCAACATATTTTTCTAGTCGCTTCTCTTCATCTGATTGAGAAACCCAAGTTGGAATGACTACAGGGTCTCCGCCATCGTCAATTGCAACAAATACGACAATGCATCTCGTCGTTTTCTTGCAAACACCCGATTTCGGGTCTGTCGCGGAAACATCAATTGCAATATGCATGCTTGAATTTCCCGTATGCGCAAGCGTCGCTTTTACCTCGACAATTTGCCCTATAAAAATCGGCTTATAAAAACGAATTCCGCCAATATAGACCGTGACACAATAACAGCCACTCCAGGCAACTGCGCATGCATATCCGGCTTGATCAATCCACTTCATGACTGCCCCTCCGTGAACTTTTCCGCCAAAATTCACATCGGTCGGCTCTGCCAAAAACCGAAGCGTCAATTCTCGATTTTTTCCTTGTGTTGTATTCATGTTGACCTTATTGTGGGCTATGGTTGCAATAAAAATGACTAAGAGCGTCTAACACAATGCCTCTGGCGTTGTTGCAACTCCTTGCCGTACAGGCGTACTGTCTGCGGTTTAGCAGGGGTTTCTGGCAGCACGCTGCCAGCCTGCGATACGGTTTGTCCTTGCAAGGACAAACTCATGTCCTATAGGACCACAGGCGGCGCGCCTAGCCAGTGGCATTGTGTTAGACGCTCTAAGCTATTGGCTGGAGTCAAATAATAGAGAAAAGTGAATCGCTTCGTGATTAAATTGAGTCTGCATCTTCAATAAGAACTTTTTCCTCGCTTCAAATTTTCTATCAGAATATTCAGAGCATCAGATGTCAATATCGCTTGTTGTTCTGCCGCTTTTGAAAAGCTCTCTTTAGTTTGGTGTGCTGAATTCATCAATCGAGAAATGCGAGCCATTAGATCCTCAAGACTTTCATCGTGCCCGCTTGATGATGCGTTGGCGGCGGAAAGATTCAGCGCAGAAATCACTTCATCGATCCTTTGGTGAATTAAAAATTCTGCACACGCCAAATACCGGATTGTATTGGTATTGAGCCTAGCCAATTCTGCACAGATGGCAGCAACACTGTCACTGGAAAGGCAAGTACTCGACTGAGCAGGCAGCTCCATTTTTTGACTGCTTTCATTCCCATATTGGGTTTCGCTTATCAGAGTACCTATTGTTCCTTTTTTCATTAGCCGTTCTTTCGTTCACCATCGGGGCACAGAGAAGGCCTCAGCCATTACATTTTTCTCGTAACAGTATGCAATCAATCGGCTTTCATTTTGCTTTCACAGATTTTTATGACTACGCAACGTAGTGGGCAAGCTTGTAATCTGAAGGCTGATGAAATGTCTCGCGAAATCCATGTTTGCATTTTGGCGGGAAATTATCTTTTGTCAGTCGCTCATCTAAATATTGAACATCCAATCAGCCGAAAGCAGATTGAAAGGACGCACATGGAATAATCATTTTCAATTTTCAACGCAATCTAAATAAAGAAAATACAGAGGACAATATGCAAGTCACAGGCATGCTTTATGGCGCAAAATTGCTTGAATTCGCTAATTTTGCAACTCCCGAAGTGCTTGGGCCGGACGCGAGTGAGGCTGAAATAAAATCGCTGATTGACCGCTATGGATCGATATTTGTAAAGCCGGTATTCAAAGGTGGAGTAGGAAAAAAAGGGAAAGCCGGTTTAATTGGACGAGCCTCCGATCTGAATACAGCGTTAAAGGAAAAGGAGAGACTTTACTTTGTCGAGCATCGCGTTGGGCATATTTTTGCCAAAGCGAATGGCGTCACATTTGAAGCTGCCGTCCCTTCCGAGCATGAGGTGTATTTTTCGATAGCGGATTCCACCAAATTTCGCGCACCCACCATGACACTCACTCATCATGGTGGAATGGACATCGAGGAAATCGACCGCGATCTCATTGCGCAAGTGCCTTTCGATCCTCTGACAGGCCTGAAATCATTTGTCGTTGCGAACGCGCTCTCCACACTCAATGCACCACGCGAAATTATTTCACCTCTGGTGCAATGTCTTCCCAAACTATGGGAGTTGTTTCACAACTTCGGCATGACGACCTTGGAGCTGAATCCGATACGGCTTCGTCCAGACAACAAAGGCCGCCTTAGCGCAGTAGCGTGCGATTTCAAATGCGCGTTCGACCGCGACGATCCGCGCTGGCATCGACTGAATTTGCCGCAGCATTTATTCACCGCCGACTATTCCGATTTTGAGCAGGAAATCAATCAACTGCGCACACATCAAGGCCAGAGCGATGTCTACATCATTAACCAGAATGGCACCATTTTGGCGCCGACCTTTGGCGGCGGCGCAAATTCACTGGTTACAGAGTTATTGGGAGATTCGGCGATTATTTCCTCTGACTTTGGTGGAAATCCACCGTATGAAAAAATGAAGGAAGTCATGCGCATCTGCTTCAAGCATTGGCTAAAACAAACAAATGTTCTTTTTATTATCGGCGGACAATCCAACAATACGGATATCTTCGAAACATTCCGCGCCATGGCAGATGCGATAAGGGAAAATTTCACCAAGAATGGACCGACTCCGCTATATGTCGTTGTCGGACGAGGCGGGCCGAACTTGATTCGTGGGATGGGTTCCCTGAGTGACACGCTCGAATCTCTGGGCATACCTTACCGTTTTTTTGGCCCCGACTCTGCCATGAGCGAAGTAGTCTCCTATGCGAATGTAGTCGATCGCTGGATGAAAGAAGGCGGCCGAAATGAAATCGCAGCCAGATTAAATCTGCCCCTTGCGTCGTAGTCAGAAAACTGACCATGCGCTTCACTTATTGACCGATTAGCCAGGAGGATCAGCGTGCTTAAACGTAGTGTAGGTAACTTTAAATATTTTGTGGGCATAGAATCACTGGCGCAGATTGCGACGCGAAATGACAGAGTCTGCGTATTGAATATCCTGGGCGGTGAATCAAGTTCCGTGACTCCGGTGGGGCATCAATATTCAGGTGGTAACGTCGTATTCGGTACGTCGCCCGGACGTCGTGGTCAAGTACTTCAGACAGCGATAGGAGATATCCCTGTCTACAACAATGTCCGGGAAGGTTTGGAGGACGGGCTCCATTTTAATTGTGGCGTGGTATACCTGCCGCCAAGTGGCGCGCGAGACGGTGTCGCGGAGTTGATCCGAGTCAATCATGATTTAAGAAAAATATTTATCGTTACAGAAAAAATGTCAGTTCACGATGCTCGCGAAATTCGCGCTATGGGGCAAATGAACGGGGTTGATATTTTTGGTGCGAA
Organism: Burkholderiaceae bacterium; assembly: GCA_036560485.1. Lineage (GTDB taxonomy): Bacteria > Pseudomonadota > Gammaproteobacteria > Burkholderiales > Burkholderiaceae_D > DATBRC01. The sequence continues at coordinate 8,915 of DATBRC010000001.1, forward strand.
TAGCCTTGGTGTTGTCGATACATGGAACCAGGTTCGCATTGGCGGTGCATTGGGTGGCGATTCGCCGGAGCAGTCATTAAAGAAGGGATCAATAGCGATTTTTTCCAATTCAGGCGGGTTCACAACGACTATCGCGAGCAATCTCCGTATGGCCGGATGGGGAACGACGACGCTAATCTCGGCAGGCAAGGATGTATTTATCCATTACGCTGCTCCGGAGTTTGCATTTGCACTGGACAATGATGAGCGCAGCAAAGCCGCTGTGCTTTACTCGGAGCCAGGCGGTTACTATGAATTGGATGCACAATTTACCAAACCGATTGTGGCTTGCGTTGTCGGCCGCTGGAAGAGCAAGCTTACGCGGCCTGTCGGCCACGCCGGTGCGATGGCGGGAGGGCTTGACGATGCGGCGATGAAAGAGCGCTGGTTCATGGAAAAATTCGGCGTGTCCGAAATTTACACACCAGAAAATCCTGTGTTCTCGGCCAAAGGCGCTGTCGTGACCAATATCGCGCATATCCCGGCGGCTCTTTCGGCAGTCATGTCGCTTCATGATATAGCTCCTGACTTTCCTCCTGAAGGCAACTTCATGGCTCTTAAGCCTTGGTTTGGTTCCAATCAAGGCATTGCCCTTCCAAAGCACATTAATCTCCCGATTGTCGAAGCGCCTGCACCTTACAGTGAACAGATCAAGCACCTGAACGGTCAGCTTGGCTGCGAGCTTCCTCGTCAATCCATGAAAGATAGTTCTGGTATTTCACAAATGGATCCTCAGTCACAAGTTTCCCGCATTGCAGGTGTATCCGTATTGGAGGCTGCGCAATATTCATTGGAGTCCAATTTATGTCTTGCACTCCTTCACAACAAAGGAAGCGCCAATGATTATGCATTGGTGAACGTTGCGGTACTGTCCGAAACCAATTTATTCGAATCAGACATACTTGTCGCCGCTGAGGCGTCACGGGCTGCGGGCAATTCGCCTAATACTGTATTGGCAGCTGCCTGCAGCATTGTCGGTCCTGTACATCAGAAAAAAGCACGCCTAATCACAGAGCTACTCACCGAAAGATTTGCGCGCGCTGGTTTGGTGGACCCCACAAATGAGGACTTTGATTTTGGCGTCCTGGAACATGACGCAGCCGAAAATGCATGTCTATTCACACTTCATTTCGACCCTAAAGCCGAAGCAATGCTAACCGGCTTGCAAGTGCGCGGCGTAAAGTCGGTCTTCCTTCGCTACATTTCCAGCTTCGGAAAACCTGTCAACGCAGATGCCGTGCTGGCGGCGATTGCAACTACCTTGGCATGGAAGCCGTTGATGCGCAAACAAATCTCGGTTATTTCCGCATACAACCTTCCATGGTGGTTGAAGATCTTTGGCGCATTAATCGGCGCCTCCTCTCAAGGCAAAAATCATAAAAGAAATCATTTTTGCGAAGTGCCGCAATTTGAACTTTTTAATTCGAAGTCGATTACTGAAATAGGATATTCCGCTCTTCTCGGCAATACGCCGACTACGCCGGAACTCTTTGCATTTCAATCGTTAATCGGACTGTTGCTGACAAACGGGCCAGGCACCATTTCTGCACAAGGTGCAAAAGGCGCTGTTTCCGCTGATGGGCCGGAAAGCCCTGAACGCGTGCAATTGAATAAGGCCATGATCGGCTTTTTGACGCACTCTGGATTTGCACACGGTGGTAATGGCTATGAAGGTATTTCATTCCTGATCAAACAATTTAAAGACAGTGGTCTTACTGACCCGGCAGATCCTGATCATGGCCTCGATTTAAAGGCTATGGCCAGTAATTACGTATCTGAGTATGCGGCTTATAAAGCCATCAAAAAAACCAGCGGAAATCTGAATGTCCACAAAATCCCAGGCGTTAACCATCCTGTCTTTAAGGATAAGCCGGTGAATCATGACCCGAGAGAAGTGTTCCTTAGAACGCTGTTCCAAAAAAAGGGCGAATATAATGTATTCATCGAGTACTACCATGTGCTGGTTCAAGAACTATACGATCGCCAAGTTTCCCGAAATGTTTATTGCGTCAATATTGATGCAGTCATTGCAGCACTGTTGTTAAGAATGTTATGGGGGCCGTACAAGGCTGGCATTTTTCCGGAATCAGCACTTGAAACTGCCGCCTTCAATGTATTCTTGTATGGCCGTATGCTTGGCTGTGCGGCTGAGATTGATGATCATATTAACCGGGGGCGCAATATGGATATGCGAACGCCGTTATCCGCTTGTATTTCGGTATCGTAGATCTTTGCATCAATGCCCGGCCCGATGTAATCTGACATCAGAGAAGCGCACCAGCCATCAATAGGCGCTTCTCTCTTTCCTTTCCAGCATGCTTACCATACCGATACTGAATATGTCCGTATTGTGAACATGCTCGTCGCAGTAATGCGCTCGACAACTCGCATATGGCATCATTTATGTTCATCGCGGTTACCGAGGAATAGGCGTCAGGGCGCAGTACCTTCACCCAATGCCACCTGAGTAGTAGGTTAGCGTATAGATGCTAGCGAATCGAATATTTGATGTAGAGTCTTTTCCTTGATCAGGTAGATTGAGTTACCTTGATTCGCTCAATACAAAAAACGCCGAACGTGACAGTGACACGCCGGCGCTTGCTACAGACATAAACTTATGCGACTTCTGTCTATACTTTAATCGTTCAATTCAATATTGCCTGCACACTGAACTTAGCTCATTCTTGAAAGCACAATAAGCGCCAAAGTCACAGTGATTGCGCCACCGATGCGAGTCGCGATTTGTGCGAACGGCATCAATTGCATACGATTGGCAGCTGTAAGGATCGCCACATCACCTGTCCCGCCTTGTCCGCTGTGACATGCATTTACGATGGCAACTTCAATTGGGTACATTTTCAACCACCGTCCGACAAAAAATCCCGTTGCCATCAATGTTGAAACTGTCGCTATGATTGTGATCAGGTTTAACACATTGAACGCGGAAACCAGCTTGTCCCAAGGCGTGAGAGAAACACCTATCGCAAATAGCAAGGGATAAGTAACAGCCGTGGAGAAAAATTTGTAAACAACTAAAGACCCTTGTTGCAACTGCGGAGAAACTGCGCGCGTCAGCTTGACCAGCACCGCAATAAAAAGCATGGCAACAGGAGCGGGGAAATCAAATAGTCTTTGGCACATCAAGCCCACCATATAAAGCGATATCGCGGTAATGCCTGCTGCCGCTATGTGAGTAACATCGACATGGCCGGCAATTTCCTCATTTTCGGTATGCATCTCATCGGACTCACCAATTTGCAGCTTGCCTTCGCCGGTGAGATGAGGGAACTTCTTGCCTGCAAAATTCAAGGACCCAGCTAACAGGATTGCTGTCAGACTTCCGAGCATGACAGGTGGCAAAACCTGTGCAAATACATCGCCTTGCGCTTGATGCAAAATCCCTGAATATCCAATAGAAAGAGGGATCGCTCCTTCGCCTACGCCGCCAGCCATAATCGGCACAACGATATAGAAAAATGTATGGTAGGTTCCCAAGCCTAATGCCGTACCGACTGCCGTACCTACAATCGCAGCAGCAATAGAACCGACCGCAAGCGGTACGAATATTCTAAGGAAGCCGCCAATGAGTACTTTTCGGTCCATACTCAATATGCTGCCTACAATAATCGATGCGATAAACAAGTAGAGAAAATTTGACGATTTCGTAAAGTCCACTACCGATTTTAATAAGATAGCTGGAAGCAGCTGGTTAAATGCGAGATATGATGGAATGAAGGTCGCGAAAATCGCAGCAGCGCCGACATGGCGGAAAACCGGAAGGCGCTTTCCCAATTCAGCGCAAGTAAACCCACCAATCGAAAGTACGGCGATCGCAACCGATATCTCGCCCGGGATCTTGCCGGTAACGACGAACCCTATGATCAATGCCAATAATAAAAAATAAATGGGCAGTGGGACGATCCCTATACGTGTCTCCATCAGCCTCCACCAGGCATGAGGCCAAAATCCTTCGCTGGATTTTATTTTGGCGCCAGAAAAATCCTTACCAGTCGTTATGGTCATTTCCATTTTTGTCTCCTGAATTGTTATATTTCGTATGGCTTCGAATTTGAGCAGAAGCCGCTTCAAAACTCATCCAGATAAATTTACATTCAATCTTTGTATGGTCCACAAAGTCCTGTATGGAGATTCTCGATGTCGCTTTGCAACGATACAATCAACATCAACATGAGATGTGAAGACAGTTCGCCACATGCGCTCCATACAGGTTCTGAAGAGTGATTGGATTGTTCCATAAGCCTGCTTTCATCTCGCTTTCACGAAGATTCAACAATTGTCCACTCGTCCAGTTTGGAATATTGACTAGCGCAAAAGTGCGCCATTTTTACCAATAACAGTCATTTCAGTGAATTCGGATCCATCGTGATTTGTCGGGGTATAGTGAAGCTTGATTCCTCCCAAATCTATTTCTCCGCTGGTATCAAGTGTTTTTATGAGCCGCTCGCGAGTAGGGTGCGGGCCGGTTCGACGCAAGGCTTCTACCACTAGCTTTGCCGCGACAAATCCTTCAAGCACTGAATATGACAAAGGTGGCGGATTTTTCATTTCCCTTTCTACTCTACGAAATTCACGCACAACCGTTGCCTCAAAATTTTTAGGGGAGGGCATAACCTGAACCACGCCAACCCCCCGTCCATCAGTTCCAAGCGCCTTGAAAAACTCATCAGAATTTACATTAGATAGAGTCATAAACCATTGATTGAGTCCTACTATTGGACGCATTTTTTTTATGAAATTCACGCATGCTTGTGGAGTACATGCCATTAATACCGCTTCGGAATGAAGTTTAGATATCTCTTGTACAGCCGAATTGACTTCGAGATCTTTCCGATTGTATTTAACAATACCTAACGGATTAATGTGCACTCGTTCCAAATTCTTTTTGAACCCCTCCAAGCCATCCTCTCCAAACTTATCATCCTGATACAGTACCGCGACTTTTTTTATTGCCATGATCGTCAGAATATCTGCCATCCTGGACGTTTCATCTTGATAGGTTGCGCGTAAATTATAGAGATATGGATTGAATGGATGATGAAGCGCTTGTGCGCCAGAAAAAGGGGCAATCAGCGCAACCTTCTCTCTTGTTATTATAGGAAGTGCCGCTTCAACCGTAGGCGTACTTCTATAGCCAAATAATGCAATTGCATTATCCTCATGTAAAAGCCTTTCGGTGTTTTCCGTCGTTTTCTTTATGCTCCTTGCGTCGTCATAAGACTTCAATACAATCCTGGATCCATAAAGGCCGCCATGTGAATTTACCCATTCAAAATATGCGAGCGCACCTTCCATATTTTCTTTTCCGGTGGCCTGTCCGCTGAGTTCTACGGATTGGCCGATGACTATATCGGCTGGATGTGAATCGCTTTCGGCTCTGACGACGGAAGTGAAAAAGAGTAAGAACATTAAAGTGATACGGTTCATGACTGCCTCCTGGATTATTTTTGTGGGCCAACTTTATACCGCACTTCAACATTACTTCCACCTTGCTTTCAATGGCCTTTCATTTTCAAAAAAAGAAAATAAGAAAAGAAAATTAACGAAAATCAGAAAAACCAGTCATGGCAAAAGGTCACGATGGGAATCCGGCAAAGCAAAAGATATGTATTAAATTGTCATTAATATCTGGTGGCTATCGTCCACACAAAATTGAAAGCAATCTGCTAATAGATTGGAACAAAAACGTGAACCAAAAACGACACAGATACGTAATTTGAAGCGCTGGCAGTGTGATCGATACACAAACAAATCAAAATTTATCAGGATGTGTCCTGATAAATCCGAGCTCACACACTGCAATTAGAAAGGCTTGCTAAAGAGGGATCCATCACTTGGCTACTTGCTGCATGCATGCGTAGTGGATATTTACGTAGTTAGCAACATTGGCATACTGCCGCTATTTATTTTTATCGCCGTACGCTTCACTTCTGAATAATATGGCGTGGCATATTCGCAAAATCGATAAGTCGCTATAAGCGACTTATCGATTAGAGGGCACGACATGGGCCCGGTGTATTGCACCATGGCCTTATTGGGCTGCCGGATTTTTATCTCAACACTTTTATACATCAACAAACTATTGTTTGTGCTCGATGTCAGGTAACAAGGCTGCCAAAAGTCCTATCAAGGGAAGATATGCGCAGACTTCATAAACCGACGTAATGCCTCGCTCATCGGCAAGTCTTCCAAGCAGCGCAGCGCCCAATCCTCCCATGCCAAACGCGAGCCCGAAAAACAGTCCCGAGATAGTGCCGACTTTGTCCGGCACCAAATCTTGAGCAAAAACCAGGATGGCTGAAAATGCAGAAGATAGAATCAGGCCGATCAAAACCGATAGCACTGCAGTCCAGAATAAATTGGCATGCGGCAGCATCAAAGTAAATGGCGCAACACCTAGAATGGATGCCCAGATAACTCGTTTGCGACCAATCTTATCGCCAATGAAGCCACCCGCGATGGTGCCTGCCGCAACAGCAAACAAAAAGACAAACAAATAAATCTGTGCCTCTTTTAACGCCAAGTGAAATTTCTCGATAAGGTAAAAGGTATAGTAGCTACTGAGGCTGCTGGTATAAAAAAACTTCGAGAACATCAACAAGCCAAGTACCAACATAGCAAGAACGACTTGCTTGCGGCTAAGTGTGTGTCGCGCTGTAGTTTTGATTTTTCCTGCAGATCTGGTCAAATGCGTTTTATACCAACGGCTGACTTGCGACAAAACTGCGCACGCAAGCAGCGCTGCGATGGAAAGCCATTTCACACTATTCTGGCCATGCGGCAGTATCAATAACGCGGCAAATAGCGGCCCCAGCGCACTCCCCATATTTCCTCCTACCTGAAAGAGTGATTGAGTCAATCCTGGTTGACCGTTAGATGCGATCCGTGCAACGCGAGAGGATTCTGGATGAAAAATGGACGAGCCCATACCCACCATAGCGGCCGCGCAAAGCAGTAGAGAAAACGTAGTAGCTTGAGACAGCACTAACAGTCCCGCCATGGTAAAGCCCATGCTCATGGGCAGCGAATAAGGTTTGGGATGCTGATCGGTATACATTCCCACCAGTGGCTGCAACAGCGATGCCGTAAGTTGATAAGTGAGCGTGACCAGGCCAATTTGTGCAAAACTCAGATGCATACCCAACTTCAGCATCGGGTAAAGCGCCAGCAACATCGATTGCATCATGTCATTCAGCATATGAGCAAAACTGATAGCGAAAATCACCGCGAAAAAAGGTTTTCTTTTGATGCGAGAAGAATTCAGTACTGCAGTATTCAGGTCAAGTGTGTTTTCCATGGAGTTCCTTACAGGCTGTTGCGAAATTTTCCTAAAGTTGTTTCGGCGTGCCGTTGTAAAGCCAGCCTCAATCGTTCTCATCGGGCTAATTCCGCAATGGTTTATAACGGCAGATGCGGAGACAACTAAGGAATGTGAAGTTTATAATGGCAGTTGAACACATGTCCGGACAAAAACTATCGTGCATCAGACACAATACTGCCAGGATGGCCGTGTGGCGACTGAAGATGATTATCAGCTATTGCCACATATCGTCACCGCTAAGGCACGAGATTATCAGCGCGGCATAACGCCATTGCATCGTCATCCTCGTGCTCAGCTTATCTATGCTGGTAGCGGCGTAATGCGCATCGAAACTGCGGTGGGCTGCTGGGTTGTGCCGCCACTGCGTGGCGTATGGGTACCTGCTCAAACGGATCACCGTGTAGTGATGCTGGGTCAGGTACAAATGCGGACGCTTTATATCCGAACTGAGGCGCGTCCTGATCTACCTGATACTTGCTGCCTGGTCGAGGTAGGACAGCTGCTGCGTGCCCTTATCTTTGCACTTCTGGAGGAGCCGGTAGATTATGACCTCGATGGACGTGGAAGATTGCTTGCCGAGTTGGCATTGCGGGAATTGCGATTTCTACGCTTGCCGGCTCTACATTTACCCATGCCTACGGAAGCGCGCCTGCAAAAGGCCTGCAATCGAGTGCTTGCAACGCTCGACACTCAAGAAACTCTCGATGATCTGGCAGATTATTGCGGCACCACTAGCCGTACTATGGCACGCCTTTTCAGTGCACAGACAGGATTGAGCTTTCGCCAATGGCGGCAACAAGCACGCCTGGTAGAAGCCCTTGGACAGTTATGCAATGGTGCACAGATCACACAGGTTGCCGAGCAACTCGGCTATCAGAGCGCCAGCGCATTTACTGCCATGTTTAAGCGCTCGCTCGGAGTAGAACCTCGGCGATATTTTGAACAATTGAACACTGAGAATGTGTTTACCGAAACGAGAAAATAAAGGACATAAGTGTCGAGACTGCTCCAACATCAATCCGAACGCGCGGTTGGGATATCGAACGCGCAGGCCGGATAAGGTGTAGCGTAGTGATGAGCGACCCTAAATAGGCGCTTCCAGCCCTATTGCGATTACCAAATTTAAAATTCTTCCCAGTCATCACTTTTGGCAATGGCGAGTCTTGGAGAATTTCGATTGGCAGTAGTTGCAACACTCTTCCTGACGGGTGCTGCATTTTCAACATGCTTTAATTGAGGGCGTTTTGTCATAGTGGGAATTCTGGAAGCAGAATCAATTCCATCCTTGACTTTGAAAACAGAAACGGCAACCCCCAGGTTTTTAGCTTGCCACTCCATACTTTCTGCGGCCGCTGCTGCCTGCTCAACCAACGCAGCATTTTGTTGAGTCATTTCATCCATTTGTGTGACTGCTCGATTGATTTCCTCAATGCCCGTACTTTGCTCTTGGCTGGCAATAGAAATCTCACTCATGATATCGGCCACAAACTTAACAGACGTGACAATTTCATTCATGGTTTTTCCTGCTTCATCAACTAATTCCCCACCCGAATTCACTTTTTCAACTGAATCATTTATGAGTGCCTTGATTTCCTTGGCAGCACTGGCAGAGCGTTGCGCCAAATTTCGTACTTCAGCTGCAACGACAGCAAATCCGCGACCTTGTTCTCCGGCTCGAGCCGCCTCAACTGCGGCATTCAATGCCAGAATGTTCGTCTGAAATGCAATGCCATCGATTACCCCAATGATGTCAACAATTTTACGCGAGCTATCTTTTATTGACCCCATTGTTGTCACGACTTGGCCCACAACATTTCCGCCTTTAACTGCAAATTCTGATGCGGAAACCACCATTTGATTGGCCTTGTTTGCATTCTGCGCATTTTGTTTGACTGTATTGGTCAAAGTTTCCATAGATGACGCTGTTTCTTGCAATGAGCTTGCCTGAGTTTCAGTCCGTGAAGAGAGATTTGCATTTCCAGATGCGATTTCACGTGAGGCGACGCCAATCGTTTCGGTACTTGAACGAACATTGCTCACAATCTGTACCAGACTGTCATTCATTTTTTTCAAGGCGGTGATCAATTGTCCAATTTCATCCTGGCTTCCTTGTTGAATCGTCGTCGTAAGGTCACCATTGGCAATCGTATCTGCAATGTGAGCTGCCTGGGTGAGAGGAGAGGTAATGGATTTGGTAATGTAATATGCAATGAAAGCAGCAGATGCAATCGTTAAAATTCCCAACAGCAGCATTCCCAACCGAGCACTCGTAAAATTCCCTTCCGAGACTTCATAAGTCATATTCATTTCTTTTTGCTGGTACGCTGCCAATAATCCAAGGCTATCCATCCATTTCTCATGCAAGGGAAGAAATTCTGTCGTTAATAGTTGACCTCTTTCAAAATAATTGTCACCTGCAATCAAGGCCCTCATTTTTGCAACAACGGCATCAATTTCTTTCTTTCTTTGAGCAACCTCATCAAATGCGGTTTTACCCTGGCCGGCGATAAGATGTTTTTGTAGACCGGACTCTGATTTCGCATAGGCGGCAAGAATGTCAATGATCCTTTTACTTTCACGATCCCCTTCTCTCGAATCGGCAGGCCGAGCAATCTTGCGCATGGAAAGTGCGAGCAACCAACCGTTCTCCCTCATCTCGGTAGCATTCACCAGGTTAGTCAACTGTTCATGAACGATGAGTTTGGTTCCATCTTGCATCTGAGTCATACGCCATAGCCCAAGACAGAGCAAGCAAATCGCACAAAACAAAACCAGTGAAAAGCCAATTGCAAGCCGATGACCAATTTTTATGTTTGAAAATATGAACATGCTGTCCCCTTTTTCGACGCGTCGAGCGCTTTTTTTTACTTCTTTTTTTAAACGGTTTGTTGTTATTTAAATCAGCATCTGATTTTGTAAACACTTTCGTTTTTAAACGTAATTCCAATTAATATTATCAATACGTTATTCTTTCGTGAGCCAATTAAGCTATCCTTCTATGTCAGAATCGAACTTAGTTCTTTCATAAGACGAATTTTCCCGCCGGTCTGATGATTGATTATTGATGACCATCTTATGTTTTGCAAGGTAAGAAAATGCATTTCACTGAAAGCCAACAACTATATTTTTTCGTAAGGAAATCGAAAGGAAGTTGCTCGTAACATATAAACGTTTTTCTATTTCGAAAATCTTATAGACAATTTACTGGCGTTAAATGCCAAAACAACTTGAGGAGAAAAAATATGGGATCTTACATTTTGGTTAGGCGCTTATTTTCTATATCGCTTTTGCTATTTGTAATGGCGGGATTGAGTATTCCAGCATTCGCAGACGACAATAAAATTACGATCATGATTGGTGGGATCGAGAAGCAAATTTATCTCCCCGCAAAATTGGCGGAACAACTCGGCTACTTTAAAGAACAAGGCATTACGGTCGAACTGCAAAGCCAACCTGCAGGTGTAGAAGCGGAAAATGAACTCTTGGCCGGCTCGGTGCAAGGAGTGGTTGGATTTTATGACCACACCATCGATCTTCAAACAAAAAATAAAGCAGTATTGTCTGTCGTGCAGTTTAGCCAGGCGCCGGGTGAGGTCGTTTTGGTCTCATCGAAACAAGCTGCTCAAATTAAATCGCCGCGAGACTTCAAGGGGAAAAATCTGGGTGTGACAGGACTTGGTTCATCCACGAATTTTCTTATGCAGTATCTATCCGTCACTAACGGCGTAAGCGTGAAAGAAATCACCGCTATTCCCGTCGGGGCCGGCAGTACGTTTATCGCAGCAATGACGAAAGGGGTAATCGATGTTGGCATGACTACCGAACCAACGATTTCTCGCATGCTTAAAACAGGTGATGCTAAAGTCCTTGTCGACCTACGGACTCCCCAAACAACCATCAACGCATTGGGAGGCCTCTATCCGGCGGCGAGCCTTTATATGCCTACTGCATGGGTCAATTCCCATAAGCCCACAGTTCAAAAGCTGGCCAATGCATTGGTGAAAACACTTAAATATATTCATACCCACTCTGCTGAAGAGATTGCATCTCATATGCCTGCCGACTATTATGCCGGTGATAAAGCAGCGTATGTCAGTGCTCTTGCTGCTTCAAAAGCGATGTTTACACCGGATGGGAAAATGCCGCCATCAGGGCCGCCAACAGTTCTTAAAGTACTATCCGCATTTGACAAGAACGTCCAAGGTAAGAGTGTAGATCTTTCGCGCACATTCACTACCGAATTCGTATCTGCAGCAGAGTAAGTATCTTTGTTGAAGTTAGATGGTAAATATCTATTAGACGAGAAATTATGATGAATATTATTCAAGAGGGCGTCAATTTGGAGCAAGTTCAAATTGCCAATGCTGCCATAAGGCAGGTCCCAACAATTGAGCTTGAGGACGTTAGTCGCCAGTTTGTCAGCCCGGAAGGGAAAGTGATTGTGGCACTACGCGATTTCAACCTCACTGTTAACAAAGGTGAGTTTTGCGCCATCGTTGGACCTACCGGGTGCGGAAAATCAACCACTCTGTCACTCATTACCGGACTTGCGCGCCCGAATAAGGGACAGGTCAGAATAAACGGGCGTCTAGTCGATGGCATTGATCCAAAAATCGGCTTTGTTTTTCAGGCTGATGCGCTTTTTCCATGGAGAAGCGTACTCGACAATGTGGCCGCCGGCCCCCTTTTCAGAGGCATGGAAAAGTCAAAGGCTTATGACAAAAGTTTGGATTGGATTCGCCGCGTCGGACTGGCTGGATTTGAATCGCATTATCCGCATCAGCTGTCGGGTGGGATGAGAAAGCGCGTCGCGTTGGCACAAACCTTCATCAACGAACCCGAGATCTTGTTAATGGATGAACCGTTTTCCGCGCTGGACGTACAGACCCGTGCCTTGATGCATGATGAGTTGTTGCGTTTGTGGTCGACAAACGGCGCGTCGGTTGTTTTTGTTACGCATGACATTGAAGAAGCAATTGGCTTGGCGGATAAAGTCGTGGTGCTCACTTCTGCGCCTGCAACTGTAAAAACAATTTATCCGGTAACACTTCCTCGGCCCCGTACGGCATCGGAGATTCGCTATACCCCAGAATTCATTGGAATGGCGCGTCAGATTTGGGACAACCTCAAAGACGAAGTTCACATTTGAAAGCATTCCAATGAGAAACAATAGCACAAACACCATATCGATTGAAGACCAGCCGTCCGCTGCCGAGCGTATCGCACAAATTCAAATACGTAATCGCCAATTGCTGGTCTATGTTTTGAGATTCGCTTTTTTAATTTTGATTATGGGCGGATGGGAACTCGCAGGCAGGCTCGAATGGATGGATCCTTTCTTCTTTTCCATGCCAAGCAAAATCCTTGAACAAATCTGGACCTGGGTTACTGAAGGCACATCGCTTGGCCCCTTATGGATGCAAGTGTTAGTCACACTTGAAGAGACAGCGTTAGGTTTCTTGATTGGCTCCGTTGCCGGCATCATTGCAGGCATAGCGCTTGGGCGAAACAAGCTCATGGCCGATGTCTTTAGTATCTACATAAAAATTGCGAATTCGGTTCCTCGCGTCGTTCTTGGTTCCGTTTTCATTATTGCGTTTGGACTCGGCATGACATCTAAAGTGGCGTTGGCTTTCGTCATGGTGTTCTTTGTGGTTTTTGGCAATGCATTTCAAGGAGTGCGCGAAGCGGACCGCAACTTGATTGCAAATGCACATATCCTGGGTGCGACAAAATGGCAAGTAACCGCGTTCGTGGTACTTCCTTCAGCGATGGCCTGGATTTTGGCTAGTTTGCATGTCAGCTTCGGCTTCGCTTTAGTTGGTGCAGTGGTTGGCGAGTTCTTGGGCTCGCGACAAGGCATTGGTTTGTTAATCGCGACTGCACAAGGCGCCTTTAATGCCGCTGGTGTATTTGCCGCGATGATTGTATTGGCCGTGGTAGCACTTGGAGCCGAATATCTGCTTACCAGACTGGAGAATTCGCTACTAAAATGGCGGCCGCCACAATTTGCTGACAACAGCCATTGAGTATTTGAATCAATAAAAATCAACTGCAACTACGGAGATCTTAAAACTCTCCGCCTGATTTAGGCGATGCTTCAATACTCTATTGTGCGTAAACAATGGCCACCTGCTTTTAGAGAGGCGGCCATTATCAATTTGGCCAGGAAGGTCAATTGTCGAGACCTTGTTGTGCGCTTTACAGATACGCTTTCGTCAATTTACTTGGTGTCTCAACATCGTGAGTGCCAATCATAAATTGCCCCATGAATCAGTGATCCAAGTGGGTAATTAAGCTGCCAATAATTGAAATATTGGAAAGAGAATATCGCTGAACTCATTCCTTTTTTATGCAATAGAGAATGCATAAGGAGAAGCGTACTCGGGAGAGCCACATGGTCTGAAGAATTCTTGTGGAAATTATGCCAATTTTGATATTCCTCTATAAAAATTACCCTATTATGTAGAATCAGAATGTGGGTTCCCAAGAAAATTCCTTTAATAAGAACACTATGGGCAAACATAAACATCGTTTTTTGGAAATCCTTACTTCTCATACGCGCATATTTGTATTCGTTTCCATTTTAATTATCTTACTTGCTGTTGGTGCCTCGTATGAGAAGGGCAAGCATGTTGCGTTAGAACGGATAGAACTTGTGCTGGATGGTCGTATCAATGCGCACAAACACTTCCTGGTCGAAACGATTGGTAAATTTTCATTGGTGCCCGAGATTGTGGCCACATCGGACTATGCGCGCGAGCTAGTCTTGGCACCATCCAAAGAAAATGTTGAGACAACCAACCGTTACTTGGAACACCTCACCGCAAAAATCGGCGTGGACAGAATTTATATTATTGACGTCAATGGAACAACACTCGCAGCAAATTTAGGGAAGGAACAAAAATCGATCATAGGTCAAAACTATAAATTCAGACCCTATTTTAAAGAGGCTTTGGACGGCAATACAGGTCATTTCATAGCGGTTGGAATAGCAAGTCCCATCCTTGGCTACTACATTGCAAGACCTATATTCGTTAATGGGAAAATACGTGGCGTCGTGGCGATGCGAATATCAATTTCTCTCGATGCGTTTAGAGGAGCAGTAAATAAATATTGGCAGAACGATGAGGAAATCGCCTTAATCACGGACAGTAAGGGGATTGTATTTATGAGTCCATTTGAAAAATGGATGTTCAATACGGTCACTCCACTTACCCTTGAAGAAAAAAAAGATATACAAAAAACGCATCAATATGATGGCAAGGACCTCACGCCTATACCAATCATTATCGAATCCGCACTCTCGAATGAGATGCAGCTTGTTAAGTTTAAAGATCTCCCAAGCCGATCATTCGTTGAGAAAAGCTATGAGGTCGGAGATATTAAAGGACGAACTTATCTTTATGTAGATGCTGCCCAATATTGGGAGCCGATCATTTTTTATGCTGGAGCCGCTGCAACATTAGGTACGGCAGTTCTGCTCCTCGGTATGATCTTGGTTCAACGTTTCGCATACCAGACAAAACTTGTCGAAGCTGCTATCCGTGATCCGCTTACCGGGCTCTTTACACGTCTATACATGACTGAATGGCTCACGAGTGCGAAGAGCAACCTGGAACGCAATCCCAATAGTCATTTAGCCCTTGTCATTTTTGATCTCGATCATTTCAAGAAGGTGAATGACACCTATGGGCATCTGACGGGTGATGCAGTCCTGAAAGGCGTCGCGGAAATAATATTAAGTTCTATTCGCGCAGAAGATTTGGCGGTCCGATTTGGAGGAGAAGAAATCGCCATCTTCGTTCATTTTATTGAAGAAAAAGATATTTGCGTGCTCGCAAATCGCATTCGTCAAAAATTAGATGAAAAAGGAATTGATACCGAAAAAGGAAAACTATCTGTCACGATGAGCGGTGGTGTCGCAATATTTTCTGAAAACGACACGCCGAAAGATGTTTTTGATAGAGCCGACAAAAAGCTATATGAAGCAAAAGAGCAAGGGCGAAATAGAATACTTATGTGATCAAGTTAAACAAAGGCTATGCTGGATAACCGCTCTTCAAAAAAGGTATGTAAGCACGCAAGAGACTGATGTTTTCCTGAAGGTGGAGACTTTATGAAGAAAAAATCGTATCTCATCCTGGCCGCGCTACTGATTCTGGGCATGTCATCGCAAGCACATGCATCCGATGAAAAAATTACGATCATGGTTGGCGGTCTCAACAAATTAATTTATCTTCCCGTGAAACTTGCAGAGCAGCTCGGTTATTTTTCTGACGAAAATATTCAAGTCGAATTTATCAGCGAGCATTCAGGGGTCCATGCGGAGGATGAATTATTAGCCGGCGCCGCCCAAGGTGTGATTGGATTTTACGACCATACGATTGATTTGCAGGCGAGGGGCAAGTTTGTCCAATCAGTCGTGCAATTCAGTCAGGCTCCCGGTGAAGTAGAAGTTGTGTCCAAAAATAAAATTGGGCAAATTCAGTCACCGGCAGATTTTAAAGGTATGAATATCGGTGTTACCGGTCTAGGCTCTTCCACACATTTTCTTACGCTTTACCTGGCCTCGGCAAAGGGTGTGAAGCCCAATGAATTCAAGGTAATTCCGGTTGGTTCAGGCACTGTTTTCATTAATGCGATGAAGCGCGGAAAAATCGATGCGGGCATGACGACAGAACCAACCCTATCGCGCCTGCTGAAGAATGGCGACGCCAAGATCCTGATCGACCTTCGTTCACCGGATGATTCTCGTCAAGTATTAGGAGGCCTGTATCCTGGAGCCTCACTTTATATGCCCACATTCTGGATAGAAAAACATAAAATCGAGGTTCAGAAATTGGTCAACGCGTTAGTTAAATCGTTGCGCTATATTCATACGCATACACCGGAGGAAATCGCATCAAATTTACCGAGTAGTTATTTTGACGGAGACCGTCCCGATTACATCCGCGCTTTGGCTGAGGGCAAAGTCATGTTTACGGGGGATGGAAAAATGCCGGAATCAGGCCCGGAAACAGTACTAAGAATACTCATGGCAGCTAACCGTGGCATTCGAGAAAAAAACATCGACCTTTCTAAAACCTACACTACCCAATTTACTGCCAACGTCAAATAAAGTATCCGGCATAGGCAATATATATTGCTGCCGGATTGACAAGTTGCGGGGCACGTGCAGCTGCATACATTGATTGCAAACGTGGTGTTTTATTTACATTGTTTGCCAAGACATAGGGGATACATCAAGTCGAAAACGTCACAGTGACAATAAGACCCGTCCCTTCTTTCGGGCTGGACAAGTCGATGGCAGCTGCACTGGCGACAGCGATTTCGCGCACAATTGCCAACCCAAGACCGCAGCCATCTGACTGCTCATGATGCAGTCGATAAAATCGCTCAAAAACTTTTCCTCTTTCCTCTTCAGGAATGCCAGGACCATTATCTTCAATCGATAGTGTAATCCCTTCAATACGATGCTCGACTTTTGCTGTAACAACACCATTTGGTGGGGTATATCGCAACGCATTATCGACGAGATTCGCTATCAATTCATAAATGAGCGCTGGTGTACCTTGAACAATGGCTGGTTCTTCGCATAGTTCAGCACCCAAATCAATATTTTTGGCCTGTGCCATAGTCGCTAACGCTTCTATGACGCATTTGGCTGTGTCAGCCAAATCCACATCAATCTTTTTATGAGGGTGTCCGATGCCTGCTTCCGCAGTAGAAAATGTCAGTAGCTGATTGACGAGTCTTATCGCATGCTGCAAGGTGTCGTAGATTGCACTGAGTGCCTCCTCTTTACTTTCCACATCGGCACAGCGGCGTGCATAGATAACCTGCGTATTGAGAAGGGTTAGTGGGGTTCGGAGTTGATGCGATGCGTTCGCGATAAAAATGCCATGTGCAGACATGTGATCATCCAACCGCTTTATATAGTCATTGATTGCGTGCACGAGCGGCGTGAATTCTGCAGGCACTTGCGTTTCTTGAAGCGGATGCAACGCTCCTAGTTCACGTTTATGCATTTGGTTTCGCAGGCGGAGTATGGGAGCGTAACTACGTTGCAATCCAATCCACGCCAATATAAATACAAGAATCAGCACGATCCACTGATGCCGAAAAGTCTGTTGCCAAATTTCCGTTGTTAGTTGCGCATGGGATTGCAGAGTTTCACCTACTTCAACGACGGCCAACCCTTTCATATCTTTCGAAAATATCGGCTGCTCGAACGCGACTAGGCGAATATCCTGTCCCCGAAAAGTGGCATCAAAATAGACAGCCTCTTCTGCATGAAGCTTGGATTTGTAAGTTGGCAATTCTGAGTAACCTGCGAGCAGAGTACCGTCTGGTCCAGTGATGCGGTAATACACTTTATCGTGCGACTCGGACTGAAACAGTTCTAATGCAGCCGGTGGAACAACCACCTGCAGCATCCCGTCTTCAAAGGTGATTTGTTCGGCGATAATGCGAGCCGAGCCAAGAAGCAGTCGATCCTGTACTGCGGTGGCCATTTCCTTCGCAGTGCCATAAGCGATCCACGTCGTCAATATTGCATAGACTATCAGCGGCAAGAGCAGCCAAGCCAACAGCTGCGAGCGAAGACTTTTAAGTGCCACTATGCTGCTGCTTCAGCATGTAGCCGAGCCCACGTAGGGTGATAATCGAAGCATTACCCGTTTCCAATTTCTTGCGTAAACGGTGAACATACACTTCTATCGCATCGCGAGACACATCTTCATTTATTGCAAACAAGCTGTCTGCCAATGATTGTTTGCTGACTACTTTATCCATTTTCGTAATCAGTACCTCAAGCAGTCCACGCTCACGTGGAGTGAGAGAAAGCTCCACGCCATTGAGATGAAACCCCCTAGTATTACTGTCGTAAATGAGTCCGCCACATTCAATTGTAGGATTTTTCTTGTGGCTGACCCGCCGCATCAGAGCTCTAATTCGCGCCTCAAGTTCGCTCACTTCGAATGGCTTGGAAAGATAATCGTCAGCACCCGCATCCAAGCCATTTATGCGCCCCTCTACTGAACTATTTGCAGTGAGGATAAGGACTGCTACACCATCGTTACGGGAACGCAAGCGCTTTAGCACTTCTCGTCCCTCCATTTTTGGCAAAGAGAGATCAAGGATTACAAGGTCATATGTCTGCGTATACAGAAGATGATCTGCATCAGCACCGTTGTATACACAGTCCACCGTGTAATTTTCACGTTGAAGTGTTTTGGCCAACCAATCATTAAGATCATGATTATCTTCTACAAGCAGAATACGCATAGTGCGCCCAGGAGTAGGATTAAATCGTAGATTTGGAACGGCGGGAAAGACCAACTTGACGCGTCCCAAACTCGTCAGAATAATATTATTTTGAAATACATTATAAGTATTTCGTTGATAGAGTCCACCTTTTTCATTGCAAGAAGCAATCTAAATCGAGATTGCAAAAATAAAGTCGAATTGAAAGGCAATCGAAAGGCATCTTCAATGCGTGTATCGCTCTAGCTTATACTCTGCCCTATCAAAAAAACGTTACTTGATAGTACATAGAGTCCCCTGTCAAATTCATCGCCTGTGATTTCAATTTTTTTACATCGCTAAAGGTGTCAGCTTCGCTTTATTATTTTTCATTTTTAATTTACAAAAAATTTAATGCACGTGACCCTTTATTATTAGCTCCCAATATTCATACAACAATCTTTTGAATTATTTCGTTTATCTCTTTTGCATTTACCCCATTCTCATGCAACCAGTCTTTCAAACGATCTCTGCAAAACGTTATTAATGCGTTTAAATTTGCATGGGAAATCTCTGCGTATTCTTCTATAGATCCCGCTCTAAGGATAAATACATTGTCCTGATATTTTTCTTCAATCTTTGCATCAATTTGTGGGGTAGTGACTTTAGTCCGCGAGACAATTTCCTGTGCATTAATTTTTACTAGATTAATGGATCTATCCAAAAGCGCCTTTTTGTTCCGCTTCGCGGAATGATCTACAAAGGGATTCGGTCACGTTCCGCGACCCCGGCGCGGCTTGCAAGCCGTCGCCTTTCGAATCCCCCCGCGCACGCTTTGCGTGCTTTCTCTGCCAAAAGAAAAAGCCCCGCATTGCGGGGCTTTTTATTCTGGCGGAGAAGGGGGGATTCGAACCCCCGGTAGGCTATGAACCTACGCACGCTTTCCAGGCGTGTGACTTAAACCACTCATCCACCTCTCCTGATTCTGTCTTCGCTTTTGGCGAAGCCGCAGATTATAGCAAAAATTCCTTTAGAAATGCCGGATATTGGGCAATCTGATTCCCATAGCCAATAAAAAAGCCGTTGCAGGTTGGGGCTGCGACGGCTTTTTTAGGTTTTTACAAAGAGAGGGAATGTGCTTTTAAACCCATCCCCACCCTAGCCCTCCCCTTGAAAGGGAGGGGATTAGATGGTGGTTATTGGGCTTGCTTCAGTTGCTCCAGAATTGCCGGATTCTCCAGTGTCGAGATGTCCTGCGTGATCTCTTCACCTTTTGCCAACACGCGCAGCAGGCGGCGCATGATCTTGCCGGAGCGGGTCTTGGGCAGGTTGTCGCCGAAGCGGATTTCTTTTGGTTTGGCGATCGGGCCGATTTCCTTGGCTACCCAGTCGCGCAACTCTTTGGCGATTTGCTTGGCTTCGTCGCCGGTTGGACGTGTGCGCTTCAACACGACGAACGCGCAGATCGATTCGCCTGTGGTCTCGTCCGGTTTGCCGACGACTGCTGCTTCGGCGACGATCGGGTTGGCGACCAGTGCGGATTCGATTTCCATCGTGCCCATGCGGTGACCGGAGACATTCAACACATCGTCGATGCGGCCGGTGATGGTGAAGTAGCCGGTGTCCTTGTTACGGATTGCGCCGTCGCCTGCGAGGTACATCTTGCCGCCGAATTCTTCTGGGAAGTAGCTTTTCTTGAAGCGTTCCGGATCGTTCCAGATGGTGCGGATCATCGATGGCCATGGACGCTTGACGACGAGGATACCGCCCTGCCCGTTCGGCAAATCGTGACCTGTCTCATCGACGATGGCGGTCATGATGCCGGGCAGCGGCAACGTGCATGAACCGGGCACTAGCGGTGTTGCGCCGGGCAGTGGCGTGATCATGTGGCCGCCGGTTTCTGTTTGCCAGAAAGTGTCGGCGATCGGGCATTTTTCACGGCCGATATTTTTGTAGTACCACATCCATGCTTCCGGATTGATCGGTTCGCCGACTGATCCCAGCAGGCGCAAGCTGGACAGATCGTATTTGCTTGGGTGGATGTTGGCATCTGCTTCTGCGGCTTTGATCAATGAACGGATCGCGGTTGGGGCAGTGTAGAAAATGCTGACCTTGTGCTTCTGGATCATGTCCCAGAAACGGCCTGCATTCGGATAAGTCGGGATGCCTTCAAACACGACTTGCGTGGTGCCGACTGCCAATGGGCCGTAGGTGATGTAAGTATGGCCTGTGACCCAGCCGATGTCGGCGGTACACCAGAAGATATCTTTCGGTTTGATGTCGAAGGTCCACTTCATCGTGAGTGCAGCCCACAACAGATAACCGCCGGATGAATGCTGCACGCCTTTCGGTTTGCCGGTGGAGCCGGATGTGTAGAGGATGAAGAGCGGATGCTCTGCGCTGACCCATTCCGGCTCGCACACGTCGGATTGCTTGGCAACCAAGTCGTGCATCCACATGTCGCGGCCTGCGGTGAAGCTGATGTTGCCGCCGGTGCGTTTGTAGACGATGACGTCCTTGATCGATTCGCAGCCGCCCAGTCCCAATGCTTCGTCGACGATGGCTTTCAACGGCAATTGTTTGCCGCCGCGCGCTTGCTCATCGGCTGTGATGACGGCGACAGCGCCGGCGTCGATGATGCGCTCTTGCAGCGATTTGGCGGAGAAGCCGCCGAACACGACCGAGTGCGTTGCGCCGATGCGTGCGCATGCTTGCATCGCGACGATGCCTTCTACTGACATCGGCATGTAGATGATGACACGGTCGCCTTTCTTGATACCGCGCGATTTCAGGCCGTTGGCGAATTGACAGACTTTTTGATGCAGCTCGGTGTAGGTGACGTTGGTGGCTTGCCCATCGTCGCGCTCGAAGATGATTGCAGTTTTGTCGGCGTTGCCGTTGGTTAGGTTGCGGTCGAGGCAGTTGTAGGAAACATTCAGCTGGCCATCTTCAAACCATTTGTAAAACGGTGCATTGGATTCGTCGAGCGTTTTGGTGAATGGCTTTTTCCATTCGATATTCTCGCGTGCCAGTTTGGCCCAGAATCCTGCGTAATCTTTTTCCGCTTCGGCGCACATTGCGTTGTACGCAGCCATGCCGGAGATGGTCGCGTTTTTCACGAAATCTGCTGGTGGAGGGAATATGCGATTTTCTTGTTTCAAGCTTTCGATGTCAGCCATGATTGTCTCTCATCTCTAAAAATTTGGGGTGATGCAGAACATAAACTTTGACGCTTACTGCGTCCTTACAGGGCATATTTTGCTAATCAAACAGGTCCAAAAAACTGTCGTAGTGCAACTTCAACGAGCAGCCCGTGTAAAATAGTGGAATTCCTGTTTATGCACTCGTTTATGCAATATTTATACGTCCTTGAAACCGGTACTGCTCAAAGACGCATTGATGGATAAACCAACACTATGCATCATAACCGGCCTGCAATAATAGGCCAAGAATTCCCCTTGAACTTTCGTTAGAAATCATCATGACCATCATTAAGCAAGAAGACCTGATCGAATCCGTTGCCGCTGCATTGCAGTACATCAGCTATTACCATCCGGTTGATTATATTCAACACCTGGCACGTGCATATGAGACCGAACAAAGCCCGGCTGCCAAGGATGCAATCGCGCAGATCCTGACCAACTCGAGAATGTGTGCTGAAGGTAAGCGCCCGCTCTGTCAGGACACCGGTATCGTCAACGTCTTCCTGAAGATCGGTATGGATGTGCGCTTTGAAGGTTTCAAAGGCTCCATCGCTGATGCGGTCAATGAAGGCGTGCGCCGCGGTTATAACAACCCGGACAATGTGCTGCGCGCATCGGTGGTCGCCGATCCGCTGTTCGACCGCAAGAACACCAAGGACAACACACCTGCCGTAGTCCATATGGAACTGGTGCCGGGCAATACGGTGGACGTGCAAGTCGCTGCCAAAGGCGGCGGTTCGGAAAACAAATCGAAGTTCGTGATGCTGAATCCATCCGACTCTGTCGTCGACTGGGTGTTGAAGACCGTGCCGACCATGGGCGCAGGCTGGTGTCCGCCTGGCATGCTTGGTATCGGTATCGGCGGCACCGCCGAGAAGGCGATGCTGATGGCGAAAGAATCGCTGATGGATCATATCGACATGTACGATCTGCTGAAACGCGGCCCGCAAAACAAGACGGAAGAATTGCGCATTGAGCTATACCAAAAGGTGAACGCGCTGGGTGTTGGGGCGCAAGGTCTGGGTGGCCTGACCACTGTGCTGGACGTGAAGATCAACATGTATCCGACGCATGCGGCATCGAAGCCGGTTGCGATGATCCCTAACTGTGCGGCGACACGCCATGCACACTTTGTGCTCGATGGTTCCGGCCCTTCTTATATCGAACCGCCTGCATTGTCCGAGTGGCCGAATGTGCAATGGACAGCTGACACAGAAAAATCCAAACGCATCGATCTCAATACCTTGACCAAGGCAGAAGTCGCATCGTGGAAGCCGGGTCAAACCCTGCTGTTGAACGGCAAGATGCTGACCGGACGCGATGCTGCGCACAAGCGCATTCAGGACATGCTGGCGAAAGGTGAAAAGCTGCCGGTCGATTTCACCAATCGCGTGATCTATTACGTCGGTCCGGTCGATCCGGTACGCGATGAAGTAGTCGGCCCTGCCGGTCCTACTACTGCAACACGCATGGACAAGTTCACCGACATGATGCTGGAAAAAACCGGCCTGATTTCGATGGTCGGTAAAGCAGAACGCGGCCCTGTCGCAATCGAGTCGATCAAGAATCACAAGTCGGCTTATTTGATGGCGGTCGGCGGTGCAGCGTATCTGGTTTCCAAGGCAATCAAGAGCGCGAAAGTGCTGGGCTTCGCGGATCTGGGGATGGAAGCGATTTACGAATTCGACGTGAAGGATATGCCGGTGACAGTCGCGGTTGATTCCAACGGCACGTCGGTGCACAACACCGGGCCGGAAGAGTGGAAAAAGAAAATTGCCGATTCTTCTGTCGGAAAAATCCCTGTCAGCGTGAAATAAGACCTTGCAAGGTCTTGGACAATACCAACAACATAATCCACATGACAACTATTGAGTGCTCCTTAATACATCATGTGTCGTCCCAGCGAACGCTGAGATCCAGAGTCTTTCGTCGTGTAGCGACGGCCTTGTTAGTCCCTGCGTTGTGCGATGCAAGTCACTGGATCCCAGCGTTCGCTGGGACGACGCTGGAAGTGTCATGAATCTTGAAAGCATCAATAGCACGCCGATGGACTGTAATGGTCCCATCGGCGTTTTTGATTCGGGCATAGGCGGCTTGTCGGTGCTGCGTCATATTCATGCGCAACTGCCGCATGAGCATCTTCTGTATTTTGCCGACTCCGGCTTTGCACCATATGGCAATAAACCCGAAGCAGTAATCGTCGATCGCTCGTTGCAGATTGCGCAATTCCTTTTGCAGCGTGGCGCGAAAGCGCTGGTGGTTGCATGCAACACCGCCACCGCTGCATCGATCAAGGCGCTGCGCGAGCTCTACCCTGCTCTGCCTGTGGTCGGCGTCGAGCCTGGATTGAAACCGGCCGCCGCAATATCGCAAACCCGCATCGTCGGTGTGCTGGCGACGGAAAGAACATTGGCTAGTGAAAAGTTCAAGCTATTGCAGGAGCAAATTGCAGCTGCAACCAACGTGCATTTTCTGCTGCAAGCTTGCGTTGGTTTGGCGGATCAAATTGAAAAAGGTGAACTAGATTCGCCAGCGACGCGTGCGATGGTCACGCGCTTTGTGTCGCCGCTATTGCAACAAGGTGCCGATACGCTGGTGCTCGGTTGTACTCACTACCCATTCGTTCAACCGTTGATCGAAGAAATCGTAAAAGACGAAACAGCGAAGCAAATTACCATCATCGATACCGGCGATGCAGTTGCACGCCAATTGACGCGTTTATTAGCGCAACATCGACAAACCCGTATTGCAGATGACAACGGCTCACTGCATGCATTCACGACGGCGAGTCAGGCCACACTCTCCGCGGTTTTTGCGAGTTTGCTGAATTTGCATCCTGAAGTGATGCAAATTGCACTGACCGGCAGCATTGAAGCCAGTCAATAGGGATTTCTCATTTGATTTGCCAGCAAGCCCGGGATTTTGTATAATCGCCAGCTGCCTTGATATTCTGTATTGGGGCAAGTCTTGTTGTTCAGACAGTGGTGGCCGTAGCTCAGTTGGTAGAGTCCAGGATTGTGATTCCTGTTGTCGTGGGTTCGAGCCCCATCGGCCACCCCATAAAATTAAAGCGAGCCCGTCCATCAGGTCGGGCTTTTTGTTTTCTGAACAAAACAAGTGCATGCTTGCAAAATCAGCCGTCTGTTACATTCAATTGGGAGTTCTAGCGATATGCCGGATGAACAAAGAAAAACTGAATCACAAGATGACGGCAATCCAAAATTCGGGCGCCTGTTGATCGTTTTATTTCTTGCTGTAATCTTCGTCGGAATTTTGACGTGGATTATGGAGACTTATTTTCCTGATTTTCCAAACTTCGGTTAAATCAGGAAACGTCGACTTGAGTGATATATGCCGCTGCTCGTTAGGCTGCGGCAGCCGTTCTTAGTTGATTGACCGGTTCTGCCGATAGATCTGAATGGCAGTTACTGCATATTGTTGCATCCAGCGTTACGACTGCTGAGCAGAATTGGCATGCCTTATTGGTTGGCATCGGCTCTGTTGCCGGATTCATGAATGTGCTGGTAATCGACTCAACATACAGTTTCGCTTGCAGGATTTCATATGGCGTACTGATTCTCTTTGAAACTTCTTCCCAGCATAGATCCTGATATCTTTGCGTAAGGATCGATTGAATGGTTGCTGCGTAAACCATGGATGCAAACGGGACGCTGAACAGCAAAACAAAAGTGCCGAACACAAGCGACAAGGGAGCGGCGATCAGCAACCAGATCAGCGCATGTTTCCAAAGACCTTTATAAGCCAAATAAATGGGACCGAAAAAGAATACACAGACAGAGGTATCGACATCGATTTTTTCTGTCTTGTCGGTGATTGGGTTTTTAAAGATCCGGACCATGGTGATTCCCTTTTTTGTTTCTTCCGACGCTGTTTAATATTTTACAAAGTCAATGTTAAACATTTTACAAAGTGCCAGCATCAGTTCAAGTCAATTAACAATATTTTGCAAAAAGACCCAACAGATGTTTCGAAAGCGGGTTAATTCACTCTCTTTTCAGAGAAAGGCTGTGACAATAGCCTAAAACTTAACAATCGTACATCCCATATTTATGGGATATTTGAAGTTATTTGATAGGTTAACGCGGTCTTGTGACTACAACATGACTGGAACCTACCAGTTCACAATTGTTCACAATTGTTCACAATTATTTTGCCTGCATTCTAATTGCGCCGTCCAAACGAATCGTTTCACCATTCAGCATGACATTTTCGATGATTGCCTTGGCCAATTGTGCGTACTCTTCCGGCCTGCCGAGCCGAGAAGGAAACGGCACCATGCTGCCAAGTGCATCCTGCACTTCTTTGGGCATGCCCAATAACATCGGTGTCTCAAAAATCCCCGGTGCGATTGTCATCACCCGAATGCCATAACGCGATAAATCACGCGCCATCGGCAGGGTCATCCCCGCTACAGCCGCCTTTGATGCCCCGTAAGCGGCCTGCCCCATTTGCCCGTCAAATGCCGCAACTGACGCTGTATTGATGATGACCCCACGTTCGCCCTGATCGTTGGGCTCGTTCTTTGACATCGCTTCTGCCGCCAAGCGCGCCATATTGAAGGTGCCGACCAGGTTGATATTAATGGTGCGCTGAAAAATATCCAAAGGATGCGGGCCTTCTTTACTCACGGTTTTGACTGCGGGTGCGACACCGGCGCAATTGATCAAACCGCGCAGCGAGCCCATTGCCAGCGCTGCCTGCACAACTGTCTTGCCATCGGCCTCAGCAGTGACATCGCATTGAATACATTTCCCATGCAATTCATAAGCAAGTTTTTGACCAGCTTCCGCCTGCACATCAGCCAACACAATCTGGCCGCCATTTTCCACAATCATGCGCGCTGTAGCCGCGCCCAAGCCGGAAGCACCACCTGTGATAATAAATACGCCATTTTGGATTTGCATGTTCGCCTCGCCTGAAAAGTAGATAAGTGATCCAATCTATTGGAAACCTGTCTTCATCTTTATTTTATTATTGTGATGCGTTTTTATTGTGCAACAAAAAAGGCAGCCTAGGCTGCCTTTTTATGATGTTGCGATAAAGCTATTTCTTTTCTGGCGCTGATGCAGCGGGTGCTGCTGGCGTTGCCGGTGTTGAAGCCGCAGGAGCTGCACTTGGAGCGCTTGGAGCCATTGCAGGGGCAGTTGGCACCGCCATAGCTGTACTGGCTGGCGATGCTGCTGCCGGTGCACTGATAGCCGCCGGTGCAGAAGTATTCATCGCACCGCCGAATTGCATGCCAACCGCCGGCAGCAATGGCACCATCAACAATGCAACGATGTTGATGATCTTGATCAGCGGGTTGACTGCAGGACCGGCGGTATCCTTGTATGGATCGCCGACTGTATCGCCTGTCACAGCTGCCTTGTGCGCTTCCGAACCTTTGCCGCCGTGATGGCCGTCTTCAATGTATTTCTTCGCATTGTCCCAGGCGCCACCACCTGTGGTCATCGAGATTGCAACAAACAAGCCGGTTACGATCGCGCCCATCAACAAGCCGCCAAGTGCAGCTGGCCCGAGGAACATGCCGACCAGGATCGGTACGATCACAGGCAGCAACGATGGGACGATCATTTCCTTGATCGCTGCGGTAGTCAACATGTCGACCGCCTTATCGTACTCAGGCTTGCCGCTGCCATCCATGATGCCTTTGATGTCGCGGAATTGACGACGCACTTCCACCACCACGGAACCGGCCGCACGTCCAACCGCTTCCATCGCCATCGCGCCGAACAGGTAAGGAATCAAACCGCCGATAAACAAACCAACGATCACCATCGGATTCGACAAGTCGAATGAAGTGGATTTATTGACTGAATCGAGCGCGTGTGTGTAATCGGCAAACAGCACCAATGCAGCCAAGCCAGCTGAACCGATCGCATAGCCTTTGGTGACTGCCTTGGTTGTGTTGCCGACTGCATCAAGCGGGTCGGTAATTGCACGAACCGAGTCCGGCAAATGCGACATCTCGGCGATACCGCCAGCGTTATCGGTGATCGGGCCATACGCATCGAGCGCAACGATAATGCCTGCCATCGACAGCATCGCAGTCGCTGCAACAGCAATACCGTACAGACCGCCCAAGCCATATGAAACCAGGATCGCGATACACACCGCAAGCACTGGATAAGCAGTTGCCTTCATCGATACGCCGAGACCGGCGATGATGTTGGTGCCGTGACCGGTGGTCGATGCTTGAGCGATATGTTGCACAGGTTTGAAATCGGTGCCAGTGTAATACTCGGTGATGTAGACCATCAAGCCGGTCAACACGATACCCACGACTGCGCAGCTCATCATCGGAACGCGCATTGCTTCCGGCAACAGGTTCCATGTCACAACCGCAAATCCGATCAGCGACAAGCCGGCCGCCCACCATAAGCCGGTATAGAGTGCCGACATGATTTTTTTACCTGGTTTGGCTTTGACCATCATGCAGCCGATGATCGAAGCAGGAATCGATACCGCACCAAGCAGCAATGGATAGAGCGCCGCTTGCAACTCGGAGCCTTTCATTACCAGCGTGCCGAGCAGCATGGTCGCGATCAATGTCACGACATAGGTTTCAAACAAGTCAGCTGCCATACCTGCGCAGTCGCCGACGTTGTCACCGACGTTATCGGCAATCACGGCAGGATTGCGTGGATCATCTTCTGGAATGCCTGCTTCGACTTTACCAACCAGGTCGGCGCCAACGTCTGCACCTTTGGTGAAGATACCGCCGCCGAGACGAGCAAAGATCGAAATGAGCGATGAACCGAAAGCAACGCCGATCAGCGGCTTGATGAGGTCATGCAATCCTTCGCCTGTCACACCCGATGCATTTTTCGTCAGGTACCAGTAGAACGCCGTTACACCGAGCAAACCCAAACCGGCCACCAGCATGCCGGTGATCGCGCCGCCTTTGAATGCAACGTCAAGCGCTTCGTTCATGCCTTTGGTTGCTGCCTGCGCTGTGCGCACGTTCGCACGCACCGACACATTCATGCCGATGAAGCCGCATGCGCCCGACAGCACCGCACCGAGCAAAAAGCCGAAAGCAGTAATCCATCCCAATGCAGGCAAGATACCAATCACGATAAACAGGACGACACCAACGATCCCGATGGTGCGGTACTGGCGCGCCAAATACGCTGCAGCGCCGACCTGAATGGCACCTGCAATTTCCTGCATGCGCGCATTGCCGGCATCTTGACTGAGAATCCAACTGCGAGACATCAACCCATAGATAACGGCAATCAAGCCGCATACTAGGGCAATCCACAAACCTGTTGCTGCCATATTGACTCCTCCCGATTATTCGACGAAATTCACGACAAAGTTATTACTACTCAAGCCAAAGGACGGCAACGGCAGGCATCAAATGTCAATATCTGCTGTTGTCGTCCTGCGGGTACTACATGCTACAAAATGCTAATAAACTTTTCGCTGCCCTCTTATTTTATGAGGCCGCCTGTATCTGCTTCTTGATGTACTTCTATGTATGGTTATCTGCCCATAAAAAAAAGCGGACGCATGGGTCCGCTTTTTTTACTGAGACAATGCCGCAAACGCGTTGTCACGAATGACTTCAACAGGTCCGACGCCGGCGATCTTGCGATATTTCGGTGCGCCGGGCTTTCCTGATTTGGCCCAATCGTTATAGTAACCAACCAGCACTTCCGTTTGATCGTGATAAACCGCGAGGCGTTTTTTGACGGTTTCTTCCTTGTCGTCATCGCGCTGAATCAAGTCTTCGCCGGTGACATCATCCTTGCCTGGGACTTTCGGCGGGTTGAATGTGACATGGTATGTGCGGCCGGATGCCGGATGAACACGACGCCCGCTCATGCGCTCAATGATTGCAGAATCAGGGACATCGATTTCCAGAACATAATCAATTGCAACACCTGCTTCTTTCATCGCATCGGCTTGCGGGACAGTACGTGGAAAACCGTCAAACAAGTAGCCGTTGGCGCAATCCGGTTCCTTTAAGCGATCTTTGACGAGGCCGATAATAATGTCATCCGATACCAAGCCACCAGCATCCATTACCTTTTTTGCAGCCATGCCTAATGGCGTTCCCGCCTTGACTGCAGCGCGCAACATGTCGCCCGTCGATATCTGCGGGATGTTGTATTTTTCTTTAATGAAGTTAGCCTGCGTGCCTTTACCGGCACCAGGCGCTCCCAAAAGGATGAGCCGCATGTTATTTCCTAAACGAGTTTTGAATTCTGTTGCAGTGGTTGCTTATACCAAGTATTGACATGCGGCAAGCCACATCATCCAGCCGGGAACATAACCGTAACCGATACGGAAAGCATCACCAACCTGGAGTGACTTACTCAGCCTGCTCTCAAGTGCACGCTAACACCACACTGTGCAATCCATACTTATATCACATAAACTTTGCACGAAACTTACCACAAAATTTCACCAAATTGAGGCTTTCACTGTGATTTCAGTTTAGGCCTTGGTCGAAATAGCGTCTTACGCGAAGCAAATCTTCCAATGTATCAACACCAGCCTGCGGCGCGATGTCCGTTACATGCACCGCTATCTGATAGCCATGCCACAAGACGCGCAATTGCTCCAATGCTTCGATCTGCTCCAGCGGCGACACCGCGAGCTTGGGATACGCCTGCAAAAAATCGTTAACGTATGCATAGAGTCCGATGTGACGCAAAGGCACATAACCATCCGGTAAAACCGTCTGCGCATCTTGCGATTGCGCGAACGCATCGCGATGCCAAGGAATCGTCGCACGAGAAAAATACAGCGCACGACCGGATTTATCCAATACCACTTTGACGACATTCGGATTAAATGCATCCGCCATGTTGTCGATTGCATGCGCTGCAGTTGCCATCGGCACGCCTTGCTGGATCTGCGCTGCAGTCGCTGCAATCAATGCGGGATCGATCAACGGCTCATCGCCCTGCACATTGACCACGACGGCATCTGCCGGCAAACCGATGGCAGCAGCCACTTCTGCGATTCGATCAGTTCCGGATTGATGATCGGCGCGCGTCATCTGCACAGCGACGCCATGCTGCCGGCACGCAGCTGCTATATCCGCATGATCGGTTGCCACGATGATCTGTGCCGCGCCGGATTTTGCTGCCTGTTGCGCGACTCTGACGACCATCGGCTTGCCGCCCAAATCCGCTAACGGCTTGTTGGGCAAGCGCGTCGATGCAAGGCGAGCGGGAATAATAACGGTAAAGGACATCGAGACTTAGGCGGACTGAAATGAACTAAAAGCCAACCGGCATTGGATGCGGTGGTTCATTCGGATGCGGCGTCTCATTCAATGGACGCGCATCGTCGGCCCACATGATCGGTATGCCGTCACGAATCGGATAAGCCAGTTTATCGGCATGGCAAATCAATTCTTGCTCTTTTTTTGTGTACTCAAGCGGCCCTTTGCAGATGGGGCAAACCAGGATATCAAGCAGTTGGGCGTCCACGAAGTTTCTCCACAATTTGTTCGGCAAGCGCACCGTCTATGCGCGCAGCTACTGGCACAACCCATAAACGCGGGTCATTTCTAAGGTCTTCCACTTGCATACATTTTACTGCATCTTTCTCGGTGATTAGAATGATGTCGGCAGACAAGCCGGCAAATGGATTGGCAGCAAAATCGTAATGGTCAGGCAACGGCATTTCATGAAACATCAAACCGGCGCTACGTAACATCGTAAAGAAGCGTGCCGGATTGCCGATTCCCGCAGCAGCGATAATTCGCACCGGTTGATTAAGCTCGACAGACTCCATGATATTAGTCAATGCGATGCGTTGTGATCGATCGGAAAGACGCTCTGCCACATCACCCATGAGTTGCATGCGAATCGCCTTTGCAGGTAATTCAGACGGAAACTTCGCTGCATGGACCACAGTGAAATCAGCACGGCGCTTTTTCGATTCGCGCAAAGGCCCTGCCGGCAACACCCATCCGTTACCTATTCCGCGCGAGTCAAATAAAACAATCTCGACATCGCGTTGCAATGCGTAATGCTGCAAGCCATCATCCGATACGATCAGATTCACTTCAGGATGCGCTGCCAATAACGCATTGGCTGCCGCGACGCGATTACGTCCCACCATCACCGGACATGATGCATGTTTTGCGATCAGTATCGGCTCATCGCCTACATCTCGCGACAACGAATCGGCGAGCGCCTCGCGCGGCACTTCGTTCTGTACGCCGTAGCCACGCGAAATAACGCCAGGCGTGTAGCCGGCGCGCCGCATTGCCTGCACCAGCCAAATGACCAATGGGGTTTTACCGGTACCGCCGATGAAGATATTCCCTACAACAATGACCGGCACGCGTACACGAGCGGAAGGCAGCCAGCCCAATTGAAATAGGCAACGCCTTAGTCTGACGATTAATCCGAATATCAATGAGAGCGGCCACAAAATCCACGCCAGCAAACCGCGCCGCAACCAGGCGCGCATCAGTGTTGATTCAAGTGAAGTTTGGTGTGAAGACAAACCAGCAGCCTCTGAAATTGGCGATGAAAATCAAACCGTCACATCGCGTTTGGCGTGATGCTCTCATACTGCGAACTATTCCAGGATGGCGTTACTTCTTGCCACTCGACTGCGCAGCAAACGTTACTCTTTCAAAGCCGGCCAAGCGTGCCGCTTCCAGTACATTGATCACCGTTTGATGCGCTGCAGTTGCTTCGGCGCCAATGATGATGACAGGATCTTTTTTTGCATCGCCTTTTGCATTTGCCGCACTCTTCAGGTCTTCAGCAAGCCCTGCCGGATCCCGATAGGACACCTGCACGTTATTGATCGCATAACGGCCTTGCGCATCCACGGACACATTGATTTCAACAGGCTGGTCCGTCGCTTTTTCCGCATCTGCGGTCGGCAAGGTGATTTTCAGTTCGGTGAATTTGCTGTAAGTCGTCGATACCATCAGGAAAATCAGGATCACCAACAATACGTCAATGAACGGGATCAAATTGATTTCCGGGTCTTCGCGACCTTTGCCTTTGCGGAAGTTCATCGTCGAATCTCTTTTATTTGCGCGAGCTGTGAACGGTATCGACAAACTTTATCGCCTGCTGTTCCATATCGACGATGAAGCTATCGACCAATGCACGGAAATGCCGATAGAAAACCAGCGCAGGCATCGCAATCGCCAAACCGAATCCGGTGTTATACAACGCGACAGAAATGCCATGCGCCAATTGCACAGGATTGGCGCCGCTGCCATTTTGCGAACCGAAAATTTCGATCATACCGACTACGGTGCCAAACAAACCCATCAAAGGCGCCAGTGTGGCGATGGTGCCCAAGGTTGTGAGGAAACGTTCCAGATCGTGCGCGGTGCCGCGTCCTGCTTCTTCGATCGATTCTTTCATCACCTCACGCGGCGCGTTAACATTGCGCAACCCAGCTGCCAACACACGTCCGAGCGGGGAATTTTGTTCCAACTTTTGAACGACTTCTGCATTGATTTTGCCGTTGTGATAAACCCGTATCACTTCTTGCAGCAGATTGGTTGGCAAAATACGGCCTCTACGTAAAAACAAGAGTCGTTCGATAATCAAAGTCATTGCAACAACGGAAGCGATGAGTAGCAGCCAGATTGGCCAGCCGGCAGCATGAAGAATGGCGAGCAAAAGAAACTCCTAAATTTAAAGCATTGAAAGCAAATGTCTGGTTGCAGAATGTAACGTGTTGAGCCGTTGTGAGCAAGCAATTCCAATTATTATGCGCAGAGGTCCGCATTAAAAATGACAGTCATAAGCAAAGTAGCAAGTATTGATCTCACGCCATGTACGTCTGGATCAGTACAATACTGCATATCGAGTTCCGCACACATTCTGTGGATAACTTTGTGCGTAACTTCCCTCTCAAGAGAGAAAGTGCTTGATTAATAAGGGTTTTTTCACTCTGCACAGGAATCGTGCAGACGATATTTCCCTTTAAAATCATGCACTTACAAAATTTTTCGTTATCACCAATAATGTATTACATACGTGTGACAATTTGACTTGCCTGTGGACAGGTACTCTTTTGAAAGACCGCATGAGCCTTAATGATTCATTTTCAGCGCCCCAAAACGCTCCTTCCGTACTGACAGTCTCTGCGCTGAACCAGGCAGTCGCGCGCAGCCTTGAGCGTAATTTTCCACTGCTATGGGTCGCAGGCGAAGTGTCAAATTTCACACGAGCCGCTTCGGGACATTGGTACTTCACCCTTAAAGATGAGGCAGCCCAGGTGCGCGCCGTGATGTTCAAAGGCCGTGCGCAATACGCCAGTTTTACACCGCGCGAAGGCGACAAGATCGAGGTACGAACCCTCGTCACCCTGTATGCGCCGCGCGGCGATTATCAGCTGAATGTCGAAGCAATCCGGCGCGCCGGTGTCGGCAATTTGTACGAAGCGTTCCTCCAACTGAAAGAGAAATTGACGAAGGAAGGCTTGTTTGACGTCCAACGCAAACGTCCACCGCCTGTCTTTGCAAAAACAATCGGCGTTGTCACCAGCCCGCAGGCCGCGGCACTGCGCGATGTGTTGACCACGCTGCGGCGGCGCGCACCGCATGTCCAAATCATTCTGTATCCCACACCAGTGCAAGGCGAAGGCGCTGCGCAAAAAATTGCGCAAGCGATTATCACTGCATCGAACAGGGCGGAATGCGATGTGTTGCTCGTATGCCGTGGCGGCGGCAGCATAGAAGATTTGTGGTCGTTCAATGATGAAGCGGTGGCACGTGCCATCGTCGCATGTGGCATACCGGTCATTTCCGGCGTCGGGCATGAAACGGATTTCACGATCGCAGATTTTGCTGCGGATGTACGGGCTCCAACACCGACTGCCGCAGCAGAGTTGGCAGCAACGCCGCGTGCCGATTGGCTCGCCGCGCTTGATGCCTATGCGGATGAACTGAGCCGCAACATCAAGCGGCAATTGAGCAACGCTGCACAAACACTCGATTGGCTTTCACGTCGGCTCATCAGCCCGTCTGCTGTCATCAATCATGAACGCCTGAAACTGCAAGGCTATCAAACACGGCTGGCGCATGCGACGCGCACACCGCTCACGCATGCACGCTTTGCATTGACGCACATGCACACCAGGCTGATAACGCAATTGCCCGCTACCAGACCGCATCGCATGCAACTGAATGAACATGCACGCCGCATCATGGATCGCGTCGCCACGCAAAGTGCACAACGCCGCCAAACACTTTCGTCACTCGCATCCCAATTGGAATTGCTCAACCCTCAGCGCACATTGGAGCGCGGCTATGCGATTATCGCCAACGAAAAAGGCGCTATCGTACGCCATCCAAACCAAATCAAGGCAGCCCAGCAACTCGATATCACGATGGCAGAAGGCGCAGTGCAAATTGCCGTTAAAAGCGTGCAGCCAAAGCTGGCATAGCTGTCCGCTCCCTATTTCAGCGTTAAACGCAATCGTGACCGGTAATACCCTTGGTTTTTAAAGGTCATTACGACAATGAAAATGGCGTGACAAAACGCCATGAAATGCTAGAATAATTTTTTCATTCAACAAGGAGAACAGTACAAATGAAAAATCCTCTGGATTCTCTGTGGGGTACAGTGA
The DNA here is from genome assembly GCA_036560485.1 of Burkholderiaceae bacterium. GTDB lineage: Bacteria > Pseudomonadota > Gammaproteobacteria > Burkholderiales > Burkholderiaceae_D > DATBRC01. Next base: position 44,339 of record DATBRC010000001.1, read on the forward strand.
TTGCCGGTCTGGTTCTGACCGTCGTTCTGTACGCAATCGTTAAAACCGTGATGGCAGGGAGCTGATTATGGAATTCATGATTACTAACGGTTTAGGACGTTGGCTGCATATCATGGCTGGCGTCATGTGGATCGGCTTGCTGTACTACTTCAACTTTGTGCAAATGGCTGCCGCTAAAAATGCAGCTGCAGACGGCACTGCCGCCGGCATCAACAAGCACGTCGCACCACGCGCATTATTGTTTTTCCGCTGGGCTGCAGTCGTGACTTGGCTGGCTGGCGCAATGATACTAGGACCGCTCTTCATCAAAGTATTTACCTTCACAGGAGGAAAAATATATTACCCGATAGGCGTAGGCGCATGGCTAGGTACCATCATGCTTTTCAACGTATGGGTATTGATCTGGCCGAACCAGCAAAAAATCCTGGGCTTCAAGCCGGCAAGTGATGAAGAAAAAAACAAGGCGCGCCGTGTAGCGATGCTGGCATCACGTACCAACACGATGCTATCCATGCCGATGTTGTTTTTCATGGTTGCAAGCGGCGGCGTATTACGCGCTGCCATTTTTTGATCCACGATAGCGACATCTGTGCAACAAATCAAAGCGCACACTTCGGTGTGCGTTTTTTATGGCATTCGCTAGTTGTGATGATTGTCGAACGTGAAGCCAGTCAAATTCAATTACAAAATGACATGATTTTATAGGTTCATCATCAAAAAAACTGTACTGCAAACCAAGTTACTTGTATCGTTATCGCATGACAGCACCGATTCACTATGCCAGACAAGAATATTTTTGAAAGCTGATTGATTCAATATGTGGATTCTTCTTCTCATAACGGCACTAGGTTTTGCTGCGAGCATTGCCTATGTCGTGTTCATTACGTACAAGTCACGCCGCGCCAAACAGCATGCAGCAATCATTTCCAAAGAAATCATTCTGTACTTTCGGAAGACTGGCGTCGAAGTTTCCGCAGTATGCGCGAATCTGCAAGGTGACGAGCGCTTTACGGCATTAATCGAATCTGAACCGATGAAGCGCTTCCGCTTGTCGCATATCATCGAATTTACTTTACGCGATCACATACATAAAACCTGTGGCTTGGAGCTGGAATGCATCTATTGGCGCTTCCCGATCAAGGAAGCCAATCAGCATGTATTTCCATCAAAGGTCGACGACAAACCCGTAACAATTATTCCTGCAGGACCGGTTAGTCCGGACACCAAAACACTGGTATCGGCTGATGAATATATCAACGAAGGCTTGGTGCCTTACAAAGATGTTCCGAAGATCGAAGTGACGGAACTGTCGTGGGAAAAATTTGAAGAAGCTGCCACTTTGGACGCCGACAAAAAAGATGAACCGGCTGAACCGCCTTCAAACGAATAGTACGCTTTTAGCTTATCAAGAACAGGTTGCTACTTTCAATACACATCCTTCAATGAAAAAACCTTCATTGAAAAATGTCGATTCGCAAACGATAAGTTGAAGTTTTACACGACGACTGAAAACACTTTGAGGCGGCGATACTGAGCAAATCAGCAGCACCGCCTCTCTACTACCTGAATGCTACGGTGCACGCACTATACGCTGCCCAAGCTCTTATTGACTTCTGCCGCTACTACCGGTGCTACCACTTGGCGTACTACCTGGAGCGCTGCCACCACTTGACGTACTGCTGCCCGAAGAACCGGAACTGCCAGGTGTAGTGCCGCTAGAATTGGAACTGCCGGGCGTAGTGCCGGAAGATCCGCTTGATGTACTGCCGCCTGCCATACCGCTATTGGCTGCACTGCCGCTCGATGTCCCGCTTTGACCGCCACTAGCAGTACTCTGATCGCTTGTTGCACCGCTGGAACCCGACTTCGGAGTGGTATCTGAATTGCGTTGGCAGCCGGCTGCGAGAGCAACTGCACAAGATACTGCTGCTACGAATGCGAGATTTTGCAATGACTTCATATCGATACTCCTTTTTAATTAAGATAATGGATGTGAAACGACCCTGTAAGTTAGCGCCGAAGTCACTCTATCGGACAGGCAACCTTGAACCCGTTGACATGCCAGTTAGTCTGACACCAATCTGAAAAGATTCAGCGTTACCGACGATGCATTTGATATCACTCAAATAGTTCTCCGCACTCAGGCAAGAAATATTGTTTGGCAGATTTATCTTTGCCATGGAATACCGTTCTCATATAAAACAATTTTCATCTGCAAGAAATTTCCCATAAAAAACTGACGGAACCTCAACGAAAATTGTTCGTCCAATAACTGCTTTCCAATCTGAAGCTGAACTGGCGCTGACTGTCAATTCACGCATTCTATGAATACATGAAGCGTAAATAATTTCGACATGCAAAGGGACGACAATGAACAATCATTTGATTAGTAAACGCAAAAATACGATTGCAAAATTTTTTACTACTGTATTGGCAATGTGCCTGATATCAGTGACCGTCACTGCGGCAGAAGAAGCGCCGGATGCGCTGGTCAAACGCGTCAGTCAAGATGTATTGAATACTGTCAGTACAGATAAGGATATTCAAAGCGGGAACAAGCAGAAAGTATTCGAATTAGTCGAGAACAAAATTTTCCCTTACGTTGACTTTCAAAGAACGACAGCAATGGCTGCCGGCCGCTACTGGCGCCAAGCGACACCCGAACAACAGCAAAAATTATCGAATGAATTTCGGCGCTTGCTGATCAATACCTATGCCGGTGCAATTTCGCAAGCGAAGAACCATAAAATCAATTTCAAACCGTTTCGTGGATCGCCTACCGATACCGAAGTTGAAGTGCGTTCTCAAGTAATTCAGCCTGGCGGCGAACCTATTGAACTGGACTATCGTCTTGAGAAAACAGCGGACGGATGGAAGATTTACGATCTCAATATTCTCGGAGCATGGCTGATCGAGACTTACAAACAAACGTTTGCAAATGAAATCAGCAAATCCGGAATAGATGGGTTGATCAAAACACTGGAAGAAAAAAATAATAAATTGGCTCTCTCATCGAATGCCGGCAAGAAATAAAAATGAATGGCATGGAATTGATTTTCTCGTTATTTTGAACAAGTGCTTTATTGATTGAGCAATCTCAAAATGGCATTGCTTTTGCAATTTAGAATTTTGTGCATATACAAAACAATGCCGGCTGTAATAAGCATGACCAATGAGCATGACCAATCGCTATCGATGAAAGCGATGTGGGTTTGATCAAATGCATAATTTTTTGCAAGGGGTGGACAATGGGCTTCAATTCACATTCCGGTGAATGGCCAATTTTCCACCTCTTCTTTTTTGAAAGGCGACTATATAAAAGACGAACGTGCAGACGCTCTCTATCGCCCTCTATGTATGAAGAGCTTAGCGCCAAAATTGACACAGGTCTTTATCGCCAATGCAGCTGCACAATCTTGACGTGATTCACTATCATGAATTACGTAAAACTCAATAATCCGACTCTTGAGCCGGCATTTGTGTTGACATGATTAAGCCCCTCACACAACACAACAAGTGCAGTGCTACTATCAGACGATTTTCTGTCGCCTTTGCTTCGCTGATTGTATGCCTTGGAGTGGTTGCACTTGCGACCGCAGCAACAAGCGTTGTGGAATCATCGGAATATGCAGTAAAGGCAGCCTTCTTGTTCAAGTTCGGCACATATGTTGAATGGCCTCCCGACACTTTTGAAACGCCAAAAACACCCTTGGTAATCGGTATCGTCGGTGACGATCCTTTTGACGGCACGCTTGACAACATGGCAGAAAACCACAGAGTAGAAGGCAGACCGGTGGAGGTGGTGCGCGATCAACAAATAGACAAAATAAAAAATGAACAAATACTTTTTATCAGCCAGTCTGAAAAAGAGAAGATGGCTCAAATTGTATCTAGCCTTCAAGGCAAAAAAATACTGACTGTCTCGGAATTCGATGACCCCAACATCATCATTCAATTTGTTATTGAAAACGATAAAGTCCGGTTTGATATCAATCTCGACCAGGCAAATCTTGTCGGAATCAAACTCAGCTCAAAGTTATTGAGTGTTGCAAGAACCGTCAAGAGGAAATAACGCGATGAGGAAATTTCTTAATCTCCCGATTCGCATCAAGCTGCTGTCGATTATTCTGTTCAGTAGTGGCGCCGCATTGATTCTATCGATGATCTCGATCGTGATTTACGATTCTATTGAATACACCGACCTAAGAATTCGCGAATTGGAAACACAGGCTGCCGTGTTCGGCCAAATCAACACTGCAGCATTAACCTTCAATGATCCGTTATCTGCGATCGAATCCCTTTCTGCTTTGAAATTGAGACAACAGATTACCGCAGCGGCACTTTACAGGCCGGACGGAAAATTATTTTCAACCTATTCCAGAAAAGGAATTCCCTATCAATTTCCTCCTATGGAAAATACCGGCTACCACATACGCAATGACGATATCGATGTGTTTTATAGAATTCAGAAAAATGCAGAAACCATCGGCACAATTTATTTGCATGCAAACTTGAACAGCATGTCGCGTGCGGTACATATTATCGGCCTGCTTGCGATTGTGATGATGGCTTCTCTTGGTTTCAGTTTATGGATCTCCAACAAGTTGCAACATATCATTTCGACGCCACTTCTGGAAATGAGCGCGATTGCCAACGAAGTTGTAAATAAAAAAGATTACGCATTACGCACCAAAAAATACAACGCCGATGAAATCGGCATGCTTGCTGAAGCATTCAATCAAATGCTGTCTCGCATTCAGGAACGCGATGAAAACTTAACGGCAATCAATCTCTCTTTACAAAAAGAAATCGACGCAAGAAAACAAGCGCAGGCATCACTGAAAAAAAACTTGCAAGAATTGGCGCGTTCCAATGCCGAGCTTGAACAATTCGCTTATGTTTCTTCCCATGATTTGCAAGAACCGCTGCGCATGATTGCTTCCTATTCGCAACTCATCGAGAAGCGCTATATCGACAAGCTCGATGCCAAAGGACTGACCTTTTTAGGGTATATCGTCGAAGGTGCAAAACGCATGCAAGAATTGATCGACGATCTATTGATGTTTTCGCGTGTGGGAACCCATGGCAAGGAAATGGGACCACTTTCTGTCAAGAAGCCGATCGATATTGCCATACACAATCTCGTTCGCTTGATTAATGAAACCAAAGCGCAAATCAGTTATCTCGATTCATTGCCGACAATCATTGGCGATACGACACAACTCACGCAGCTTTTCCAGAACCTGATTGCCAATGCGATTAAATTCAGCGGTAAAAATATTCCGCGCATCGAAATTAACGCAATTAAATTAAACGATTTCTGGGAATTTACTGTCAAAGATTACGGCATAGGAATTGAACAGGAGCACTTCGACCGCATCTTTGTGATCTTTCAACGCTTGCATGGGCGATCTGAATATCCTGGATCCGGAATTGGTTTGGCTATTTGTAAAAAAATTGTGGAAAGGCACGGTGGTCACATTTGGGTGGAATCCGTAGTGGGAACTGGCACGACTTTTCATTTCACACTTCGGGAGGCAACATGAAACGGCAGAGCTTGACACCTAGAGATATTGAAATTCTGATGATTGAAGATAATCCGGGCGACGTTATGCTCACCAGAGAAGCATTTTTAGAAGGCAAGCTCAGCAATAATTTATATTGGGCAAAAGATGGTGTCGAGGCAATCGCTTTTCTGACAAAAAAAGCGCCCTATCAAGATGCACAAAAGCCCGACATCATTCTTCTCGAT
>DATBRC010000002.1:0-24989 GCA_036560485.1 Burkholderiaceae bacterium
AAAGCGCGTGGTGTATTGATTACCACATATGAATCGCTACTTTCAAAACATTTACCCGTCGTTGTTGCACCATCGCCATTGATAACGTGAGCATTGCACGAATAGGCGACGGCGTATGGATGCTCGTCTATCGTTTTAAGCATTGCATCGACAAAGCTTGGCGTCATCAGATCATCGTCGTGAAACAGGCAGACAAAATCGGTGTCTGCTTCCGCGATGTTGAGATTGAAATGCTCGATGGCAGGCAGAGTGGATGGACGTCTGTGGTAGTCTATCTGCGGGAATTGTGCACGAACCAGGTCCCATGTTTCATCGTTGGTCGAGTTGTCGGAAATGACCAGCTTGAAGTCCCGATTCGTTTGCTGCAATGCAGACTCAATCGCATATTTGGCATAAGCAGCGCGATTGTGACAATGGATAACGATGCTTAATTTGGGCACAAAGCTTCCCGCTTAATTGATGGCAATCAGGTTATTGCCATCGATCTGCTGATTCATGTCTTGTTTTGAATGCTTATGCAACTGTGCGTACACGCCATTCTTGACCAGTAGTTCGCGATGTGTGCCGGTTTCGACGATCTCGCCTTTCTGCAACACGATGATGCGGTCTGCATTTTCAATGGTGGAGAGTCGGTGTGCAATGATTAGTGAGGTGCGGCCTTGCATCAATGTTTCCAACGCAGCTTGTACATGACGCTCCGATTCGCTATCGAGTGCCGAAGTGGCCTCGTCGAGGATCAGGATCGGTGCATTTTTCAGGATGGCGCGTGCGATCGCAATGCGTTGGCGCTGACCACCGGATAGCTTCACGCCTCGTTCGCCGACCAGGGTGTTGAATGTTTCCGGCATTTCGCTGATGAATTCCATCGCGTGTGCTGCTTTGGCAGCAGCGATGATTTCTGCCTCCGGCACATTGCGCATTTGGCCATACGCGATGTTGGCAGCAACTGTATCGTTAAACAGGACGACTTCCTGACTGACCAGAGATATATTAGCGCGCAAGCTGCCCAATGTCAGGTCTGCCAGATCGTAGTCGTCCAGGGTAATGCGACCACTGGTAGGAAGATAAAAACGCGGTACCAGATTTGCAAGTGAGCTTTTTCCGCTACCCGATGCGCCTACCAAAGCGATAGTTTGTCCGGCGGGGATGTCGAGGCAGATGTCACGCAGCACCAGCTTGTCATTTTCTTCGTACGACAAGTTCAGATGATCAAATTTAATACGGCCTTCAGCCCGCCCCAGGCTTACTTTGCCGGCATCTACTTCGCTTGGCGTATCGAGTAATTCAAATATACTTTCCGAAGCAGCCAGTCCGCGTTGTAAAAACTCGCTCACGCCCGTCATGCGCTTGATTGGTGCAGTCAGCATCAGCATGGCGGCGATAAACGAAATAAAGCCACCCACCGTTATTTCACCAGTGCGCACCTGTATCGTTGCAAGATAAATGATGGCTGATAATGCGATAGCCGCAATCATTTGCACGATAGGTACGTTGGCAGCGCCTGCCATCGTATATTTCATGATGTAACGACGTACCCAGTTAGTTTGTTCGTTAAAGCGGGTACTTTCGTACTTCTGCCCGCCAAACAATTTGACTACTTTGTGCGCCGAAACGCTTTCTTCGATGACTTGTGTGATATCACCCATCGCGCGTTGCGCATCGCGACTCCCATTGCGCAAGCGGGCATTGAGAAATCTGATGGCGACGGCAATAACCGGGAACATCAATAAACTAAGCAAGGTGAGCTGCCAGTTAAGAAAGAATAGCCAACCGAGCAGTCCTGCGATGACGATGGAATCACGAATGGAGACGGTCACCACGTTAGTAGCGGCAGAGGTGACTTGTGTCACATCATAGGTCAGTTTGGAGATCAGATTGCCAGTCGCATGATCGTCGTAATAACGCGTCGGCAGGGACAGTAATTTATTGAACATCTCTGCACGTAAATCCATCACGACTTTGTTGCCGACCCAACCGATGGCGTAAGTTCCAATGAACGAGGAAACGCCACGCACGAAAAAAAGCACTAAGAGTATCAGTGGCGTCATTCTGATGACGATGTCATCTTTATGGACGAAGGTGCCATCCAGCATTGGTTTCAACAGTGCCGGCAGCAACGGTTCGGTTGCAGCCGTTATCGCAATACCGAGGATCGATATCGCAAAAGTGCGCCAATAGCGTTTGACGTAACTGAGAAGGCGTAAATAAAGTTGTGCGCTGGTAAGATTCATGGTGCGTACTTTAGCAGAAAATGCGTGTCAGCCCCTATCTGGGGGTGCGTTCTAGTGTTGTAGAACTCGACTCAAGCGTTGTACCAGCACTTTGGCAGCCCAATATCATTCTTGTCCGGCACATTGGTAATATCCAGCGGGTGCGGGAACTGTTTGGCAGGTGTTTTTTGAGTGATCCTGTCTTTTCTCAGAAAGGTGAATTCCATCAATGGAGGAATTTCCATTCCTTTATAGAACTTGGATTTCAGGAAATTGTTCGGATGGATATGGACGATTTCAAAATGATTTAGAAGCTTGGTGAATGTCAGATTAATCAAATCAAAACCGGCTTTTTGGATTAACGCATCAAGTCCATGGAACTCGATGACAAGAATGCGGAATTTCTGAAGCAACTCTTCACTGGAGTCGAACAGTACGGCATATTCCGCCCCTTCAATATCCATTTGCAAAATCATGTCGTCATCATTCGGACATTTTCTACTCACCCAGCCATTCAAAGTCATGAAAATATCATCGGTCTTTGCGCCAAGATATTTTTTTTCGAAATCGAAAAACTCATTTTCGATCGGCGCCTTTTCAACCGAGTAATCAGCCAAATAGGATTTGATTCCACGTTCAGCCAGTTCATTCTCAAAATTGGCTGTTATGGATACACCGGGAGAAAAGCAATTCTTTATGTTAGCCAAGTCATCAGGAACGAGATAGCCACCATCAGAATTGCCGCCGACACGGATCAATTTATGATTAGTCGATTGAGGCCTGACCATTGCAAAAAATTCTTCGAGAGTCTTCAGGTCTGTGGTTCTGAAAATGTATCGGTTTTTTCTGTAAAGAAGATTTCTAAATACATTTTTAATTGAAAAAGACATTTTTTACTTTCAGGAGTAGTGCTGTTTTTATTGTTGATGCTAATGGAATAGAACGTTAACAATCGCTGTACCCTGTAGATACGATGCCGATTCTGAAATGTGATTATCGTCCATCCACATTGTTCTGCCGTTTTGGATTACCTGGCATGTTCCTTGTTGGCATAGGAGATTGGCAGGATCATACACTTTCACGGCAGGATATTTTCCCAGGATAGTGCTTAATGCAGTACGGTATGTTTGCTGCAATTTCAGCTCTCGTGAGAGAGGAAACGTGCAGCTTTCCTTGTCGATGACGCGCCCCAGTGGAAGCTTGCCGGTGCATAACCGTGGATTCAAATGCACTTCGGGGTTCGACATGAGGTAAGTGATTTCTTTCCCGCTACGTGACAATGCGTCCAGGGTTTTGTCGATCAAAGCACTGTACGAGATCACATCGTCGGTGGGGGATTGGTTGGAAATCGCATTGCGGTGGACAATGAATACGTACTTTACTTTGGGTGTTTTGATAATCCAATCCAGCTGTTCCTTGAAGGTATCCAAGCAGACGCGATCCGATGCTTGATCCGGATGGTACAAGAAAAATGGGCAGCCGCCTTTGCCGATCAATTTCACCACATGGCCTTGCTCACCGAATGACTTGGCAATGCCCCAATACGCATGGAATGCATGGCTATCGCCGAAGACAATGGTGTCGGCATCTGCAGCCGGTTTGGATTGCAGGCATATGTGGGCTTCCGGATAGATGAAACCAGGAGTGCAGGTTCCTGTGGGATACATGTTCTTGTCTTCCCATTTTGTAAAGTCACGTTTCATGACATCTGAAAACGTCATCATTTTTCTATATCGGAATTCCAATCCTTGGCGCGCGTGGATGCTCCATCCCGCACATCCGATCGCAAGCACTGTTAACAATAAAGTGAATGCGACTTTGTTGCCCTTGTGGCGCAACAATTTTTCCCATAACTGATAAGTTAAAAATGCCAGTGTAATTGCCAAGACCACCAGTATCACTTTGTACGAATCAGGCAATTTTCCTGCTGTAATAACCTGCCCAAAACTTAGTAACGGCCAATGCCATAAATAGAGTGGATAGCTGATTAAACCAAACCACACCATGACTTTGTTGGATAAAACCTTTTGATTCAGCCACGCCTTATTGTCAGATGAAATAATGAGTACGGCTCCCAATGTGGGCAGCAGCGCCCACCAACCGGGAAATGCACTCTGCTTGTTCAGGATGGCGATGCCGATGACTATCAATGCAATCCCCAAACCGGAAAGCAGATTCGGGTATCTGGCATTGAAATTTCTTTTTATATCCTGCCTATATAAAGTGACATAAGCCAAGGCAGAGCCGACGAGCAATTCCCAAAAACGACTGAGTGGTGAATAGAATGTTGCGATTGGATGACTGCTGATTGTTGCGGCATTGATGGCGAAGGACGCCATTAAAATCAATAATGTGACAACAAGAAAATTGATTTTTCTCTTCCATGCCAACCATATCAATAGCGGCCAGACTATATAAAATTGTTCCTCAATCGCCAGCGACCATAAATGCAGTAGCGGTTTTGTATCCGAAGCATTATCAAAGTAACCGCTTTCGTTCCACAAAACAAAGTTAGAGACAAACCAGGATGCGCCTTCAATATGTTTGCCAAGCTGAGCGAATTCACTCGCCAATAATACAAACCAACCGCACACGTAACATGCTATGAGTACCAATAGCAAGGCAGGGAATATTCTTCTAATGCGGCGGCTGTAAAATTCGATAAAACTGAAACGTTCTTTTTTTAAATTATCAAAAATAATGGATGTAATCAGATAGCCCGAAATAATAAAAAATATATCGACGCCGATAAAGCCACCTCGAATCCACTCAGGAAAAGCATGAAACCCAACGACTGATAAAACCGCAATGGCGCGAAGTCCATCAATATCGGCGCGATATTTAGGATGCGTTAATTGTTCTGAATGTGGTGTGGATTTGTTGGGTGACATTAAGCGGCAGAGCTATGTATTCTGAAGTTTAAAATTTATTGTTGTCGGCTTAAACCAATCGACCCATCAAGTGACGTTTGATGAAACGCACCACCCTGGATGGCAAGCTTTTCTTGTCCTGCCCATGTGCCAGCTCCTTGTCCCAGTTCGATTGCACACATACACCGAGATAAACCTGGCTTAAGGTTTCGTCTGTTTCACCGGATTTTTGTGCGTGACGGAACTGGTCTTCATAGTGATAGCAGCGGAACAGCGTTTCAACCGGCCACAACTCGATGGAGCGGTACTTCAGCAAGGCTTCGCCGTACCAGCGCATTTCCGATGGATACTGGACCATCGCATCAAGGAAGCTCATGCCTTTTGGTGCCAGATATTTTTCGGCAAGGTCAGACCATACACGCCGGCTCCACACTACAGGGAGCGGACCGAAATCGTAGTGTCTGCCAGTGCGGCCCAGGATACCCATGATTTTTTCGCAATCGGCATCGATGTTGCGTGCGATTTTTTCATGATGATGTACCGCGCCGAACATGCGCAGTTCCAGACTTTGGTTCATCACCGTGTACGGCATGCCGGATGGCGTCAGAAAATCATTTTTGCTGAAGTCGCGAATGAAATACGAATCCGAATCCAGACAGAGATAATTTTCGCTGATGTTGAGTCGCCAGAATTCCGACTTGACAATTTGCTGCGTGATTACGCCTGGTAATTCACTGAAGGCCTTCTTGTCAATGGCGGCATTGGCCGCGATGATTTCCTCGTCGGTCAGAAATAGTACGCCATCGCTGCCGACTTTATCCTTGAATAAGCTCAGGTCTGCTGATGGACAGGAAAGATAGAACGGCAGTTTGGTGACATTGTGCTGACGAATACTTTCGGCAAGCTTGGCCGCGCGCAGGACATCGCGGTGGTATGACTTGCAGTAAAGGACGATGTCTTTCATTGATTGCGGAAGTAAGTGGGCAGGTCAGGTGCGCGGTGGTTTGCGCATTATACTTTCACCGGCCAGGGCGATGATCTGGCGCGTCGCAACTTCGGTGGTATAAGGAGACGGCACACCCGAATCGGCCAAATCGTCACGTACCCAGCGTGCGTGTAATTCTTCTATGGCCGTTGCGATCGCATCCACGTCATCCGCCTTGACTGCCCAGTGCCCTAGTTTGCGCAGCATTTGTTCCAATTGCGGATTGCGCCACACCAGCGCCAGGATCGGTCGCTGCGTCCACAAGTATTCAAACAGTTTCGATGGAATGTATTCTTCGCAGAATGGCACGGTGCCATGCAGCAGCAGCAAGCAATCGGCTGCATTCATGCGCTTGAGCACGCGATTCCTGCCGCTTTCGCCGGTTGCCGGATCGGTTTCAAGACGGCCAAATTGTTCGATCATCTGAGGGTAGGGGAACTCTCTGACGGCCCATGCAGAAACGGCATCCAGGCCGCCACCGTAAATATGCATGCGAATATCGTCAACCCATTGCGGATTTTTCTCCAATGCACGACGCAGGCCTAGCAAAAAAATTTCCAGATTGCGTGTATCTGCCAGTGAGCCGAAGTGTCCGATAACCAAGTGTTTACCGCGTTGATAAGGTGCGCGATTGAATTCCGGCGCATTGGCTCCTGGAATAATGCAATGTCCGCGGTCACCCAGTTCCGGATGGCGCGCTTTTGCACGCGCCATCGCTTCTTCGGTAAACCACCAGACGACATCTGCATGCTTGCAAATGATGCCTTCCAGCCATGCTGAAAAGCGCATGCGCATTTTGTTTTTTGTCAGGCCCGGAAAGATCATCGGATCATGGATTTCGGCGATCCACGGTATGTCGAATTTGCGCGATAACCAATAGCCTGCCAAATGCGCGCAATATGCGCCGCCGGTCGTATAGAGAATGGCAGGCTTGCGTGTGTGGATGATCCGCGCGCCGGTGAAATAAGCAGTGATGGCCCATGACCAGTGGGTTTCGATGCGGATGAACAATTTTTCAATAATCAGGAAGGGCAACAAGATCAGGGAAATGATCGTCATCAGAATCCGGTAAACAATGCGATTCGAGATACGTTGTTTCAGGTAATGGCGCAAATCAAAACGCAAGGCGACCGGCATGGCCGGCAGAACTTGATGATGCTCGATCACCTTATCTTTTTTACCTGTAATGGCGCTGACGACAATAGGCTCTACGCCCAGCTTGAGCAAGTGCGGAATCTTGTCTGTGATGGTCTGGCTTGCTGCGCGGCCATCCATATTGAAGCCATGAGAAAGCACCAGCCAAACCTGTTTATTGCCTTCATTCATTCTGATATTGCCTTTTATTAATGGTATTTACTGATTATCACGCTACCAGAGCAGAAATATAAGAATGACACGATATTTCATGTTGTAAGAGGAGCGGCACACATGCTACCTGCTTTTCGTGCAGCTGGGAAATGCGTCAACCATTCAGAATCTCATTTAAGTTTCAGGAAGTTGCCTGTTGGGCTATTGACAGTGGTTAAGCTACTTCTATAATGATTCCACTGAGAAAATCACCTCATACAATAAGGATTCCATGGAAAAAATAATGAATCAGGAAACCGAAATTCCTGCCAAGAAAAAACCGGGGTCCTTCAACTTCAATAAGCTGCAGGCTGTGGTCTGCATGGCTGCGTCGGCCGCCGTCAGCATCGCTTTAATCGCTTGGGCAATCAAAGCATTCTTCTAAACAGAATGCACAGATCAGTTGCTGGAAACAGCGACGACGTCAATCACCTTCCATAGAGCGCCTCATCAGTTTTGTTAGACGCTCTTAATTAAAATAGCCGGTCGATCAGTCAACATCTCGCGTGCTGCGGTGATGAGTGTCGAGTTCGCAATCTGTTTCAGGCACAAGCTATCGCTATTGATGTGCCGGTCGCAGCCTTCCAGCAGACAAGGCACACAGTCGCCTTGACCTTGAATCATCATCACATTGCCTTGCCGACCACCGCCGCGCCACGGCCACGGGCTTTCAGGCTTGTTCCAATCCTTTGGCCATGGCCCCCATTTGATCGGATTGGATGGGCCGAACAATGCGATGGTGGGCGCACCCACTGCTGCAGCGATATGTGTCACTGCTGTGTCGGGGCCGACAAACAATTTGGCGTGACTGATAAGTTCGGCTGTTTCTGCCAATGATAGTTGACCTGCCATATCGAGGGCCTGTACTTGCTGCGCGATGGCAGCAACGTAGGCGCGTTCATCGGCATCAGGGCCGCCGGTCAGCACCACGCTCAAGCCTTGATCAATCAACCATTGCGCCAGTTCTATCCAGCCATCCTGTCGCCACATCTTGTAGGCGAACTTGGGTGAAGGATGCAGCACTGCGTAATTCTTCCCATTCAATGCAGTGAGTTTGTTCGACAATGCTTCGCGCTTGTCGGCGGCAATCGATGGCGGCACTACTTGGTAGCAAGGAGCGATGCTCAACAATTCAGTCAAGCGCAAGTCCATCGTGACAGTGTGCGTGTCGCGGTTGTCGAATTTTATCCAGCGATCAAGCAGCAGCGTTTTGCCTTTTTCTTCATCGGTAATAAAGCCGATACGGAATTTGGCGCCTACCCATCCATACAGCCGTGCGCGGTCAGATGCGATGGTCGCGACCGATAAATCGTAACGTCGCCACAGTTGACGGAATTGCGCGAGTTTGCCGCGCCAGTTGGTGCGGTGGGGGAGCGCGATGATTTGATCGATGTCGGGGTTGCCTGCCAAGACGCCTTCGGTGCCTTTGAATACAAGGAAATGCAGTTCTGCGTTGGGCCATGCTTGCTTCATTGATCGTGCAACGGGGGTTGCAAGCAGCACGTCGCCGATGCGCTGGGTGCAGATCAGCAGGATGCGGCGGGGTGGGTGGTGGTCGAAGGACGAAAACGGCTTGAGACTCATGTATTCAAGTTGAACGTTGGTGTAAAAATTGAATCACATTAAATGCGTGAATTCTTTTTCATCACGTGCCATGTGTTGAATACGTTCAACGATAAAAAGTTTTATCAACACAGTCAGCAGAAACAGAATTGGGGCGCCCCCAGTATAAAGTGCACCAAATATTTGCCATATTAAACTGCTTTTGTTGTCCTTAAATAAACCCATCCAGAAGGCAATAATACATGTAAGACCCAAAATATATCCAATCCAAACTTGCCATGGTATGTACTTTCTCCGTAACTCAGGAAATTTATTCCACGACCAAAATAGAGCGATCCATCCGCACCATCCAGCGAGATAGAAAGCCGATACCATGTATCCCCAAAACCATATGAGAGTAATGCCGAGAAAATAGACAATGAAGGTTGGCATAGAGGCCCAGAAAAATATGTCAGCCAATATTTTGAGAGCCCGCTTCATTTTCTTATCCAAGTGCCTTCAACATTTTATCTACATATCGTCCCACACCTTGCTCAACATTCAAGAAAGGTTCTTTATATCCACTGCTACGCAACGCACTGATATCTGCTTGCGTATAGCTTTGATATTTTCCCTTCAGTTGATCAGGAAACGGAATGTAAGTGATCAAACCCTGCCGATGCAATTCAGTCAGATTTGCTTCTGCTTTGCCTTCAGCCTTGCGCAAGGTATTGATGGTCGCTAAGGCGACATCGTTGAAGCTTTGTGCCTGTCCCGTGCCAAGATTGAAGATGCCCGATTGTTTAGGATGGTCGAGGAAATGCATATTCACCTTGACCACATCTTCAATCGACACGAAATCACGCAGTTGCCCGCCGTGCTCATATCCGTCACAGCCTTCGAATAACTTGACGCGACCTTCTGCGCGGTACTGATTGAAGAAATGATAGGCAACCGACGCCATGCGCCCTTTGTGCTGCTCACGCGGACCATACACATTGAAGTAGCGCAGACCAACGATTTGCGCAGTGCGTTGTTTCCAGCGACGGCGCACGATCTGATCGAACAGGAATTTGGAATAAGCGTAAACGTTCAACGGCGCTTCGTATTCACGGCTTTCCTTGAAAACGCTGCCGCCGCCGTAGACCGATGCGGAGGACGCGTACAGGTATGGAATTTTTTGTGACTGGCAAAAATCCAGCAAGGCCAACGAGTACTGGTAATTGTTTTCCATCATGTAGCGGCCGTCTGTTTCCATCGTGTCGGAACAGGCACCTTGATGCAGGATGGCGGTGACTTGTCCATCGAAGCTGCCGGCCTGGATTTTTTGCAGGAAGTCTTTCTTGTCCAGGAAGTCGGCGATGTCGCAGTCGATCAGATTCTTGAACTTGTCGGCTTTGCTCAGGTTGTCGACCGCGATGATGCGGGTAATGCCGCGATCATTGAGGGCCTTGACCAGGTTGGAGCCGATGAATCCGGCTGCGCCGGTGACGATGTGGAACATGTTTGGTGCACTCCGTTTGTACGGTAAATTTTAATGGCGAATGGAAAGGCAGCTTACACCGAATAGTTTAACCCGTCGTTCCCGCGAAAGCGGGAATCCATAGTGCGGCAAACCATCGATCGGACTCAGTATGGATTCCCGCTTTCGCGGGAACGACGGTAATTCAATTGTCCTGTTCCATCGTTCTGTTGCATCTTGAGAAAGTCTCAAGAAAAAAGTAAGGCAACTTACGCTTTTGCATCCAACTCCATATCCCGCAAAATTTCCTCGCGGCTGACTGATGCGGTACCCAATTTGCCCACCACGATTCCTGCTGCACGATTGGCGATGCGCATTGCGTCAGCCAAATCTGCGCCGCTCGCCAGCATCACGCCCAGCGTCGCGATAACAGTATCGCCGGCGCCGCTGACGTCGAACACTTCGCGCGTGTGCGTTGGTACATTCAGCACATCAGTTTCCTGGAACAAGCTCATGCCGTCTTCGCTGCGCGTCACGAGCAAAGCATCGAGCCCAAGATCGGCGCGCAGTTTTTTTGCTTTCGTGACGAGTTCAGCTTCAGTCTTCCAACTGCCGGCGACTTCGCGGAATTCGCTGAGATTGGGTGTGAGCAGCGTTGCGCCACGATAGCGTTGGTAATCATCGCCTTTAGGGTCAACCAAAACCAGTTTGCCTGCTGCACGCGCAAGCTGAATCATTTCTGCGATGTGCGCCAGGCCGCCTTTGCCGTAATCGGACAGGATCACGACATCGGCTTGCGACAAGCGCGCGCGAAAATCTGTCATGACCGCATGCAATACTTCATGGCTCGGTGCGGTCTCGAAATCAATGCGCAATAATTGCTGATGCCGCGCGACGGCGCGCAGTTTGATGATGGTGGAAATGCTGTCATCGCGATGCAGTTGCGCGGTGAGGTTGTCATGCTCACTGAGCAAATTTCCCAGCGCTACGCCTGCTTCATCGGCGCCTACTACCGATAGCAACGTGACTTGCGCGCCGAGCACGGCGATATTGCGCGCGACGTTGGCCGCACCGCCCGGGCGCTCTTCAACCTTGCTGACGCGCAGGACTGGCACCGGCGCTTCCGGTGAAATGCGTTTGACGTCGCCGAACCAGTAACGATCCAGCATGACATCGCCGATCACCAATACTTTTGCGTCATCGAATTTTGGCAATACTTTCATACTTGTCTTTCGTACTTGTTTGTTTTCTTGATCTTAGTCCCCTCCCTTTCAAGGGGAGGGGTAGAGCCTGCCCCAGACCCGATCTGGGGGTGGGGATGGGTCTAATTTAATGCGGCTGTAGAAACCCATCCCCATCCCTCCTTGCAGGACGCATATTCGCTTGCAAGCGAATACCGTTCCACAAGCGGACAGCATGCTGTCCAAATTCCTTGTTTCACCCTTCACCTTGAAGGGGAAGGAACTTAATGCTTATTTACATCAGGATGACGTCGTACTGTTCCTGGTGATAGATCGTTTCGACTTGCAGTGAAATCGGTTTGCCGATGAAGTCGCCGAGCATCGCGAGATGTTGCGATTCTTCTTCCAGAAACATGTCGACGACCATTTGCGAAGCCAGAATGCGGAATTCGCGCGGGTTGAATTGTTTTGCTTCACGCAACAATTCGCGCAGGATTTCGTAGCAGACGGTGCGTGCGGTTTTGACCTGGCCTTTACCTTCGCAGGCGGGGCAGACTTCGCACAGGATATGCGCCAACGATTCGCGCGTACGCTTGCGTGTCATCTCGACCAATCCGAGCGCGGAGAATCCAGATACGGAAATCTTGGTGCGATCGCGTGACAACGCTTTATTCAGTTCAGCCAATACGGCAGCCTTGTGTTCATTGTTTTCCATATCAATGAAGTCAAGGATGATGATGCCGCCCAGATTGCGCAAGCGCAGCTGGCGTGCAATCGCATGCGCCGCTTCCAGATTGGTCTTGAAAATCGTGTCGTCGAAGTTGCGGCCGTTGACGTAGCTGCCGGTGTTGACGTCGATCGTGCTCATCGCTTCAGTCTGATCGACGATCAGGTAGCCGCCGGATTTGAGATCGACGCGGCGTCCCAGTGCACGTTGAATTTCTTCCTCCACACCGTGCAGATCGAAGATAGGGCGCTCGCCGGTATAGTGCTGTAGTTTGGGTAAGACCGATGGCGTGTAGGTGGTCGCAAATTGCTCCAGCATTTGATAATTCTCGCGCGAATCGACCTGGATGCTGGTGGTCTCGTCATTGACGAAGTCGCGCAGCACGCGTTGCGCCAGATTCAAGTCTTGATGCAGCAGGGAAGGCGCCGGTTTGGTCTTGGCCAGTTGCGTGATGGTCGCCCAGGTTTTGCGCAGGTATTCCACGTCCATTTGCAAATCGGTGTCGGACGCATCTTCTGCCATTGTGCGAATGATGAAGCCGCCTTTTTCTTCCGGCGGCAGCAGGCTTTGTACCTTTTTGCGCAGATTCTCGCGCTCGACTTCATTCTCGATGCGTTGCGAGATGCCGATATGCGGATCTTGCGGCAAGTAGACCAGCATGCGGCCTGCAATCGAAATCTGCGTCGACAAGCGCGCGCCTTTGGTGCCGATCGGATCCTTGATCACTTGTACCATCAGCGATTGTCCGTCGAACAGGATTTTTTCAATTGGCGTTGGCGCAGCGTTGGGACCATCGTTGGTGCGCGCTGCCCAAATGTCGGCGACATGCAGAAAAGCTGCGCGACCCAAGCCAATTTCGATAAATGCCGATTGCATGCCCGGCAACACGCGCACGACTTTGCCCAGGTAGATATTGCCCGTTATACCGCGTGACAGCGTACGTTCGATGTGGAGTTCTTGGACTGCGCCCTGGACCATCAATGCGACACGGGTTTCTTGCGGAGTGATGTTAATTAAAATATCTTCACTCATAGAATACGGAGCCCAGCCTGTTGCAACATTTGCGCAGTTTCAAAAAGCGGTAAGCCCATGATGCCGGAATAGCTGCCGGCGATGTCTTGCACGAATAAGGCACCCACACCTTGAATCGCATAACCGCCCGCTTTGTCAAAGGGCTCTTGCGATGCGCAATAGGCGCGAATCATGTCTTCCGATAATTTGGTAAAAGCGACATCGGATTTCTGGGTAACTTGCCACAGTTCGTCCAGATGTTTGACCGCGACGCTGGTGAGTACTTGATGGGTGCGTCCCGACAAGGACTGCAACATCTCAATGGCTTCATTCAAATCAGCGGGTTTGCCCAGAATTCGTCCATCCAGCACGACCGTGGTGTCAGCCGCCAAAACAGGCCGAACCGGCAACTTGCGCCATAACATGGTGTGGTGCGAGCACTCTGCTTTTTCACGCGCAACACGTGCGACATAATCGATTGCTATCTCGTTGGGAAGAACGGCCTCGGTAACTTCCGGGCCTCTTGGCGTGTGGTCTCGCAGCAGCAACAATTCGAACTCAATACCGATCTGACGCAACAACTCGCGCCTGCGCGGGCTCTTCGAAGCGAGATAAATCTTATCGGTAGGTCTCATGATCTTTTATGTGCTTCTATATCCGATGATAAGGATGATTTTGCGTAATCGACCAGGCACGGTACAGCTGTTCTGCCAATAACACCCGCACCATCCCGTGCGGCAGGGTCAGGCTGGATATCCGTATCAGCATGTCTGCAGCTCCTTTAAACTCTGCATCCAGGCCATCCGCGCCCCCGATCACAAATGTAACATCTCGGCCGTCTTGTTGCCACTGTAAAAGATGCTGTGACAGCTGGACTGTTGTAATGTCTTTACCATGCTCGTCCAGCGCAATGATGCGGGAACCCTTCGGTATAGCAGATTCGATTCTGGTTCGCTCCAGCGCCATTACCGTTTCTGCTGTTTTGCTGCCTGAGCGGTCGACCGGTTTTATCTCTTTAAGATGCAGGCGGCACTCCGGCGGCATCCGTTTGGCGTACTCTGCAAAACCGGTTTCGATCCAGCCGGGCATCTTGTGGCCCACGGCAGCGATGATGAGCTGCATAAGCTTAAATTACTCTGCAGTCTTGGCTTTTACAGCACGTTTGACCGGTGCGCGTTTAGGCGCGCTGGATGTGCTTTTGGCTGCGGATTTTTTCGGTACGCTCTTTGATGTGGCCACTTTGACGGTTTTTCCAACCGGAGGCTTGGCCGCACGCTTTTTAGGGACTGCTGCGTCGGCGGGTGCTTTGCGCGTCGTTTTCTTCGGTGCGTCCTCTAATGTGGTCTGACTGGCAACCAGGTGTCCGCCACGTTTTTTTGCCGGTGCTGCCTCGTCCATTGGTTCGGAAGCCGTGCGCTTGGAAATACGCTTGGCGGCACCGAATTTGACTTCTTTTTCACCCCAGATTTCTTCCAGGCGATAGTAGGCGCGGATCGCCGGTTGCATGATATGCACGATCATGTCGCCCAAGTCGACCAACACCCATTCGCCGGTGTCTTCCCCTTCGATGCTGATAATGTGCCCGCCATTCTCCTTGACCTTGTCGCGTACTGATGCAGCGAGTGCTTTGGTTTGGCGGTTGGAGGTACCGGATGCGATGGCGATGCGGTCGAACAGGCTGGTCAAATGCGTGGTGTCAAACACGTTGATGTCTTGTGCCTTGACGTCTTCCAGCGCGTCGATGACCAATGTTTGCAGTTTTTTAATATCCATTTAATTCTTATAGAGTTGATGTTGTTTAATATAGTCCAGTACTGCATGCGGTACTAGCGTATCAGGCCCACTGCCATTGCGTAATGCAGAGCGGATCTGGGTAGAGGAAACGTCAACCGCGAGGTCCGATGCCAGATAAATCAAGCCGTGCGGCGTATTGCGGATTTGTTCCAGCGTTCCTGCGCGGCTTTTGCATTCCAGTGCGACTGCGGGTGGAATCTGCGTCGCATCGACAGAAAAGCCCGGCCTGGACGCGGCGCAAATATGCGCATAATCAAACAGGCGTTGCCATTCTTTCCATGTATCCAATTGCTGCAATTGGTCGGCCCCCAACATAAAGACAATGGAGGCTTCCGGCCCTGCTTCGGCACGGATTGCACGCAAGGTATCGATTGAATAGGTCGCAGTGTGACGCTGGATCTCTTGCAGGTCAATGGCAACCGGGATTTTTTGCTCATCGAAGGCGCATTGCACCATGGCCACACGGTCTTTTGCGGATACGCGCGGATTATCTTTTTGCCAAGGATTGCCCGTCGGGATCACGCGCAATTCGTCAGGTTTCAGATGTTGCACAAAATACCTGGCAAGAGCCATATGGCCGTTGTGAATCGGGTCAAAACTGCCGCCGAGCAGCGCAATGCATGGCCGCTTTGCAACCAGAGTCACACCCACTCCCGATGAATCAGGAAGTCCGAATACAGTTTGGCTTCCGGCGTGCCGGCCTCAGGCGTCCAGTTGTAGCGCCACTTCACAATCGGCGGCAACGACATCAGAATCGATTCGGTACGACCGCCGGATTGCAATCCGAACAAGGTGCCGCGGTCAAACACCAGATTGAATTCCACATAACGCCCGCGCCGGTACGCCTGGAAATCGCGTTCACGCTCGCCATATGCCATATCCTTTCGGCGCTCCACGATCGGCACATACGCATCAATGAAGTGGTTGCCCACGCTTTGCATCATCGCAAAGCTTTGCTCGAATCCCGGCGCATTGAAATCATCAAAAAAAATGCCGCCGACGCCGCGCGGTTCTTGCCGATGTTTCAAATAAAAATAGTCATCGCACCATTTCTTGAAGCGCGCATGCAAGTCATTGCCGAAAGGGGAGAGCGCATTGCGGCAGGTTTGATGGAAATGCTTTGCATCTTCCTCAAAGCCGTAATACGGCGTCAAATCCATGCCGCCGCCGAACCACCAAATCGACTCTTGCTCATCGGTGGTTGCGGTAAAGAACCGCACATTCATATGCACAGTCGGCGCGTAGGGATTGCGTGGATGCAGCACCAGCGATACGCCCATCGCTTCCCAGCTGCGTCCGGCGATTTCAGGGCGATTGGCTGCGGCAGTGGGCGGCAGGTTCTTGCCTGTCACATGCGAAAAGCCGACACCGCCGCGCTCGAATACATTGCCTTCTTCAATAATGCGTGAGATGCCGCCACCGCCTTCAGGGCGTTGCCATGTATCAGTGCCGAACGGCTTGCCGTCGACGGCTTCAAGTGCAGCGACGATGCGGGATTGCAGGTCGAGAAGATAGCCTTTAACGACGGATGCGGAATCAGCCATGCTTCTTCAGCGCTCGCCATCCAATATCGCGGCGGAACTGCATGCCATCAAAATGGATTTGATCGACAGCCTGGTATGCCTGTTTTTGCGCAACTTTGACACTGTCTCCCAAACCGACTACGCACAGCACGCGCCCGCCTGACGTGACAAGCTGTTTGCCGTTCAGCGTGGTGCCTGCATGGAAAGTCACATGGTCAGCTGTTTCAGCCGGGATGCCGCTGATCACATCACCCTTGCGCGGCGCATCCGGATAACCGGCTGCAGCCATTACCACACCCAATGCTGTACGGCGGTCCCATTCCAGTTCAATCGTATCGAGTGTGCCGTTGACCGCATGTTCCATCACAGTCAACAGATCGGTCTTCAGGCGCGCCATGATCGGTTGTGTCTCGGGATCGCCCATACGACAATTGAATTCAAGCGTTTTTGCGTGGCCTTTGCCATCGATCATCAAGCCCGCATACAAGAATCCGGTGAATGTAATGCCATCTTTCGCCATGCCGTGCACGGTCGGCGCGATGATTTCGCGAATCACGCGTGCGTGCAATTCCGGCGTCACGATCGGTGCAGGTGAGTACGCACCCATGCCGCCGGTATTCGGCCCTGCATCATTGTCTTGCAAGCGCTTGTGATCCTGGCTGGTTGCCAATGGCAGAATATTTTTGCCGTCGACCATGACGATGAAGCTGGCTTCTTCGCCATCGAGAAATTCTTCGATCACGACACGTGCCCCCGCATCGCCGAGCTTGTTATCCGACAGCATCATGTCGATTGCATTGTGCGCTTCATCGGCGGTCATCGCGACGACCACGCCTTTGCCCGCTGCCAGGCCATCGGCCTTGATGACGATTGGTGCACCTTTTTGTTTAACGTAGGCGTGTGCTGCTTTGCTGTCGGAGAAAGTTTGATATTCGGCAGTCGGAATACCGTGCCGTTTCATGAAGGCCTTGGCAAAATCCTTGGAGCTTTCCAGTTGTGCCGCTTCCTTGGTTGGTCCGAAAATTTTCAAGCCTTTTTCGCGGAAGATGTTAACGATGCCGGCAGCCAATGGTGTCTCCGGACCGACCACGGTCAACGCGATATTTTCTTTTTGGACGAAGTCGGCCAATGCCATTGGATCAGTGATCGGCACATTTTCCAGGCGCACATCAAGTGCGGTGCCGCCATTGCCCGGCGCTACATAGACCATTTGAATGCGCTTTGATTGAGCGATTTTCCAAGCCAGGGCATGTTCGCGGCCGCCTGATCCGACTACCAGAATTTTCATGAGATAAAGATAATTTCCAAAATAGATTTCAAGTCGTTGTCATGGCTTGAGATTACATGACCCATCAATCACATTTACTAAAGCGTAACCATGTGCAAAATGCACAACCTTGTTATTCCTCAATAATTGCGTTCGTATAAATTTCTTGCACATCGTCCAGATTTTCCAGCGCATCCAACAGCTTTTGCATCTTGATCGCATCGTCGCCGCTAAATACGGTTTCGGTAGTCGGCTTCATGATGATTTCGGCCACTTCTGCCTTGTAACCTGCTTTTTCCAGTGCGTCCTTCACCGCAGAAAAATCGTTCGGGCCGCACAGCACTTCAATCCCGCCTTCTTCGTCGGTGACGACATCTTCCGCGCCGGCTTCCAATGCTACTTCCATCAGCGCATCTTCATTGGTGCCAGGCGCAAATAAAAATTGTCCGCAATGCTTGAACAGGAAAGCAACGGAACCTTCCGAACCCATGTTGCCGCCAAACTTGGCAAACGCATGGCGCACTTCGGCCACGGTGCGCACACGGTTATCGGTCATGCAATCGACCAGCACGGCGGCACCGTTGATGCCATAACCTTCGTAACGGATCTCTTCATAGTTGGCGCCATCCAGGCCGCCGGTGCCGCGTTGGATCGCGCGTTGCACATTATCTTTCGGCATGTTGGCATCAGCAGCCTTTTCAACTGCCAAGCGCAGACGCGGGTTGGTTGCGATATCGCCTCCACCTAACCGGGCGCCAACGGTAATTTCCTTGATCAGCCTGGTCCACACCTTGCCGCGTTTGGCATCGGTTGCGGCTTTCTTATGCTTGATGTTGGCCCATTTACTATGTCCTGCCATGGCGACTCTTTCCTGGATTGGTATTGCAGAAGTGGTGCGTTGCAAATATTGGATTTGATTGGCGATTTTACCATATTGACCACTCTTGAAATCGGGTAAAACAGAGTTGAATGCGCGAGTTCCTTTGCCGAAGATGCTAAAACCCGGGAAAATCGTCATGTTGGCCGCCTGTGAAGAAATTGTGCGCAGCGTACAATTACCGCATGACTACAGCCACCATCAATCCAGCCCATCGCCAAACCTTCCTGATGGGTTTGGCCATCGCCATCACCGGTGCAGTTTTATTTTCAACCAAGGCAATTGTCGCCAAACTGATTTACCGTTATCACGTCGATGCTGTCACGTTGATTACCTTCCGCATGTTGTTTGCGTTGCCGGTTTTTGCGGGTGTCGCATTATGGAAAGCCAAAACCGAAGCGCCCTTATCGAATACCGATCGCGGCCGGCTCGTCGTATTAGGCTTGATCGGCTATTACCTGTCGAGCTTCCTCGATTTTCTTGGACTGCAATATATTTCAGCGGGACTTGAACGATTGACCTTGTTTTTGACGCCGTCGTTTGTATTGCTGTTTTCTTTTTTCTTCTTGAAGAGAAAAGTATCGCGTCTGGAATGGGCGGCGCTCACCACATCGTATGCGGGCATCGTATTGGTCTTCCTGCATGATGCCAAAACCGGCGGCGACAATATTGCGTTAGGTTGCACTTTGGTGCTGTCGAGTGCAATTTCCTATGCGCTGTACATGATGTTTTCCGGCGAGTTGGTCAAGCGCGTTGGTGCATTGCGCTTGGTCGCATATGCAATGTGTTATTCGACGCTGGCATGTGTCGTGCAATTTCTTTTGTTGCGGTCGATGTCGATGCTGGTGCAACCAAATGCAGTGTATGGTTTATCGATTTTCAATGCGATATTTTGCACGGTGTTGCCGGTGTTCCTCACGATGATCGCAGTCTCGCGCATCGGCGCCGCGAGTACGTCGCAAGCCGGCATGGTGGGTCCCGTATCGACGTTATTCATGGGGGCTGTGTTGCTGAATGAACCGATTACGGCGATTCAGTTGCTGGGCACCGTGTTAGTGTTATCCGGAATTTATTTGTTGTCCAGGAAGCGGATATAGGAGAACGCTCAAAATCAAGCGTCGACAAAGAGTTAAAATAACTCGCCGAATAAAATTCACCGGAATCCAGGATGATGAAAAAGCGTATCGCACTCATTGCACATGATCAAAAAATGGACGACCTCATCGAGTTGGCGTCGGAACATGTCGACTTGCTGCGGCAATGCATTTTGCTGGCAACAGCGGGTACCGGCAAACGGTTGGCTGATGAAGTCGGGCTGACAGTCGAGCGAAAACTACCGGGTGGATTTGGCGGATGTCTGCAAATTGCCGCCGAGGTATATGAAGGCAGTATTGATTACCTTATTTTTTTGCGTGACCCAGCATCCGCACATGCAGAAGAAGCCGATATCAATGCGTTATTGCGTGCATGCGATCACCATAACGTCGCCTATGCCACCAATGAAGCAACCGCGCGGTTGATCTTGTCGCAACTGCATTCACATCGGCATTCCCACTCCTAGCAACATTTCATACGTCATTCTATTTAGCGAGCACATCATGTCTAAAGCAATCAGGATCTCAAAAACTGGCGGCCCCGAAATCATGCAATACGTCGACGTAGCGGTAGGCGAACCGGGCCCCGGTGAAGTGCGTATCAAGCAAGCGGCCTGCGGGTTGAACTATGTCGACGTGTATTTCCGTACCGGCGACTATCCGCTGCCATTGCCGGCAGGACTGGGCATGGAAGCTGCCGGTGTGATTGAGGCAGTAGGTGAAGGCGTCACCCATTTGAAAGCAGGCGATCGTGCCGCTTATGCGTGCCGTCCGCCGGGCGCGTATGCTGAAGTGCGCGTGATGCCTGCTGTGCATGTTGTGCGTTTGCCGGACTCGATCGGTTTCGATACGGCTGCTGCGATGATGCTGCAAGGATTGACGGTGCAGTATCTATTCCGTCGCACTTATCCTTTGCGTGGCGGTGAAACGATCCTGTTCCATGCAGCCGCTGGCGGCGTCGGTTTGATTGCATGTCAATGGGCAAGAGCGATGGGTGTGACGATGATCGGCACCGTCGGCTCGGATGAAAAAGCAGCACTCGCGAAAGCACACGGTTGTGCGCACACCATCAATTACAACAAAGAAGATTTCGTTGCGCGTGTAAAAGAAATCACGCAAGGTAAAGGCGTGTCGGTAGTCTACGATTCGATCGGCAAGGACACATTCATCGGCTCGCTGAATTGTCTGGCCCCGCTAGGCATGATGGTCAGTTTTGGTTCGGCTTCCGGTCCGGTGCCACCATTCAGTTTGAGTGAATTGGCATCGCGCGGCTCTCTTTTCATTACACGTCCAAGCTTGTTCAGTTACATCACGCAACGGCAAGATCTGGAAGTCATGGCATCCGATTTATTCGGCATGGTGGAAAGCGGCAAGATCAAAATCAATATCAATCAGCGCTACGCGTTAAAGGATGTGGCGCAGGCGCATCGCGATCTGGAGTCGCGCAAGACGACAGGTTCTACCATCCTGATTCCCTAGAGCGCATTTACCCTTCACTCCAAGGATAGGTTCTTAAAGAATCGAAATGGATGCATCGATAAAAATCAATTCTGCCTACGCAAGGCAAGCATAAAATAATCGCTTCTGTATCGATTTGTTGGTAAAGAGACACGTTCCGCCGTTGTGCTTTTTTCAATTAATGTCACTCTGTCAAACAAGTGGCTTGGGGGATACCTTTCCATTGCATAACAAGCTATGATCAGTGCTTGCCCTTTCCATCACTAGGCTATGGTCACGAATTCGACATCTCGAATATCAGGAGAACAAGCCACACTAACTGCCAATCAGCGCTTAGTGTTGCAAAGTCTCGTGCCCATCGCGGTCAAGTCAGTCGGCGATCAGCTCGATGCATTTTCAACACGTTTGATTGAAGCGCTGCTGATCCTCGCTGAGCAGGCAGTGCGCCCAAATGAATCCGTCGTCAGTCTGCATGCATATAACCATCTGAGAAAAAATACCGCGTTGTTTAATCGCGCTGTATCCACTCGATTGAGCGAATTGTTGTTGCAGGAAGTGGCTGCCATCGGGGCAATGAAAAGTTTGGCATTGCTTGATGACGATGAAGATTTTTCATTGGTCTCGATGGAAGACATGGAAGACAAGGTATTGATCGGCAATCTCAGCCAGGCGATCGCATACAATCATTCTGCAGCGTTGAATGCGCTGAATTTCCGCGTCAGCAATGTCATGCAGCGCGAAGAAATCAATCCGGAACACAACCCGTTCCGTCCAAGCCTGTTCGTGCAAGCAGTCTATGAGGCTTGGTGCCTGTTCGATCCATCCATTGAGTCGCATCGTGTGGTTCTGCGCTTGTTCCGCCCGAATGTATTCATTCAGATCGATCCGATACTGAAAGATTTGAATGACGCGTTGATTGCACGCGGCATTGTGCCGAATTTGAGAGCGGCCTATCGCGACAGCAAAAAACAAAAGAGCGAAGCGCAGCAAAGCAACAGCAAAGACCGTACGCTGCGTGACAAGTTGCATGACTTGCTGGTCAAGTCGCCGTCACAAGAGTCGAGTACAACGCAGCAAGCTGTTGAGCCAGCCAGCCAGAATGCCGCAACACAACGCACACAGCAAAGCGCGCAAATCGCTGCAGATGCCAATATCGCGACCTTCATAGCCGACAGTGCGTTATTCGGCTATCTATCCGAATTGCAGAAGCACGAAACTGTTGACGTGGCCGATTCTGCTTCGCAAGTTCCACCGCAAAGTGCAGAAACACTGCGCCGGATTAAAAAACAGGCGCCGCAGGGCACATTGACCGTGGTCGATGAAAACACCATCGAGCTGTTGGCAAAAATATTTGACTATGTGTTCGGTGAGAGAACAGTTGCCGATGACATCAAATGCCTGATCGGCCAACTGCAGATTCCGTTGCTGAAGGCAGCGTTGATTGACAAGGAATTTTTCTTCAAGGAAGATCATCCGGCACGCAATTTGATCGAATCATTGGCCAGATCCAGTTTGGCTTGGAATCAGGAAAAAGGCCGCGATGATCCGCTCTACCAAAAGATCGAGCGCATTGTCGATCGTGTGCAAAAGGACTTTGATCAACAGGTCGAGCTCTTTAACGAAATGGTGGATGATCTCGATTCCTTCATCAAGGATGAAAGAAAATTATCAAGCAGGGAATTGGCCGGCCCGATTGCCGCAGCGATGCGTCAGGAGCGGATGCTGCAAGCACACAAGAAAGCAGAACGCGATATCGCCTTGCGCGTTGAGACCGGTGAAGTCGCAGGCTTTGTTGAAACTTTTCTGGTAAATCAATGGACGCAAGTGCTGGCGCTGGCGCACAGCGTGAAAGAAACCAAACCGCAAGCGCTTTTGCATGCGACCAAGGCGATGGATTTGCTGATCTGGAGCGTGCAACCAAAAGCCAGCCCTGAAGAACGAAGGAAATTGCTGAATCGCTTGCCGGCTTTGCTGTCATTGGTCAACGCATGGCTTAATGCAGTCAAATGGGATGGCGCGGAACGGGTCAAGTTCTTCTCGCAATTGGCCGAGCGGCATGCGGCAATTGTGAAGCTGCCGGTCGAGCTGTCGCCGCGTCACCAATTCGAGAACGCAGTGACGATTGCGCAAAGGGCAAGCGAGCACCGCTTCAATGTACGCGAAAAAGAATTGCGGACGCAACCGGTTGATCAATTTGTCCACATCGTGAATGGCATGGCAGTGGATGACTGGGTCCAGTTCACTCGCAGTAACGAGTCGAAAGTAAAATATCGGTTGTCATGGGTAAGTCCAAAGCGCAGCCGCTATGTATTCAGCAATCGGCAAGGCGATGCACCGTTGACTTTCTCTGCTGACGAATTGGCGCAATCATTGCGCGGTGGTCATACGACCATTCTGCCGCTGACACCGATCATCGGACGTGCGTTGAATATGGCGCTGGATGAAGCACGCGTTTGATCGGATGATGGGTACCTGACGTCGTTAGATGCACAGGCTGGAAAATAGTGCATACATCAATACAGCGATCGATACAAAGGAACAACCTGCGATGAGTGAAGAAGACACATCTGCTCGTGATCTATTTATTGCGGCGAGATATTACATTCCCACAGATGCGCATATTGTCCGAGGATGCCTGGTTGCGGCCGGCGTGCCGGCGGTCGTCGCGGATGACAATCTTGTCCAAACCAACTCGCTGCTCACGGCAGCGGTAGGCGGCGTCAGCATTCTGGTGCCAGAATCCTATCTACAGCAAGCGCATGAGATTATCGAGGCGTTCAATCGAGGTGACTTCCAGCTGGCAGATGACGAGGATATCGGTGAGTCTTGATATGCTTTAGCGTGAGATGCCTTGCCAGGCATCTCATGACCATCGCCTCAGGGATTGAGAATGTATCATCCCATCCGCTTTTCCTTAAAATAAATACCGCTTAAAAATGGAAAACTGCTGCTGCATAAACCGTGTCGATATTCGAATCATAGTATTGATAGCCGACACGCAGGCTAAACTCAGGTGTGAATTTGTATTGGGCGCCAAATCCAAAGTCTAACTGGGGACCGGACCTTTTTGAATAAGAACAAAAAGTCCCGCAATGGTAATCACCGATGATGGTATTGACACCCAGTTTTCCAAGGGCTGAAAGATTTGGAACAGAGCCGATCGGGAACAACGCTACCCCATCGACGCCAAAGCTTGAGAAATGGTCGCTATAGGTGAAGGAGCCGAGTGAAGTGTACTGGCCTTCGATCGCCAACGAGCCTGTGTTTCCGAGTTTTACGTTCTGAAATTTGTATCCGACTAATGCGCCGACTGCCGTTGAAGACGATGAGCCGATGTCGGAGGAGCCAAGCGATACCCCTGCGTAAAATGGACTTTCATCGGCAAAAGCGGGAGTCGCGATAGAGAGTGCCAACGAAATAGCCGCAAGTAATTTTTTCATTTTTTATCCTTCCTAAATCTAATTTATAAAAGATGTTATTGCTTGAAAGATGGATCGAGCCAGCAATACATCCAGTAATTTTGCATTGCTGATCACCATTTTTAGCGATGACACTAGGCATTTGATTGACGAATTGCAAATAAGTTCGCTGTTTCTTATGAGATACATTAAACCTATAAAGAAAATTGAATTTGCAGAGCG
>DATBRC010000003.1:0-9692 GCA_036560485.1 Burkholderiaceae bacterium
GCTTCAGGCGATTACACCATCATTACGCGCGACGATGGGAAGAAACAATGGGCACTCAAAGGCAAGCCGCTTTATGCATGGTCAAAGGATCAAAAGCCTGGCGACAAAACCGGTGATGGTTTTAAAAATGTCTGGCACGTAGCAAAACCATAAATTTTGCTTAACTGATCATGTCAGACTTCGCCCAGGAATTGACATTGCAAATTCCTCGCCTGCGCCGATATGCGCGGGCGCTGACGCACAATGTCGCTTGGGCGGACGATTTGGTACAGGATACCTTGGAGCGTGCCTTGCGACGCCGCTGGTTGTTTCAAATGAATAGCAATTTGACTGCATGGCTGATGACGATGCTCTATCGATTGTATTTGAATGATGCATCACGCATACATTTTTCACCAAGCGATGCAGACCTGGAACGGATAGAACAAATTGAGACAACAGGGTCGGGTGATATGGTGTTACAGCTTGATATGCAGCGCGCATTGGTCAGTTTGAGTGTTGAGCATCGAGCTGTGATGGTATTGATCGGCCTTGAGCAGTTAAGTTACAAGGAAGCATCCGACGTGTTGGGTGTGCCAGTTGGAACCATCATGTCGAGATTGGCGCGTGCGCGTGATCAATTGCGTATGTTGTTGTCGGATGCACCGACATCTACTGCGCATTCCGCTATCGCTCCTCATCTAACGAGGATCAAGTGAAATGAATCATTCACACATCCGCGAAACAGATTTGCATGCCTATATCGATGGGCAGCTCGATCCTGCGCGTCGCGCCGTAGTGGAAGCCTATTTGGCCGAACATTCCGATGCCGCAACCTATGTGCAAGATCTACGTGAACAAATGCAGGTTTTACATCGCACCTACGACGGCATATTGAATGAGCCGATTCCGTTGAAATTAACCGAAGCACTGCAAACGCGTTGGATACCACACGGCCTAGCTGCGGGTCTCGTGTGGATGACATGCGGCGTGGCTGCAGGCTGGTTTGCTCATATGCTCGTGCCAACGGGTTCGTCGTCAATCAATGCATTCGCTCATGATGCGCTGGGCGCGCATGTATTGTATGTTGTCGAAAAAAAGCATCCGGTTGAAGTCCCTGCCGAGCAACAAGCTCACCTCGTGGCATGGTTATCCAAACGACTCGATGCACCGATTCATGCGCCTGATTTGCAGTCGCAGGGCTTTTCGCTATTGGGTGGAAGATTGTTGCCGGGTGATGAAGGTCCTTTGGCGCAATTGATGTATGAATCAACCGATGGTGTGCGATTGACTTTGATGGTGAAACACGCTGCCAAGCAGCAAGCCGACACCGGTTTTAAAATTCTGCAACAAAATGGCACCAGCGTTTTCTATTGGATCGATCGCGACTACGGGTATGCATTGTCGGGTGCGATCGACAAGGCGCGACTATTGACAGTGGCGCAGCTGATTGACGCGCAACTGGCGCACCAGTGAAATTCATGTAAGGCTTCATTGGGCCAAGCAGCGATAGTTTTGCACGATCAAAAATCCCGAGTAAATTATTGCGCTGCATTAACATCTGATGTGATTCACAGGCATAATGTCGCCAATAAAAGTGCGGAAATTATGACCAATCATCTCCTGACAATTCAAGATCTGCCAACAGGGCGTCAACGTTGTGCGCTCCGATTGTTGGCGCTATTCGGATGGCGCGTACATTTCGCTCCATTGCCAGGCCCGCGCGGTGTGGTAATCGTTTATCCGCATACTTCCAATCTGGATTTTTTTGTCGGTTTGCTGGCGAAATGGGCGATTGATCTACCATTTCACTGGCTTGGAAAAGAAGCGCTGTTTCAAGGCTTCATTGGCACATTGATTGGCCCAGTCTTGCGTGCGTTGGGTGGTGAACCGATTGAGCGAAAGGCATCCACTGGTGCGATCGAGCGATTGGCAAAGCGGATTCAGGATGCGGATTGGTATTGGTTGGTTCTGACGCCTGAAGGCACGCGCAGTTATCGCGATAGCTGGCGCAGCGGGTTCTACCATATTGCGTTGGCAGCCAAGGTGCCGCTGGTCACTGCCAGCTTCGATTATGCAACCAAGACAATCAATGTCGAGACGGTTATCAGCCTAACCGGCAATAAGGAAGCCGATCGTGCGGCAATTGTTTCGGCCTATGCCGGGGTACGCGGTTACACGCCTGAAAATGCCGGAGCAATCGATTGGTGAGAAGCACGCCATTATAAT
This sequence comes from Burkholderiaceae bacterium, assembly GCA_036560485.1. Lineage (GTDB taxonomy): Bacteria > Pseudomonadota > Gammaproteobacteria > Burkholderiales > Burkholderiaceae_D > DATBRC01. Next base: position 2,209 of record DATBRC010000003.1, read on the forward strand.
GAAGTGAAGATCGAACAGCGCCGTTATTTGATAATGTGTTCCAGCGCAAAAAGCTGCTCAGGCTTTTCCCGTTCGCGAATCAGATGTGCCTGATTGCCATCCACCATTACCTCAGCTGCGCGGCCACGCGTATTGTAATTCGACGACATCGTCATGCCGTAAGCGCCAGCGGACAAGATGGCAAGCAGATCGCCTTCTTCAATCGCCAGCTCGCGTGAACGCGCAAGCCAGTCGCCGGACTCGCAGACCGGACCGACGACATCATAAGTTTTAGCGATCGATGCGCGTTGTACTACGGGTTGCACGCCATGCCATGCTTCATACATCGCAGGCCGCATCAAGTCATTCATTGCTGCATCGACGACCGCAAAATTTTTGCTCTCGTTATGTTTGAGGTATTGAACCTCGGTTAATAAAACTCCGGCATTGCCGACAATCGATCTGCCTGGCTCAAACAATACTTTTATCGGTGTTGTATTGTGTTTCGCAATACGCCACGCATCAATTTTTGCGAACAAGCGAGACAGGTAATCACCGACCGCAACCGGTTTGTCGTTGGCGTAATTGATGCCAATCCCGCCACCGATATCCAGGTGGTGAATCGGAATGCCATTGGTTGCCAGCATATCGATCAAGTCGATCAATTTGTCGACCGCTTCCAGTAAGGGCGCATCATCCAGCAATTGTGAACCGATATGGCAATCGATGCCGGATATTTTGATGTTCGGCATACTGGCGGCCAGGCGATAAATCGACAAGGCTTCTTCGTAAGCTACGCCGAATTTATTTTCTTTCAGACCGGTGGAAATATAAGGATGTGTTTTCGCATCGACATTCGGATTGACGCGCAATGATATCGGCGCTAGCTGACCTGTTTCGCCTGCAACTTCATTCAAGCGATGCAATTCCGAAATCGATTCGATGTTGAAACATAAAATATCATGCGATAAAGCCAGGCGCATTTCGTCACGTGTTTTACCGACACCAGAGAAAATGATTTTCTGCGGATCACCGCCTGCAGTCAGCACACGCAGCAGTTCTCCACCGGAAACAATGTCAAATCCGGAGCCAAGTTTGTGGAGCACATTCAACACCGCGAGGTTGGAATTGGATTTAACCGAGTAACAAACCAGTGCGGAATTTTCATCGCGTCCATGCTGCTTGCAGGCATTGGCATAAGATGAAAAATTCTCGACCAGTGCTGCTTTTGAGTAGACGTAAGTAGGTGTGCCGAATTGTTTGGCAATCTCAACTAGAGATAGATTTTCGGCGCAAAGTACGCCATGTTGGTAAGAGAAATGTGGCATGGTGAGAATAATTATTTGGAAGCCGGGAGGGTCGTCGTAGTTGTGGTCGTTGTAGTGCTCGCAGGTTGAGTCGGTGCCGTAGCAGCCGGTTCGGTCTTGGATGGCAAATAAAGCGGCCCTCTTTGCCCACATGCATTCAGCAAACTGATGGATACTGCAATAATAGAAATCGCACGTAACAAAATAAAAGTTGAGTTCACGTTTAGAATCACAATTTATCAATATTCAGTGGAGTGTAGCATGACCGAATCAGAGTTTTTGGCGTTGGCAGAATCATCGCTTGATGAGATCGAATTGGCATTGGATCATGCATCGGATGTCAGTGATCTGGATGTCGAGTGCAGCCGATCAGGCAATGTGCTTGAAATTGAATTTGTCGACAGTGGGGCAAAAATCATTGTGAATAGTCAAGCGCCTATGCAGGAATTGTGGGTTGCCGCAAAATCGGGCGGATTTCACTATAAGCATGTTGATGGCCAATGGATCAATACACGCGACGGTTCAGAATTATTTTCCGCACTTTCACAAATGGTGAGTCGACAGTCCGGTGTTCCAGTTGTGTTGCGTGCAAATTAAAATAGTACAAAATTTGCAGCCGAGCTTGCATTGAAGTCGGCGCAAATTAATTTTTAGTGACTATCAGAATATTAAATTCTTGACTTCGTCCTTGGTTTTTTCCGGTTCTGGGGGAGTATCACCTCCTGGTACGGGATCATTTAATCCCAGACTGCGTACGCCGGTTCCTGGAGGATTTTCAGCATAGTAATAATCGCCTCCCGTCTGTATCAAACCATCGGGAACAGGACGAGTTTGGACCGGCACATCCTTGAGTACTGTTTGCATATAACTGATCCAGATTGGCAATGCGAGACCGCCCCCCGTTTCTTTGTTGCCCAAATTTTTCGGTTGATCGAAGCCGATCCAGGCAATGCCGACAATGCTTGGTTGGTAACCTGCAAACCATGCATCGAATGAATCATTGGTTGTGCCCGTTTTGCCGGCCAGGTCAGGGCGTTTCAGCGCTTGTCCTGCTCGAGCTGCAGTGCCGTATCTGACCACATCCTTGAGCATGCTATCCATCAGAAATGCATTGCGTTCATCGATAACGCGATTGGCTTCATTGCCGGCTTGGTCAGGTGACACTTGCGACAAGACTTTTCCTGACGCATCAGTGACTTTAGAAATGATGTACGGGTTTATTTTGTATCCGCCATTGGCAAATACGGAATAGGCGCCGACCATTTGCAATGGGGTCACTGCACCGGCACCGAGAGCCAGGGTCAGATAAGGCGGGTTTTTATCAGGATCGAAACCAAAGCGCGTGCTGTATTCCTGACCGTATTTTGCACCGATTTTATTCAAGATGCGGATCGAAATCATATTCTTGGATTTCGTCAAGCCGCGGCGCATCGTCATCGGGCCTTCATACTTGCCGTCGTAGTTTTTGGGTTCCCATGGCTGGCCACCGGTTTGTCCTGCATCAAAAGTGATGGGCGCGTCGTTGATAACCGTCGCAGGCGATAGACCTTTTTCCAGCGAGGCGGAATAAATAAAAGGTTTGAATGATGAACCAGGCTGACGCCATGCTTGTGTGACGTGGTTGAATTTATTTCGGTTGAAGTCGAAACCGCCAACCAAGGCACGGATGGCGCCATCGTTCGTATTGGCCGAAACAAATGAAGACTCGACTTCGGGCATTTGTGTGACGCTCCATTGTTTTTCATCTTGTGTCACACGGATAATTGCGCCGCGTTTGATGCGGCGACTTGATGCAGCTTTTTCACTGAGCGCACTGGTAACAAAGCTCAAGCCAGTGCCACTGATATTGATTTCTTCTCCTGAAGAAAGCACGGCGCGGATGTTTTTTGGCGATGCCGACAATACGACAGCAGCCACGATGTCGTCGCTGTCCGGATGATCGGCAAGCTCGACTTCAATCGCATCTTCGGCTTCATCTTTTGCCGCAGGAATTTCCATATAGCCTTCCGGGCCGCGATAACCATGGCGTTTCTCATAATCCATGACGCCGCGTCGCAGTGCGAGATAGGCAGCATCCTGGTCAGTTTTGGTAATCGTCGTGTAGACATTCAGTCCGCGCGTATACGCATCCTCCTTAAATTGTTCATAGACCAGTTGACGAGTCATTTCAGCAATGTATTCAGCGTGAATGCCAAATTCGGTGCTATCCGTTTTGACTTTGAGTGCCTGGCTTTTTGCAGTCGTATATTGTGCATCGGTGATGTAGCCGAGATCGCGCATGCGCAGCAAAATATATTGTTGACGTGCTTTTGCGCGTTTGGGATTGGCGACCGGGTTGTAGGCGGAAGGTGCCTTGGGTAAGCCTGCCAACATGGCGGCTTCGGCGATCGTCAGTTCATTAAGCTTCTTGCCGAAATAAATTTGGGCTGCTGATGAAAAACCGAAAGCGCGCTGTCCCAGATAAATCTGGTTCATATAGACCTCAAGGATCTGGTCTTTAGTCAGACTTTGCTCGATTTTCCAGGCTAGCAGGGCTTCGTAAATCTTGCGCTTTAAAGTTTGTTCGCTCGACAAAAAGAAATTCCGCGCGACCTGTTGTGTGATTGTCGATGCGCCTTGCTTACTGCCACCGGCCATGTTGTGGAGTGCGGCACGCATGATGCCAAAATAATCAACGCCGCCATGTTCATAAAAGCGATCATCTTCAGCGGTCAAGATTGCTTTCTTCATGATGTCCGGTATCTCTTTGATGCGGACTACATTGCGCCGCTCTTCGCCGAATTCGCCGATCAGCACATTGTCGGCAGAATAAATGCGCAGTGGAATTTTAGGGCGATAGTCAGTTAGAGAATCGATAGCAGGCAGATTAGGATAAGCCAAGGCCAGCATGAAGCCGACAATCAGTGCGCCAATTAATGCGAAGGCGGCTATTAACCCGACAAAAGCAAGTGCTAATTTGGTGAGCATACTGCGCGATTGCAAAAAAGAATGGAGGGACGTGCTATCTGCTGGAGTATTTGAGGACATGCGAATGGTATAGATGGGGAAATGATTATGTGCGTCATTATAGCGGTAGCCTCGTCACGCATGTGTTCTTGCCAGAAACACATAAAAATCACAATTCCACACCTTACTTATCCAGTCGCGTGGGATTTTGGCAACGGATTCGCAAATTACTTAGTGGAAAGTGCTTTACACTTTTAGAGGCTTATTGCTACGATTTAATGTAACGTTTGATAAGTGTCACCTAAACACAGGTTTTTAAACGAAATTTTTTGCGCGCAATCATCTTATTCGCCTATTTGGCAATTAAATAGGCAGTAGGTTCACACGAAAAACGACGTTTTCGGGGAGAACTGGCCTTGGCTTTAGATCTTGGATCACTATTTGGTAGTAAACATCCGCCCTTGGTGGGTTTGGATATCAGCACGTCCGGCGTGAAACTCGTTGAACTGTCTGAAGCCGGTAAGAATGAATTGCGACTTGAATGTTTTGCATCCGAGCCCTTGCCGCGTGGTGCCGTCGTGGATGGCAATATCGAAAACATTGAACAGGTGTCAGAGGCTGTGCGCCGTGTGTGGAAGAAAAGTGGGACGCGTGCCAAGTATGTTGCTTTGGGAATGCCGCCTGCTTCCGTCATCACCAAAAAAATTATTCTCCCTGGTGGTCTGACGGAAGAAGAATTGGAAATTCAAGTGGAGACCGAGGCGAGTCAGTACATTCCTTTCGCACTGGATGAAGTTAGTTTGGATTTTGACGTCATCGGTACCGCATCCAGTTCACCGGAGGATGTGGAAGTCATGTTGGCAGCCACCCGTAAAGAAAAAGTGGAAGACCGCATTGCTGTCGCGGAAGCCGCAGGTTTGAAGCCAACGGTAATGGATATTGAATCCTATGCGGCACGTGCTGCAATTGACCGATTGACTGCGCAATTACCTAAAGAAGGACAAGGGCAGATCGTTGCCTTGTTCCAAATTGGATCTCAAGTCACACATATATCAGTGCTGCTGGATGGACAGTCGATTTACGAGCGCGAACAACCATTTGGTGGCAATCAACTCACACAAGACATTGTGCGATCCTACGGCTTGTCTCAAGAAGAGGCTGAGCTGAAGAAGCGATCTGGTGAACTGCCGGAAGGCTATGAGCGCGAATTGCTCGAGCCTTTCCTGGAAAATGCTGCATTGGAAGTAACGCGTGCGATTCAGTTTTTCTTCACGTCGACTCCTTATACGAGGGTTGATCAAATATTCCTGGCGGGTGGCTGCTCTATCATCCCCGGTTTGGTGGATATTGTCGCTAGCCGTTCCAAGATTTCCACTTCTGTCGTGAGCCCCTTCAAGGGCATGCAACTGGCGTCCAAAGTACGTGAGAAACAATTGCGTCAAGAAGCGCCGGCATATCTAGTTGCATGTGGCTTGGCGATGCGGAGGTTTGGCTAATGATCAGAATTAACCTGCTCCCACATAGAGAAGAAAAACGCAAACAGCGAAAAAATGCATTCTTCATGATGCTGGCGTTATTTGGAATTGCTGGCGCTGTCATTGTTTTAGCTGTTGGCATTGCAATAGCAAATAAGATTTCGGATCAAAATCAGCGTAACGATTTTATCAAGGCAGAGAACACCAAACTTGATAGCCAGATTACCGAAATTGCGGCACTTAAAGATGAAATTGCTGCGCTTAAAGCGCGGCAGCAAGCGGTGGAAGATTTGCAGGGAGATCGTAATCAACCAGTGTATTTAATGGATGAATTGGTTAAACAGATTCCGGAAGGCGCGTATTTACGTGCGTTCAAGCAAGAAGGACAGCGTGTTGCTATTCAAGGTTATGCACAGTCCAATGAGCGCGTCTCGGAATTGTTGCGTAATTTAGGCAATAACTCAGCCTGGCTGGAACGTCCCGAATTGATTGAAATACGTTCGGCAGGTGTTGGGCAAGGTAAAGATGCCAAAAGAGTGTTTGATTTTTCCATCAACGTCGCTATCAAGCGGCCACGAGAGAAAGAAAAAGAGAAAGATCAGCCGACACGTGCAAGTGGAACACCCCCTTCAGCAGCAGTCAACGCTGCGTCAAAGAAACCTTGAGATGAGAGACGCGCAATGGCAGATTTGAAAAATATCGGCAATGTGTTTGCCGATCAATTTAGAGGTTTAAATGGCCGGCATCCCGGACAGTGGCCGGCGATTCCAAGACTATTTTGTGGCTTGGGCGTATTGGTTGCAGTGCTGGCAATAGGGTGGTTTTCGTACTGGAATGGACAGCTGGATGAATTGAATCGTGGTGGTGAAGAGGAAGTGAAACTCAAGGAAGCGTACAAGAGCAAGGTCCAGCAGGCAGTTAATCTTGATGGGCTTCGAAAACAGAAGGAACAGGTTGGAGAATATGTTGCAACCTTGGAAAAACAATTGCCAAGCAAAGCGGAGATGGATGCACTCTTGTCAGATATTAACCAAGCCGGTGTAGGCCGCGGACTGCAATTTGAATTGTTTAAACCCGGTCAAGTAGTAGTGAGGGACTATTATGCAGAATTGCCAATTAACATCAAGGTAACCGGGAACTATCATGATGTAGGCGAATTTACCAGCGATATCGCGAATTTGCCGCGAATTGTAACGCTCAATAATTTGGCCCTTACAACTGGAAAGGATAGGACACTCTCATTGGATGCGGTAGCCAAAACTTTCAGATATCTTGATAAAGGTGAAGTGGAAGCGCAACGTGACACTGCTAAAAAAGGAAAAGGGGGTAAAAAATGATTGGCCCTCGAATCAGACGTTTAATTTTATGCTCCGTATTATTAGCCGGGGTGGTTGGCTGTGGCGATGGTGGTGTTCAAGAAGTAAAACAATGGATGGAAGAAACGCGACAGCAAACTAAAGTCTCAATTCCAAAATTGTCAGAGCCAAAGAAATTTACTCCTTTCGTATATGCCGGCAAGGATAGTATTGATCCGTTTGACCCCAGCAAACTCGCCGTTGCATTTGCAAAATTGCAGTCCAAATCAACAAGCGCACTTGCTCCGGATCTGGACCGTAGACGCGAACCTTTGGAAAGTTACCCTTTAGACTCTTTAAAAATGGTGGGGACCTTGCAAAAAACCGGCTTGAGTTATGCGCTAATACTTGCAGATAAAACCTTGTTCCAGGCAAAAGTCGGTAATTATGTTGGCCAAAACTTCGGCATGATCACCCAGATT
>DATBRC010000004.1:0-27259 GCA_036560485.1 Burkholderiaceae bacterium
TCCGTGATGATGTTATCCATGGCGTCGCAGTACGCATCGCCTATACCTATATCGATTTACGCAAAACGCATATCGCACAAAGCGCCTCAACTGAACCACGTCTGGCCCTGGTTCAAATTGCGGAAACGCTGGGTAAGCGTACACAATTAGCCAACGAGATCATCAAAGGCGTGATCCTGCCGCAATTTATTATTCTTCCAATTGCATTGGCATTGATATGGCTTGCACTGGCGCGCGGCTTGTCACCTTTGTCCGAACTGCAGAACCGCATCCGCGGCAGGCGCTCTGATGACTTGAGCCCTATCGAAGTGGGTCATGTGCCGGAGGAAATCACGCCGCTGGTGCATTCGCTCAACGACATGCTTGAGCGCTTGTCGCAAACCATCCAGATGCAAAAACGCTTCATTGCGGATGCCGCGCATCAAATGAAAACACCGCTGGCGGGCATGCGTATGCAATCTGAATTGGCGCTGCGCCAACACAGCCCGGAAGAAATTCACAAATCCTTACTTCAATTAGCCAAAAGTTCAGGTGCTGCGACCCGCTTGGTCAATCAATTGTTGGCATTGGCGCGTGCCGAAAATCAAACCCCGCACACCAAACCGTTCGTGCCATTAGAATTAGGCGAACTTGCGCGCAGTGCCGTGCACGATTTTGTGCAAATTTCATTCACACGACAAATTGATCTCGGGTTTGAACAGCCTGGCTATCCCGTTACTGTTATCGGCAATCCGCTCACCTTGCGCGAACTGCTGAACAATCTGATTGACAATGCATTGCACTACACGCCGGCGAAAGGCAGCATCACAGTGCGCGTACGCGCCGATGAGGAACAGCAATTTGCGTATCTGGAAGTGGAAGACACAGGACCGGGAATACCGGTGGTGGAACGCTCACATGTGTTCGAGCGTTTTTATCGTATTCTCGGAACAAATGTCGAAGGCAGCGGATTGGGGTTGGCAATCGTAAGGGAAATCGCACAGCAGCACGGCGCCGATATTGATATCTTTAATAACCCGCGCAGTCATGATCCAAAATTTCCCGGCTGCCTATTCCGTGTAACCTTGCGCATGCAACAACGCTCCACATTCATGGAAGATATCGATTGATATGACATCCGATCCAGCCAAATCAACATCGACCTTACCGATCAAGCAGACTGATTTCTGGCGTCGCACACGGCAGCTGACTGTGACACTACTGGTCGCCTGGTTCGCCATCACATTCCTGACCATATTTTTTGCACGTGAATTATCCGGCATAACATTCTTCGGCTGGCCATTCTCATTCTATATGGCGGCACAAGGTACAGCTCTCGTCTACCTGGTCATTGTAGGCATTTACGCATGGCGCATGCGACAACTGGAAAAAAACTTTCATGGCAATCACACCGATGCCGAATAAAAATTTCCTCCGACGACTGAAAGCATATTACAGCTGGTACACGCTGGGCTTTATCGTTTTCCTGATTGTTCTGTCGATTCTTGAAAAGGAAGGCATACCCAGGGTCTGGATCGGTTATCTGTTTTTATTTTCCACCATTGTTCTGTATGCCGGTATCGGCATCATGAGCCGCACCTCGGATGTGGCGGAATACTATGTAGCCGGCCGGCGCGTACCGGCATTGTTCAATGGCATGGCGACTGCAGCCGACTGGATGTCGGCTGCAACGTTCATCAGTCTCGCCGGAGGACTTTATCTGCAAGGCTTCGATGGCCTTGCCTACATCATGGGCTGGACCGGCGGTTACTGTCTGGTTGCATTATTGATTGCGCCTTACTTGCGCAAGTTTGGTCAATATACGATCCCAGACTTTTTGGCGGCACGATACGTTGGGCGCTATAGCGGCGATGTCGTACGCATCCTTGCCGTGATTGCCACCATACTGATCTCCTTTATTTACGTGATTGCCCAGATTTACGGCGTTGGACTGATCACTTCACGTTTCACTGGTGTCGATTTTTCGGTTGGTATTTTTCTGGGCCTGGCGAGCATCCTGGTATGTTCATTTTTAGGTGGCATGCGCGCCATCACATGGACGCAAGTTGCGCAGTACATCATCATCCTGATCGCTTACATGATTCCGGTGATCTGGTTATCCGTCAAACATACGAACATTCCTGTCCCGCAGATTGCGTATGGTTCAGTTTTATCAAAATTGAGCGAGCGAGAAAAGGCGCTGTCCAACGATCCGAAAGAACTGGAAGTACGCGCCATATTCCAACAACGTGCCGATCATATCGATAAGCAATTGAAGACTCTCCCCCAGTCATGGAGTGACGGCCGTACCGAAGCAATACGCCAAGTGGATGAACTCAAGACAAAAAGCGCATCGTTGGCAGAAATCAGATCGGCCAATAAGGCACTGGCGACCTACCCCAAGAATCCAAGCGATGCACAAAGCAAATGGACGGAAGCCGAAGCCATCAATCTAGCGCACGCTGAACCACCAACGCCGCATGCCACGCCTTTCCCCGGGAAAGACAAAGCAACTTCAGACATCAAACGCAATAATTTTCTGGCGTTGGTCTTGTGCCTGATGATGGGGACGGCCGCTCTGCCACACATACTGGTGCGCTACTACACCACGCCGTCAGTGCAGGAAAGTCGTATGTCGGTATTCTGGACGCTGTTCTTTATCATGCTGTTGTACATCACCATTCCTGCATTGGCGGTACTGGTGAAATACGATATTTACACGTCATTGGTCGGTACCGATTTTTCCAAGTTACCGGCGTGGGTCTCATATTGGGCAAACGTCGACAAAGTTAACCCGCTGGTCTCGATCACCGACATCAACCACGATGGCATCGTGCAACTTGCCGAGATCACATTGGATGGCGATATGGTGGTGTTGGCGACTCCGGAAATTGCAGGTCTGCCTTATGTGATCTCCGGCCTGATTGCAGCTGGCGGATTGGCTGCTGCGTTATCTACGGCAGATGGATTATTACTTACCATCTCCAATGCGCTATCGCATGATATTTACTACAAGGTCGGCGACCCCAGTGCATCAACGCAAAAGCGCGTGACCATTTCAAAATTGCTGTTACTGGTTGTTGCGTTGATCGCTGCATATGTGGCATCTCTCAAACCGGGCGATATTTTGTCGATGGTTGGCGCAGCATTTTCGCTGGCTTCTTCAACCTTGTTTCCAGTGCTCGTACTGGGCGTTTTCTGGAAACGCGCAAATCAGCAAGGCGCGATAGCAGGAATGCTGACCGGCTTTGCAGTCTGCGTGTACTACATGATGCATACGCAATCGACCTTTGGTGGATCTGCCGCTGACCAATGGTTCCATATCGCACCCATTTCGGCAGGTGTATTTGGCGTACCGGCGGGGCTGCTTGCCATTTTCGTGGTTAGCTTGCTTACTCCTGTGCCGAACCAACACTCGTCAGCCTTGATCGACGAGTTAAGAGCGCCTTAGCAAAACGTTCTCATCAACCCCACCGTGGCTTTCTTAATGTCCGAACATTTTCCCTATACCACCCATCAAGTTCCCGTCGCTTCCCTCGGGGACTTGCCCGTTTGGCGTCAGCTTATCGACCACCTGCGGTAGGTAAGTCGCCAACTTATCTGTTGCCTGCTGCGGATCAATGCCGAGCTTGTCTGCCAATTCGGTCACGCGCTCATTGCCCAGCACCGAATTGATTTGATCTGGCGAGACCGGCAAATTCTGGCCCGTGCTCACCCAGGATTGCGCCACCTCGCCTAAACCACCGGCCTTGAATTTTTCCAACAATCCGCCGACGCCACCAAACTGCGTCAACAAATTGGACACTAATGCGGACATTGCTCCGCCTTCATTATTACCGCCCTTCATCGCACCCATTGCCGAGTCAAGCAAACTCATGATGATCTCCATATGACAGAAAGTGAAATGTCCAACCTAACAGAATCAGTCGCAGCAACCATGATAGAAATCATGCCTATTCGACCTTGTGGAAATTTTATATTTCGACTGACCAATATCGATCGCCACCTACTGCAAATGCTTGCGCAATAGTATTAACCATTCGATTTCCCAATTCGAATGACGTAAAAAAAGCTGCAGGTCTTCACCTTGCAGCTTTTTATCGGAGCATAAAAATATCAAAGCACAATCGTCTGCGCCTCATCGCCTTGACGTTCACGTATTTCGCCGATGCGCATCACGGTTTCACCCGCCGCCTTCAATTGCGCCATTGCCGCATCTGCATTTTCCTTCGACACAATCACCGTCATGCCGATACCGCAGTTGAAGACACGATGCATTTCGCTGTCTGCCACGCCGCCATGTTGCTGCAACCATTTGAACAGCGGCGGCATCGTCCATGCATCGCGATGCAGTACTGCGGTCAAATTATTTTGCAAAACACGCGGCACGTTTTCCACCAGTCCGCCGCCGGTGATATGCACCAGCCCTTTGACTTCCATCTTCTCCATCAATGCCAACAAGGGCTTGACGTAAATACGTGTCGGCTCCAGCAATACGTCGGCCAATTTACGACCGTGGAAATCCGCCTGCAAATCCGGCTGTGCGACGGAAATGATCTTGCGTACCAATGAATAACCATTGGAGTGTGCACCGGATGAAGCCAGACCCAACACGACGTCGCCCGGAACGATTTTGCCGCCATCGATCAATTTGGCTTTTTCGACTGCACCAACCGCAAAACCGGCAAGGTCATATTCACCATCCGGATACATGCTCGGCATTTCGGCGGTCTCACCACCGATCAATGCACAACCGGCCAGCTCGCAACCTTGCGCAATGCCCTTGATCACATCGGTGGCAGTAGGCACATCGAGTTTGCCGCAGGCGAAATAATCGAGAAAAAAGAGCGGCTCGGCGCCTTGCACCAGGATATCGTTGACGCTCATCGCAACCAGATCGATGCCGACGGTGTCATGCTTATTCAAATGGAACGCCAGCTTCAGCTTGGTGCCGACGCCATCGGTGCCGGAGACCAGAACCGGTTCCTTGAATTTTTTGCTCACTTCAAACAAAGCACCAAAACCGCCGATACCGCCCATCACGCCTTCGCGCATGGTCCGTTTGGCAAACGGCTTGATTGCTTCGACTAGGGCATCGCCTGCGTCAATATCGACACCGGCGTCGCGGTAGGAAAGAGAAACTTTTGAAGTTGAACTCATGATGTGATTGGCTGCAGAGACGGTAAAATAGACGGTTGAAGCGGAGCTGCGAAGCTTGCGAACCCGTATTTTAACAAACTCCCCCTAATATAGCCGACCATTCGATGCCATTTTCTTTTCTGACAGAGCTAAAACAAAGCTGGGCGTGGCTGCTGCTCGCTCTGGCATTGGTCATCTTGCTGGTCTTATTAGGCCCCGTACTGACCCCTTTCATCGCTGCAGCCATCCTGGCGTACGCGTTAAATCCAGGTGTGGACTGGCTGGCGTCGCACCGTATCGGCAGATTTGGCATACCGCGCGCACTTGGCGTCATCATCATGATGCTGCTGTTATTTGCAGTAGTGCTGGCATTGGTGCTGATCGTGATGCCTGTGTTGCAAAAAGAGATTTCATTATTGCAAGACAAAATCCCGCCTTTTCTCTCTTTGCTGGATGATACTTTCGGCCCAAGATTGAGTAAATTGGGCATTCAGGTTCATTTGGACAGTGCCGGTATTGAACAATTTCTTACGCAAAAATTCTCGGCCAATAGTCATGAATTATGGAGCACGATATTTGCCTCTGCCAAAATTGGCGGCATCGCACTGATCGGCTGGATGGTCACACTCGCATTGATTCCAGTCGCCCTCTTCTATTTGTTACTTGATTGGCATCGTTTGCTGGCAGTACTGACAACTATGGTCCCGCGACGTTTGGTCGGCAGAACAGTGGCATTGGCAAATGAAGTTGACAGCTTGTTGGCGCAGTATCTGCGCGGTCAGTTGTCGGTCATGCTGACCTTGGCTGTGTACTATTCGGTTTCCCTTTCTTTGCTAGGGTTTGATGTGGCACTCCCGGTTGGCATCATCACCGGCTTGTTGGTATTTATCCCTTATCTCGGTTTCGGCATGGGTTTGATCTTGGCGCTGATCGCTTCAGTTTTGCAATTTGAAGGTTTGCATGGCTTGATTGGCGTCGCTTGCGTATATGGCGCCGGGCAAATCATTGAGGGATTTTTCCTGACGCCGCGTTTGGTTGGCGAGCGCATCGGCTTGCATCCATTGATGGTCATTTTTGCATTGCTGGCATTTGCCCAATTGTTTGGCTTTGTCGGCGTATTGCTTGCATTGCCAGCGTGTGCAATTCTGTCGGTCGCATTCAAGCATTTGCGCATTCATTATTTCAACAGCAGTTTTTATAACCAGCAAAAATAACCAATGAGAAGCATGAAACAGTTATTGCTGGATCTTGGTACGGAAAAACCACAAACGCTCGACACGTTCGCAGTGGGCAGAAACCAGGAATTGCTCCACTTGCTACGGCAAGTCGCAACGCAGCCTGCCGACAAATTAAGCGATCGCTTCATATACCTGTGGGGTGAGCTTGGCGCGGGCAGAACACACTTGCTGCGCGCACTGGCGGCCTTTCCGAACGCGCGTTACATTGCTGCCGATGCTAAAGCTGATGCATTCCTGTTTGATCCGGCAACGTCGCTGTATATGATCGACGATTGCGAAGAACTGTCACCTGACTCGCAAATCGCTGCATTCAATTTATTCAACCAAGTCCGTGAGAATGGCGGCGTGCTGGTGACTGCCGGTTCGGTAGCTCCCGCCGTGCTGCCGGTGCGCGAAGACTTGCGTACGCGTCTTGGCTGGGGATTGATCTATCAAGTGCACGGATTGAGCGATGAGGAAAAAATAGATGCATTGACACTGGCTGCCCATGCGCGCGGTTTTGCATTGGCGCCGGGCGTGTTACCCTATTTAATAACGCATTATCGGCGCGATATGCGATCCCTGTCTGCAATGCTGGATGCATTGGATCGCTATTCGCTGGAAACCAAGCGGCCGATTACCTTGCCGCTCTTGCGCAGTTTGCTGCAAGAAGATGGCGCGCCACAAACATGATGAACAATATGAATCTGGCACTATTCGATCTTGACCATACTTTATTGCCGCTTGACTCCGATTATGAATGGGGCCAATTCCTGTCGCGCATCGGCGCTGTCGATCCGGACGCATTCGAAAAACACAACGCAGAATTTTTCGCACAATATCAAGCCGGCATGCTTGATCCGGTCGCTTACCTTAAATTTGCATTGGGCACACTTGCACAATTCCCGCGTACCCAATTGGATGAATGGCATCGACAGTTCATGCATGAAGTGATCCAACCGGCCATCCTGCCCATTGCATGCGATCTGGTAAAAAAACATCAAGACGCTGATGACCTGGTCGGCATCATCACCGCGACCAATCGTTTTGTCACCGAACCGATTGCAAAAGCATTCGGCGTCAAGCATTTGATTGCAGCCGAACCGGAAGTCTCACCTTCCGGTGAAATTACCGGCAACCTGATCGGCACACCGACTTACGGCGCAGGCAAGGTCACCCATACCAATCAATGGCTCGCGAATATGGGAAAATCCCTAGGCAGTTTTGAACGCAGCCATTTTTACAGTGATTCGCAGAATGACATTCCATTGATGTCATTGGTAACCAATCCGGTTGCGACCAACCCGAATGCAAAACTCACAGCGCATGCGCAAGCACACGGCTGGCCTATCTTGAAATTGTTCGACACTATTCAATGATCAAAAAGTTCATCCGCCGCATACTCGGCTCCAACAAGAAAAATGGTGACCACACCAAACCCGTGGTGCTAAGCCAGAGAGAGCATCGCATCGATCCGCAATTGGTTTCACCAAACGCGGTACGCGTGACGCAAACATTGCAGGATGCCGGCTTCAAGGCATTTCTGGTCGGCGGCGCGGTGCGCGATTTATTGTTGGGCATCAAACCAAAAGACTTCGACATTGCAACCAATGCGACGCCGGAACAAGTCAAACGTTTATTCCGGCGCGCTTTCATCATCGGCAAGCGCTTTCAAATTGTGCACGTGATGTTCGGACAGGATCTATTGGAAGTCACGACCTTCCGCGGCGCTTCATCAGAAGGCGCAATCAAGGATGAACACGGCCGCGTGCTGCGCGATAACACGTTCGGTGAACAGCATGAAGACGCCATCCGGCGCGATTTCACAATTAACGCGATGTACTACGATCCGGCCACGCAAACCGTGCTGGATTATCACGGCGGCATGACTGACATCCGCAACAAAACCTTGCGCATCATTGGCATACCCGAAGCGCGCTATCGCGAAGATCCAGTACGTTTGCTGCGGGTCGTACGCTTTGCAGCAAAATTAGGCTTTACGATTGATCCGGAAACGCGCGCACCGATCTCGATCATGGCGCCACTGATCGACAACGTGCCGGCTGCACGCGTGTTCGACGAAATGCTGAAGCTGTTGATGAGCGGCCACGCGCTGGCGTGCTTGCAGCAACTGCGCAAGGAAGGTCTGCATCATGGTCTGCTGCCTTTGCTCGATGTCGTGCTGGAACAACCGCTCGGCGAAAAATTCGTCACGTTGGCATTGGCGAGTACCGACGCGCGTATACAACAAGGCAAACCGGTATCGCCGGGCTTCCTGTTTGCGTCGCTGTTGTGGCATGAAGTTTTGGAAAAATGGACTGCGTATCAAGCAGCGGGCGAATATCCAATTCCTGCTTTGCATTTGGCAGCCGACGATGTGCTGAATACACAAACCGAAAAGCTCGCGTTACAGCGCAAAATCGCTTCCGACATGCGCGACATCTGGGCAATGCAACCGCGCTTCGAGCGCCGCATCGGCAAATCGCCTTATAAATTACTGGAACATTTGCGCATGCGCGCCGGATATGACTTCCTGCTGCTGCGCTGTGAGTCCGGTGAGATCGACAGTGAGCTTGGCGAATGGTGGACTGCATTTATCGAAGCGGATGGTCCGGGCCGTGAAGCGCTTCTGGCACAAAAACCAAAATCGGAAGGTTCAGGCGCACCAGCAAAAAAACGCCCGCGGCGACGTGGCGGGAAAGGCCGTGCAAAAAATACAGGCACCAATGAAAGCGGCAATGGCCAGGAATCATGATGGCAACCAACGTCAAAGCGTATATCGCCATCGGTGCCAATTTAGGCGATGCGAAAGACAACGTGCAACGCGCAATCCTGCTATTGGATAAGCTGCCGCAGACAAAATTGCTTGGGCAATCAAGCTTGTTTCGTACAGCGCCAATTGATGCTGACGGTGATGATTACGTCAATGCCGTCTCCTGCATTGAAACCCAATTGCCGGCGCAAGAATTACTGAATGCATTACAAGCACTTGAACTGCAGTTCGGCCGTGCACGTCCTTATCTGCATGCGCCACGCACGCTCGATCTGGATATTCTTCTTTATGGTGCCGAGATCATCAATACTGAAACGTTGACCGTACCGCATCCAGGTTTGCCGCAACGTGCATTTGCATTGATACCACTCCTGCAACTCGATCCGTTCATTACCATACCCGGCAAAGGTCCGGCACATGCTTTTGTACCGGATGTTGCCAATCAAGTTATTCAAAAGATTTAGACTGCATTTTTAATCGCCATGCAAATCCCCGTTATCGTTCAAACCGTTGGTTTGCTGACTTTGTCAAATGTCTTCATGACTCTCGCTTGGTATGGTCACCTCAAGAATTTTTCGGGCAAAGCCTGGTGGATTGCCGCACTGGTCAGCTGGGGAATTGCCTTATTCGAATATCTTTTGCAAGTGCCGGCCAATCGCATCGGCTACACTCAATACAGCCTGGCGCAACTGAAAATAATGCAGGAAGCGATTACACTAACCGTATTCGTTCCGTTTGCCATGTTCTATATGAGCCAGCCCTTTAAACTCGATTATGTATGGGCAGCCCTGTGTCTGATTGGCGCAGTCTATTTTATTTTCCGCACATGAATTTCGATAAATACAGGTACATCGTTGTCGAAGGACCGATCGGTGCCGGCAAGACGACGCTTGTCCGAAAAATCGCAGAAGGCTTCGGCGCGCAAACTTTGCTTGAATTGCCGCAGGAAAATCCTTTCCTCGAAAAATTCTATAAAGACTCGGCGCGCTATGCATTGCCGACACAGCTGTTTTTCCTGTTTCAACGATTGAATCAATTGCGCGATTTGGCACAGGCTGATTTATTCAATGGACCTGTCGTATCCGATTTTTTGCTCGACAAGGATCCGATCTTTGCTCGCTTGACGCTGGGCGATGATGAATTGAATTTATATCGGCAGCTATACGACCATCTACGGCCGCAAGTACCATTGCCCGATCTGGTCATCTACCTGCAGGCACAACCGGAAACGCTGATTGAACGTGTAAAGAAACGTGGCATTCCAATGGAGAATGGCATCTCTGAAACCTATATGTACCGGCTCTGTGAAAGTTACAGCCATTTCTTTTATCATTACGATGCTGCGCCATTGTTAATCGTTAACAATGAGAATTTGAATCCGATTGAACGCGATGGCGATTTCGAACTGCTGCTGAAGCATATTCAGAACATGCGCGGTCGGCGTGAATTTTTTAACCTTGGGGAATGATCATGGCTGGATATTTGCAAGACACTGAAAATCCACGCAGCAAGGCAGTCACGATTACCTCATTGATGGCGCTGCGTGCATCAGGCGAAAAAATCACCATGCTCACTTGCTATGACGCGAGTTTCGCGGCTCTGATGGATCGCTGCGGCGTCGAGATCTTGTTGATCGGCGATTCGCTCGGCATGGTGTGCCAAGGACATGATTCAACACTGCCGGTCACCATGCGCGACATGCTTTACCACGTTGCCAGCGTCACACGCGGTAATCAGACTGCATTCATTGCCGCCGATATGCCGTTTGGCAGCTACGCAACGCCGGAAGCGGCTTTCAACAACGCCGTACAGTTGCTGCAAGCTGGCGCGCAAATGGTGAAACTGGAAGGTGGCGCATGGTTGGCTGATACTGTGCGCTTTTTGACAGAACGTGCTATTCCGGTCTTTGCACACATCGGATTAACTCCGCAATCGGTCCATCAATTCGGCGGCTACAAAGTGCAAGGAAAAACCAGCGCTGCAGCAGAACAATTGAAAGCGGATGCATTGACATTGCAAGCAGCCGGCGCGGCAGCGCTATTACTTGAAGCAATTCCGGCGGCCCTGGCAAAAGAAGTAACCGAACTCGTCACGATACCGACAATCGGTATCGGTGCCGGTCCGGATTGTTCGGGTCAAGTCTTGGTAATGCACGATTTGCTTGGCGTATTCCCGGGCCGCAAAGCGCGCTTTGTAAAGAATTTCATGGAAGGTCAAACCAGCATCGAAGCGGCCGTACGTGCTTACATTGCAGCGGTTAAAGACAAATCATTCCCTGCGCCGGAACATTGCTTTTAGACAGATTAAAAGTAATTTTTATACATCCTCATATCGGCTTAAACTTTTCTGCGTCATCTCCACCAATTCTTCCGGCGCACTCACCGTCACGCCTAAATCGCGCAGCAAACCATCCGTCAATCCATAAACCCAGCTATGAATGGTCAATTCCTGACCGCGATCCCATGCATCCTGCACAATGGTGGTCTGACAAACGTTGATGACTTGCTCGATCACATTGAGTTCACACAATCTGTCCAATTTCTCGCGGCTGGGCAATGCATCACCCAGATATCGTTCATGCTTTTGATGCACATCCTGCACATGACGAAGCCAATTGTCTGCCAAGCCAATGCGGCGTTTCGTGAGCGATGCATGCACACCTGAACAACCATAATGTCCACACACAATTACATGTTTCACTTTCAGCACATCAATGGCGAACTGCAATACCGCCAAACAATTCAAATCGGTATGCACCACAATATTGGCAATATTCCTGTGGACGAAAATCTCGCCAGGCAATAAGCCTAATAATTCATTTGCCGGAACACGGCTGTCGGAACAACCAATCCACAAATATTCCGGCGATTGCTGAGCGGCCAATTTTTGAAAAAAATCGGCTTCCTGCGCAGTCATCGACGCAGCCCACTTACGGTTATTTAAAAATAATTGCTGCAGTGCTGGGTTATCTTGGTCTTTTATTGCCATATTGGAATTTAAAACTTAAAAGTAAAAGATGTGCTCGTGAAATAAAGCAAACAATCGTGCAGGTTGAATAATCATTGCGTAGGCTGAACTTTACCATGACACGATCGCATGCATTTTTTTCTAAATATTGTGGCATGTCATAAAGCCACCCCATTCTGAAAGATCGCTATGTATTTCTAGATTTGTATTGGTTCATAAAATCAAAAATTGCATTGCCATAATGCAATGATTTCTGATTTATTAATCATGATTGATAAACGCATATTTAAATGACATCAAATATTATTGGCTACCGCAATTGATTGCTTACGGATTGTTGATTCAATCAACAGCGCCCCTAAAAGACAAAGGCATCTCACGTACCTTCGCAGTCTTTATTTCTTGCAATGGGCTGGTATTTATCAAAGAAAAGACGACTTATTTTGTCGCCTTTTGAACAAACACCAGCATGAATTGAATACACAGCCCCATACCAATAAATAGCCCTGCGATCGTGATTCCATGTCCTGTGATCATAAGTTCATTATGCTTTTACCAAGCCGCAGTCATCGCCATGCGAATAATGCCCGTGAGACTATCAACCTATTCTTCTTTTATATGCTCATGCGAATGGCAAGCTTCTGGCGCTCGACATAGGACGTTGAAACGTCTTGTATTATTGGATTCCCGACGATCTTGCGCTTCTGTACGCAATTTTCTCCTTACATGATTTCAATTAGCGCGAAAATTCTGTTAAAACTTGCCGCTGAAGACAATAAGTGTCGCAATTCAGTAGTGGCGCATTGCACAAACAACACATTTACATATGTTAAATACTGTCAAACTGGCGTTTTTTACAATGTAGCTGTACAGTAATGCCATTATGCAACTACATTGTTGCCCCCCACTGCGCTGAGTACTTTATGGATATAGATAATCCGCTATTCGTCGAATTTGGAACAAGGGCACCACGATGGACGCTTGAAGCGACTCGCGACTACCTTATATTTGAAAAAATCGATTCTCAGCAATTGATTGAGATTAGACTAAATCCACTACAAGCAGAAACGATTCGTGCCTGTTCCGGACAGTTAAGTACAGTGACCTTGGATGTTCCGATCACCATCAACGAAATCAAGCTCCACCTAATAGCACGTCGTACTTCTCAATTGCGATGGGAAGGGACTGCGGCTTGTTTTGACGACACGGCATCAGTCGTCGAAAGCCTTGAAAATGCACTAACATTCGCTGAAAAGATTGTGTCCGAAGTAAACTGCCTCGTCGTGGCCATGGACAATAAAGGACATATCCGACGCTTTAATCGCCTTTGTGAAGAATTAACTGGCGTAAAAGAAGAACAGGTGCTCGGCAAGTCCGCATTCGAGTTCATCCCAGCAGGCAACGATCGACAGCAATCGCAATCGCATGTGGCAAATATATTCTCCAACCTCTTGCCTTATGAGATGGAGAGGAATATCCAGACCATTGATGGGGTACGACTTCTGAAGTGGCGCAATAGTTTGCTCAAGAGCGGTAGCGGGCAAGAGGAATGGATACTGATTTCAGCCGGCACCGACATAACGGAAGAACGCCGCTCAGCAGAAAAACTAAGTGAGCTAGCACATACTGATTCCTTGACTGGATTGCCAAATAGGCACGCCATTCAACTTCATATTGCCAACGCAATTTCTGAAAAACAGAGTGAAAAATTTGCGATTTTGTTGCTTGATTTGGATAATTTTAGAAGAATTAACTATCACTACGGGCATGACTCAGGCGATGAATTAATTGTGAGGGCCGCATCTCAGCTGCAAAGTTGCTTAAGAGAGTGCGACAAGCTTGCTCGTCTTGGCGGGGATGAATTTCTTATAGTTCTTGGCGGAGCAGCCAGACCATCTGCTGAACAAGTTGCGGAACGAATTCTTGCCGAAACTAACGGAGCATTCGATTTGGGACGAGCGCGGGTGTATTCGAGCGTCTCGATTGGTCTTGTGCTGTATCCGGAACACGGGACGTCAGCTGAGGAACTTATGCGCAAAGCCGACTCTGCTATGTATGCTGCAAAAGAACATGGCAAGGGAAATTTCCGAACGTTCTCAGCTGATATGACACGTCGAGTAGATGAGTACGTCTGGCTCGATTTCAACTTAAGAAAAGCACTTGAGGCTTTCGAGTTTGAACTCTATTATCAGCCGAAAGTCTGCTTGAACACTGGGAAAATCCGCTCTGTAGAGGCATTAATACGTTGGAATTCGCCGGAACGCGGACAGGTTTCGCCAGCTGCATTCATTCCGTATGCCGAAGAATCAGGTTTGATTGTGCCACTCGGAAAATGGGTGATGAGAGAGGCCGCGCTCCAGGCTTATACATGGAAAAGAAAGGGCCTTAATATTCGCATTGCGATCAATGTCGCAGCTGCGCAGTTGTCCAATGAAGCGATCATTTCGGATTTTGAACTCGCATTACTGGATAACAGGCTTGCACCGTCCATACTCGACATTGAATTGACAGAGAGTTCTTTTATGGAGGACGAACTGCTCGCGCTTGAGAGAATCAAAAGATTTAAAGAACTTGGTGCTGAAGTTCATCTTGACGATTTCGGTACTGGGTATTCGTCCTTGTCTCAACTAGGACGCCTTCCGATCGATGTCGTCAAACTGGACAGAAGTTTTATTACGTCTGCATTAACAGACAGCAAAGCTCACGCGGTAGTTTGCTCAATGGTATCTGTATCACAAACACTGGGGCTTAAGACGGTTGCGGAAGGAGTAGAAACTGAAGAGCAAGTTGGATTTCTGCGCTCGATCGGCGTCGACTATGCCCAAGGATTTTATTTTGCAAAACCGATGCCAGCCAACGAGTTTGAGGTTTGGCTAAAAAAGAACCTTAATCTCAAACTCGTAGCTGCCAAATCCGCCAGAGACACCCTGGCAGTGTGAAAACCGCGCGGGCTTGACGAGAGGTCGGTTAGGCTCGTGCGATAACGACATTCTGAACGCCAGAAGGGCCTGTGACATATTCAACATGCTCGTTGTCCCACCCTGACGCCTCAAAGATAGCCTCGATCATTTTGCGACTGCGATACCGGTGCCTCCAACGAACAACCTTCTCCATGAACGGTTCTTCTTCATTGTAATTTACGAAAGTGTAAATAAGCATTCCGCCTGACTTCAATGCCTTGCGGGTTTTGGTTAAAAGTTGAATCAGATCGGGATTCGTCGCCGTAACATCGAAGCGGTGTTCACTATCCATAAGTGATCGTAATACGCGGTTTTTAATGACTTTATCAATATGGTCACCGACACCGATCATCAAGACAAAGTCCTTTGTCTCTTCTTCATCGACATAAAAGTCGTTCGATAAGATATTGGAACATTGTTGGTTAAACGTCGATTTAAACGATTGCTCATTAATGCCAATTTGCTTGGCATACTGTTGCGCTAGATCGTAAGTTTCTGGATCATGATCAATCAAGGAGATGCTAAGCTGGGGAATGGCCTGAAATCGTTTGAGCGCATCGATCACGTAAAGTCCAGATCCTGAACCTAGTACGTCGATTGAAACTGGTTTAGGTAGCGGTGCCCGTGCGCCAAGCTCCTGGCGTAATAACGAGGTGACGAGGCGAGCGCGCCATCTCACGTCGCTGACATTCGCCATCTGGTGGATAAACCATGTCAGCAAGGGGCCAAATGTTAACCCGAAAGAAATCGTTCCTGCGCGAGCCCAAAAGCCATTCTTTAATTCGCTAATTATCTTGATGTATTTGGATGGCGATGCATACAAAGATTGCTTATACAGTGGGACAATACTGATGGCTTCTTCAGGGCGACTTCTGACTATGGCGAAAACAGGACTCAAATCAAAGTACAGTCGCCCGAGCGAAGGCCTTTTGCTCAATGAGACACAAATTTTCGTTTGCAAACTACTAATTGGATTCTTGCGTAGCATAACCTTCACTCCTTAATGTTGGCATCCAAGACATTTCATTTTATGTGGTGTCTTACAAATTTGAATTCGAGAATAGAGCCCAATAACACGTGCAAATTTGCAAATGAAAGCATTGTAAGCAAGGCAAACTTGTCAAAAAGGATAGAAATTTGTGTGTGTTTTATTTTGTGGCTTTAGCGCAATGAAATAGTGCCTACAGGAATTACGCATGGTAAATTAAGTTATCCATACGTATCAAACCAATTAAATTTTATTGGGGGAGACAGCCATGAAAAATAACAACCAAGGAAATGTTGAATTTCCACATCTTACTGAAATTCAAATTGGGACAGTCTCGCGATTCGTTGTGGTATCGCAGGCGCAGATTAAAAAGCGAATACGGGCAGTGCTTATGGTGGCCTTTGTTTGGACTGCGAGCAAATTTACCCATGGCGCACTCGAATCGAGTAGGGTGGATGCGGCTATTATGGTTATTTTGGCATACGCCCTATTCACACTTCTTGCCTCGCATATCAAATACGGGCATGCAAGAAAGAGCCTTATTGAAAGTGGCTTTATGGCATTTCAGATTCATCGATTGGAGGCAATGTCACTCTCCCTCTATGATCCATGGATCCGAAAAAGGGGGCAAAACGACTATCATTTATCAATGCGAGCACGGCCAACGAATTGATGTAGGGGCATTCGATTCCAATTCAACCAGTGCAAAGGTAGAGAAGTTTCAGGCTACGCAAGATCCGGTTGGCCATTTCAAATAAAGAAAAGCTTACGCCAAAATAAAATCTCACTAAATCAACCTATTCAAAAAAACCCTTCACTTTATCTTTCCATGATTTCGACTGAGGACTGTGTTTTGCACCACCCTCCGCAGTCAATTTTTCGAATTCACGCAATAGGTCTTTTTGTTTTTCGGTTAATTTGACCGGCGTTTCAAGTACGACATGACAGAACAGATCACCCGCATAACCGGAACGAACCCCTTTAATCCCTTTGCCGCGTAAACGGAATGTCTTGCCCGTCTGCGTTCCTTCAGGAAGCGTAAAAGAAGCCTTGCCATTCAAGGTAGGCACTTCCACTTCACCACCAAGCGCAGCCTTGGCAAACGAAATCGGAATCTCGCAGTGCAAATCGTCGCCATCCCGCTGAAAAACCGGATGTTGCTTGATATGGATTTCAACATAGAGGTCCCCAGGAGGACCGCCATTCATGCCAGGTTCGCCATTGCCGGATGAGCGAATCCGCATGCCGTCATCGATACCTGCCGGAATCTTCACTTCCAATGTCTTGTTACGCTTGATACGTCCGGCACCACCGCAATTGGTACAAGGTTCCGGAATAATTTTTCCAGTGCCATGACATTTCGGGCAGGTTTGCTGAATACTGAAAAATCCTTGTTGCATGCGCACTTGGCCATGACCACCGCAAGTCGGGCAAGTTGTCGGCGCAGTGCCCGGCTTGGCGCCACTGCCATGACAGACTTCACACGCATCCCAGGATGGAACGCGGATCGTGGTGTCGAATCCGTGCGCCGCTTGTTCAAGCGTGATGTCGAGGTTGTAACGCAAATCGGCGCCGCGATACACCTGCGGTCCACTGCTGCGTCCGCCTCCGGCACGTCCACCGCCAAAAATATCGCCGAAAATATCACCGAACGCATCGGCAAATCCACCGGCGCCGGCACCCGCGCCGCCAAATCCACCACCACCCATGTTGGGATCAACGCCGGCATGACCGTAACGGTCATAGGCTTCACGTTTCTGCGGATCGGACAGCATCTCGTAGGCTTCTTTCGCCTCCTTGAATTTGTCTTCCGAGCCTTTGCTATCCGGATTGCGGTCCGGATGATGTTTCATTGCGAGCTTGCGATACGCTTTCTTGATCTCGTCATCAGAAGCGTTTTTCGCTACACCCAGTATTTCGTAAAAATCACGCTTCGCCATCTTGTCGGCACCCTGTTATATACGCGCTAAATAGAGCAACTTAAATCCAGCGGCTAAAACTGTTGAGGATCACGCATCCTCAAAACAGCACATGCTCACATTGCGAAAACGCCGAGCCGACGATCTGACGATCATATTGGCTCGGCGAGTCGTCAAGGCGACTGATTACTTGTCTTTGACTTCCTTGAAGTCGGCGTCAACGACATCTTCTTCTTTAGGCTTGGATTCGGATGAAGCACCTGCTCCGGCTCCACCGCCCGCACCCGCTGCGCCGGCTGCCTGTTGCTGTGCCTGCACATCGGCGTACATCTTCTCGCCAAGTTGCTGCGCGGCCGTCGACAATGCGGCGACCTTTGCATCAATCGCAGCCTTGTCGCTGCCTTTCAATGCTTCTTCCAGATCCTTGATCGCGGCTTCGACTTTCTCTTTCTCACCAGCTTCGAGCTTGTCGCCATATTCGGTCAATGCCTTGCGAGTCGAGTGCACCAGCGCATCGCCCTGGTTATGCGCTTCTGCGACTTCACGCAAACGCTTGTCTTCTTCCGCATTGGCTTCCGCATCGCGCACCATCTTTTGAATTTCTTCTTCGGTCAAACCGGAGTTCGCCTTGATGGTGATCTTGTTTTCCTTGCCGGTTGCCTTGTCTTTCGCACCGACGTGCAAAATACCATTGGCGTCGATATCGAACGTCACTTCAATCTGTGGCGTACCACGTGCTGCTGGCGGGATGCCTTCCAGATTGAACTCGCCCAAGCCCTTGTTGCCGACAGCCATCTCACGCTCGCCCTGATAAACCTTGATGGTCACCGCCGGCTGGTTGTCATCTGCAGTGGAGAATACCTGGCTGAACTTGGTCGGGATCGTGGTGTTCTTCTTGATCATCTTGGTCATCACGCCACCCAGCGTTTCGATACCAAGCGACAAAGGAGTCACGTCCAGCAACAGCAGGTCTTTGCGATCGCCCGACAATACGGAACCCTGGATTGCTGCACCGACTGCCACAGCTTCGTCCGGATTCACATCCTTGCGCGGATCCTTGCCGAAGAACTCTTTAACCTTCTCTTGCACCTTCGGCATACGCGTCATACCACCGACCAGGATGATGTCGTCGATGTCGGTGACTTTGACGCCCGCATCCTTGATCGCGATGCTAAGCGGTGCAATCGTTTTTGCAATCAGGTCTTCTACCAATGCTTCCAACTTGGCGCGTGTCATTTTCAGGTTCAAGTGAACCGGTGCGCCGTTGGCCATCGCGATGTACGGCTCGTTGATTTCAGTTTGCTGGGAAGACGACAATTCAATCTTCGCACGCTCGGCGGATGCCTTGATACGTTGCAGCGCAATCGCGTCCTTGCCAAGGTCGAGTCCATTGATTTTCTTGAACTCGTCAATGATGTAATCAATGATGCGCTGGTCGAAATCTTCGCCGCCCAAGAAGGTGTCGCCGTTGGTGGACAACACTTCAAATTGTTTTTCGCCATCTACGTCAGCGATTTCGATGATCGAGATATCGAAAGTACCGCCGCCCAAGTCATACACGGCAATCTTGCGATCGCCTTTTTCATTTTTGTCGAGGCCGAATGCCAATGCCGCTGCGGTCGGTTCGTTGATGATGCGCTTGACATCAAGACCAGCGATACGACCGGCATCTTTGGTTGCCTGACGTTGTGCATCGTTGAAGTATGCTGGAACCGTGATCACGGCTTCCGTCACTTCTTCGCCGAGATAATCTTCGGCGGTCTTTTTCATTTTGCGCAGTACTTCTGCGGAGATTTGTGGCGGCGCCAGTTTTTTGTCGCGCACCGAAATCCAAGCGTCGCCGTTATCGGCTTTGGTGATCTGGTAAGGCATCAGGCTGATGTCCTTTTGCACTTCTTTTTCTTCAAACTTGCGACCGATCAAACGCTTGACCGCGTAGAGGGTGTTTTTAGGGTTGGTTACAGCTTGGCGTTTAGCCGGTGCACCGACCAGAATTTCGCCATCTTCTTGATAGGCGATGATCGAAGGGGTGGTACGCGCGCCTTCCGAATTCTCAATAACCTTTGGTTGACCACCTTCCATAATGGCGATACAGGAGTTGGTCGTTCCCAAGTCGATGCCGATAATCTTGCCCATGTTCTTTTCCTTTAAAAGCTAAATAACTGAAACTTTGTTAATTGGTATATGCGGAAGAAAGTTGCACTTTCAAGCGCTATCTGACGTATTTTTACGCTGCTTTTTCTTGTGCTACCGTAACCAAAGCCGGACGCAGCAGACGATCCGCGATCATGTAGCCTTTTTGCAGGACGCTGACGATCGTATTGGCTTCTTGCTCTGCCGGCACCATCGAAATCGCCTGATGCTTCATTGGGTCAAGCTTGTCACCTGCATTTGGATTCAGTTCAAACAAACGGTTTTTCTCAAAAGCCGAGGACAACTGTTTCAAGGTCATCTCGACCCCTTCCTTCAGAGATTCGACTGAAGGTGTTTCGACCTTCAATGCCATTTCCAGACTATCCTTCACCGGCACCATCGCTTCGGCAAAACTTTCTATCGCAAATTTGTGTGCACGAGCGATATCTTCCTGAGCACGGCGTCGCATATTTTCTGCTTCAGCCTTTGCTCGCAAGAATGCATCCTGCATTTCCAGAATTTTTGCTTCTGCAGTCGCCAGTTTTTCTTCAGCGCTTGGTTCAGCTGGGACAGTTGGCTCAACGGGAGCTGGTGTTGCCTCTGGAACCGGATTCTCATCTACCTGTGTTGCCTGATCGGTCTGTTTTTCCTGGTCTTGCATTAAAAAGCCTCCAACAATCAATAACCTAACTTCAATGTTTTCAAGAAATGGGGTTATCCCACATTATTTCAAGGGGAATACCTGCCGGATTTCATTAATTTAATAAAATAAAATTTGTTACAAGTTTTACCAGTTCATGGGGTTTGTTTTTCAGAACAGCGAGCTATGATGAAGATGTAGTAGTTACGATGTGTCCGCAATTGATCAAGTCTTAATCGACTTTATTTTCAACTTACATGCAGAAAGGAAACGTCATG
This sequence comes from Burkholderiaceae bacterium, assembly GCA_036560485.1. GTDB lineage: Bacteria > Pseudomonadota > Gammaproteobacteria > Burkholderiales > Burkholderiaceae_D > DATBRC01. Next base: position 20,994 of record DATBRC010000004.1, read on the forward strand.
AAACTGCCGCTTATTTCTTTCTCGGTTGTTGCTTATGTCCTGCTGACCGTTGCGCTGATTTGCTACTCGGAACTTGGCCGCCCTACCCTGATTCGGGCGCTATTCTAGCAGCAAAGCATAGACAAAAGTTATCTTGGCGCGCCTAGCCGTTCTGCTGCGGCTTTGGTAATGGTTTCTTCTTTTTTCTGCGCCTCACGCAATGCAGGCGTCATGCGCGTCGGCCAACCCACCATGTGCAACTCGGCGATTTCTGCCAGCGCGGTAATCCACGCAGGTAATTCATTCAGGCAAGGAATATAGTTAAATTCGCGCCCGCCTGCCGCTAAAAAATCGCGTCGCGCTTCGATCCCGATCTCTTCCAGCGTTTCCAGGCAATCGCTGGCAAACCCCGGGCAAATGACATCAACCTTTTGGATGCCGGTTTGCGCAAGCTTGATTAAAGTCGGCGCCGTATAAGGTTGCAACCACTCCGCCTTGCCAAAGCGCGATTGAAAAGTGATGACGTAATCGTCCTCTTTAAGACCCAACTGAATCGCCAACAAGCGAGCCGTCTTCTGACATTCGCAATGATAGGGATCACCCAACAGCAGCGTGCGCTTGGGAACACCATGAAAACTCATCACCAATTTTTCAGCTCTGCCGTTCACTTCCCAGTGAGCGTGTACTGACTTTTTCAGCGCCTGTATATAGGATTCATGGTCGTGGTAATGCTTGGCAAAGCGCAGCTCCGGTACATTTCTCACGCGCGCAAAATGGGCGCATACCGCATCAAAAATGGAGGCTGTGGTCGTTGCCGAATATTGCGGATAGGCTGGAACAATCAGGATACGCTCACAGTTGGCCTGCTTTAGCTTCGTCAAAACCTGCGGCAATGATGGGCTGCCGTAACGCATTGCATACGTCACCTGCACCTGATGGCCACGCTCGCCTAGCAAGCCGCGCAACAACATCGCTTGCTTCTGGGTATGCACTTTCAGCGGCGAACCTTCCTTGGTCCAGATCGATTCATATTTTTCTGCTGATCTTTTGGAACGGATCGGCAAAATGAACCCATGCAGAATGCACCACCAAACCAATTTCGGAATCTCGACGACTCGTGGATCAGACAAGAATTCTTTCAGATAACGCCGAACTGCTGATGTTGTAGGCTCATCTGGCGTACCAAGATTGACCAATACGATCGCCGTTTGCACGCTTGTGCCATGGGTAAATGAAGGTTCTGGATGAAAGCGCATGGCGGTGTTGTCGTTCTTCCCAACAGGAAATGTTGATGTGCCTGTTTTATAAATGTAATAGAAAGGCTTAGAGCGCCATCAGGAGGTCAGCAATTCCTGTGCGTGTTTACGCGTAGTCGCCGTGATTTCCAACCCGCCCAGCATGCGTGCCACTTCTTCCACGCGCCCTTTGTTATCCAGAGCGCCGATACGGGACACTGTTTTGCCGGCGACACTCGATTTGCTGACCTGGAAATGCTGATTCGCCTGGCTGGCAACTTGCGGCAAATGGGTGACGCACAATACCTGATGATCTTGCCCAAGGCGCTTCAATAAGCGCCCCACCACTTCTGCAACAGCGCCACCAATACCACTATCAACCTCGTCAAAAATCAAGGTCGGCGTCGCAGTTGCACTCGATGTAATGACGGAAATCGCCAGCGCAATCCGCGCCAGCTCACCACCAGATGCGACTTTCGCCAATGGGCGCGGCGTCGTGCCGGCATGTCCTGCGACCAGCAACTCCACCTGCTCCAGACCGTAACTGGCCGGTTCACATGGATTCAACGCAACGGCAAAACGCCCGCCGGCCATGCTTAAATCCTGCATCGCTGCGGTGACTGCTTCGCCAAGTGCTTTGGCTGCTTTGGCGCGTGCCTTGGATAATTTTTGTGCAGCAGCCATATAAGCAGCTTTCAACTTTTCTTCTTGTGCACGCAACGCATCCAGATCGCTTGCATCGGCCAATTGCTTCAATTGCGCAGACAGTGTTTCAAGTTCTTGCGGCAAATCAGCTGGTGCAACATGGAATTTACGCGCGGTCGAATGCAAATCGCCCATACGGGTTTCCACTTCGCGCAAACGGGCTGGATCGAGTTCAACCCGCCCCAAATAATCGTTCAATGCATAGACGGCTTCCTGCAACTGGATTCTTGCCGGTTCCAGTACTTCCAGAACCGGTTTTAACGCCGCATCGATGTCGGCCAATTTGCCGAGTTTTAAATTCAATGCGGATAATTGCGACAGCATCGGGCGATCGTCCGATTCGGAAATGGCTGTCAGCGCTTCCTGGGTTCCTTCAATCAGACTGGCTGCATGCGACAAACGGCTGTATTCATTGCTGACCTCATCCCACTCACCCGGTTTAGGTGCCAATTTTTCCAATTCGCCGACTTGCCATTCCAATCGTTCGCGTTCCAGCAAAACATTCTTCGCATTGGTCTCGAACTCTTCGCGTTGCTTGGCCAACGCACGCCATGTTTTGAATGCGGCAGCCACTGCCTTGACCTCTTCCTGCAAGCCAGCCTGGCTGTCGAGCAACACGCGCTGCGCATCGGTTTTCAATAAGGATTGATGCGCGTGCTGACCGTGAATATCGATCAGCATTTCACCCAGCTCGCGCAATTGCGCTGCAGTGGCGGCGATGCCATTGATGAAGACTTTGGAGCGCCCGGCATTGTCGATTACCCGACGCAACAGCACGCCGCCATCTTCGCTGGTGAATTCGTTGGCCGCCAGCCAATCGTTGGCTTGATGACTGGTTGAAAACTCTGCAGTGATGTCCGCTTTTGCTGCGCCTTCACGCACCACACTGGCATCGCCACGCCCACCCAAAGCAAGCGCCAACGCATCGATCAGGATCGATTTTCCGGCGCCGGTTTCCCCAGTAAAAACAGTGAAGCCAGGTGAAAATTCCAGCTCGATTGAATCGACAATAACAAAATCACGAATAGTCAGTGTACGCAGCATAAGGAGAATTGTGGTCTAACGGCAGCAAACGTACCGCAGTGAATACAAAATGATTATGGTTTATCTCAAATACAGAGTTTGATCCACGAAAAACACGAAAGGCACGAAAAAAATCAATGACTGCATTGATGCATTCATTGGATAACATTGTTTTGTTTGCCAATCCTTTAAATCGTTCGTGTTTTTCGTGCTTTTCGTGGACAAGTTCTTTCCCTAAGTTTACTTTAACTGGCCTTCGACGGAGGGGTATTCATTCCAATGCAATTTTTCCCGCAAGGTATCAAAATAACTCCACCCTTGCGGATGCAGAAAGGTAATGGTGTGTGCGGAACGTTTGATCACGATACGATCATGATGCAACACACTGGCAAATGTTTGCATATCGAAATTCACACTGATGTCACGGCCACTCATGACTTCAATCACGATTTCGCTGGTATCCGCCACGACGATCGGACGATTGGACAAAGCATGCGGAGCAATCGGAACCAACCCGATACCCATCAAGTTCGGATGCAGCAACGGCCCGCCTGCAGATAGCGCGTAAGCAGTTGAGCCGGTCGGCGTTGCAACAATCAAACCATCCGAACGCTGGTTGTACATGAAACGGCCATCCACCTCTACCCGCAACTCAACCATCCCGGCACCCGCGCCGCGCGCGACCACCACGTCGTTAAATGCGAGCGCTTCAAAAATCTTTTTGCCGTCACGCATGACGACCGCTTCCAGCAAACTGCGCTGCTCCGACTCTGCTTTGCCTGCCAACATGTCCGACAGCAAAGGTGTCATCCGGTCGAGCGGGATATCTGTCATGAAACCCAAACGTCCCTGATTAATTCCGATCAACGGTACCTTGTATGGCGCCAATTGGCGGGCAATTCCGAGCATCGTGCCATCACCGCCGATCACGATTGCTGCATCGGCATGCTGCCCAATCTCCATCGGTGTCATGGCGGCATAGCCTTTTAATGCTATGTTTTGCGCTGTCTCTGCCTCCAGCACGACGGTATAGCCGTTCAATGCAAGAAAATCAGCAATTTCCGATATTGATTGTGCAATACCTGCCGCCAAATACTTGCCAACGATGGCGATCGTTTTAAGTGACTTGGGCGACGGCGTCGATGTGGAAGGGTGCTTGGTTTGGGACATGATGCTGATTAGACCATAATTTGGCATGCATTTCATCAATGACGACACAACGGGCTATCTATTGAGCCAATGCAGCACTTGTGAGTGCATAATGTGCTTCTAATACACTAGCATCCCTCACCGGCACTGGCATAAAATAACACCATGCAACTTGATCATCGCGCACAAACTCTTCTTAAAGCCCTGGTTGAACGGTATATAGCCGACGGTCAACCGGTGGGTTCGCGTGCGCTCTCAAAGATTTCCGGACTGGATGTATCGCCGGCGACGATCCGCAATATCATGGCTGACCTGGAAGAGATGGGCTTCGTTTCCAGTCCGCACACATCGGCCGGACGTGTGCCGACGCCACGCGGTTATCGCGTCTTTGTCGATACTTTGTTAACTGTTGGAACAATTGACGAGCAGGCGCTGGAATCGAAAATGCAGTCGAGCCTGCAAACTAATTCTCCACAAAAAATCATCACCAACGCAGCGCAAATCCTGTCGTCCTTGTCGCAATTTGCCGGTGTTGTATTGACACCCAAGCATGAATCCGTATTCCAGCAGATTGAGTTTTTGCGCTTATCGGAAAAGCGGATTTTACTTGTCATCGTCGCGCCCAATGGCGACGTGCAAAATCGCCTGTTATTGACTGACGTCGACTACAGCCCGTCGCAACTGGTGCAAGCGGCGAACTATATCAATCAACAATACGGCGGACTGAGCTTTGATGAAGTGCGCATTCGGCTGCAAAGCGAATTGCGTCAATTGCGTGATGACATGACGCGGTTGATGCAGGCTGCCGTTGAGGCCGGCAGTGATGCGATGGCCGATACGGGTGAGGACGTTGTTATCTCCGGAGAACGTAATTTGCTAAGTGTCTCCGACCTGTCATCCAACATGACTTCACTGCGCAAACTGTTTGAGATGTTCGAACAAAAAACCAGCCTGATGCAACTGCTCGATATTTCCAGCAAAGCCACCGGCATTCAAATTTTTATCGGCGGAGAATCGCAACTCGTTCCAATGGAAGAAATGACTGTTGTGACCTCACCCTATGAGGTCAATGGAAAAATTGTGGGAACGCTCGGTGTGATCGGCCCAACCCGCATGGCATATGAACGCGTGATACCGATTGTGGATATTACGGCGAAATTACTGTCGAATGCATTAAGCCACAACTAGCAATGCGATAACCTCTATCAATCAACGCACTAGTTGATTAATGATTGAGGTATTTGCCGCATCCAGTTGGACGAATTGAAAGCCCGTTCTAAAGCCCTCCCCGCTATAAATGCTGTACACAGCTTTTGCTGAAACCATTATTTTGCGCATCGTGCCGTTAACCGGCGCTTCAAACGCGATCACGCAAGATTCTCCGGCTGCCAATGGCCCTTCTAACATTACACATATCCCGCTGATCGAAATATCGACAGTGCGACCTAGCGATGGAGGCCTTCCTCCATCAAGCATCACTTTTGCGCGACAACGCAAAACCTTACGGGGAGCAATTCTGGGCTCTGAATCCGCCATATTCGATTTTAAAAATTACTTTAATGAAGGGAAATTATTCGGGCGAATTTACTTGAAAAGCATCCGCATAGATATTCACAACAACCAATAGTTACCGCATAGCAATATGTTAGCACGGAACAAACTCGTTTTCATATACCAGGCACTTACTCATCGAATTATCAGCGTCCACGGTGAGGGCAATTTTCTTTAATACAGTGAGCGTAGAGCGCTAATGAATGCTCGGCAATATCAAAACCGCGAACCTTGGCGATTTTTTGCTGACGTTTCTCTATCTCTTCATCGAAAAATTCTTCTACCCTGCCGCAATCAAGGCACACCAGATGATCATGATGTGACCCTTCATTTAACTCAAAAACTGCTTTGCCGGTCTCAAAGTGGTTACGGTGTAGCAGTCCGGCTTGCTCAAACTGCGTCAACACGCGATATACGGTCGCCAAGCCGACATCCATATTTTCAGCAAGCAGAATTTTGTACACATCTTCTGCACTGAGGTGCCGTACCGTGCTGCTCTGAAATATATCCAGGATTTTGAGTCTTGGTAACGTCGCTTTGAGACCGCTGGCTTTGAGGTCGGATGGGTTATTAGGCATGTTGTTGCTCGAATTGTGGTGATCTGCTTTATCATATAGCGTTTTA
>DATBRC010000005.1:0-10382 GCA_036560485.1 Burkholderiaceae bacterium
TTAAATTTTTCAGATAATTTTTTGCGATAACCTGACAACTAATCTTGAATCATGAACGATCTTGCGAGTTACGCCAGCGCGATACTTCAGGAAGCGAATCGAGCTTCCATTTTGCGCCGAGAAACCACCAACGAAAATTGGTGGGATCAAGGCTTTGAAGTGCACAAAGAGCAGACTACTTATTGGTTTGCAGACGGTACTGTGATCCGTCGCACGGTGGAACAAGATACGTTCCCCGATGACCTAGCCTGTGCCGAATCCTGGATCACCTATGAAGTCGTCCAGAATGGCACGCCGCATGCTGCGATAGAGCCAATGCGCAAAACCTTTGACAATTCCTGCAGAGAAGCCTTCTGGATGCGATTTCACACGAGTTGATGGCAAGTCTTGCGTGGAAACGTATCAGCACTTGAACGTCCGGTTTCGGGAAGAGGTGACCATCCCAATAACCTGGGCACATAGGTCCTTTACATCATGGACTTATAATGACAAGACAGGTAATCATCACGATGAGAAAAAATTATGACGAACTTACTCAAAAATGCAGACTACGATCCCAATAAATTATTGGATACATTGGTTGATTTGCTCAAGCTCAAAAATGATGCTGCACTTTCACGCACACTAGAAGTGGCCCCGCCTGTCATCAGCAAGATACGTCACCGTAAATTACCTATAGGTGCATCGATGTTAATACGCATGCATGAAGTCAGTGATTTGAGCATCAAAGAGTTGCGCGATTTAATGGGTGATCGACGGGATAAGTTCCGTATCAGTCCAGAACAATTCAAGCCAAAATTGGAGTAGTAGCAACCTACAAGCGGCACCTTGCTGACGTTCGCCATATGCTTCCATTCAATGCTAAGCTGGAAACTCTTTGTGTCCAATACATGCAAATTAAAATGCAAGGAATAAGCCACATCACTTTTATTGTTCATGACCTCGAACTTATGGCTAGCTTTTTATGTAAAGGCCTAAGAGCAAAAGAGGTATATGACAGTCGTAGTAAGAATTTTTCACTTTCAAGAGAAAAGTTTTTTCTAATCGGCGATATTTGGGTGGTCGCAATGGAAGGTGATCCACCCATTGAAAAGACGTACCAACATATTGCTTTCAAGGTATCAGAACATGATTTACCAAAATATGAAGCCAATTTGCGTGCATTAGGTGTGGAATTTAAACCTTCAAGAACTCGGGTTCCGGGCGAAGGACTGTCTCTTTATTTTTACGACTTTGATAATCATCTTTTTGAACTGCATACAGGAACCATTGAAGAACGACTTGTTCGTTACAATACCTGAAACAGATTTAATTAAAGGACGTGCCGTTAATACCTAAGTCGACGCGTAGTAGAGCGTTGCGGTTACGAGCTGGGAGGCATCATGCGAATGAGCGCATTGATCCAGACGGCACACTCCGCAATACCTGTGTCTACGCAATTACGTCATGAGCGCTGACCAGTCCGCGAACGGAACACCAAAATGCTGCGGCATTTTGGTTCCCTCCCCTACGCTCCAGCGCCCATTACGTCAAACGTTAGAGCTACCCGAACATCATGAGCCAAAATTACCGCAAGGATCTGCCATACTTTGAAACAATCGTGAGTGCGGGCGAGACTAGGCCATGGATAACGATGGTCCACGGCGCTGTGACGCACAGCGGACTCTTTTCCGCGCAGGTCGATGCATTTCAAGCTGACTATCGACTGCTTCTGATCGATCTTCCGGGGCATGGCCGGTCATCAGCCAATCTTGGGCCGTACGGCATCGCGGAGTACGCACGGAGTGTGTTGGCAGCGATTCATGCCTCTGCGATAGAGCGGACACATTTCTGGGGTACACATACAGGTGCTGGTATTGCACTGGTGCTCGCTGCGCAACATCCGCAGCTGATTACGTCAATGGTTCTCGATGGCGCGGTTCTGCCTGGCATCGACTTACCGTATGCCACGGCCGCGCTTGCGCGCGCCAAGAAAACTGCTCGTGAGCACGGTGTCGAGGCCGCACGTGCTGAGTGGATCCGTGAGTCCAAGTGGTTTGATGTAATTCATGCTCGGCCCTCCGAATGTCGGGCGAAGGAGCACTGGGACCTGATTGCCGAATTCTCCGGACTACCTTGGCTTACCTCCTCCAATCCAGAGTCCGTCATGCCAATTCGAGCAGCGCTCGCTCGGATGGCACAAGCCGTACTTCTTGTTAACGGCGAGCATGACGTCGAGGACTTCATCAACGTTGCAGATGAGCTTGAGTCCAGCCTTCCGAATGTTCAGCGCATTACTGTTCCGGGAGCGGGCGGATTTCCTCTATGGGAATTCCCTGCGGAGGTCAATTTACTTGTAAAGAAGTTCTTTGAGCGCCAGGCAGCTCTCTAACATTCGGTCTGACGGAGTCGCCGATGACGATTTTATTCAATAATTTGTAATTGGTAGCGGTTCCCCGCTTACCTAAATGACAAATGCCCGGTCGCTTTGAAATGCGAAACGGTAGCAGGTTTGATGGAATACGCAGCGATCATGGCAAATCATTTTTACGAATCACTATTCCGTTATCAAATATAGTCTTGTTTTTCCCACACATCTTTGTGTCAATATATTTTTTTCCGAATATTTTTCCAGTATGGAAAAATTACGTAATTCAGTATCCATGAATTGATCTTTTGTGTCTTTCCCTAGCATCTTGTGGACTTAATACCGATATAAATTTACGTTAGAGAACTGGCATTTATCCTCCGAAAAGCATGAGGATGTGCGCATTGCGACCACGTGGAGAACGTACTATGCTGTAAGTAGGATCTATGCGTAAAGTGCCGCAGAACTGCTGTTTCCGGTTTGGAAAGAAATCTGCAATGGCAACCTCAATTAACATTCGAATGCCGCAACGGGCATTGCTCATGCTCGCAATTGCTCTTCCGTTGTTTTATGTTCTATTCACTGGCGCTGCGATTTATCAAGACCGCGAGTCCACCTTGGAGCAGGCGGATTCGAATGTGCGAAATATATCCGCGACTCTCAACGCCCATGCCATGCGTACGTTCGCGGAGGCCGATACAAAGTTGCAGGATGCGATCGCAGAAATCAACCGGCGAGGCCTGAAACTCTCCGGAGAAGACCTGCGCGAGATCCACGCTATCCTGCTTCGGAACATGCAAAACCGCCCTCAGCTGGTGGTCATGACGGCCATTGATGTCGATGGATGGATACGCGCCAGCACGACCAACTATCCGCTGCAGGCGGTGGATGTTCGCGACCGGGAATATTTCCGTCACTTGGCGACACACGCCGAGACTGGGTTGTTCTTATCGCGCCCCATCAAGAGCCGTTCTGTAGCAGGCAAATGGTCGATTCCGCTTGCCCGCCGCATCAATCGCCCTGACGGTTCGTTGAAGATGATCGTGGAACTGAGTATCGACATGCGTTATTTCGACCAGTTGTACCGAACGCTGGAGTTGGGCAAGGACGGTCGCCTCTTGCTCGTCCGCACGGATGGTTGGGTGGAAATGGAATCCCCGCTCACCGAGCGGGTGATGGATATGAATTTGACGGATGCCGAATTGTTCCAGCGATATCAGAAGATGTTGCACGGGGTCTATCACACAAAACATTCGATGCTTGACGCCACGTCGCGTGTGATCGGGTACGCCGGTTCGGCGCAATTCCCGCTGATCGCCATCGCAAGCATGTCACGCGACAATATCCTCGAATCCTGGTATCGGCGCAGCTGGGCTATTGCCGCAATCGGTGCCGTGTCCGTCTCCCTGCTGCTCGCCCTGCTGCGTTTCCTGTGGTTTCGACTGCAAGACCTCGTGTCGGTCAAGGACGACCTTGCACGGCAGAATACAGCGCTCGCCAACTCCCGCGCGCAATACCAGGAATTGGTCGACGGCATTGACGGCATCGTTTGGGAGGCTGACCTTCCCAGCTTCTGCTTTACGTACGTAAGCGGTAATGCCGGAACGATTTCGGGATACCCGTCGCGCGAGTGGTTGCTTAACCCACATTTTTGGGATGAAAAGCTTTCCATAGGTGCAGACGTAAGGACGATAACGCCCTCGCCCTCTATCGATGGCCCTGCCGTGCTGGAGCCTATCGAACACTGTCTCACCGCACCGGATGGCAGAAAGATCTGGCTGAGAAGCAACCTCATGGTAACGGGAGCCGGCCAGAAAAAGGTTCAGCTACGCGGCGTGACAGTCGACATTACAAAGCAAAAGCAATCTGAGCGGGAACTGTTTGAGGCGATCCATGTCGACGCGCTGACCGGACTGCCAAACCGGGGAGCACTAACGGAACACATCACCCATGCGCTGGCGATAGCGAAGAACAGCCACGCCCTCGTTGCACTGTTGCTGATGGACCTGGACAACTTCAGCAACTTGAACGACACCCTGGGGCATGAAAACGGAGACCGCCTACTCGTGCTGGTGGCAAAACGGTTGCACGCCGGCCTGGCGCAGACGGAAACTCTGGCGCGCGTGGGCGGCGATGCGTTCGGGTTGCTGATGGAAGAAGTCGACCGCAGCGGCATCAAGGTGGAGCAGCAGGCTGAACGTCTGCATGCCGCAATGCGGAACCCCTTCGAAATTAACGGAAAGGATCTCTACATTAGTGTCAGTATCGGTATCGCGCTGTTCCCGCAGGATGGCACCGACTGGCAGAGCCTGGCGTGCAATGCCGATACTGCCCTGCATCGGGCTAAGGCGGCTGGGCGCAACTGCTGGCAGTATTTCGACAACTCCATGGCACACCGGGTTGGGCGCCGGGTGGAAATCGAGATGGCGCTGCGTCAGGCACTTGAGCGCGAGGAGTTTTTCCTTCAATTCCAGCCGCAGCGGTCGCTCGAAAGCGGTAATGTTGTCGGCGCGGAGGCCCTGCTACGCTGGGAACGCACCGGGTTCGGCATGGTGTCCCCTAGCGAGTTCGTGCCGGTTGCCGAGGAGACCGGGCTCATCGTAGCGCTGGGCGATTGGGTTATGCGCAAGGCATGCGCGCAGGCCGTGGAATGGCAACGCGACCAGCACCTTACCATTCGCATGGCGGTCAATGTCGCGTCTGTCCAGCTGCGCCAGCCGGATTTTGTCAAACGGGTGCGCACCATACTCGAGCAAACCGGTTTGTCGCCGAACCAGCTTGAATTGGAGATCACGGAAGGTTGTCTTGTTGGCGACGTGGGCGAAGCGGTTGAAAAGCTGAGTCAAATCAGAGCAATGGGGGTGGCGTTCGCGATAGACGACTTCGGGACTGGCTATTCGTCGCTGGCCTACCTCAACCAGTTGCCGCTTGACCGGCTCAAGATCGATCAGTCCTTTGTGCGCGGAATTCCTCACAACGCGAATGATTGTGCGCTCGCGCGAGCCATCATTGCGATGGCGAAAAATCTGAAGCTGGATGTCATTGCAGAGGGCGTCGAAACCCCGGCCCAGATAGACTTCCTGCGCGCAGAAGGATGCGGCGAGATTCAGGGCTTCCTGCTGTCGCCACCGATCTCGGCAGACGCGTTCGTCTTGCGCTTTCCGGTGCCGGCGGAATAGTCCGAATTGGAAGTACGAAGGTGCAGCGTCGCACTTTCCTTACCACGGCTAACGCATGCAGCATGTTGCACGAAATTTTTATGGCACAGCAAATGATGATGAACCACATGATGTAGCAACAGCAATGGATGAACCAGCTGCCTTCCGCACAGAAATATTCGACATGCCACGAACTTGATAGACACCGTGTCAGTCAAACCGAAAGTTACGAAGAAATCGAACAGAGCTAACCTTTTGCAAAGCACGGCCGATGGTAACCGAGCGACATTTACTGTTCAATGTGCTGCTCATCGTGGTATTGAGTATCTATTGTCTCGTAATGCCCAAATATGGCGAAGTGGGAAAGATGGGGCCTGCACAGATGATGACTGGGTCCAAGTTGTGGCACTACTTTGCCATAATGAATGGCATCGATCAGCAATATCTCTCAAAGAGCAATTCGTTGAAGCTTAGCGCGAAAAATATTCTGGACGGCAAAAAATTGTATCAACAAAACTGCGCCGTTTGCCATGAGCTAACGGGCAAGGGAGACGGTGAAGCAGGAAAAAACCTTAGCCCGGCCCTCACCAATATTGTCGCATTCAGTAAGATGCCGATGGCTTCGGATAACTATCTTTATTGGACTATTGCAGAAGGCGGGGTGCCAGTTGAATCGGCCATGCCGCCATTCAAGAGCAGCTTGAAAGAAGAAGATATTTGGAAAATCATTACGTACCTACGCGTGCTTTAACAGCGTGGGCGCTCGAATGTACCACTAAGCAATCTGGCATCGCGATGCAGCGAAATATAGTCTCAACCTGATACCGTCTTAGTACTACTTACTACTGCACTAATCGGAAATCAACCTGGCTAATTTGCTGAGTCAGCATAATGTGATATCACATCCTTAAGTGCGTCGCTCATAGGCATCTGCAGATTGACCTGCTTTGGCGCAATCGGCGACTGAAACCACTTCCGATATATATGATTGATTTCACCAGTCTTGAATAAATTAATAAGCGCCTTATCGGCTATATTCTTGAATTCCGGATCGTCCTTGCGGACGATCATTCCATATGGTTCATTGGATAGCGCCTCATTGGAAATCACATAGTCATATGGATTCCTCGCGTTGGCAACCAAGCTATAAAGAATAACGTCGTCCATAATAAAAGTTGCTGCTCGATTTGTCTCGACCATCTTGAATGCCTCGACATGATCATTTGTCAGAAGAATATTGATACCAAGGCCACGAGATTGGTTAAGCTCTGCAAGCAGCGCAGCACTGGTTGTGCCTGCAGTGGACACAACGCTCTGCTCCTTCAAATCGTCGATGGATTGGATATTTAAATCTTTTTTGGATAACAGATGGGCCGAAGCAACAAAAGTTGTAATTGTAAATGAAACACTTCGCTGTCGCTCAACGCTATTAGTAGTAGAACCGCACTCCAGATCGATGATGCCGTTTTTAATCAAAGGAATCCGGTTTGCAGAAGTAACCGGAATATATTTGATCTCCAAGCTTGCCAATTTCAATTTTGACTTTACCGCATCAATAACCACGTTACAAAGGTCAATTGAATAGCCAATTGGCCTTTGTTTGTTGTCAACGTACGAAAGAGGCATCGATCCAACACGAAATCCGATAGAGATTACCCCCGTTTCCTTGATTTTTTTTAAAGTTACGGATTCAAGCGCCGACGCATCATTACCAAATAATGCTATGACATTCCACGCAATAAGAAAACTGCATATTCTCATCTTAGTTCCATTTTTATAAGTGACAACAAAATCATTTTTGTAATGTTCTTGAGTGCCTACTCAGAAGATCTTTTTTGATGTGCTCTAGTATTCCAATTGACTGAAATAAGGTTCCCAGCGTTCACACTATGTACATTTTTGCGACATAACAACCATTGTCTCGTGAAACCTCTATGTTATACCGCCGAATAATAACTTTACATATTTCATCGACCGAGCCACACCCAAGTGCTCTAACGATATCAGTGAATTTATTACCTCTTGAATGCCACATTAGTTTTGGTCTTTTACTTAATACACTTAGAATTCTTCCCATTCAGTCGCATTAATCGGAATTTGAGATCGTATTAGCGGTGTCATTTTAGGAGCTACCGACTTTTTAACTGGCATCATTTTTTGAGAAAGACTCATTGCTTGTGTTGTGGTCTCAGAGGAAGAAACTTGATCAGTAACGATAGACATAATCTCTTCTTTCAGCTTGAATATACTCACCACCTGCGATAAATTGCCCGCCTGTTCTTTCATGCATTGAGCTGCTGCCGCGGCCTCTTCCACCAAAGCAGCATTTTGTTGTGTCGCACCATCTATTTGCGCAATGGCTTTATTAATTTGTGCAATTCCTAAAGTTTGTTCATTACTGGCTGACGTGATTTCACCAATAATATCGGCAACATGCTTTACACTTGCAACTACCTTTTCCATCGTAACACCAGCTTGATCGACTAACTTTGCGCCAGCATCGACTTTCTCAACAGAGTCACCAATTAACATCTTGATTTCTTTTGCCGCTGCTGCCGAGCGCTGCGCCAAATTCCGCACCTCGGCCGCTACCACCGCAAAACCACGCCCTTGCTCTCCTGCCCGCGCTGCTTCTACTGCCGCATTCAAAGCAAGAATATTCGTCTGGAAGGCAATTCCGTCAATTACACTGATGATGTCAACAATTTTCTTGGAAGATTCATTGATCGACCCCATGGTGTCTACTACCTGTGAAACAACAGTGCCTCCCTTGACAGCAATTTCGGATGCTGATTGCGCCAGTTGATTGGCCTGGTGAGCATTATCTGCATTATGTTTTACTGTGCCTGTCAGCTTTTCCATAGCAGAAGCGGTTTTTTCGAGGGCACTTGCCTGCTCTTCGGTACGTGAAGACAAATCGAGATTACCGCTTGCAATTTGATCCGATGCAATCGCTATGGAGCCAGTTCCCTCCTTGATTTGCGAAATAATATTAATCAGATTGGCCTGCATTAATTGCAATGATTGCTGTAAGGCCCCAACCTCGTCAGCGCTATCGATTTGTATATTATGAGTTAAATTACCACTAGCAATATAATCAGCAGCAAGTTCTGCCTTCTTGATCGGCGTAGAAATGGATCTCGTGATATACCATGCGGCAGCAGTGCCTAGTATCAGAATACTGATCCCGATGATGGCCATACCTATCATTGCACTATTGTAGTTTTTCTGTGAATCATCATAGGCGATTTGCATCTCATCATGCTGTTGTTGAGCAAGTTGACCCAAGGTTAACATCCATTTTTCATATGGTGCACCGAAAGTGGTTTGCAACAAAGATGCAGCGTCGAAATAGTTACCTTCCGCGACATAGCTTTTAATTTTATTTACCTCGCCTAACACAACTTCTTTTTGCTCAAGTGCTCTAGCGAAGGTAGCTTTGTCTTTTTCACCTTTCGTCAATTTATTTAATAGCATTTCGGATTTACTGTACTTATCAAATATTTCCACTAAATGCTTAGTTTCTCTTTTCGCTTCCGTCATATCGGTTGGCGCAACCATTTTTCGCAATACCAGCGCTAACACATAACCTTGATCAAGCATATCCGCGGCGGAATTTAGGCTTACTACTTTTTGGTTGTAAATATAATCTGTTGAACTTTGTAGCTGACTCATTCTCAATAAACCTAATAACAACAAAAGGGCGGAAAATAACAGAACCAAGCCGAATCCTAACGTTAGGCGAGTGCCAATCTTTACATTGGTCAGTGTTTTCATCATGCCCTCTAAAACAAAAATCTGTTGAATAAATCTGTTGAATTACTCCGGGTAGATTAATAAATCCCATTTCATAGCAGGACATTAAGTTATTGATGCCGTTCTAATTCGAAACGTGGCTTCAATGCTCATACCATTAATTAATAGTCTCAATACCTTGCTTATAATTTTTAAATAGAATGTAAATTGAAAAATCATGGGGTTTCATTTAAGTATTCGGGCCAGCTCAATAGCATTTTTTACTTGCATTTTGCAAAAGATATTCGCGCGATGTATCTCTACAGTACGATGACTTATACCGAGCTTTCCACCAATCACTTTATTGCTTTCTCCCGTCAAAATTAATTCGAGAATTTCCTTTTCTCGAATTGATAGCACAGCCAACTGAGAGGAGATTACGCCTAATGTGGCCACCTTGCGTGATGCTGCGAGTGCCTCTTCCACCCGATCCATCAATATATTTTCGTTATATGGCCTCTCAAAAAAAAAGAGCGCCTCACCTTTGAACATATTGTCAGTCGCAATGGAGGATCCTAGATAGCAGGCTAGACTCTCTGAAAACTGATGCATCAAATTTCGTGTGGTTAGCGGTGTGACTAGTGTATAAAGCAGTGTGATCCCGCTTAAAGGCGGAATCCGTACATCAACCAACAAGCATTGCCCTTCTGAATGGAAAGCATCAAGATTCTTAATCCTATCGAGGAAGGCTTTTCCACTATCGTAGGTAGAAACAGCTATCCCGCGAGATGTGGCCAACAAGGAAATCGAATCGCGAGTAGCTTTCTCACCATCAACTATATGAAGCATATAAATTCCTAATTAGAAAATATGCGTGTTGCTGCTTTTTTCCCCAATCTTGGCGGTTTTAGTCCCGACTTTTCCTTCTCAAGCAAGACCTTTGTCATTGCGCCGTTGACGAAGCATACTGAAACAAAGTGCGCATTTATCCAAATCAAATTAGGGATAAAGCCCACGCATCTCGCGCGCCTGCAACACTCGGGTACATGCAATGATGAAGGCCGCAGTACGTAGCGAAACTTTTTTATCTTCTGCAACATGCCAAACGGCGGCAAATGCTTCGCGCATGATCCGTGTGAGAC
>DATBRC010000006.1:0-41529 GCA_036560485.1 Burkholderiaceae bacterium
GGTATCACCGCCAAATACATTCCACGGCATGCCATCCGACCAATCCCAATCCACCTGCTGCGTATTGGAACCGGCGCCGACATTCAATTGCGCCTTGACGTTGCCATAAGTGTTATACAGTACCGGGCTGTTGCCGCAAATCGAGTAATCCGATGTCGTCGCGCACATGATTTCATCGTTGGTGCCACCATAGATCGTATAGAAGCTGGTTGCCGTATGACGGTTAGCCGCCTTGCTCAGGCTCACCGAGGTATTGGTCGCCGTCCATGCATTCAGGCCGCTGCCGTTATCCGGGTAGAGGCCAAATATCCATGAGTCGTACCAGTTCTGTGAGTCGCATGTCGTCGCATATGGATTCGCATAGCCGGTATATTCGCAGGAATCCAGGCCATGCAATGCGCCTGCAATATTCACAAAACGGCGCACACTACCCCAGCTGCCGTAGTATTCAAATGTAGCAATGGACATCGATACACCCATCGAGTGGGTGACTACGTCAACCTGCGATTTGCCGGTGTAAGTTTTGACCTTGTTGATAAAGTTCTGGATGATCGAATATTTCGATTCCTGATGATAGTTATTGGCGACATTGCTCTGCTCGCTGGAGCTGAGATAGGTCACGCCAAACAATTCGCAATCCTTGTAACCGGCAGCCTTGAACTGCTGATAGACAGAATTGGGCGCCTTCGAATATCCAGGCACCTGGAAGGTTGGTGAATCCCAGCTGGTGGCATTATCGCCATTACCATGAATGAAGACGACTGGCGTATGGGTGATCGTGCAACTGGAAGCGCCACCGAAGCCGCCACTGCCGACTCCTGGGCTGAAGCCGCCAGCATATTGAGAAGCAGTGCCATGACAGACATGTCCATCGAAGCTGCCGCAGGTAACAGCTTGTGCATCGCCGCTAAAAGTCAGGCTGCCAATGCCTAGCATTGCAATCGGCACTGTGGAACTCGCCATGCCAACCAGCATCATACAAGCCGCCGATGCTGCAAAAGCAATTCGTTTAAAACATTGGGGAAATATATCGCGCTGCATCATTTTTTGTCTCCATTGTAAGTATTGGGATTGGCACTCCGTATTTTGGTGCTCTTGTTTTTATAACTGCAGTCTCAGACAATTTTTTCGTTTTTACCACTATCCGTTTAGAGAGTCGGTATGAGATAAGTGGTCTTTTTGGCATTAATTAGCTTGTTTCTCCCATTGGACATGGGAGATTTGTCGGCCATATTCAATAATCGAAGCTGTTCAGCGAATAGAAGGTGTTTTCATCAACGCATTCATGAATCTGTGACATGCATGGTTTTCGTGCTCATGCGCGAGTGCTGTTGAGCATATTGATGATCTCCTGCGTTGTGCCGGTTTCGCCCAGCCTCGGGAAAATTCGCGTGACGCTGTTGATGTGCGCATCAATGCTCGTGTCGGTCATGGCATCGACGGCCAGGGTAACGTTGAATCCACGCTCGTATGCTTGGCGCGCAGTTGACTCGACGCCGATGCTGGTGGCGATGCCTGCGATGACGATCTGTGTGACGCCTTGGTTCTTCAGATGTGCGTCGAGGTCCGTGTTGGTGAATGCGCCCCAAGTCTGCTTCGTCACCGTGTGGTCTTGCGCTTGCTGTTTCAATTCCTGTACGAGATCACTCCATCCAGCGGGACGTGCAATGTTGCGAGGCCGTTCTGTGCGGCCCGGTGCGCCACCGACAACATTGACGAGCACAACCGGCAGAGGGTGGCGACGAAATGCGTCAGCCAACGTGCTGGCGCGCTTGACGACTTCGCTGGCCGGATGTGCAGTAGATAAAGCGACGATGCCTTCCTGCAGATCGATGACGACGAGAGCAGTTTTTTGATCAAGGGAGGTTATTGCCATGGTGCTCTCCTTGTGGTGAACGGTGCATGGATGTGAATAAAAACATTCGGCGTCTTCTCCTATGGATGAATTGACGTCTGCTATCAATTATTGCAAAACCTATTTACTTGCGATCGATACTGAAAAACCTACTGTGGTTATGCCGTCGCTACAGGTAGCGAACACGCTGCCGGCGTGCATCGCTGCCACGGCCTTGACAATAGCCAATCCCAGGCCGTGACTATCGCCGCTGTTGGCTCGTGCCATATCGACTCGGTAGAAGCGATCGAATAGTCGTCCCAGATGCTCGGATGGAATCTCGGGCCCGGGATTGGAGACGGCGATGCGTGCCTGACCTTCATCAGTTTCTACCTTGATGACAATCTCCGATTGAGATGGTGAATGGCGTATAGCGTTATGAACCAGATTGGTCACCGCGCGCCGGAACAGCGAACTTTCGATCTGCGCCTGCGCATCGCCCTGCACACGTATGCTGACGTTTGCATCTTCCATCAAAAAATCGAGGAACTCGACAGTCTTGCTTATTTCTGCTGCGAGTGAAGTCGGCAACAATTGTTGCGGACGTTCGCCTTGATCCGCGCGAGCGAGGAACAGCATGTCGTTGACGATGCCGCGCAGCCGCTCCAGATCTTCCAGGTTGGACTGCAGCACCTCGACGAGTTGCGGCGCGCTACGTTCGCGCGACAATGCCACCTGTGTTTGCCCGATCAAATTAGTCAGCGGCGTGCGCAGCTCATGGGTCACGTCAGCATTGAAACTCTCGAGCTGTTTGTAGGTGGCTTCGAGTCGGTCGAGTGCACCGTTGAATGATTGTGCAAGGTCAGACAACTCGGCAGGCAGATGCGTCACCACGAGTCGTTGAGACAGCGCGCTTGGGCTCAATGCATGTGCTTCATGCGACAGCCGCTTCAACGGTACCAGACCCAAGTGTGTGATCAGATATCCAATCACGGCAAACAGCGGCACACCGATTGCAACACAGATGAGCAGCACTGAACGAAATGCGTGGAGCGTGCGGGCGTATGATGATGAGTCAATGCCGACGATGAAGCGCAGCGCTGCATGGCGTTCGTCGGATGGGAAGTAAGCGCTACGGATCAGCATGGGTTCGGACTGGTCGTTAATGCGCAGCTCGCCGATGCTGCTTGCGCTCTGGCTGAAACCGGCAATCTCGGCAAGCGTCTTGCCATACCGGATTTGCGGATCGTCGCTCAGGATCCAGTAGCGCGTGCTTTGGTCCGGTGGCGTGAGTGCGTCAAGCTTGGCGTGTATTCGCTCCCATTGTTCCGGCCCGCGCAAGCGTTTGAGTATGTAATTGATATCTTCAAATTTGGTGTTGAGTTGCTCGATTTGCTGCCGCCGCAGCGTAGCGGCCAGCTCCCGGTCAAGCGCATAACCAAGCAATGAAAACACCAGCAGCGCAGCGACAGCGAACATGGTCGCCAGACGTGCTGCAATCGAGCGGATAGGGCTCATTGAACCGGGCGCTCCTCAAGAACGTAGCCCATGCCGCGCACAGTGTGCAGCAAGCCGGTGTGGAAAGGCGCGTCGATTTTGGCGCGCAGCCGTTTGATGGCGACTTCAACGACGTTGGCATTGGTGTCGAAGTTGACGTCCCATACCAGTTCGGCGATTGCAGTCTTCGACAGGATTTCGCCCTGATGACGTGCCAGCACGGTGAGCAGTCCGAACTCTTTGGCCGTGAGATCGATGCGAATGCCATTTCGGAACGCCTTGCGCGCCAACAGATCGATGACGAGATCGGCGACGTGTATTTGCGTTGCCTCATGCTTGCGGCCGCGACGCGTTAATGCTTGCAGGCGGGCCAGCAGCTCGATGAAGGAGAATGGTTTGATCAGATAGTCATCGGCGCCCGCATGTAAACCTTTCACACGATCTTCAATGCGGTCGCGCGCAGTAAGAATGATCACAGGCGTATCTTTTACTGCACGCAAGGATCGGAGTATTGTCAATCCATCGATGCCAGGCAGCATCTGGTCGAGCACGATGACGTCGTAATCGATTTCAAGTGCAAGATGTTGCCCGTCGAGCCCATCGTACGCCAGGTCGACGCTGTAGCCTTGTTCGGTCAGTCCTTTGTAAAGATAGTCCGCTATTTTCAGCTCGTCTTCAATTACGAGGATTTTCATCGGTCCATTCCGTTCATTGCATAGCGTTAAGCAAACCTGCGCTGATATGCAGGATTGCCATTATTCGGCTGCCAATGTTCCATCAGCTGCGGCGGCCGGATGGCGCGCCACACGTGCTTGTTTCCTGCGAATATACCAGTCGTGGGCGCGGTCGAGGTACAGATAGACTACCGGCGTGGTAAACAATGTCATCGCTTGAGATAGTATGAGCCCGCCTACCATTGCATAACCCAGAGGCCGGCGCAACTCGGAACCGGCACCATGACCGAGCATGAGTGGCAGGCCCGACAGCAGTGCGCACATCGTGGTCATCATAATAGGACGGAAGCGCAACAAGCAAGCTTGATAAATGGCCTCGTGCGCCTCTAGTCCTTGCACGCGCTCGGCATGCAGTGCGAAGTCAATCATCATGATGCCATTTTTCTTGACGATGCCGATCAGCAAGATGATGCCGATCAACGCGATCACACTCAAATCATAACCACCCGCACGCAAGATAAGCAGCGCACCGAGACCGGCAGACGGCAATGTGGAGAGGATGGTCAGCGGGTGAATATAACTTTCGTAGAGCAAGCCGAGCACGATATAAACCGCAAGCAGTGCTGCCGCGATCAAGTAGGGTTGGCTTGCCAGCGAATCTCCAAACGCCTTGGCCGTGCCTTGGAAGCTGCCGGACAAGGTGGCAGGCACGCCCATGTCGGCTTCCGTTTTTTCGATCGCTTTTACCGCATCGCCGAGTGCGACGCCGGGTGCGAGGTTGAACGAAATCGTCACCGCCGGGAATTGGCCTTGATGGCTGATCAGCAGGTAAGCAGTTTTGCTGGTGTCGATCTTGACGAAGGCCGACAGCGGGACTTGCTTGCCGGTTATCGGCGATGTGATGTAGAGCTTGTCGAACAGCGCCGGATCTTCCTGCAATTTCGGCGTGATTTCGAGCACCACATGATAGCTGTTGGTCTGCGTATAGTATTGCGCGACTTGACGTTGGCCGATCGCGTCGTAGATGGTCGCATCGATCAGCGCCGGCGAAATGCCGAAGCTCGATGCGCGTGCGCGGTCGATCGTGAGCACGGCCGCCGCCGCTGCATTTTGCTGGTCCGATGCCACATCGGTCAACGCCGGTACGTGACGCAGGCGGTCGAGCAGGCGCGGCGCCCAGGTATTGAGTTCGTCGAGATTGGTGTCGGTCACCGTGTACTGATATTGCGTGCGTGATAGTCGGCCACCGACGTTGATATCCTGGGGCGCCTGCATGAATAGATTGACGCCTTGCAGCTTCGCCAGCTTTGGCCGCAGCCGCGCGATCACTTCGCCGGCAGTAGCAGTGCGTCCTTCGTCCTTTGGCCTCAATGCGATGAAAAAGGAACCGGTGTTGGCGCTGGTGCGACCGGAGAACATGCCGAATCCATCCACGTCCTCATCCTTCCGCACCACCTCGGCCAGCTCTTCCATGCGTGTGTTCATGGCTGCGGATGAAGCATCCTGCGCCGTCTCGGCGAAGCCGTAAATCGTGCCGGTATCCTGCTCCGGGAAAAACCCCTTGGGGATGAAGATGAACATCACGACAGTCAGCACCATCGTCGCGAGAAAGACGCACAGCGTTGTGAACTCATGCTTGAGCACGATGTCGAGTCCGCGTTTGTAACTTGTCAGCAGCGCATCGAAGCCGTGCTCGAACAACAGGTACAGCCGCCCGTGCTGCTGGGTGTGCTGATTGGTGAGAAAGCGCGAGCACAGCATCGGCGTCAGCGTGAGCGAGACAATCACCGATACGGCGATGGTCAGCGTCACAGTCACCGAGAATTCACGGAACAGCCGGCCGACAATGCCGCCCATCAGCAGCAGCGGGATGAACACCGCCACCAGCGACACCGAGATCGAGATGATGGTGAAACCGATCTCGGATGCGCCCTTGTAGGCGGCTTCGAGCGGCTTCATCCCTGCCTCAACGTGCCGGTAAATATTTTCCAGCATCACGATCGCGTCGTCGACGACGAAGCCGACTGCAATCGTCAGCGCCATCAGCGACAGGTTATCCAGGCTGTAGTCGAACAGGTACATCACAGCCGCGGTGCCCAGCAGCGCCAGCGGCACGGTCAGGCCGGGGATCACGGTAGCCGGCACACTGAGCAGGAAAACGAAGATCACCAGAATCACCGCAACGATGGTGATACAAAGCGTGAATTCGACGTCGTGCACCGAGGCGCGAATGTTCTGGGTCCGATCGACCAGCGTGTTGACCGAGACCGATGGTGGAATCGCGGTCCGCAGTTTCGGTAGTGCAGCCTTGATGCGATCGACGGTTTCGATCACGTTGGCGCCCGGCTGCTTGTGGACGAACAGGATCATGCCGCGGCCATTGTGAAGCGTGTTGTCGGCCGCCGCCGCTGCGCCGGCATAAGCCCAGCCGCCGCCGAACGTACTCTCCGGTCCCTCGACAGCGACGCCGATATCGCGCACGCGGACCGGCGCGCCGTTGCGGTAGGCCAGCACGATGTCATTCCAATGATCGGCCTGCAAGACCTGATCATTGGTATAGACCGCGAAGCTCTGCTGTTTGCCGTTAATGCTGCCGGTTGGCTGGCTGACCGTTGTGGTGGCGATCACACCGCGCACATCTTCCAGGCTCATGCCCATGGCGGCCAGCTTGGCCGGGTCCACCTGCACCCGCACCGCCGGTTTTTGCGCGCCGCCGATGCCGACATCGCCGACTCCGGGGATCTGCGAAATCTGCTGTGCGAGGATGGTATCCGCGTACTCGTTGACTTGCGTCAGCGGCAGCGTATCGGACTGCACCGAGAGCACCAGGACTGATGCATCTGACGGATTGGTTTTGCGGAAGCTCGGCGGACTGGGCAGGTTGTTGGGCAACTGACCGGCTGCCGCATTGATCGCCGATTGCACGTCAAGTGCTGCGGCATCGATATTGCGGTTGAGATCAAACTGTAGCGTGATCTGCGTGCTGCCGAGCGCGCTGGTCGATGTCATTTGCGACATGCCAGGAATCAGCGAGAATTGGCGCTCCAGCGGTTGCGCCACGTCGGCTGCCATCGTCTCCGGATTGGCGCCGGGCAGGTTGGCCGATACCTGGATGGTTGGAAAGTCGACTTGCGGCAGCGGTGCCACCGGCAGCAACGGCCACACTGCGGCACCGATCAGTAAAATGGCGACCGCCAGCAGCGATGTACCGATCGGGCGCTTGATGAAGGTGGCGGAGATACTCACTATTTGCTCTCTTCGCGGCTAGCGGCAGCATGCTGTTCGGCGACCACCTGTATGCCGGGCTTGATCTTGTACTGTCCGTCCAGGACTACCGTTTCACCGGCTTGCAGTCCTTTGGCGATGACTGCCTTGCCGTCCTGGATTTGCAGCACGTCGATCATCCGCATTTGCGCTTTGCCGTCGGCGCCCACCACGTAGACATAAGTGCCGGATTGGGCGCGTTGCACGGCAGGCGCCGGTACGGTGAGCGCTTGCGCATATTCGCCGAGCAGCAGCCGCACGTTGACATACTGGCCTGGCCACAACACATGCTGAGGATTGGCGAAGCGGGCCTTGAGTAGTACGGTGCCGCTAGTCGTGTCAATCTGGTTGTTCACTAACACCAGTTCACCCTTTGCCAGCAGTGTGCCTCCTTCGCGTGAATAGGCGAATACCGAAAGATGCCGTTTGGTTTGCTGCGCATGGTTGATTGCCTGTACCGCATCATCTGGCAGTGTAAAGACCAGAGCGATCGGGTCGATCTGGTTGATCACGACAAGACCGTTTGCATCGTTGGCGTGGACAATATTGCCGGGGTCGACCAGGCGTGCACCGACACGGCCTGAGATGGGTGCAGTAACCGTTGTATAGCCGAGTTGAACTTGCGCGTAGTGAATCTGCGCGTCGTCGGTCTGCACCGCAGCTTGCAATTGCGCTACTTGCGCGCGCTGGGTGTCCAGCGTTTGTTGTGAGGTCGCCTCTTCCTTCATCAGTCGGGTGTAACGTGCGAGGTCCAGACGTGCATTCGCAAGTTGGGCTTCGTCTCGCGCCTTCTGCGCCTGCACTTGCTCAAGCTGCGCGCGCAGCGGACGCGCGTCGAGTTGGGCGAGCGCCTGGCCAGCCTTGACGTCTTGACCTTCGACATAATCGATGCGCTCAAGCTGGCCATCGAGCCGCGTCTTCACGGTCACAGTCGCTTGAGCTTGCACGGTGCCGACGCCGATCAGGAGATGCGGCACATCTTCTTTTGCCACTTTAACCAGCGTGGCAGTTACGGGGACTGCTGTCTTTGGAGCAGGCGGGGCCGTGATGTGGCCACGTAAAGCGAACCACGCGATAGCGGCAAGCACCAGGATCGCCACAATCAGGTATGGCATGCGACGGGGAGAGGAAGAAATGTGGGATGGCATAGGTTGACTTGTTGAATGGTGCGAAGAAAGTTCAGGATCCGGCCGCTGTGACTGCAGCGGGCGGCGCTGTACGCACAGGCGCCGTGTCACCTGCAATATTCCAGCCACCGCCGAGCGCTTTCACCAAGGCTGCACTGGCAGCCAATTGGCGTCCAAGGAGTTGCACCGCATTGCGCTGATTAGTGAGTAACAACGTCTGCGAAGTCACTACCGCGAGGTAAGTGACTGTGCCGGCACGATATTGCTCAAGACTGGCGTGTGCGGCAATGCGAGCGGAGGAAACTGCTGCGTCTTGCACTGTACGTTCTGCATCGAGCACACGCAACGTAGCAAGGTTATCTTCCACTTCCTGCAAACCGACGAGCACCGCCTGCTTGTATTGCGCGGCAGCGGCGTCATACGCTGCTACCGTTGCATCGTTCTGTGCACGGCGCGCGCCGCCATCGAAAATCGTGGCAGCCAATGTGGCGCCAAGCGACCAGATGCGACTGGGCGCATCAATCCATTGCGAAAAGCCTGCGTTGGCGAAGCCGCCGCTCGCATTGAACAACAATCTCGGAAAGTATGCGGACTGCGCCACGCCGATTTCAGCGTTGGCTGCGGCAGCGCGTCGTTCTGCCGCTGCAATATCGGGCCGTCGCTCAAGCAATTGCGACGGCAGGCCCGCCGGCACTTCCGGCAGCACAAGTCCCAACGCATCAGGTGATCGCGCAGCAATCGTGAGTTGGGACGGTGGCTTGCCTGTCAAAATTGCGATCGCATGTTCGAGCTGAGAACGCTGTACACCGAGGTCGATTGCCTGCGCATTAGCCGACTGTAACTGTGTCTCGGCCAAGGCCACGTCGGCGCGTGTGACGATGCCTTCCTTGTACTGACTGCGTGTGAGTGCAAGTGCCTTGCTGTATTCCTGTACCGTATGCACGATTAGATCTTTTTGCGCATCGGTGATCCGCAACTGCAAATAATCCTGTACCAACTCAGCCTGGATGCTTAAGCGCGCCGCGGCCAAGTCGGCAGCGCTGGCTTGTGCGGCAGCTTCGCCCGCTTCAACCGAACGCCGCACACGGCCCCAGATGTCGGGCTCCCAACTCGCATCCAGTGTCAATGCATTGCTGTCTGCTACCATGGCTCCGGTTGCAGTCCGCGTGCGTGATCGCCCGACCGAGACATCCGCGCCAATTGCAGGTGCGAAGCCGGCACGCGCCAGCTGCGCTGCTGCTCGTGCCTGCCGATACTGCGCCTCGGCGATGCGGATATTTTGGTTGGCTGTGTTGGCTTGTGCGATAAGCGCATCGAGATCGGCGTCGCCGTAGCGCATCCACCATGGCTGATTTGCATCGGCTTCCTTGGGTTGCGCGGGCTTCCATGCGCCATCCTCTTTGTACGCTGTGGGTAATGACAATGCAGGGCGCACATAGTCGGGTCCGCTGGCGCATGCCGTTAATACTAATGGCACGACTAGCGCCAGTGCAACATGACGAATGAGGGCATGATCGAATCTCACGGATGGCCTTCGGTGTGTAACGATGGATGGCAAAGAAAAAAGCAAGGGCTTTCAAACCTGGATGTGCATATATATGAATATTAAGCGTATCTACAGGTCGGCATGCTGACCATCAGCTGACAATTTTGTCAGCTGATGGAAATTATCCGGATACCAGCCTCGGTCTATCTAATATTTGCGTTTAACCGGTATCGTGAATTAACGCGATCTTGAGTTATGGTGAATGGTTATAACGATAGCTATGACGCTTAAACAATGCAGTGAAAATAGTGAAACAGTGACGATACCACTGAGCATTCCTGTGATTTGTTTGTGGCAAGAAAAGAACCGCCCGGCTTGGCGCGGTTCAATTAATCTTTACCATACCATGGCAAAACTTAATCGCGATGCGGATGATCACGGTCATGATCCGGATGGTTGGACATGTCGTCGTGGCGTTCTCCCGGTTGCCATCCGCCTCTGTTCAAATGCCATCCATTATTATCTTGGCGCCATTCTGGGCGCTCATAGTGATGTCCGGGATGCACGCGTTCCCAATGACCGGCAATCCATACATACCTTCTGCCATTCCAATTCCAATAACCAGGTGCCCATTCATAGCCTCGACGTGATGTCGGAATGACTTCATGTCTCGGTGGGGGTGGAGGTGTGCCGATGATGACATTGACACCGACTTGTGCCATTGCCTGCACAGGAATAAAAGCAGCGGTACTGATTGCAATAACTGCAGCAGCGCAAAGAATACGTTTCATATTAATCTCCAAATGAAGTGTGTACGTTTCACTATATATGTCAGACATCAACAGACAATGAATGATGCATCTGCTTACAAGATATACATATCGGACACTTCCCTCTGTGCGGTTGTGAACAAAATGCGATAGAGAAAGGTATTGCTTTCGCTGCATCGGGATTAGCCGCTTCATTGAATTCGCCGTTACCCATTAAGAACCTAGCGTTTTGTAATATAAAAGATTGGATGAACAGACCTCAATGGTCTTCAGAAGAAAGCCGCTTGCCAATCCTCTCTTCCTGCTCTGAAATTTAGCGCGTTGGAGGCGCGGCATAATCCAGAGGTGGCGGCGGTGGATAAGCCGCTTCCGGAGATATACGCTCAATCGATTGAACACGCCTGCGTGAGATGACGCCGGACGTTGGAACCTGTTCTCCTTTGGCGTACATGCATTGAATGTACGCATTGTCGTAGCTACGTTGCGTCATATGTTCAGAATTTTGTGCGGCTCCCGATCCGGCTATGCTGCCAAATAGCAATCCAGTACCAGCGCCTACGCCGGCTCCTTGGTGCCCTCCCATCGCAGCACCCGCAAGCGCTCCGACCACAGTGCCGACTGCGGCGCTACGCACACCGGAATCAATCGCGGCCTGGTCTGCGCTGGCACCTCCAATTTGGTATTGGGCGTATTGACGGCATTCAGCATCGTCGCTACGAAACTGCTCGAAACTTTTGCCGGTTCCTGGTAGCGCCATTATGCTGGGACCTGTTGGCACAGATGCGCATCCAGCCAGTATGAATGTCACTGCAGAGACTAAATAAATCGATATTTTCATGTTAAGTACTCCTTGGCCGAATCAGTGTTGTGCTAGAGGTTGTGGTGACACTCTTTGCCATCCGCCTGGACATTCTTTGGCATAAGGGTAGTAACTTTTCGACACAGCACAGTAATACCAATAATTGGCGGATGCAGCAGGCGCGGTTGCCGACGGTTGTTCGATATAGACAGGCGGCGCTGACCGCTCAACAACTGTCGGCGGATAGTAAGGTGGGTAATAATAGGATTGCGGTGGGTAGTACCAAGGCCCCCAAAACGGATCGACCACGACGCCAAAACGTACATGACCGCCATGTTCTGCCCAAGCGTTATTTACTACACTTGAGGCGCCCAACAATAGCATCACAATAATCAATTTCGCCGTTCTCATGGTATCCATCCTTTCCTGTTTTCTTGGCCGTTTAGAGTTGGCTCGTACTAAAAATTGCCTGAATCGTCATTGGGTTTTATATATGGTTGTTACACATATCAATTTGTTTTTCCTCATCTGTAGGTGTTAGAGTCGCCAAGTGTTATTAAACTGCTTTCCTGTTAATAGATGATTTCGACCTACGTGAGATTTGTAAATGAAATGTAACCACGTGTAATAAATAATGCTTAAACAATCCTGATGCACGCAGTGACGCTATTCTCTTTTATGCAGAGCAGGGTGATGCGGTGAAAATGCGCGTACTGGAGATCATGGGAGTGGTATGCCATGATTGGAGCCGGCAGTTGCCAGGCGCATTTTGTTGGACGTTCTAAAACAGATGATGTCAGCGGCGAGCCATGTGCTTAACTTTTGGAAGATTGAGATGAGAGCTTCAAGCGAATTCGTCTTTAGATTAATGAGTATGTGGAGAAAAATACTCGTTGGTTTGTTCATTGTTGCTTGCTTGGGACTGGCGATTTTTGCAGTAGCTATTATTTTCGGGATGATCACTTCGCCTTTTAGTTATAACGAAATGGATTTCGATAACGACGGCCAGGTTACGTTTTCTGAGATCGTTTATGGGAGTGCATTCCGAAAGAATGAAGTAGAAGTTGAGGAAAAAAAATGTATTCAATATATTTCTTTAAAGGATGGGCGAATTTTGAAAGTTGTTTGCCATGAAAAATAAATTCTTATAGATTAAATTTTCTGTGCATTCGTCGCGTTACTTCAGAAGAAAATATAAGGGAAGCGATCGGGATGCCTTAATCCTTAACAATAGTCTTTTATTACTTATAGCGGCTGTACTCGATATAAATCTCCAGACTGCGGCCTAAATCCTTCTCTACTGTTACCAGTTGCTCGATCAGATGCCGCACTAGTACCTTGTGTTTTGACAAGAGCAGGAAGCCATCAGGGTGCATCAAATCCCTTGCCAGCAACATCCCTTGCTGTAACTGAGCGGCATTGACTTTAATTTCGTCGATCTCATTTTTTTCGTCAAGAGACAACATCGGTTCCAGGAGATCAATCACCATCGGATCATATCGATGGCCACGCCCCTCAAGCAACTCGCTTCAGTCCCATCTGAAACGATTTCGGCTGACAGCTCTGCGACGGAAGTGACCTCACACAAGAGGTATGCGATAACGCAATCCTGATGTTCCACCATACTGTGAACTCTTGATGAATCGCTCGATAAGAGCGCCGCCATTTGTTTCGATAACACGCTGCGAGGCGATATTCTCAGGTTCAGTGGTGATCTCGACATACTTCAACCCCCTTGCCTTTGCTTCCGGAAGTAGCTGGCGCAATGCTTCTGTGGCATAACCTTTTCTTCGCTTCCATGGAACGACAGCATACCCAATATGCCCGAGACAGTAATCAGGTAACGCCTCTGTGCCATCCTGCCAGCGGAAGCCGATGGAGCCGCAAAACTCGCCATCCCAAAGCCAGCGGCGATAGCCTGGCAGTTTAGGAACCTGTGAACCATCCGGAAGTGTAACGGGGCCACCTTTTGCTTCGGTATCGACGAGGCTTGCGATGAAAGCCAAGCTGTCGGTTTCAATTCTCTGCAATTCCTCGTCTGCTTCTGCTTCTCGCATGTTGTTTGGTGACCAGCCGCGTTTGAGTGCTTCTACGTAGCTTGGGAGGGATTCGAGTGATGGCCCAATGAGTTTCATCTTCAGTACGTAAGGTTGGGGTAAAAAAATAATATCAATTTTTTCGTGCTCAAGAAAAAAGTGTGGTTTTTGCGGAAGAGTAATCCGACTAGCTCATCCGCTTGATGAAACGATTACGTCGCCCCCTTCAACCCTCGCGTTATGGCAAGCGGCTTCCAGTCGCTACACATAATACCAAGCACAGTGACAGCACACGAGACCACCATCCCACTTGCCATGATCCAGTAAAGCGATGCGATATCCGCATGGAATGCATGGACTGTTGCCGTACCGATGATCGACACGATTGCGAGGCGCAGCAAGCTGCCTGCATACGACCACCGCATCAGGCCGATACCTTGCGAGCAGTAATATAAAATCAGACCAAGGCCGATGCACCAATAAAACGGCCCCATTATCCGCAGGTAGAGAGAGCCTGCGGCAATAACTTCGGATTCTTGCGAGAATTGTCCAACCCATAGATGCGGAAAGAGCGCAGCAAGCCCGCCTACCAGGCCGCAAAAAACGGTGGCTGCCAACGCCGCCGCCATTGCGACTTTACGCGCACGTTCAACATGGCCGGCACCGACACAAGTCGCAACCGTCATCACCGTCGCCGTGCCAACGCTGAAAAGAAATGGATCAATCACTTGCTGCAAGCGTGCTGCCGCACCAAAACCGGCGAGAACCATCGTGCCAAATCCGCCGACCAATCCGGTGATAATCAATGTCGTGACATGCGACTGCACAGCAAGTAGAGATGAAACGCTACCCAACTTCAGGATGGATGCAAAATCCTTACGCGATAGCACAAGACTTTGCAAACGCAATTTGATGACACTATTTTCTTTGGACAGATATCTGAAGTACATCACTGCAGCGAGCGCGTAATAACAGATCACGGCAATGGCTGCACCGCGCATGCCCAATGCAGGCACCAGACCGAAACCGAATATAAGAATCGGCGACAGCGGCAGCAAAAGTAGCGATGTGCCTATCGTGATCACTGCCTGCACTTTCACCACGCCTAATCCGCGCAAGATTGCAGAGAGGATGATGACCAGCCACATTAAAGGTGCTGCGATGAACATCACGTCTGAGTATTGCAGCGCGGCGTTCAGCACATCGCCTGATCCGCCCAGCAAATGATAAAACCACGGACCACATGCAACCATCACAACCGAAAACATCAAGCCACAAGCAAGGCTGACCAGAATCGCATGCCATGCCAATGACTGGACTTTCTCTTTATTGCCGCCGCCGGCTGCCTTGGCGATCGTCGCCGTCACGGCGCCGCCCATGCCGCCGCCTGCCATCGCCTGCATCAGAAAGACGGCAGGTGAAACCAATGACGCACCAGCCAGGGAAACGACGCCCAGTTTGCCGATAAACCAGACCTCCAATAACACGACAAAAGAGAACATGATCATCTGCACAAAAGTCGGCCACGCCATCGTGATCAGCGTGGACAGGATCGGACCTTCCAGAAGACGGAGCCGATGCAATTCTGCTGCCGGTGATCTTGGTGCCGTCGATGCGCTCATGCTTTTCCCTTATTGAAATGATGAAAATTCCCGGTTGCCTTCCGGGGACATGGAACACAAACTTTCGGTGCTGCATGACGGCTTCCATGCGCCGGAATCCTCCCGGTGACAATCTCGCCTTTGTTGCGCGAACCCTATCTGGGAACTGCGTTCGAAAGTACGAGAGTGTGACGCATGTTGAAAACGAAATCGGTAACAGCACACACCGGTCTACCGATGTCATTCGCGACGCTGTGAGGTGCTCGCAAACGGGATTCCGTGCTGTGTCTTGTATCTGGCGCAATCACAACCGTGCATTGCGCCAGCGTTGAAACGTTGGACGATATCCATCCAGCCAAGCATCCTTAAGGCAAGGCGTCCCGCTCAAAGGGTCCTTGCAGTACGGTTTGATCTCACGGCAGCCGCAACGCTGTTGATCCGCAAAATCCTGAGCGCGTTTTTGTCCGATGCTGCGGAATCAGACCAAAAGCATGCTTGGCTCGATGGATGAAGAGACTTGATCCACACCGACCGGCTGTGTGAGGGGTGCCGGTCAGTGTGGTCAAAGCCATTTCCATTTACTTCAAAGAACAATCGTCTGGCCCCAGGTTGTCTGGGGGACGGCCTCAAAACCGAGAGGACTTCGCTGCTGTCTTAACATTCCACGCGTTGCGTGTGACTTCAAGAATTTTCTGTACTGCCAATTTCATCTGATCTTGCATTTGACGCATATAAAACAAAAAACCCGGAGTCCTATTCGGAGCATCCGGGCTTGTGGCCTTGACCTTTCGGTCTGTCGCTAGGTTCTATCCATTTGCGACTAGGAGACTTGCTCCTCGGATGCTGATGCTGCGTTTCCAATTGAATCCAATAAAATGGGACAGGCGTTTGGATAGTTTGGTTACGCGGCGCTTAATGATATTGACGGTGACGACGCACATGTCGGTGACCACGGAGGACACGGCGGCGGCGCGCAACGCCAGAGCGAACGCGTTGCGTTCAGTCTGTGCCATTGATTGTTGCGCGATTGTTTTCACAATTACTCCGTCGTTAAGTTGGTGCTTGTAGTTAGTGCTGGTTCGTACTTATAAAGCGGTGTTTTTAAAAACTGATGAAATGATTTTCACATAACTAAAAATTAAAATCAACCATCTGATGGATATTTTTATCGTTTGACGATGTTTTTTTGCGTCTCATGAGAAAAATCAGTACCATGCTGCCTGTCGTAGTGAGGTACGACTTATGAATACACAACCAGACAACTCCATTCCCGAATCCGACCGTTATGTGGTGCTGAACATCCGCACGCTGATGGCCGATCGTAACATCCGCTCGGTCGCCGCGTTGCAACGCTTGCTGATTGCGGCGGGCGTCGACATCTCCAATCAACAATTAAACCGAATCGTCGACAATCGTGCGACCTTGCTCAACCTCACGGTCATCAATGGGCTGTTAAAAGTGTTGAAGTGTTCTGTCCATGAACTGTTCGGCGAGATGGTCGTGCCCAAGCACACTGACCGCGAGCACAAGAACTAAAGGAGATTAGCTTCGTTTTATTTTTCATTTTTAATTTACGAAAAATGTAATGCAAAGCTGATACCTTTAATCGCCGTATCGACGAGGCTTGTGATGAAAGCCAAACTGTCGGTTTCAATTTTCTGCAATTCCTCGTCTTCTTCTACAGAGGGGGCAGCATCGGTTTGAGTTGGAATGTTTAAAAACAAAATCGAACAGGGTTCTTTTGATTCTATTTTTTGAACGGCTTGAGTTTGAACTTCCCGAAAGCGAAATAAGCATTCTTGTAATCCGAAGGTGACATGCCAAATTTTCTTTTGAATAAACGACTGAAGTGCGATGAATGATTAAAGCCTGATAGGTACGCAATCTGTTGCATGGTTTTACTCTCATGAACAGGATCCAATAAAAGATTTTTACATGTCTCCAGTCTTTGAGTGTAAATACAATCTTCAATCTGTAAATCAAAACTATGGAAAAGTTTATGCAGATAGCTCACTGAGATACCGCATGCAATGGCGATAGTCTTGGGGTTCAGATGGGGATCGGCATGATGGTGCTTGATATATGCATTGACACGTTCGCGGTGGGCTATTTTCACACTTGTTTCAAGCGAAGAAGTATGGCTGTTGTTGTCATTGACCATTAACATGACGATCAAATCCACAAGTTGTTCTCGTAAAAACATGGCTTCAGACTCAGACCACTGTGTCATGCCATTTTCAAAATACTTCTTGAACGTTGAAAGTAATTGGCCACGCGGCGAACCATCGTTGATCGGTAGTTCGTAAAGAGGTTCGAGATTCGGCACTCTTTGCGAGAGCAATGAATGGGGTATTGAAACATTGACGACATGGAATTCGTTTTCCGGTGCTTCAGCCGTATAAGGCAAAGACTGATTCAATAAAAATAGTGAGCCCGGTTTGATCGTGAATTCTCTGTTCGCTTGAGTGACAAAAATTGAACCCGCGACAGGAGTGCCCAAGGAGAAGTATTCCTGATCAAAGTGCGCGATGTTGCCACGAGTACGTTCCAGCTTTTGTCCGGAATAGCGGAGGTCGTTAAACTGTAATTGCACACGCTTGTACGTCTGGAAAGAACCTGAAAAATTTTCGGCAGAATTTCTGCTGACTTCGAGAGGGCCAAAAGATTGAGATAGCATGTCGCGCCACGCATCCACTATTTTTGGCGAATTTTTGATAGTCGATGTTGAAAATATGAAGCTGGACATGTGTCGTCTCCCACACATGAAATACACAATGCCATGTGTTTCATGCACATCATTTTTGTTTTGGCAGGATATCAATTTTCGCAAGGATATGCTAATTGCAATGCAGCATCAAATGGTGATGATTTTGGTTATCGATGCATTCGCATATAAATTTGATGGCTATTTTTCTCTGCGCTGTCGGATAAGAAATAAATTGATCTCAAGGTTTGCACGACACGTCACAAAATGAGGCACCACACGCTCCAACCATCCTAATTGCTTGCATGTCTGATAGCGAAAACTTTAATGTTTGCGCTGACCCGGATAATCAAAATGGCAATTTGAATTCTTTTCAATTATCTGGGGACGCTTTGCGTCTTGGCAGCCGGAATACGAATCAGCTTCGACGCGATATTTATTTTAAAACTATAGTATGGAGATAAATAAAATGTTTAAGGATAGTAGAGCATGTAAAGCAAACAGGATTTCGCTTGCGATAGTCATTCTTTCGACGATAACGTTTGGTTCCGTGGCACATGCAGCTGCCGCTCTAAAGGCATATAACGCCGATCCGAGTAAATCAACGGTGTCAGGACTATCTGCTGGCGGCTTTATGGCTAACCAATTAGGTTACGCTTATTCAGCAACTTTCAAGGGTGTCGGCGTATTTGCAGGCGGTCCGTATCAATGCGCAGCGCACAACAACTACACTGCTTGCATGTATAACGCCAGCATCAGCAGCAGCCAATTGAGCACCATGCAAACCGATATCAATAATTGGAGCGGCAATCAAATCGATAACAAGTCGAATGTCGCCAACCAGAAAATCTTCATGTTTGTCGGCAGCAGCGACACCACCGTCGGTCCCAATCCGATGAATGCCATGCAGACGCAATACACGAACAATGGTGCGACCTCGAGCAATCTCAGATACGTCAACCAATCCAGTCCATCGACCGCCCACACGTTCCCAACCGATTTCGACAGCACCGGTAATAACTCCTGCAGCAGCGCCGCATCGCCTTATATCAGCAACTGTTCATTTGATGGCGCAAAGGCTGCCCTGTCGCAGTTTTATGGTACGTTGAATGCTCGGAACAATTCGCCCGACTACACCAATAATCTGATTGCATTCGATCAAAGCGCGTTCACCAGCAATGCAGGCATGGATACGACCGGTTATGTTTATGTCCCGTCCAATTGCCAAAGTGGCGCGGCTTGCAAAGTGCACGTAGCACTGCACGGATGCTTGCAAAGCTATAGCCAGATCAGCGATAAATTCCTGAAGAATACCGGTTACACACGCTGGGCCGATACCAACAGCATCATCGTATTGTTCCCGCAAACCAAGGTCGATAACACCAGCCATAGCACCAACAGTGGATCACTCTCCAATCCGAATGCATGCTGGGACTGGATCGGCTGGTACGGCAGCAATTTCGGCCAGAAAGCCGGTCCGCAAATGTCCGCGATCAAAGCGATGGTTGATAAAATCACGAGTGGGTATACAGGCAGCACAACCACCACAACAGCAGCAGGTGGCACCACGACCACCACGACTACGACCACTACCCAGGCACATGCATATGATCAGACTGCGACCGATACGGTCACTAATCATTACGTTGCAGGACGCATCAATGCGACACAATACAACACACTTGGCGCGAGATATGGATACAACACGGTCATCACCTTGTATCACTGCCCATCGCTGAATGGTTGGACTGATCATTCTAATTGCAGCGCGATTTAATGAGCGCACTGCACAGGAACGTTTTAATTTTATCTGTCTCCATTTTTTGAGTCGTGATGTGTGTCATAACCCGCCGATTCTTGGCGGGTTTTTTTCTTATCATCATATTGTGATTTATTTGACGCATGAATCGGCTTCATTATTTGCATCGCACTCCCTCGATTTTCTCAAGATGAATTTTATATCGAAGAAAATTGAAATGCTTTTTTCTATCCCTGTCTTTCCTCCATCTGACATGGATTTAGGCCGCCTTTCACGAGGCGGCTTTTTTTAAATAACGTGAAGCATGACTACAGGGGACAGTCAAACCTCTTTAACTGGAAGCATTTTTCGAAAAATCGATAACCTTGATGGAATGGCATCTTTTACTGTTTGTCGTGTTTAGGGCGTATGATTGTATCGATCCGCAGGAGTGGGTGTGAGAACCGATGGATTTAACCTCGCATGGCACTTCTTTCTTGAGCAAAATCTAAAACCAATGCCAAGCGGATTTTGTTAAGGCGAGGCGTCTTGATTCGTCCGAGATTAGTGCAGTACGGCGATTCACCATCCCTCTTCATACAAATCAAGTTGCTAAAGGGGGAGAACAACATGAATAAGCCGATTGAAGAACGCCGCCGGGCTTCACTTTCCG
The DNA here is from genome assembly GCA_036560485.1 of Burkholderiaceae bacterium. Classification (GTDB taxonomy): domain Bacteria; phylum Pseudomonadota; class Gammaproteobacteria; order Burkholderiales; family Burkholderiaceae_D; genus DATBRC01. The sequence continues at coordinate 20,204 of DATBRC010000006.1, forward strand.
GATTGCTCGACTCTGCAATTCGAACCATCAATCAAATCGCTCAGTCTCCAGACACCAACACCAGGATGTTGGCTGGGCAAGCTATCGGAAATTTACAGCGCATGCGATCCCTGTTGCCGGCCCGACGTGAGCTCGACAGGAAGTCGCGGGCTTGATGAAATTAAACTTCCTGGAAAACTCGCTGCAAAACTAAAGAGAGCAGCTTCGCTTTATTTTTCATTTTAATTTACGAAAAATTTAATGCGAAGCAGGCACTTTTAATCGCGCCAAAAAACAAATGCCCGCTTGTGCGGGCATTTGTTTTTGTCGGCGAGAAGCACGCATAGCGTGCGCGGAGGATTCGAAAGGCGACGGCTTGCAAGCCGTACAGGGGGCGCGGAACGTGACCGGATCCTTTCGTATTTATTCCGTGCAGCAGACCTACTTAATCCGTTTCATGCATTACAGCCCGATAGGAACAAATGCAATGAGTGGGTCGTCAGTGAGTGCCACTACGATCATGCCGTCCGGCGTCACGACCATCTGGCGTGTCAACATTGATTTCGCATATCCCGCTACTTTATAGCCGTTGAGTATTGCGCCAGCTTTTGAGTGGACCCAGAAATCATAAGTGGAATACAAGCCTGATATGCCGCAGATTGGACGTCCATCGCTTGTCACTTCCATGTTGTTGGGATAGGCATCTCCACCGGGTAATGTTCCGATGAGTGACAGATTGACAGGATCGATTGAGTAGCATCTGTAGCCGCCTCCTAAGCCGATGGCGGAAGTATACAATCCTGTCCCATCTTCACTGACGGCGACATCTGAAGGGTATGCTCCTCCCTGCAATGAGCCGCGCATGGTGGCCAAGAGAACACCACCCGACATGGCAGAATAGTCAATATTCCAGGCAGTGCCTTGATTGTATATTTGCTGTCCATTCGAAGTGGCTGAAAATGAATCGGCCCAAACACCGGTTGCACCCAAACTGTTACCTTGGTTATATCCGGTTCGATCACTCAATAAAACTATCTCCGTTCCATTGGGGCGAACTGCGATCAAGTCAGTGCTCTGGTCTACTGCGTTGACCAATGTCCATGTTGCGACCTTGGTAAGTGTGGTTAGATCAATGACAGGCATGGTTTTATTGGGTGTATCCAGTACATACAGTTTGGACCCATCAGGTGAGACAGTCATATTGCCAAGTGCTGCTCCGACTCCACTGATTGTGGTGACGAGTTGCGCAGTATGTGCGTTATAAACAGAGATAGAGGTGCCGGCATTATGTGCATACACATAAGGCCTGATTTTGTCTGCGACCACTCTTGCGAAAGTCATTGGTAAGGTAGTTTGCGATTCGGTGCCGATTGCATTTTTCCATAGTGCCACGCGAATCACCGCTGATTGAACGCCGGTGGTGCTGGTCGATACGGTGACGTTTGCATAGCTCACGGCATTATCTGTCAATGACGCTGGATTGGCCGTCAAGATCAGATTCTGGCTGGACGTGGTGTTGCCGCTTGTTGTCACAGTCAACCAGGCTGCATCAGACGTGGCGCTCCAATTCAAGGAGCCTCCAAAGTTATCGGTAATTGCCAGAGTCTTGGTCAATAAACTGCCGCCGGTCGTATTGGCAAAGCCCACGCCCCATTTGCTTGGCAGCAGTCGCCTCTGGTCTGCGTTTATATTGACCGTGATTGGCAACGTTACGGTGTCGCCATTAACGGTGGCAACAACATTGACAACTGCCGATTGTGATCCCGCAGTGACATTGGCCAGATTAGGTGTGAAATTCACCGATGTACCGCTGGCATTGACTTGACCGGTAAGAGTTGTGCTGGTCAACCAATTGGGTAAGCCGGTTAAAGTAAATGGCCATTGGGCGGTACCAGTATTTAAACTGACGTTCAATGATTGAGCTGACAGGTCACGTCCGTAATTGCCGCCAATCGTTACTGACGAGCTTGGGGCTGACAGTGCTGCCTTGGTCAGTGCAAGACTGGTGGTCACCGTCTTATTCGGAACTCCGGTGGAGGACAATACGAGATCGCCACTATAACTGCCACTTGCAAGACTTCCGATGCTTGGGTTCGGTTGAAGTGTGATCGATGCCGGCGTTGTTCCGCTGAGTGGTGAAGCGATCAGCCACGCAGCCAATGAATTTGCAGTCCATGGTGTTGCAACGTTATTGTTCAGGTCGAACGAAACAGATTGCGATGCAATTGGTGCACCGTTGATTGCTGCAAAGCTGGGGATGCCCGACGTCATTACAAACTGTACGGGGATCACCTGAACCGAAAATGGTATGTCGACTTGTTGATTATCCGCCGAATGCACCGTGACGTTTGCCGTGTAAGTACCGACTGCCAGGTTTTGGGTGATGTAACCGACCGTGAATTGTCCGGCACCAGTCCCAGAAGCTCCGGTAATCGATAACCAAGGCGCAGTGGTCGAGGCTGTCCAGGCTACCGAAGGTCCGCTGACTGCAACAGTAACTGTTCCGGTATATTGGCCTCCTTGACCGATGGTGGCTGCGGTGGAAATGTTTGGCGTGCCGCTCAATGGGAGAGGTGTGATGTTCAGATCGTAAGGCAAAATGCTCGGCGAGCCAGGATATTCAGCTGCACAAAAACCGTCTTTGCATAGGTGCACTCTGAAGTTGCCTGTCTGATGACCCAAAGGTAAAGTGCCTGAGGTATGAAGCGTAGCGGCAAAGACAGTTGAGCTGATACTGGACAGGTCCACTGAAGTCAGGACGCTATGGCTATCCTCAATATAGACATAGACTGAGCCCGTGACCTGGCTTGGATTGAGTAGCGTCGCTTGCACTACAACTGTGCCCGACGTGCCCACCGTCACGTTGGCGTTCAAGGGATTGGGGTTGAATGAAAGTGCTGTAGATTGTCCGCCACCATCACTACCACCGCCACCTCCTCCACAGGAGATCAGGCTCGACAAAATAAGTAATGCGGCAATTTTCTGCAATAATTTCATATCTGCTTTCGTAATATTTTTATGCTGATGCCTAGCTGATCTGCTAGGTGAGCAGATAGCGTCGGTTAATTCCTAAGAAGCCAAAAAAACAAATTCGCTGTGGCGGTGACAAAAAGGCACGGTATTAAACCGCAAAATTGTCAGATTGAACATCCCATATTTATGGGAAGGGGGAAGGTTAAAAGCGCAGTAATATGGAATTCACATTTTGTGCGGATGTCTATTGCGCTGCAAGTTTGAACAATGATTGATGGGCACTTCAGAATCATGGTGACTCAACTGCGTTTTACATCGTCGATGGAGTTAATTGAAATTCCTGAGTTCTATTTAATGGGTTGATGTCGCCCAATTGGAAATTTTGGACAAAAATGAGAGCTCGTTTTTTCTGGAGTTCCTTCCGGTTCTGGTTTGGCAGGGGCAGGTCTAACATCCAGCATTGATCAAACCACTCACCGATAAAACGCCTCAACCTTTCCTTTCAACTTGATCAACAAAGGATTCCCCTTGCGATCCAGCGCTTTGTCGGATGCCATGGCAATCCATCCTTCGCTGATGCAATACTCTTCAACGTTCATATGTTCCTTGTCGTTGAGCTTGATGCCGACCTGATGTTGCAACACTTCGGCGTTGTAGTGCGGGCTGCGCGGATTAACGGAGAGACGATCGGGGAGTGGCGGGAGTTGTGTGGTGTCGTTCATGGCGTTTAACTGTTCATCTGATAGGATAGTGAAGTATGAGTTTTTCAGAATTGTATCTTATCGACTGATACGTCCGAGTTTTGTTTTCTTCCCCCCTATTTTTACTATGCCTAAGAAAAAAAGGTGCGCTGCCTTGGTCACGAGAAGAGCCAGAAAATTGGCCGCACTCGGTTTGGTTATGATTGCATTCATCATCACAGCGGGCGATGCAGTTGCCCGTCGCACCGGAGCCGCTCGAACGCAGGCCATCGATATGGTCGTCATCCATTCTACCGGCGGCCCCACCTGCGATGCCGGCACAGGCAAGCCGATTTGGGTCGGTGCAGGGACACTCGAAGAAAACATGCGCCTGATCGAAACGCATCCGGTCATCGGCATCCATTACATGATAGACCGCGACGGAACGGTGCGCGCCAGCGTGCCGGAAGGCCAGGTGGCACATCACGTTTATCACTTCAGCGGACGATCCATCGCCATCGAGTTGATTAACGATGGGAACGGCATTGACCCGTTTCCCCAAGAGCAATTGGCGTCATTGGTTAAACTGCTGATCGACATCAAGCAGCGACGTGGCATCACACGTGAAGGTGTAAAACGCCACTCGGATCTTGATCATGCGTGGCTGCCATGTGATCGAACGCAGCGGCGCAAGGTGGATCCTAGTGATGCGTTCCCATATGAATCGATTTTGGATCGCGTATTTCCGCCTCAGAGAAAAGATGTAGCACCGGACGTTAAATAAATTTGGCCTGCGCTGATCAGAGCTAAAGTATTAAACGGATTATCTCAGCCTCGCATTCGATTTTTCTTTGCCAATAAGAAATAATAAAGTGAAGCAGATCACTTTAACGCTGTTGTACTTTTGCCGTATGTTCCTACGCTTGGCAAGATGAGATATTCTATTCTGTCATTGACGATAAACAGGGGCAACGAGACATGGAGATAGACAAGGCAAGTGCTTCACCCATTCCCATCGATGCGTCATTCGATGTCATCGTGGTGGGCGCGAGTATCGCCGGTTGTACGGCGGCTCGCCTCTATGCTCAGGAAGGCATGCGCGTTGCGCTGATCGATCATCACCGCGATGCATCTGCCTACAAGCAGCTATGCACGCATTACATTCAAGCTTCTGCTACTCCAACGCTGCGCCGTCTCGGATTGGATACACTGATTGAACAGGCGGGCGGAATCCGCAACGGCAGCGAAATCTGGACGCATTTTGGCTGGATCGGACATCATCCGCCGGTCGATGAACATGGCAAGCCGCTGTATGGCTACAACGTCCAGCGCAAGACCCTGGATCCTTTGCTGCGGCAGATGACATGCGAGACGCCCGGTGTGACGTCGTTTCTGAGTTGCAGCGTACGCGACCTGATCATCGAAGAGGGCGTAGTGAAAGGACTCATGGTCGATGGAACGCATCAGGGCGCCATTCATGCACGCCTCGTGGTAGCAGCCGATGGACGCAGTTCCGGCATCGCTCAGCGCTTGGGAGTGGAACCAAAAGAATCGACGAACATACGCTTTGGCGCGCTGTGTGCTTATCGTGGCGTGGCCCTGAAACGCGGCACTTGTTCACAAATGTGGCTCAACGGGGCCGAGGTAGCCTATGTGTTTCCTAACGACGACGGCGTGACCGTGGTCGCCTATCTGAATGCACTCGACCAATGGGAAGAATTTCATCGAGATCCCGTTGCGGCGCTCGAACATAGGATGCAGCAACTGCCGGAGGGGCCGGATTTGCGTGCAGCAGAATGTTTGGGCAAGCCCTTGGTGGTCAAGAAGTTTACCAACCTGTGGCGGATGCCGGTTACGCAAGGCGTCTGTTTTGTCGGGGACGCGCTGATGAGTCTTGACTACTTGTGGGGCACAGGTTGCGGCTTCGCACTCCAACAAGCGGAATGGCTTGTGGACGCAACCATCGTTTCGCTGAAAACTGGCGTTGATCTTGATGCGGCGCGCCTTCGTTATGCAAAACTGATAGAGAAAAATCATGGAATGCATCGCGCTTTGATCCAGGATTTTTCAAAGCGGCATGACATGAATTGGATTGAACGCTTGATGTTCTCGTCCGCGGTAAAGGACATAAGATGTGCGCGGCATCTGCATACCTTTGGTGCGCGATTGATGAGTCCGATGCAATTTATTTCGCCGCGCGCAATACTGCGCGCGATATGGGTCAACTGGACGCGCCGCTCAACATCACAGGTCACGTAAGAATATGAAATGAGTCTAATTTAAAACGACGGGCTTTGACGTATTATCTCCAATGATTCAATCAAGAATTGATAACTGAGTTGTCCTCCGCTACGCGCCAATATACGAGCGTGCTTTGATTCTTTACCGTCCAGCACGTCGATTGCATTTTCCAAATCGATCAGACATGGGTACAGTCCCGTCGAAGAGGATTGGTCTTTTGCCGTGACGTTCAACGTCAGGGAGCCAAGAGCAATGACAAAATAAGGTCGAGCCGCTTCGTTGCTGGCGGCTTTGCCGCGTTCCAGTTGTTGTGCCATGAGGGCAGCAATGGCGTGCCTGATCAATTTCAGGTCGGAACCTTGAAACAGTGCTTCAGTGATTGCCTTGACGCTTTTCGCAGCGTTAGTCTGATGTACAAGGCATGCGATATCTAAATCTGAGTTGCTTCCCATGATGCAAATGTGCCTTATGGAGAAATCAACAGGTAGCTTATCCCTTTGGCTAGCTATTTGATATGCCATATTTATGGCGTATTGGTTGTGGTATCTCCTGTTTAAGAAGTTCGGTAAGGGATTGGATTGTTTTGGTGTAACTTTTTGCAATCAGTTCGGGGTGCGTAACGGCCCGCTAAGGAGGTAATGCAGATGATTTGGGGAAGCAGCTTTGCGTACGAAACATAACGCGAACTCAATTTTTTTAATATTCTGCCTGCAACAGGTAGAATAACCGCACAAAAAACTATCTAAGGCTACGCATAGGGGAGGCCAGCCAGATGTCGTCACAATCTTACGTGGAAATTGCGCAGCGGCCGATCAGCTTCAAGATCTTTGGAATTGCTGTCGGGTTATTAACGCTGATGGTTATCGTCACGCTGTCATCTTCAATCTACCTGCACCGCGTGGGTCAGCAACTGACCTTGCTGTCGGACTACTACATCGAACTTGATCAGCAAATGAGCGATATACGCGCCCAGACTTTGCGCGAGATCATTCAGATCGAAAGAGTATTGCACGCCAAGCCCAGGCAAGTGACGGGGCGCGACGACGAGGTAGCCGGCCTGTATAAACAAGCGGGGGACTGCAGCGATGAATCCTTGCGTGCGGTGCGCCGCAAGATTAAAGATGCATACTCGGATTTCGGTGAACGCAATTTGATGGCATACCGTGTGACGCGCTTGTGTACTGATAACCAGCTGACGCGTGCCGATGCGTTGATCGACCGGGCGCTTGCCACGCATCGTGTTCGCGATGATGTCGAGCAGGTTGCGCGCTTTACCAAGCTCAAGACAGAACTGGCCGATCTTCCGGCAGAACGCCTCAAGCTCTACGTCAGCTTTGAAAAATATCTGGAGCGAGCCCAGTCCAGGGACGACAAGGAGCTGGCCGCCATACACGATCAAATCGACGAACATCGTGCCGATGTCGCACGGCGCATCAATGCCGTTACCGGCTTGATCCATACCGGCACCAACGATTCTGCAGACCGCACCGAAGCAATGGAACATGACGCGCTCTGGCTCAGCTGGTCGGTCACGCTGGCGGCTTGTATTTTTGGCCTGGGTGTGGCGGCACTCATCACGCGCAATCTGGTGCGCCCGGTGCGCGAATTGTTGGCGCTTACCCATGCCATCCGTACCGGCAACCTCGATATCCAGATCCAGATCAAGACCAGCGACGAGATCGGATTGCTGGCCGATTCATTCAAGCACATGGTTGGCGAGATCAAACAAAAAGAACAAATAAAGAATATGTTCGGCAAGTACGTCGACCCAAGGATTGTGCAGAGCCTGTTGCTCGATCAGCAGCAATTCAAGCATGGCGGCGAACGCCAGTTGATGTCGGTATTTTTCTCCGACATCGAGGGCTTCACACCGATCTGTGAAGGGTTGACCCCGACCGGTGCGGTTAGGTTGATTAACCAATATTTTGCATTGATGTCCGAGCCTGTTCGCAATCGCAAAGGGATCATCGACAAGTTTATCGGCGATTCGATCATGGCGTACTGGGGGCCTCCGTTTACTGTCGCGGCTGAACACGCATTGGAAGCTTGCCATGCCGCGCTTGAACAGCAAGCGCTGGTGCCCAAGTTTCAGGCATTGCTTCCAGAAGTGCTGGGTATACGCAAGAATGTGCCGACGATCCGCGTCCGCATGGGCATCGCGACCGGCGACGTGACCGTCGGCAGTATCGGGTCGGAGGACGCGCGCAGCTATACGGTCATCGGCGACACGGTGAATCTGGCATCACGGCTGGAGGGCGCCAACAAGTACTACCATACGCAGATCCTGATCAGCGAAGATACCTGCAAGCTGGCCGGCGATGGAATCGAAGCACGCGAGGTCGATGCGATTCGTGTAGTCGGCAAGGCCGATCCGGTGCGGGTGTATGAACTGCTTGGAATGAAGGGCGATATTTCCGCCGCCGGCGCGCAATTGCGCAGCCACTACGAGCGCGGGCTTGGCCTGTATCGTGCGCGCAAATGGGAAGAAGCACGTGCTGCGTTTGAAGAATGCTTGAAGGTCAAGCCGGATGACGGACCATCCTTATTATTCATTGAACGGATTGCGGTGCTGAAAGGAAAAGATCTGACGGAACAATGGGATGGCGTGTGGCGGTTGACCGAGAAATAGACAGCGCACATTTTTAGCAGCTACCAATCATTGGTTTCAAGCAGTGCCAATAAATTCTCAAACCCGCATCGCTCATTGATGAGAATGCGGGTTTTTATGTCAGCACGTTCCAATAACAATCTTTAGACGCGAGAAGCAATCACCGCAAATACAAATCCGGAAACTGCTTTTGCAAATTGGCGACCTTAGGCAAATCATTGATGAAGATATACGGCTGATTCGGATGATTGGTCGCGTAGTTCTGATGATAATCCTCCGCTGCATAAAACGCTTTGAGCGGCGTGACTTGCGTCACGATCGGCGCACCGAATACTTTTACCTTTTGCAGTTGATCGATATACGATTGCGCGACCCGTTTTTGCTCATCGTTGGTGGTGAAAATGGCCGACCGATATTGTGTGCCGTGATCCGGCCCTTGGTAATTCAGTTCGGTCGGATTGTGCGCTACCGAAAAAAATATCTTGAGCAATTTTCCATAGCTGATTTGCGATGGGTCGTAGATGACTTGCACCGACTCGGCATGGCCGGTGGTGCCGGTGCTGACCATTTCATAATGCGCAGTATTGGCTGCGCCGCCTGCATAACCGGACGTGGCTGTCTTCACGCCTTTGACGTGCTGAAACACTGCCTGGATACCCCAGAAACATCCGCCTGCGAAGACGGCAGTTTGCGGTGTGCTGCCGGCGGCAAGCGGCGTGTCGATCACAGCGTCCGGCAGGGTGACTGCGTGGGCAGAAAAGGCCAAGGACAGATTCAGCGCGACACCGCTCAGCAGCACGGTCAGCGCAGTAAAGCGTTTCAGGTTGGGACGCAACATGGTGGTTCTCCTTTTATCCAATATTCACAAAACGCAGTGATGCCGAGTTCATGCAATAGCGCAGGCCGGTTGGCTTGGGTCCGTCATCAAACACATGACCGAGATGCGCATCGCAACGCGTGCACGATATCGCTGTGCGGGACATGCCAAACGACCGGTCGGTTGTTGACGTCACGTTTTCTTTGGCTATCGGTTCCCAAAAACTGGGCCAGCCGGTGCCTGATTCAAACTTTGTTTCCGAATTGAATAATGGCGTGTCGCAACAGATGCAGCGATACATACCTTTACTATGCAGATTCCAGTATTTGCCGGTGAATGGGCGCTCGGTGCCTTCTTCCCGGGTGACTTCAAACGACTCTGCCGATAATTGCTTGCGCCATTCCGCTTTTGTCTTGACGACCTTTGGTACCCGCACTGCAGGCTGGCGTTGCCCGGCATCAGAAAAAGGCACGATCGTTACGGTGGCTGCGGCCGGTTCTGCTGCAAATGCATGACGGCCGGTTGCTGCAAGGCCCAAGGCGGTTGCGCCCGTTGCCATCAGAAATGTCCGGCGCGAAATGAGCTGAGGTGCGGATCGAGATAAGGATATAGAAAAATCAATTTTCTTTTGTTTCGTAAACATGATGTTTATCCAGTCAACTGAACTTAAAACGATAAAAATTGCTGCAACAAGAGGAAGTATGATCTTAAAAACCATTCGTTGAAAGTCATGCATTTTCTCTTGCGCCACTATCAGTCGAACGACTTTCCGATTCCTGACACTTTGCGGTGATTTTCTTTTTTAGAGCCACTGACCAAATGCGATTGGCGTCGCGCCTTGCCAGACCTATTTTGCTAGACGCTCTTAATGTTGTAAATTGCGTCTGCCCAGGCTAGAAAGAATTTCGTTATGATGTAATCGCCCAACATCATTTACAGGACGCACCATGCTGTTTTTTCTTATTCTGATTGCAGGCCTCTGGGCTGGCTTGCAAAATTCTCTTGCTGGTGGCGGTTCCTTCGTGACCTTGCCGGCGCTCATCCTGGCGGGCATGTCGCCATTGGCAGCCAACATCACGTCTACTGTGGCATTGTTTCCGGGACAGGTGACGTCCGGCTTGGCAGGACGCAAGCTGGTGACCGGTGCCGGCCAACTATCGTTTCGCTCACTGTTTATTGTCAGTATCGTTGGCGGAGCGCTGGGTGGATTGCTGTTGCTGAATACGCCATCATCGGTGTTTGCTCGCCTCGTGCCCTGGCTCGTGTTATTCGCTACCACCTTATTTGCCTGGGGCAGTTTCTTCCGCAGGCAAAACATGAGCGAGCGATTGCAAAGCCCGTTTGTCACGGGAATTGCTCAATTCTTGATCGCAATCTACGGTGGCTATTTTGGTGGCGGCATAGGGATTCTGATGATTGCTGCACTGACGATGGCCGGCATGCCGACGCGTAACGCAGGTGCAACGAAAAACGTGCTGGCGGGTGTGATGAATGCATCAGCCGTGCTGCTGTTCGTGACGTCGCCGCAGCTGCATTGGCGTGAAGCCATTATATTGGGGGGCGGCGCCATCGTCGGCGGCTTATTGGGCTCGTGGGCGCTGCATTGGGTTAATGAAAAAATTCTGCGTATCGCCGTTGTTTGCATCGGCGTTGGATTGACGATCGGTCTGTTTGTCAAACCGATTTGATCGCGAAGATGCGTTGCAGTTTCCGTGTCTGCTATTTTACCGGCTCAATCGTCACTGCAAGTGCGTTCGGCATCGTTGTGATTTTGGTTGGCATGAATTGCACACCGGCGTAGTGCAACTCTTCCGGATGAAAACTGTATAGCGGCATGCTGTTCATTATTTGGTCAGTCACGATGCTGGCTGCTACCGCTAATTGACGTTGACGTGCTTCATCGATGCCATCGATGACAAACCGATCGACTCGCGCATCGCGTATGAATACGGCATTGCGTACGGTGTCTAAAAACAGATTCCCGGAAAACGCCAGGCTGCCGCTTCGCGATTGCCGTAGCAATGGCGAAGACAGAGCCGTCGCCATCGTCAAGGATACCCTGCCACTATCAGGCAGGATTGTCAGCTGCGGTTGACTCAACTGAATATCAAACACTTCCAGTACACGGTGATTGATCGGGAAGTGCCGATCCAGATTTTGCTGTAACCGGGTCAGCGGCAAATCAACTTCATGCGGGCCGATTAGGTTGGCGCAGGATGCGAGCACAATGCACGCAAGAAAAAACACAACCCATAATTTACTGAACTGTATCCTTGAAGTGCTATGTTTTGATTGCATTGATAGGGACGATAAAATTAGAGTAAGAAGTAAGAGAAATTCTATTTCATGCAATCGCTAATAAGCCGACGATTCCTTGTTGATAAGAGTCGGCAATAACGGTGCCGGCGAGATTGGGGTTTGATTTTAGTACGGTTGCCCAATCGGTGGAATTATTCACTCCGGAAAAGTTTTGCACTGTACCCGCACTGCTGTAAATCCCGGAAGTGCCTGGATCGGATGGCAACGTGCCGACAACGCTTTGATCAATCAGCTGCTGTCCCTCAGTTTGAGTATCGGTACCGGAAGAGGGCACCGGAATAGAGGTGGAGGGTGCACTGCCGGCCTGTGCAATCGAATTTAACAGGCCGGCAGCGTCATACGTTTGCAAAGCTGTTCCGGAATTTCCCAAGCTCGCGATCGCGCTGGCGTTGGCCGCAAGCTCGACTGCAGTTTGCACCAATCCCGGATCGGCAGTTTTGACAATAGGCGTGCTGTTGGAAATCGCGGAAGGCGAATATCCCAAAGCAGCGCTGCCCAAGGTGTCAATTGCACTTGTCATCATGCATATCCATTTTCAAAAACGTGAAACAACCATTCTATTTTCATTATAGAAATTAAATGGATAATTTCCACCCATTTTAGGCAGCTGACTTTATAAAAGCCTCGCAAGTCATTTTCTTTGCCATAAAGACGTTACGAATGCTTAAACTTTTGTGGTAACAACATTGCCGGTAGCTGGCGCACCCTCCAGGCCTTGCGAGAGTGACTGCAAGAAACTGGTGAGCGACACATTGCTGCCGGACGCACCATCAGCACTAAGTAAATTGTTGAAGCTTTGTTGCAATGCATCCAATGTAGAGCTTGAACTTGAGCTTGAGGTACTGGAGCCAGATGCATCCTGTCCGGACGACGACAATTGTTGAATAAGGTTTTGCAAACCTCCTTCCAGTTTACCCATCCCGCCACCGCCATGATGATGGTGATGGCCTTCTCCCGCAGTGCCGGCGACAGCATTGTTATTGGTCGTCGTCGTAGCACTTGTCACAGAGCCTACCGCTGAACTGTTGTCGGCTGCAGAATTATTTGATGTGGCAGCTTGTGTGCCGGATTGTGCATGCAGTGCTGCAAACAGACTTTGCATGAAGGAAGCTAATGCCTGTTGAGGATCTTGTGAAGTCGAGGTGCCGGATGCATCGGAACTATTGCTCGCGGTTGCCGGCGTTACGCCAAGTTGTGTCAGCGCTTGACTGATCGCAGATGCAAATTTTCCGCCGCCGACAGCACCGGAAATACGGTTTCCATCATTGTCGCCATCGGAATCCTGAGTGTTGGAATTGACAGATGTCAGGTCTGATAATTGTGTACTGTAAATTGCTGAGTTGTTGCCGCTGATAGATGAGATAGACATAGCGTTATCCTTATAAGGTTGCAGTTTTATGGTTTTGAATAAAATCAAACCATGCCTAGTAACTATATTTTCGGTAACGGTGTTTTCATCAAAAGAATAAGAGCATTTATCAGCAATTTTGTAATGGGTTTGTAAATGGAGCCTTGCATAAAAACACAATCAATTTACAGATTTGATATGACTTTTAACGTTGCTATAAAGCCTTGATGAGCATGGTGTTTTGTTTTTGATTTCTTCATATTGAATTTCATTTTCTTCGCATGCCTTCTGGTTTCTCAGGCCCGACCTCATTCCATTTTCCAGTTGCTGAGCGCTTCTACCACGGCGGCAATGACCGGTTGCCAGTTTCCTCTGGAAGGCTGGCGGAAAAGACGCATGCTTCCAGGGTACCAAGGAGAATCAGTGCGCGCAGTCATCCAGCGCCAATCGGTCCGGTAATCCGGCAGTAAAACCCAGCAAGGCTTGCCCAGGCTGCCTGCAAGATGCGCGACTGCAGTATCGACGCTGATGACCAGATCCAGGCTGGCGATCACTGCGGCAGTATCGGAAAAATCCTGCAAGGCACTTCCCAAGTCCAGCAGCGATAATCCCGATGGCGGGCAGAGCGCTTCTTCCTGCCCCGCACCCTTTTGCAAACTGATGAAGTGGATGCCGGTCACGGTCCCTAGTGGCGCAAGTAAATTGAGAGACGGCAGCGAACGATCGCTATCGTTTTCAAAACGCGGATTGCCTTTCCACGCCAGGCCGACTCGCAAGCCTGATGCCGGCAACAAGGAAGACCACTGTATTATTTTTGCCGGATCGGCGCTCAGATAGGGAATGGTTGCAGGAATGTTGTCGAGATCGGTATGACAGTAATAAGGCAGACTCATCGGCGGTGTCCAGAAATCCCAGCTCGAGTGTGGCACATCTTCAGTGCAGCTGAACACCTGGTCCACATCCGGCAAAGTCGTGAATAGCGTCGTCAAATCCGGTTGGCAAACCACGGTGATTTGCGCGGCGCCCATACTCTTCAGCATTGGGGCATAGCGGCAAAACTGGATCATGTCGCCATGTCCTGCTTCAATCCCGATCAGGATCGATTTGCCGATCAAGGACTCGCCGCTCCAGCGCGGGCAGGTGAAATAGCTTGCCAGATTGATGTAATGCTCGCGCGCTTCCAGACAGCGCCAGCCTTCTTCAAAACGTGCTTGCCGCAATAGGATATAGCTCAGATTGTAACGGGCCTTGGCATAATTGTTGTCCAGTGCAAGGGCTTTGCGATAACACTGCTCGGCTTCCATTTCGCGTTTCGTGCAAGCCAGCAGCACACCCAGATGAGACCAGACAGCCGGCGAATTCGGCGCATGTCCCATTGCTTGTTTGAGGACCGCTTCCGATTCGTCAAAGCGCTTGCGATTCATCAGCAGCACACTCAGATTCAGGTAGATCTGCACGTTTTCCGGACGCAAGGCGAGTGCTTGCCGATAGTAATTCTCCGCATCCGTCACTGCACCGGCTTGTTCCCGCAGAAAACCCAGGTTTGTCATTGCCTCGGCAAAATCCGGATCGAGCGACAGGGCGTGCCTAAAGCATTCTTCGGCACCCTCGGCATTGTTCGCTTCCATGCATCGGTTGCCTTCGAAAAATAAGGTCTCTGCCAAAGTGAGAGGAGCGTTTTCTGATTTGTCCATCAATACTAATCAGTCATCATTTATCGTTCCCGGAATAATAGTGTTTTATGAGGAATTGTTCCAGCGATGAATTCTGATTGACGCTGCTTGAAGTTGTGATTACGGGAATCCTACATTCATCCCGCCGGATCGCTGTCTCTCCATGCCGCGCGCGTGTCCGTTGCCTTGCTTTCGGGCGGATTCCGATTTTTCGGCGGGGGAGCGCTCCAGCTGATCAATCAAAAAATCGAGAACGATCTGCTGCTGGTTATCATCCAATGCATCGTTCATGGCCAACCAGAGTTCACGAAGTTGTTTGTTCTCCTGATTGGATAAATCTTCTTCTGCGTTGAGTTTGTTTGCCAGATCACGCAACTCGGCTTTTGAATTGCCCAGTCCAAGTTTGATATCTGCCTGCAATTGTCCGCGTCTTGACATGCGCGATTGCAAAATCCTGTTGACCTTTGTTTGCACCTGCTGCCACAGGATGAGTTGATTGGGCGTCATGTTCAGCGATGTCTTGATCTCGTTCGCTTTACGTATCAAATCTTCAGCGCGTATATCCATCGCCGGTACAGCATGGGATGGTTTTGCAAGGAGCGTTAGCATCGTCGCTCCAGTAATTGTCAGTAATAATTGATGGCACTTCATTTGATATTTCCCATGCATCAAAATAAAAAAGCCCTCAATGCTTCAGAGTTGAGGGCAAACCCATTCTTCCAGGGAGAAGGATGAGAAGGAGGGCAATGTGTATGTTGCAGCCGAATTCAGTTTGATGTCTCGAACTCAGTCATTGTCATGGTGCCGTTGATGTTCGCCATCTTCATGTTCTTCGTGATGCTCGTGATGTCTGTGATGATGAAACTCATGTGCCATCTGGTCGAGTGTGATGCGTTGGTCAGGTGTTAACACTTCCTGCAGTTTCGCTGTCGCATCGGCAATCTGCACCATTTTTTTCGCGTAAGCAGTCGCAAAATCCGCATTCCGGCGAGCCATTTCCGCGGCATCGGCATTATTGGCATCCGGTTTTTTCATCGGTGCATTGAGCGGTTCTTCCACAGCTTTGGCAAATGTTTGCCACGCACCTTGTTGAGAAGATTTAATTTCCAATCGCTCGGCCATCTTGACAAGCCTGGCTTTGATCCAATTCTGGCGATGTTGCGCCCAATTCTGTTGTATCTGTTGGGAGTGATCCTGCTGCTCGGCTCGCGCTGACAGCATAAAGCCTGTCATCAGTATTGTGCTGACAGTAATGACCGTCAGGATCCGGCGCGGTTTGAGAGAAAAAACTTTCATCATCTATTCCTTTATGGAGACTGTGTGGTGAGTGGATGAGTGCCATTACACTGCTTTCTTGTTAATAAATGATTGCGATCCATGCCAGATTTGTAAATGAAATGTAACTATGTGTAATAAATGACCCTTAAACAACTCTGAACAAAGTAGCAGCGCTATTCTTGTCGATAGTGAAAATAGAGGTCTTATGGAAAAGACGATATTGGTGGTTGATGATGATCCGGAACTGGGCCATTTGCTGCACGATTACTTCTGCGACTGGGGATATAACGTGCTGCTGGCGTGTGATGGAAACCAGATGCGTGAACAGCTTGCAGACAATCAAATTGATCTGGTCGTTCTGGATTTCATGCTACCCGGCGAAGACGGATTTGCGTTGTGCCGTGCGCTACGTGCAGATTCCGATATTCCAGTCTTGATGTTGACTGCCAACGGCGATGAGATGAACCGCATCATCGGTTTGGAAATGGGCGCCGATGATTATATTAACAAGCCATTTAACCCGCGTGAACTTCTTGCTCGCGTCAAAAATATACTGCGCCGTACCGGCGAGGCGGGTGATGCGAGGTTACAAAAAAAGGCCAAGAAATTGTATTTTTCCGGATGGGTACTTGATCTCGATGCGCGTCATTTGGTAGACGCTGATGAAGTGGTCGTGCCGCTTTCATCCGGCGAATTCAAACTGCTCAAGGCATTAACAGAAAACCCGAACCGTGTTTTGACGCGAGACCAACTGATGGATATTATTTCCAGCCGCGAGGCAGGTCCTTTCGACCGCACTATCGACGTAATGATCAGCAGGCTGCGGCGCCGCCTCGGTAACGATGAAGAGCAGCCATTGATCAGAACCATCCGCAGCGAAGGTTATATGCTGGTGAGCCGCGTCGAGCGCCGCGCATGAGATTGTTTCCACAGACGCTGTTCGGACAGACCCTATTGTCGGTGATCGTAGGACTCATTGTGGCGCAATCGGTCGGTTTCTGGCTCATGCTGGAGGATCGTGTCAGATTAGGTGACAGACTAAGAGGCACCTACACTGGGCAACGTATTGCCGCAGTGATTACCACGCTGGATCACGCCACGCCCGGTGAGCGTGAATGGCTGATACGCGCATTGAGCATGCCTCCAACCTATCTGACCATGCATCAACCCTGGCAGACCTCCGCAGCGCTTGAATCGGAAGATGCCAGGCAATTTCTTGAGCATGTGAAAAAAGAGCTTCCCCAATCGATTGCGATGCAAGTGTTATCAATCAAGCGTGCCGAAGCAGGAATGCCCGACGATATTTTTGCGAGAAAATTTCCATCGAGCGCATCATCGGCAACAATCGACGACGAGCGTTTTCTCCATCGGCATGGTCACGGCCCGCCGCTCACCTTGCTGGTCGGACAGGCGAAGTTGTCCGATGGCGCCGTACTGACATTTCGGCATGGACTGCCGCGACCACGCCACGACTGGCCGGTGCAATTACTCGGGTTGTTGATAGCGCTGGTGGTATCGGTTGCGCTGCTGGTTGGTTGGGCTGTGCGCCGATTGACGCGACCATTGGCATCATTGGCCGATGCAGCAGCAGGCCTGGCAACCAACCTTGAGCAAGCGCCGTTATCAGAACGCGGACCATTGGAAATATCGCGCGCTGCACGAGCCTTCAATTCGATGCAACGCGATTTGAAAAATTACCTTGATACGCGCTCCCATGCATTGGCAGCGGTATCGCATGACCTGCGCATGCCGATCACGCGATTGCGTTTGCGTATTGAAAAACTTACCGATAGCGCGATCAAGTCGAAAATGGAAGCCGATCTGATCGAGATGGACGGCATGATCGATAATACGCTTGCGTTTCTGCGTGCAGGTTCTTCTGAAGAAAAGGCAGTACGCCTCGACTTCAATGCTCTTCTTGAAAGCGTGATGGACGACATGGCAGCGGTCGGCGCGCGTATCCAGTTTTCAGGGCATGTATCCGAACCGATATTGATACGCCCGCAAGCGTTACGGCGCTGTTTGCTTAATCTGCTGGACAATGCGTATCGCTATGGCGGCGAGCAAATCGATATGTCTGTTGCGGAGCAGGGTGACGTATTGGAAATCCGTATCGAAGATCAAGGCCCCGGTATTCCATCAACGGATCTGGAACGCGTGTTTGAACCTTACGTCCGGCTGGAATCATCACGTGCCAAGCATACCGGCGGCAGCGGCTTGGGACTGGCGATCGCGCGTGCCATTGCGCGCGCACATGGCGGCGATGTTGTACTGGTTGCGCGTCAGAGCGGCGGTATTTCTGCCATTCTTACTTTGCCTAGCCGTTGACGCCGGGCGTTTCGACAAGAGTTCATTCCGCAATCTTCTCAATCATTCCATCCGGAATGCAGGCATTGCTTGCCGAAAAAGGACAGGTTTATTCCATCTTGTTTTTCTTGTGTTGTGCGCGTTATTGAACGTATACGTCAATCGCTTGTGCTGAAGATCAAGGGTGTGCGGTCTCAAACTCGTATGATTTCTCCAGAAGGTATGTTTTTTTGAATGGCCTGTGCTCATTCAAAAAAGCATTTGTTTCTATGTCAGGCTATTCAGTACACAGAATGCCAGTCTTGCCGGATCCTGATCCACTTGTGGATTTTTCGGGGGAGATAACATGAAGCATCAGGCCCATGTCGTGCATCGGATTCCAGGCCGCATACGATTTCAGGTTCCCGGCGCAAAAGGAGATCGTGATTATTTCAAGCATGTCCGCGAGCCGGTAATAGATTGAGGCCTGCTTGCAGACGCCAATCGGCATCTGCGGAAGTCAATCCGGAATGCATGGAGCTGTGGAGTGTGGCGAGTGCGGCGTCAGCTTCTTGCAAATGTCATGACGGATACATTGCATGGTGTTCTGCTCGTTTGGCATGTTGATTCGTTTGTCGTTTTCCGACAGAGCCGTCAGGCTTCACCCCTTTGGCCGGCGTTGTGGTTTTGTTGTGTTCGTCAGGTTCGGTCATCCCCAGTTTTTTGATAAACAAATCGGCGGGAATCGCCTCATCGAAAATGATAAACACATTTTCCGTGAGCGGACTGGCGTGCACGGCAAGAATATCGCGATGTTTTCCCAAGGCGGCTTCAATTTTATTTTTTTCGTATGGAGAGCGATACAAGCGCGGAAATTTTATTCTGACCCGTCCCGGACAACGCATGACAGGAATCGCGGTATCGTCAAAGTAATGGGTTGCTTGCATAAATAAAATTTCTGCGGCGTTCAACTAGAACTCATTTCAGCAACACAACATCTTTTTTATATTTGTAGATTGAAAGCATTGCAAAGAAAAAGTTTAGACACATCGCTTATCGGATGAGTGCTTTTTACTTTCCGGTTAGTCATTGATCATCGCCATGACAATGCACTTATCGGATGCTTTCGGATTTTTGAATAAATAGCGGATGGTCGGCAGGAATTAATTGCGCCAATGTTTATCTGATCTTTTACTAAGCGGGAATAAAAACCAGAGCCCTGAAAGGACACAAATGGTCGCAATGGCGCCATAGAAACCCAGCCGTTGACTATTGATTGCGGCTAAAATCACAACGTAAACATCAATGGCGAAAGCAAACATAAGAGGGACCATTCCCGCAGTCACAAAATTGGATGAAAGATTAATCATCTTGCGTGATACACATCCTCGTTCAACTAAACGATGGTAAGCAGCAGGTGTCATTAACAACCCGATTGCCAGCATCAAAAATCCTAGTGCAACAAGATATGCCCATCGTCCTGAATCAGACAAATTTTCAAACCGATTGTTAAAAACAGCCATGGTTTGAAAGCCGAACACCGCTTGAATTCCAGGAATCACCATGCGCGCTTCCTCAATTACGCTGGTCATTTCATCTTTCAGCGATTCCTCCTCTTCGGCATCTGCATCCATATTGACTGCCTCCGTGCGACTTTTTGAAAAAAACTATCTTGATAAAAATAGACACTGAAGTGAATTCGGCAAAACGAGAATATCTTATTTCGTATTTTCTTCGCTCGACGCAATCTAAAAAGTTTAAAAAACTGACTATTCATTTGCGATATGTCAAATCCGGCGCTTATGGGTGAGACGGTTGTTTTTATGGTTGAAACAGCAGCGCATGGAGATAGTCTGATTGAAACGATGTTTGTTGTTTTATGTATGTCGCCTTTCAATTCCAGGGAGACATATGTTTAGATCTTTGGAGACAGCCATGAAGAAATTACCTCTCATGATTTTACTTACGAGTATCGCAACAGCAGTGGGCGCTCAATCATCAGGCGGCGCTGGCGGAAGCAGTGGTTTAGGTAGTGGCGGGGTTGGTGCCAGTGGTACAGGCGGTACGGGAATGAATGGAAGCACGGGCAGCGGCGGATTCGGAACGAGCATGCCAAGCACGAGCGGATTTGGAACCAGCGGCACTGGAACGGGCAGCGCAGGAAGCAGCGGGATCGGCGCCAGTGGCACGGGTACAGCCGGCACGAATGGCAGCGCTGGCAACAGTGGCATCGGTACCAGCAGCTCAAGTAATAACGGATTCGGAACCAGTGTGCCCAGCACGAGCGGATTCGGAACCAGCGGATCAAGCACCGGTAGCACGGGAAGCGGCGGTATTGGCGCAAGTGGTACGGGCAGTGCGGGAATAAATGGCAACACAGGCAGTACTGGCATCGGCAGCGGCGGCATCGGCACGAGCGGATCAAGCAATAACGGATTCGGCACCAGTGTGCCCAGCACGAGTGGATTTGGAACGAGTGGCTCAAGCACGGGGAGCACAGGAAGCAGCGGTATCAATAGTGGCGGTATCGGAACGAGCAATTCAAGCAACAACGGATTCGGAACGAGTGTGCCTAGTACCAGCGGATTCGGAACCAGTGGCTCAACCACAGGCAGCACGGGAAGCAGCGGTATCGATACCAGTGGCACGACGAGTCCTGGCATGAATGGAAGTACGGTAAACAACGGCAGCCTATCCGGTGCACCGGATACCGGCAATACACCAACAATCCCCGGTGCGGTGGTTGTGCCTGGCAGTACCGGCACCGCTGTTACGCCAGGCACGCCAGGTACGCCAGGTACGAATGGCACGTCCGGCAGCTCCGGCAGTAATGGCGTAACTGGAGTGGGAGCAGGCAATGCAGGTAATGGCCTGACCACTCCATCCGGTGTGCCCAGTAGCAGCGGGATTTTACAAAGGTGATTTTGTAAATGTCCTGCAAGCTATCTGATTGTTCGTTGTTCTGACATTGCGCGAGTTTTGGAAATGGAGGCTGGTCCGCATTAAACCGCACTCACTGCCAAGAAACAAAAGCCCTGCATTGCGGGGCTTTGTTTTTTTCGAAGAGAGAGTGCCTAAGCAGGTCGTCAAAAGTCTTTTGATAATATTCGCCATCAACACTGAA
>DATBRC010000007.1:0-39629 GCA_036560485.1 Burkholderiaceae bacterium
CATTTCGACCAGTTCGAGCAATTCTGCATCGTCAACCATGTCGCATTTGTTCAAGAACACGATGATGTACGGAACGCCAACCTGGCGTGCCAACAGGATGTGCTCGCGGGTTTGCGGCATCGGGCCGTCTGCTGCGGAACACACCAGAATCGCGCCGTCCATCTGCGCTGCGCCGGTGATCATGTTTTTCACATAATCGGCGTGGCCTGGGCAGTCAACGTGCGCGTAGTGACGGTTTTTGGTTTCGTATTCGACGTGGGCGGTGTTGATCGTGATGCCGCGCGCTTTTTCTTCCGGTGCTGCATCGATTTGATCGTAGGCTTTGGCTTCGCCGCCAAACAATTTGCACAGCACGGTCGTGATCGCTGCTGTCAGGGTGGTCTTGCCATGGTCAACGTGACCAATCGTGCCCACATTCACGTGCGGTTTTGTCCGCTCAAACTTGCCTTTTGCCATTTTAGACTCCTAACGATTTGATGAGATGTCAAGCGCGAGCCCGACCGTCAATACGCCAACATTAAAATCTGGTGCTCTTTACGTGGATTGAACACGTGGCCTCTCCCTTACCAAGGGAGTGCTCTACCACTGAGCTAAAAGAGCGTATTCTGCCAAGCGCCCCAAGACGCTAAACCACCACAAAACTGGAGCGGGTGAAGGGAATCGAACCCTCGTCATAAGCTTGGAAGGCTTCAGCTCTACCATTGAGCTACACCCGCGAGGACTACCACTTCTTTCCGCGCGCAAACTCCGCACACAGCCACTACCAAATTCATTCCCTCATGCATGGTGGAGGGGGCTGGATTCGAACCAGCGTACTCTAAGAGGGCAGATTTACAGTCTGCTGCCATTAACCACTCGGCCACCCCTCCGCAGGGAACCCCAAACTATATTTGACGCAGCCTTCTTTGTCAACAGCCTGAAGAGTATTCCTCGTGTGTTTTTTGCTTTCGAGCAGTCCATTTGAGTTACGAACTCGAATTGCCCTATATTTCCCTGACTTAATTAATTACATTTCCACAATTGCCATACTCTTTCCACCCTATCATGTCATCTCGATTTTTCTTTCCCATCTATTTAGATCCGCATCAAATCTCATTACCTAACTCTGTAGATATCGATTAAATTGATACCAACTTAGTAATCACTAAGGCAACATTGATGCAATCCACTTAGACAACGCACGCCAAATATGATGCCCCCAACGCCTCGCATCCTTGTTATATATGCTCATCCGGCATCGCATCGCTCACGCATTAATCATTTATTGATTGAGGCAGCGAAAAATCTACCCAATGTTCAAATACATGACTTATACGAAACATATCCCGATTTCCATATTGATATTCCGCGCGAGCAAGAATTATTGGCAACAGCGGATTTAGTGATCTTTCAGCATCCCATTCAGTGGTACAGCATGCCGTCACTATTAAAAGAGTGGGTTGATGTGGTGCTTGAACATGGATGGGCTTACGGCCCAGGCGGCACTGGATTGCACGGAAAGGATTATTGGCTTGTTGCAACGACCGGTGGCACAGCTGAGTCTTATCAAAAAACCGGCTATCACCACTATCCCTTTTCGGCATTTCTTCCCCCGTTCGAGCAAACAGCACGACTATGCGGAATGCGCTGGCTTACACCTCATATTCTGCATGGCGCACATCAAGTTGATGAGGACGCCGTGGCAAAGCATGTTGCAAGCTATGTGGAACGCCTGCGCACCTATCCGCACTGGCCTGAATTGGCGGACACAAGCAACGCAGTCGACCATACTTCGCAAGATCAATAGGAATAACAAATGGAACAGAGCCTACTGTTAAACGTTTTGATCTTCCTGATTGCGGCTGTCGTCGCAGTGCCGATCGCCAAACGGCTTGGCCTTGGAGCAGTGCTGGGTTATCTGCTGGCAGGGATGGCGATTGGGCCTTGGGGATTAGGCTTGATTTCACAAGTCAATGACATCCTGCATTTTTCTGAGTTTGGCGTTGTGCTGCTGCTGTTTCTGATTGGCCTGGAACTTGATCCAAAACGTTTATGGTCTCTACGGCGTCCGATTTTTGGCTGGGGCGGCGCGCAGGTGGGCGCTTGTACTATTGCATTATCCGGATTGGGTCTCTTGCTCGGCGTCGATTGGAAAACAACACTGATTGCTTCGCTCGGATTATCGCTTTCGTCTACCGCAATTGCATTGGCGACACTGGAAGAGCGCAACCTGATGAAAACACCAGCCGGATCTGCGGGGTTTTCCATTCTGTTATTTCAGGACATTGCGGCCATCCCCCTGATTGCCGTCATTCCATTACTTGGCGCCGCAGCAGTGCATAGTGGCGGCCAAGGCTGGCTGGAGGCGCTCAAGGTGATTGGCGTGATTGCCGCACTGATTGCCGGCGGTCGTTATCTGATTCGTCCGATCTTGCGCATTATCGTCAAAACGGAATTGCGCGAATTGTTCACTGCATTTGCCCTGCTACTCGTGATCGCCATTGCAATGCTGATGCAATGGGTGAACATGTCGATGGCACTTGGCACTTTCCTGGCCGGTGTGCTGCTGGCCGAATCCGAATATCGGCACGCATTGGAAACCGATCTGGAACCATTCAAAGGTTTATTGCTTGGCTTGTTTTTTATTGCAGTCGGCATGGCGGTTGATTTCGGCGTATTTCTCTCGCAACCATTTCTTATCCTTGGTTTGGTGCTGGCATTTTTAGCGATCAAAATCGGCATCCTTTATTTGCTGAGCCGGCGTTTCGGTATTGCTGATGGACAGCGCGCATTATTTGCATTCTTGTTATCGCAGGGCGGCGAATTTGCATTCGTCGTGTTTGGCGCAGCAGCGACGGCAAAAATATTCACACCGCATATCGCTTCTTTACTGGTCGTCGTCGTCGCGCTTTCGATGGTCGCCACACCCGTCTTGCTGGTGTTGTACGACAAGATCATTTCGCCGCGTTTTCAAGCCGCGCGACAACGTCCGGATGACAAAATCGAAGCACAGGACAATCCCGTCATCATTGCCGGATTCGGACGCTTCGGACAAATCATCGGACGTTTGTTATTTGCCAATCGGATCGGCGTCACCGTACTGGATCATGACCCAGATCAAATCGATTTGCTACGCAAATTCGGTTTCAAAATTTTCTATGGCGATGCGACGCGTGTCGACCTGTTGCATGCTGCAGGTGCGGAAAAAGCGCGCGCCATTGTGGTTGCAATTGATGACGTTGAAGACAGTCTTGCATTGGTTGATGCAATCAAGCGGGATTTCCCGCACTTGGCTATTCTGGCACGCGCGCGCAACGTCAGTCACTATTATGATTTGATGGATCGCGGCGTCACCATCATTGAACGCGAAACATTTGAATCCGCATTGCTGCTAGGCCGGCAAGTTTTGCAGCAACTGGGTTTTGGCGCTTATCGAGCACGTCAGGCCGCGTTGAAATTCCGCGCGCATAATCTGAAGAGTCTGCATGCGGTTTATCCATACTATCGTGATCAACAACAATTCGTATCGATGGCAAAACAAGCACGGGAAGAATTGGAAGAAATGTTTGCGCGTGATGCCAAAGCACTAGCAACTGAACGACAACAAGCAGGATGGAAATAAATTAAAGTACATCCACGTTAATATAATTCTTCTTAATTATTTTTTTGAAAACGACGAATATGATCACCATCTACCACAATCCCCGCTGTTCAAAATCGCGTGACGCATTGACATTGGTCCAACAATTCGCCGACACGAATCATCTGTCACTTGATATTGTCGATTATCAAAAAACACCACTCACCTTGGAACAGCTGTCGACACTTGCGCAACAATTAGACGCTCCCGTACGTGAAATGGTGCGCAATAACGAAGAGGAATATACGGAACTTGATTTGGATAAGGCTAATGATACTGCGCTATTGGAAGCAATCGCCAGGCATCCTAAATTGCTGCAACGTGCGATCGTCGTCTACCGGCATCGCGCAGTGATTGCACGACCACCGGAACGCGTGCATGACTTGCTGCAAGGATGATGCGCAAAAAATTTACGCAGCCATCCCGTATTTTTTCATGATCTGCTGATACAGATCGGCCAATGGAGCCAAGCGTGGATTGGCGGGATCAAGGCGACGTGCGGTATCCACCAATACACGGCAGCGTGAACCAAGTTGATTGTCCCATCCGAGATTTTCCAGATATTTCAAGATCGCGACGGCTGCGTTGAAAATCACTTGCGGGTTGTCCGGCAACTTGTTGGCCGCTTCCAGCATCAAGGTCACCGCACCCTTATAGTCGCCCTGCTTGGCCTTGTCGGCACCTGATGACACCAACTCGACCACTTGACGACGGCTTTCTTTGATCATGCTTTCTGCCAGATCGGGACGTCCGGCTTGTTCGAACACGTTCTTTGCTTTCTCCAACGCCGCATTGTTGGGCGCATTGTTCATCACATCCAGCATGACTTCGGACGCGATTTCTTCCAGCTTATTCTCAAGGCAGCTCTTGGCCAATGCCAACTTCATGTCGCTCGACATGCCGATGCTTTCGCGGCAAGCCGCGACGGCAGCGGTCAACTCTTCAGCCGCGAGTTCTGTATTGCCCATCGACTCATGCAAAAATGCGGAGGAAAGTGCGCGGCATGCAGGTGTTTTTTTGCTCTCGGCCAATGACTTTTCCAGATCGCGAATGACGGTTGCCGCACGGCTCGTCTCACCCTTTTTAACCAAGCTTTGCACCAATCGAACATGATCTTCGGGATCGCGGAATTCGGAATATTTTGCTTTGCTGACGACTTGCTGGAATGATTTTTCTGCCACATCGACATCGCCTGCCTGCATCGCAACTTCGCCCAATTTACGCAGACGGCGAACTGCATGCGGAGAAATCGCAACAGCGCCTTCCAACACTTTTTGCGCCTCCGGTAATTGCCCAATCGCTTCGTGTGTCTTGGCAAGCCAGTCACGCGCATCCATAAACTTGTCGTTGTCGGCAACCAGGTTTGCCAGCATCGATTCCGCTTCAGTCAGCCGATCTTGCATGTACAAGGTTTTTGCCAAACCCAGACGCGCCCAGGCAATTGCTTTCGTTTCCAGTAATTTTTCGTAAATGGGCTCGGCCATTGCAGGCTCACCCAGCGTGACATGCAGCTCGGCGCGCAAGCGCATGAAGTCAACCATATAACGCCGGTTATTGGCCTCACCAACCTCGCACGCTTCGATTGCTTCGCGAAGATTGCCTTGCCCCATCAATTGATAGACAGGGAAAAATACGGCTCGTTTTTCAAGCGCCCTGCCAATCCGTTCAAGCAGCATATCGGCGGTAAACGGTTTCAGAATGTAATCGGTCGGCGCCAATTCTGCTGCGCCTACAACCTTTTCATAAGTGCGCTCGGAAGTGACCATGATGAAAATGGTCCACATGGTGATCAGCTTGTTGTGACGCAGATCCTCCAGCAATTGCTGCCCATCCTGACCGTCGAGGTCGTACTCGCACAGGATGATGTCGAATGATTTTTTCTCAAGCTGACGTACAGTCGTACCCGCACTGACCGCATGATCAATTTTGGTAATGTCGCACTGTGTGAGCATGTTATGCAGGTTTCCCCGCATCCCCAGGTTAGGCTCAACTATCAGCGCTGTCAGATTGGCATATTCCTTCATGATTTTCTAAACTTTATGCCTTGTTTTCTGTTGTCTGCACAATAAAGCGACGAAAAGCGCTCCCTGCCGTTTTAAGCGGTATGAATATATTACGGCACAAAGTGGAAAAAATGAGGAGCAAGGGGGCTTCAGTAGAAAAATTTACTCTATCAGGCCACACGGACAATCTAAGTTCGAAAACACCTGTTGTGGCATTCACATCACAACGCAAATCAATTGCGATGACAAAAAAATAATATTTTTAGACTCGGGAAGCACGCGAACAATGCCTTCAGATTACCCTGCCTGACGAACTCGCATATGCCACGCTGCGACCACCGCCACTGCGCAAATCACAGCGACAAATAAAAAAGTTTCATCAAAAGCCAAAATGCGTTCACCCTTATCGGCGCCAGAAACTGCCAGACCTGCATGATGCATCGCCAATCGCCATTCCAGCACAATCCCGGCCAAACTTACGCCGATCGCACCACCCAGCTGCCGCAGAAAATTGATCGTGCTGGCGCCTTGGGGAATCAAGCCGGCATCCAACCCGCGCATCGCACCCACGCTTAATGACGGCAGAACAAAACCGAGTCCGATACGGCCGATAATGGCCCAAGCCATCAAAGCGAAATAAGTCGTACCCGGAGCGCCGTCGGACATCAATGCAAAAGACAAGGCGAGCAAGCCAAGCCCGAATGACACCAGCAGGTTGGGCGCATATCGATCCGTCAATTTACCGGCCAATGGCATCGTGAAAGCCAACACGATCCCGGCCGGCAGCAAAACCAGCCCCGCTTGCGACGGCGCATACTGCAATGCGATTTGCATATAAACCGGCAATAAATACGTCGAGCCAAACAAGCCCATGCCGTATATGAATGAAACCAGCGCACCCATCGTAAACTGCCGATAGCGAAACAGTTTCATATTGACCAAAGGCTGTTCGACAGAAGATAAAAGCGGCAAAACAAACGGCACCAAGCATCAGCAAACCTGCAGCCTGCAACAACTCATGATGCAACAATACCAAACCATTCAACACACTGATGGTGCTCGCACCCACCAACAACAAGCCGGTCCAATCCAGCGCTTTGGCATCGCCCATCATGGGCGAGTTGATAGCCAAATAACGCCGTATCATCACCAGCACCGCCAAACAAAACGGCACGACAACAAAGAATATCGAGCGCCATCCGAATTGCTCGACCAAAAATCCACCAACGCTCGGCCCCATCGCCGGCGCCAGCACGACGCCGAAACCGAAGATGCCCATCGCCTTGCCTTGTTCTTTTTCATCGAACGCGCGCATGATCACAATCGCCGGAATCGGCTGCAAAATACCGGAAGCAAGCCCTTCAAGCACACGCATGCTCAACAGCATTGGATAGTTGATACTGAAGCCGCCGATCACACCACCCGCCAATAAAACGAGAATGGCGGCGGTATAGGTTTTGCGCAAACCGTAACGCAGCAACAGCCACGGCGTAGTCAGCATCGACAATGTCATCGCCAGCATGAAGGCGGCCGAGACCCACTGCGCCCGCTCTTGTCCGAGCACAAAATATCGACTCAAATCGGGAACGGCAACATTGACAATGGTGGATGACAAAATCGACGCCATACTCCCGATCATCACGGTCAGCAGTACCAGCCATTTATAACGCGTGCCGTAGCGCTGCCGTAATTCTTCGAGTGTGGATGACATCGTTACAATATTTTCGCCAATAGAAATGCCAATGCGGATAACAAGACTGCAGAGCCGAATGGCAAACACCAAACTGTGCCGAATAATTTGAAGCGCACATCGCCGGGTACACGCCAGATCCCTGTTTTTTGCAGCCACGGCAGCAAAACGGGCAGGATAATCAATGCGATAAAAATCACAAATACCCAACGAATCATGCGCGCCTTTTTATTGTTTTAGTTAGATAAAAATCAAAGCCGGTGACTGCGATCGCTGCGATCGAACTTGGCCGGCAATTCCACATTTTTCCCTACTACCAGCACTTTGAACAGCTCGCCCATTTCCGCGGGCGAGGTCAGCTTTTGTACCGCATTCGTTTGCGGCAAAAAGCGCAACTGATCGCTCGGCGATGTGCGCAACAGGACATCACCTATGCCCGCATCCAACAGGAACGCTGCCTGGCTCATGTAACCCAGCATGTTCAATCCACCATCAATTGCGGCACGCGCCATCGCCGTGAAATCGACATGTGCGGTGATATCCTGCAAACCCGGTAAATAAAATGGGTCGTCATGCGCATGATGACGATAGTGGCACATCAATGTGCCTTGCGATCGTTGCGGCAAATAATATTCATTGGCGGGAAAACCATAGTCGATCAACATCGCCGCGCCGCCATGACCAGTGTCCTCAAACCCAGCGCTCAGCATGCCGGCCAACGACTTCATGAATGCGATTGAGACCGGATGGACTTCGGTCAGATAACCGATCGGCAAATCTTCAGCATGCGGAATCTGCTCCAGCATCCACGACTCACAGGGCCGATCACGGTACACGAATTTTTTCCCGGCCAGGCCGATGCCGCGCTCCTTCCAGCCTTGCTCGGTTTTGACCACCAGATGAACCGGCATCGCATCAAGGACTTCATTGCCGATCACAACACCAGAGAAAGCTGCCGGGAATTGATCGAGCCAGGTCACCTGCGGAAAACCGCGCAGCGTCCGTTGCTGACGTGCCCGCAACTCACCTGACAATTCGACAATCGCATAGCGATGCACCGGCACGCCCATCGAAGTCAATTCCGACAGAATATCGTGCGCCAGCTTGCCGGTCCCCGCGCCAAACTCGATAATCTGCGGCGCTGTCTTGGCCATCAGGTCGGCCGCGACATGCGCCAAAGTTTCACCAAAAATCGGCGTAAGTTCGGGGGCGGTTGTAAAATCTCCATCTTTACCCAATTTCGCCGCACCGCCGCTGTAATAGCCCAACCCAGGTGAATACAGCGCCAGCTCCATGAAACGGGAAAATGAAATCCACCCGGAATGGTGACGAATGTCATTCCCAATCAAGGTTTGCAGCGAGCGCGACGCCATCATGGCATCGAAAGAAGGTTCCGGCAGATTTAGTTGCATAGCAATATTGTAGTGAATTCGAAGAACGGCACAACCCTATGACCACAGAACGCCAAAAAGTTGCACTGGTGACTGGTTCCGCCAAGCGGATCGGTCGCGTGATCGCGCTTGCCCTCGCAAAACACGGCTGGGATATTGTCGTGCATTATGGGCAATCTGAAGACGAAGCGCACGCCACCGTGCGTTATATCAAAGCGCTGGGGCGGCGCGCAGTCGCATTGCAATGCGATCTGGCCGATGAAACCGCTGTCAAATCGTTATTGCGCCGTGCGATTGCGGCAATAGGGCCGATCACCTGCGTAGTGAATAATGCATCGTTGTTCGCGCATGATAGCGCACGCGATTTTTCTTTTGCCCAACTGGATGCACATATGCATGCCAATCTGGCAGCACCGTTATTGCTTGCACAAGCACTGCATGATGCAACGCCGAGCGGCGCGCAAGCGGTCGTCGTCAACTTGCTCGATCAAAAATTATTTAACCTGAATCCGGATTTTTTATCGTACACATTATCGAAGGCTGCATTGCACAGTGCGACCACGATGCTGGCGCAAGCACTCGCACCGAAAGTACGGGTGGTCGGCATCGCGCCCGGTATTACCATGGTATCCGGCAATCAAACCGAACGAGGTTTTGCGAAGGCGCATAGCGTCACGCCGCTTGGAAAATCCAGCACGCCTGAAGATGTGGCCGCTGCCGTATGCTTTGTCGCCGAATCGCCTGCCATCACCGGCACCACGTTGTTGGTCGATGGCGGCCAACATTTAATTCCTTTGCAACGCGATGTGATGTTCGTTGCCAAATAACTGACTGAAAATATGCTTCCCTCCCTTTTCCATCCAGACCTGATCAACTGCCGACGTCTGTTCTTGCGCAATTATGAAGTGCTGATCAACATCGGCGTGCACGAATTCGAAAAGAAAGGTGAGCAGCGTGTATTGATCAATGTCGACCTGTTCATACCGCTTGCCGTGTCGACACCGAAAGACGATCATCTCTACGAAGTAGTCGATTACGATTTCATCCGCAGCACTATTGCCAATCGCATGGCGCAAGGGCACATTCATTTGCAAGAAACGCTGTGCGACGACGTGGCGCGTGCAATGCTGTCGCATCCTAAAGTGCGTGCGGTGCGCGTATCCACCGAGAAGCCTGACGTCTATCCGGATTGCGATGCGGTGGGTGTGGAAGTGTTCCAAGTGAAGGAGATGTAAATGTCAGAAGCTGCCATCAACACGGTTACCGACGATGTTGCAAGTGACGTTGCAAGTCAGGCGTCTCTCAGCCACAAGCAGATGGAAAAAATCGCATACGAAAATAACAAATTGCACAAGCGCCTGTGCCGCCAGGTCGGCCAAGCGATCGGCGACTTCAACATGATTGAAGAAGGCGACAAGGTGATGGTGTGCCTGTCCGGCGGCAAGGACAGTTACGCGCTGCTCGACATTTTGCTGACCTTGCGTGAGCGTGCACCGATCCACTTCGATATCGTCGCGGTCAATCTGGATCAAAAGCAACCTAATTTCCCCGCACATATCCTGCCTGAATACCTGGCTAAAATCGGCGTGCCTTTCCACATTGAAAATCAGGATACCTACAGCATCGTCAAACGCGTGATCCCGGAAGGCAAAACCACTTGTTCGCTTTGCTCGCGTCTGCGGCGTGGCATTCTGTATCGCGTTGCCGATGAATTGGGCGCAACCAAAATTGCGCTCGGCCATCACCGTGACGACATCCTGGAAACCTTTTTTCTGAACATGTTTTTCGGTGGAAAGCTGAAAGGCATGCCGGCCAAACTGCAATCCGACGATGGCAAACATATCGTGATCCGTCCGCTCGCGTATGTGAAGGAAGAAGATTCGACACGTTATGCCGAAATCAAAAAATTTCCGATCATTCCATGCGACCTGTGTGGCAGCCAGGAGAATTTGCAGCGCAAGCAAATCAAGGGATTGATGCGCGAATGGGAAAAGAAATTTCCCGGACGCGTTGATAATATTTTTGCCGCACTATCGACTGTCGCGCCATCACATCTGATGGATAGGAAGCTGTTCGATTTCGCCGGACTCGCACCGACCGGCATTGCCGATGCCAACGGCGACATCGCATTCGATGACGAACCATGTGCAACGCCAACTGCCAATGTTGTTCGGTTTGATGAGTTAATGGATTAGAGAAAATCCGTCACCAGTTGCATCGCATATGCTGCAGATGCGATTCACATTGCATATAAACAATTGCAACCCTTTGTAACCAGCGTAGTCATTTCGAACGCTCATCCGTTCTAATGGTTATGCAAGACTGCATCTTCAATGGGATTGATCATGAACATTCGTTATTTAAAAACACTCGCGCTGATCATCTTGGCTGCAACAGCATCATTAGCGTTGGCCGACCCACCAGGCCGCGTCGGCCGCATCTCATATGTTCAAGGAGACGTGAGCTTCTTCAACACCTCGAATGACGATTCCTTTGCAGCGCAGATCAACTGGCCCGTCACCTCGCAAAATTTAGTCGCTACCGGACGCGATGCACGCACAGAGATCCGTGTCGGATCTGCTGCAGTGCGCATCGATTCCGATTCGGAGTTGGAAGTCACGCAACTCGACGATCAGCACTTCAACCTCCGTTTAATTTACGGCAGTGTGTATGTACGGATCAAGGATCCCGAACTGGCAAAGGATTTTTCGCTATTCACGTCGCAAGGACGCGTGCTTTTATCCGAACCGTCACGGCTTCGCATCGATAGCGAGCGTGCGCCCGATACAACAAGTGTCAGTGTGCTGGATGGCATGGTGAGTGTCGCTGGCACGGAATCCACTTTCACAGTGCGTGCCGGCAAACGCGCGGAGCTGGCGAATAGCGACATCCGCATGGCGACGTTACGGCCCAACGATATGCAGGATAATTTCGATATGTGGGCAGTGACACGCGATCAGCGCGATGATCAATCGCAATCGGTGCGTTACGTATCGCGCGAAACCACCGGCTATGAAGATCTGGACCGCTACGGCAATTGGGAAACCACCAGCGAGTATGGCGCCGTCTGGTACCCACGCGCAGTCGCATACGACTGGGCGCCGTATCGTGTCGGCCGCTGGACATGGGTGGATCCATGGGGTTGGACCTGGGTCGATAGCGCGCCGTGGGGTTATGCGCCGTTTCACTACGGACGCTGGGTCTGGTTTCATCAGCGCTGGTGCTGGGCACCTGGCACTGTCGTCAGGCATCCGGTGTGGGCGCCGGCGATGGTTGGTTGGGTCGGTGGCGCAAACTGGAGTGTGTCATTCTCATCCGGCACCGCGCCTGCTATCGGCTGGTTTCCGCTGGCGCCGCATGAAGTGTATGTGCCGAGCTATCGCGTGTCGCCTACCTATGTTCGGCAAGTCAATATCACGCATGTCACCAACATCAACAACGTGACAGTCGTCAATGGAATCGCAAGCGTGCCGCAACACACACATTATCAAAATCGCGAAGTACGCAATGCAGTCAGCCTGATGCCGCACGATCAATTCGTTGCCCATCGCACCGTCGTTGTTTCGACTGCACCGGAGCGAATCAATACACGCAGAGCTCTAGAGAGTGCGCCTGTCTCAGCGGTCGCGCCTGCGTCCATCGCACATCCAAACGGATTTGCGCGCGATCCAAACAGAGAACGCAATGTTCCGCATCGTCCCGCCTTCGAACAAGGGCAATCCAATCGGTTTAATCAACCTGTTCAACCGGCCATGCGAGAAAGCGTTCCTCCTGCAGTCCGCTTGCCAATGCAGCAAGAGAGAAACGAGCCACGAGTCATTCGTAATTCGGATGCGCAAATTGAACGGCGCATTGCACCGTCTACGCCGCCTACCACGCAGTTGACTGCACCGCCTTCCGCTCACATGCCAGCTGCTGCCAATCCTGACTTTAGCCGCAGAAACGAAAACCATCCTGACAGACGTATTGAACCACCAAACGTCTTCAATCCAGTCAGAGAAGCACCACACGTTGCGCCGCAACCCAATCCGGCACAAGAAGCGGAGCGCGAGCGTGCAAGGCAAGCGCACGAAGCACAAAGACAAGCCGAAGCAGAAGCACAAGCGCGCGCACTGAGAGAGCAGCAGAACGCTCAACCACATCAGGTGCCCTTAAAACAGGCCGCCCCACCCGCTGCTATAACACCGAGCCAACCAGTTCACGAAGAACGGCGACATCATCAGCAAGAAAACGCACCTGCAGAAATACGTCGGGAAGAACGTCAACAAGAATCGAAAAGAGACGCAAAGGAAGGCGGACGTTATCCTGATACAAAAGAAAATCCAGAACGGCGTTAAGGTACAAATCAAGATATGAGACATTCATCAAAACATCTATTCGACGATAATTGTCGACATGGCAGATTTTCATAGGCAAATAAAAAGGCTCGCGTCATGGCGAGCCTTTTTAAACTTCACATACCCTTAACACTCAAAGCTGACCAGTGCCTAAGGTGTGTAGCGCATTACACGTTCTTACGTTGACGCACGAAAGCAAAACCAATAAGTCCGATTGCAAGAAGCGCAAGCGAAGCTGGTTCCGGCACGCTCGATTGCACATTGATATTATCAAGATCAAATTCAAAATCATAGGGGCTGCCGCCGATATGGCCGTTCGGTGTGAAAGCGACACTGCTTACTCCCATAAAGCCAGGCGTAATCGTCTGGTATGCTGCTGGCTGTCCCGCGAGTACTGCCGAAGTTGTACCGGCGCTGCTCGTAACATCAACCGAACTCGCCCACCGGTTTGGGGATTGCGTCCACGAACCGGCAATATCGAACGACAAAAGATCAAACAGACCGCCATCAGCACGCGACAGCGTCAAAATTGCATGATTGGCTGAAAAAAGTTTGGTTGAATTATCATCAATCAAACCGGTTTGATTCGTAACGTCTAGAAAACCAGAATTGACGTCCGTTAAAGTAAACCGGTAACCGCCGATATCAAAAAAGCTTCCATTTGTATTCGCAAAAGCAGACTGCCCCTCAAAATCGATAACCGTCGCTTGACTGACGTTGCTGGCAAAAATGGCGAGCAGTAAAACAATGCGCGAAATATAGTTCATATTGGCTTTCTACAATAGTGACTTAAGGAGCTAGGCTAATGGTTGATTCAATGAATCCGTCGCTGACGAATTATTAGCCGGCAGTCTAGCATATTGCACAGATTAAATTTCCACTTTTGCAATAATTTTCAATTCCCGAAAGGCAACTTTTATGCGGATAATTTGGGCGCAATTGTTTGCTGCCGCCGTATAGCGTAGCTTGAAAATTCAATACGGGATTAGGCAAGTTTTGCGCATGCCCAACAAAATCGAAACAGATTGCTGGTTTTCTCAACGTCAACCGACCTGCACAGATAGCACTTCAACGTTATCGAGCCATTCAAAATTCAGCGCTGACCATAATCAGGCTTGGCCTGCCAACGCCGTGCTGTCTCCTGGACATGGGAACGTTGCTGCGGCGTTAGCACTTTTTCATAAAAATCACGCTCCTGTTCAGCAGTACTTGCAACCCTTTTCGGCAGCCAATACAACCAGCAAAAATAGGCAACTTCCTGCGCACTCGGAACATCGTCACCAATAACCAACAACTGAATTAAACTGGACATTGACTTGGGTTCCCCTCTGCTCATTGCCTTGCAATACCAGTACGCAGCGGCTGAATCGCTCTTCGGCAAGCCGGCGCCTTCCGCGTTCATCACACCCATGTTGTATTGCGCGTCCAGATTGCCGTGCATCGCCGCTTTGCGAAACCAGAATACCGCCTGCTTATCATCCCTCGGCAGCGTGGTGCCCATCGCATACATCACGCCCAGATTGTATTGAGCAAAATCGAAGCCAAGGTAGGCTGCTTTGCGGTACCAGATAGCTGCCTGCTGTTCGTCCTTCGCGACGGCAGTTCCCTCGCTATAAATCAATGCAAGGTTGTATACCGATTTGGCATCACCATCTTTAGCAGCCTTGCGCCACCAGTACACCGCTTGCTGCATGTCTTTCTGCACACCCTTGCCCTCCGCGTACATGGAGGCCAAACTTGACTCGGCCCAGTAATATTCGTGCGCGGCCAGTTTGTTGAATAATGCCAATGCGGTCGCGTAGTCGGTGCGCTTGTATGCAGCGATCGCTCGACGGAAATCATCAAGACACGAACCAAGAAAAATATTAGTCGGGCGGATCGAGTCATAGCACCACGGTGCGGACGGTTGTGAAAAATATTCTCCACACGAATAGTCAGGATGGTGCGGATCGGGTGGATTGCCACAAGGCTGGTTAAATTCCTGGTGCCAGGTACCGGTAACCGGCCCCGATATATCACTGCTCGCTCCGGGATCGTAGGCTTCTTCGTTATAGATTGACGCGTCCTTATAAGCATAGGGGTTCGGCGGATTAAAAGGTCGACGGTCCACTATGACACTAAGCAATCCGGCTCGTTCCATGGCGCCAGGATGGTTGGCGAAGCGCGGTGCATTTAATTGCACAGGCTGCGCTACGTCTTGCGACACAGATTGGGTTGGCTGCGCTGCAGGCTCAGAAATATCCTGTGCCGTAGGCATTGGCTGCGGCGCTGCCGACGATGCAGGCGTCTGCGCTTGCATTGGTTTGGGCGGGAGCGGCGGATGCGCAGTTACAGGCGGCGTCTGTTTGGGCGGAAGCTGCTCTGGCGGCGGGTCTTTCTGCTCCGGCGGTGGCAGAACAGGAGGCTCGGGCAGTTCAACGAAGTGCGCCTCGATAGCCGGCCGCTCGGCTATGGCAGCTGCATTGCCAATGAAATACGACAACGCAAAAAAACCAACCACCCAGCTGAGCAATGCAAGTGAACCAGTCCATGGCAAACGCCGCCACGCCGTGTCGTAGCGTGCGGTGTGTTTAGCGGACATGTTTAACAGCGATCAGAAAATGCTGCGCGCCGGCAGAACGCGCAGCCAGCATCGCTTGCACCACGACACCCTGGGTGGCAGCATTGTCGGCGGCGACGATCACATCGGCATCCGGTCCATTCAACAACGGCTTCAATGTATCGATAATTTTTTCTGGCGTGACATGCGTATCGTTAATCAGGATCTGGTTGTCCTGTGTGACGGTCAGCGTGACAGGTTTCTTGGCAGCCATTGCCGCTGCTTCGCCCTGCGGCAGGTTGACCGCCAGCGAGTGCAGGTTCTGCATCGCAAGCGAAGCCAGCATGAACGTCGCGAGCAGGAAGAACATCACGTCAATCATCGGAATGATTTCGATGCGCCCGCGCTTGCGGGGACTCAGTCTAGGCAGCTTCACGATGATCTCCGCGTACCTGCTGATCAAGACGGATGTGATCAAGCAGGCGTGTACCCAGCCGCTCCATCTCATCCACACTGTGCGATTGGCGTGCCGAGAAGAAGTTATAGGCAAACAACGCGATGACGGCAATCACGAGGCCGAGTGCGGTCGCGATCAGCGCCTGCGCGACGCCGCCGGTGATGCCCGCAGGATCGACCAGACCGGAGTTGCCGATCAGCTTGAACGATTCCATCATGCCGTCGATGGTGCCCAGCAAACCGAGTAGTGGCGCGACGGTGACAATGGTTTCCAACACCCAGAGTCCGCTTCCCAGCGATTGCTGAATCAGATGCGCTTCGTCGCCGGCGCGCGATTCGACCCACCAGGCGGGTTTGGTTCTGTTTTCCATAATGACGTAAAAGAATCGGGCGAAGTAGTTGTGCGCGCCCAGCGTTGCCAAGCGGTGATCCAGGTCGCCCCATGAAAAATCAAAGGTCTCCACCAGGTCAAGCACGGCCACCGGCAAGCGCACGTGGCGCAGATAGACGTAGGCTTTGTCGATCGAAATGATCAGCGCCAGCAAGGCGAGAAAGAGCAGCGGGTAGACCATCGCCCCGCCGTAGTGCAGTGCTTCGGTTGCGTCATGTAGGTTGTGCATGGTGTATTGTTCCTCTTGTTGGTTTGGATCATTGCTGACGTTTGAAATTAGCAGAATCGCCTGACCTGCATTACATACCAACGATGGCCGGCAAACCATCGTCCAAAGGTACGGTACCTATGGCCTAGTCCGTTTTGCCGATTTCCGTGCAAGCGAAGCTATAATCGAATTTCCTGAAGCCGCATCCGGACGTCCATGCAAATCCTGCTCATTGATGATCACCCGCTGTTCCGCGAAGGCGTCGCGCTGTTGCTTGCGCGATTGGGTCCGGCGGTCACGGTGCTGCAAGCCGGCACTTGCGCAGCAGCCTTTGGGCAAATCGAACGAACACCGGCTATTGATTTGATCCTGATCGATTTAAAGATGCCGGGCATGTCCGGCATGGAGGGCATCGCCGTATTGCGCGACAGACATCCTGATATTCCGGTAGTAGTGATGTCGTCGGATGACGACATGGAAACCGTGATGCGTGCAATTGATCAAGGCGCGATGGGCTTCATTCCGAAGAGCTCTTCTTCCGATGTGATGATCGGTGCGTTAAATTTGATTTTGGCCAAGGGAATTTATCTTCCCCCTTCGGTGTTTCTCGGCACACAGCGTACTGCCGATCATCACAACAAGGCTCCTCAAGTGCGGAGCACCTCCGGAAAAACACTTGACCAATTAGGCTTGACCGCACGTCAGGCCGATGTGCTGTACCTGGTCCTGCAAGGCAAGCCGACCAAGATCATTTGTCGCGAACTCAACCTGTCTGCCAGTACCGTCAAGACCCACATCAGCGCCGTCTTGCGGGCACTCAATGTCACCACGCGCACCCAGGCCGTGATCGCTGCCGGCAAACTCGGGCTGACGTTCAACACGACGTCACCGATGTAAAGTGCTCAAAAGCGCTTCGGCAAGTTGCTGCAATTGATCACTGTCGACCGGCTTGTGCAGTATTGCAATGCCGGCGTCAGGCGCCAGTCTGTCATTCACCGCAAGATCGCCGGTCACGAGAATTGCCGGGATCACTTGTTCCGCCCATTGCCTGATCTCTGCGATGGCAGTAATGCCATCGCGTCCATCTCGCAAACGGTAATCGCTGATGATCAAATCGGGCGTACGCAAATGATTTTGCAAGTCACGCAGTGCTTCACTTGCCGAAGCAGCGCCCACGATATGACAACCCCAATGTCTCAGCAATGCTTCGCTTGCCTCGCGATTCTCTGTGCCGTCATCGATGACGACGACAAATGCCTGCGCCAGCAGGCCGGCAGGTTCATGCTCCGATGCAGACAAGGCTTGGCGCATGTGATGATCGGTCACCAGCGGTAAAGCGATACTGAACATCGTGCCTTTCCCTGGCTTGGAGCACAAGTTCAGGTTGTGTCCCAGCAGCGATGCGCTGCGTTTTGCAATGGACAACCCGAGACCCAATCCTTTGTTACGATCGCGTTCCGGATTGGAAAGCTGGAAAAATTCTTCAAATATATTGGCATGCTGCGCTTCGTCGATACCGATGCCGGTGTCCCACACTTGCACAAGCAAGCTGCCGGTTTGGCGGCGACAGCCGACCAACACTGTGCCATGCCGGGTATAACGAATTGCGTTGGATACCAGATTGCCGAGGATGCGCTCAAGCAGAGCCGGATCACTGCTGACCCAGGCGCGCGACGGAACGATTTTCAGCGTCAATTTCTTTTCGTTGGCTTGCGCTTCGTAGTTGACTGCGAGCCGGCGCAACAGCTCGTTGATGGCAATCGCTTGCACATTCACATTGACTGCTCCTGCATCAAACTTGGAAATGTCGAGCAAGCCGCCGAACATATTACCCATTGCCTGAACCGATGCGTGTATCTTGCTGATGATGTCGTTCGCCTCACGATCACGATGTTGAGCTCTCAACAAGCCGACCAACAAACTGATCGTATGCATCGGTTGCCGCAAGTCGTGGCTGGCCGCAGCAAGGAAGCGCGATTTGGCCAGATTGGCCGACTCGGCCACTTCCTTTTGCACAGTGAGTTGCGACAGTGCATCGTTTAGCTGCTCATTGGCCTGGCCAAGCGCCTCGGTGCGCTCGACCACTTTACGCTCAAGCTCTCTTTCCGACTGCCGCAATGTGTCGAGCAATAATGATTGTGCCCGCTCCTTTTCTTTTTGCATTAAATAGAATTCATGCAGCTTTGCGATGGCGAAGAAGGCGAGAACGTATGCTGCGGAAGCGGCCAGGTCGATAAACGTATTGA
This sequence comes from Burkholderiaceae bacterium, assembly GCA_036560485.1. Taxonomy (GTDB): domain Bacteria; phylum Pseudomonadota; class Gammaproteobacteria; order Burkholderiales; family Burkholderiaceae_D; genus DATBRC01. Next base: position 18,881 of record DATBRC010000007.1, read on the forward strand.
ACGTATTCAGGCTCAAATAGGACAACAAGAACAGAGTGCACGGAATGCTCAAGATGGCGATGTTGAGACGCCAACCCGTATACCGTACAGATATCCCCGCCACCAGCATAAGAAGCGAAACGGTGGTTGCAAGGCGAACCCAAGCGGGTATTTCGTTGAGCGCCTGCTGATTTTTTACGTTATCGATTTCAGTCGCAAGGATATCAACGCCGGGATGGATGGACGTCAGCGGCGTACCTTTGAGATCGGCCAGGCCGGGAGCCGTTGCACCGAGCAATACAATCTTTCCAAAAAATTCATTGGGTGGACGCGACTTGTTTTTCCTTTGGCTATCGCGATAGACATCTGAAAAACTGATCGTTTTGTAGGAGAGCGGTTTATTCATCCACCGCAAGAGATGGTATTGATTACCCGGCACAGGCCAGTTTAAGTTACTTCCCATACGCATCGATAAGGACGCGATCCGCCATCCGTCAACCGACTCCCAAAGTGCGTGATGACGGACCACGCCATCGGCATCAGGGGTAAGGTTGAACGTGCCTAAGCGTTTTGTATCAACAGCCGATACGAAATAGGGAAGAACGAGCGCCATTGTGTGGTCGGCAGAAGGCTTCGCGCCAGGCTCCGGCGCAATCAGCCCAGGAAGCTCTGCGGCATGGATGGTGCTGATCGCGTCATTTTTGGCATTGAGCCGCAAGACAGGAAAGTAACTGCTGCTACTTCGTGCAATGGCATCGGTCAACGCGCTGTCAGCCGCGGGGGTTTGCCGATCGGGATCCGAGAACAGGATGTCAAATACCACTGCCTGCACCTTTTGCGATTCCAGTTCAGCCAGCACCGCCGCAAAAATGTCGCGCGGCCAAGGCCAGCGTCCGAATTCGCCGCTCATTTGCGCCAGGCTTTTTTCATCGATATCGATAATGACGATCGAGGGGTCGGCGTCAGGTGTGCGGAACCGATGTTTCACCATCCAGTCGTAAGTACTGCCTGGCATCCGCTCATCCAATCCAAAGTAGAAACTGGATGCAGCGCATGCACTCAAGAACAAACTCAAGGCCACATAGAAATTGAGCGAAGTTGCCGCGACGAGAAATGCTTTCAGATGGTTCATCCGGAATGTATGCGGGCTTATGATGTTTGAAATTGTTCTATGCGCCTGCGCCTTTGACTACGCAAACATCCGATGCGTAAACAGAAAAGCGCACCCACGCTCCTATTTTTCCACGATATCAACCAGTGCCGAACCAAACGTACCGCTACATTTTTGCTCGACGTCGGCCTTTGCCGTCTGCTGCCTGTCACGGCAAGCGTTCGATGCCGGGCCGGTCGACGTACCCAGCAGCCACTGCAGATTGGCTTGCCCGTCAGCGTCGGTTAGCGTAGCCAGGAATGGGCCGGCTTTTTTGTTGCCAAGCGTTTTCAAGTCGCGTGGCGACTCCACTACGACTGCCAGCATCTTGTCTGTACCGGAGGGACCTTGCGCCAGAATTTCCCATTTTCTACGCGGCAGTTTGAGCGCTGCGCCTGCCTTGATCACATTGTCTTGATCGAGGTCGTTCGGAAACAACAGGTAAAGACTCTTGTTGTCCGAACCCAGCATGATCAAATAAAGATAACCGTCGTGCGACGATGTCACAGAAAAGTCGAGTCCATCTCTGCCAACACGCAAAACCGGTTTGCGCATGGTAACGGATACCGAGCGCGCCGGATCGCGTTGCCGATCAATGGCCGACAGAGCCGCGCCGGCATCAGACGATGCGGGCGGCATCGAGCGAATGCCGGAAATCGCCAGCACATTGCCAGCACCACTGCGCCCATCTTCCTGTGCATTTACCGCAGAGGCAGCACCGGACAACTGGCTGGCACGCAGCCATCCTGTGGTGCTGCCGATCCGCACTTGCACCCAGCCGGCCTGCGACTGCAGTGTCTCAACAGCTGAACCTTTTGCAAGTCTCGCCAGCGCTTTTGCATCGACGTAGCGTTCGGCACGCAAGGTCGCGTCACTTGTCAGGGTTGCCGGTGCCGCATGCAATGCAAGCGGAGCAAGCGCCAGAATGAGCGCCGACATCCAAATAGATGGCAAAACGAGTCGGCACGAAGAGGATAAACGCTGCATGTTATCGATCCAATCAGAATTAGTTCAACCGAATTTCCCGATTCTTATTCACCTTGCGCGGATTGAGTTTGTGCCACTTGATAACTGATCAATTCATCGCGGTAACTGGTTATGCTGACGCTCGGCTGTCCAGTCATGATCGTACTGTCATTTTTTTCAGCGCGAGAAATATCAACCTGAGACACGACGATCGCCCTAATCGAAGGAACGTACCAGTTGGTTATCGTTTGTGAGCCGCTGCTCTCCTCTTCCTGCCGGCTGGAGCGACTGTTTTCCGCCGGATTCCCGCTTCGTTTGCCGACAAATTTGGTTCGCAGCACAATCTTGTATGCTTCAAATTGTCCTGCAGGGACTTTCACAGTTTCGATCGCAACGACTTCCATCGAGCCCCGATGCGATTCCTCGCCGCTATCGTCTGCGCGTTTAAAGCGGTAGACCCACGCAACGTCTTGCTTATACCCGACCTTGAGATTCTCAAGCGACGGCTTGTCGACATATCCATCCGACCACTCCATGACACTACCATCGGCGCTGCGTATGCTTTTCGGCGAGCCATCTGCTTTCAGGGTCACGGATTTATCCGGAGATTCAATCGTATTATTGGAAAATGATCCGATCACCATTTCATTCTTGCTGATGGCTTCTTGTTTGTAGCCTTCAAAATGTTGAGTGACGTAACGATCGCCTAACGTGTAACCGTACAGGTTTGATGATTGCGCCGCATGAGCATTGCCCTGCTCCGTGAAGGAAATCAGTTCGATGCGCTCACCGTCTCGAGAAAAGCCGAATGATTCTCGAGAAAAGTTGAAAGTTGTAGAGCGATACTCATAAGCTACGAACCGATTGACCTGCCCGGGGGCGACCCAGATTGTTACTTGTGCTTGCATGCCATTCACGTAGCCTATTATTTTGAATGTATCGAATGTTCCTGCAGGCACAGTGATTGTTTCTCGTCCAACTATGCTCAATTTGGTTTCATATTCAACATTCACCATGTTTGTTGGCATATATGTAGCGAAGGCATGCGATGTCCAGGTTTTGCCTACCTTATATTCCGGAATGAAAATTTGTTGAAATTGGTTGTATCGCCGCGTACCGGTGGGGTCCACCTTGAAATTCCCCAGCAAGTCTGTTTGCATCGGTCCCGCGTCATAACTGACTTCGGTGCTGGTGACCCTGGTTACCGTTTCTTTCGGTAGTTTCCGCACAACCTTTGTAATCAAATCCAGTGATTGGTACTGATATGAATCCCCCACCGTATAACTCGTGCCGGTCTTGGCGATGGAGCGCAAACTCTGCGCCGCAATCTTTTTGCTTGCATCCTCTTCTCGTTGCAGTGTTGCGATCCGGTTCCTCGCAAGTTCAGCAAAATTTCCTTGAGGGTATCTTGCAAGATACAACTCGAAATCTTTTATGTTGTGACTATTTTTTGCGGCATCCCAATAAGACGCCTCCACGATAAAAGCGATTGGTTGTGCAGTTTGCAGTTGGGTTGTCGGTAGTTCGGCAGTTTTCTTGAGCACGTCCTCTGCCGCCTGATTTGTTTCTGCTTGCTTGGCTTTACGCTCGTCGTCCTGCCTTATCTTTGAAAGCTGTGCGGCAGGGAGAAAATAAAAATCGCCTTCAATGCTGCCTTCCATCCACGGTTCTTGGCGCCCGTTCGATGCGGCTTTCACGCCGGCGACGACATTTTTGAGCACTTGTTCAATTGGAATTGGCTTGCCCATATTGGCTAATAACGCTTCTGTATAAATACCATTGGTGCCGTCGCCATCGGCAGCGACACTGCCAGGACGAGTGGAAAAGGAGATGATCGTGCCAGACGGCGCGTTCACGCTGGATAAACCGGCAGGAGGCGAACGAAAACTGCGAATGTACGGATTGTTGCGGCAAGCATCCAAAAATACAAGGTTCATCCTGGTCTTGGATTCGTCCAATAATTCCAATATCTGATTCAAGTTAATGCTTTGCATCGGCACATCTTCTTCGCTGTCGATTTCTGCATCAACGGTCGGCAAGTAATTCACGCCCCTGACCTGCAGCCCATGTCCGGCATAAAAAAACAAGGCGACTGCGCCAGGTTTGAGCTTGGACTTGAACTCACGTAGCGCAGAACCGACTTGCTTTTGTGTGAGGTTTTCCCGTTCGATCACGTCGAAGCCAAGTGTCTTCAATTTGGCCGACATGGCACGGGCGTCGTTGATTGGATTTTTTAACGGTGAAGACCGGTATGCACTATTGCCGATCACCAGCGCGACCCGATACTCGTTCGCATCGACAGTTTTAACGGCAACTGCAAGGTTGCGCTCCTGCGCAAATGCAGAGAACGCGATGACTGCCGATAGAATAAACATCGTCAGTATTTTAAATATTTCAAGCATGCTTCTTCGCAACACGAACCGATCCCCACCCTCTTGAAAGCTACGGTTACGCCTTATCCTTTGAATTCATGCAGGCGCATTGCCACAAAGTATAACGAATATCAGTCCCAAAATTGCAGGTAGAACAATACAAGTTAGTGCCAGAAACATACACTGAGTTACTGCGCTTACCCTTGTTTGCAAGCCATCCCGCAGTGCAATATGCGAGATTGCAGTCAGATTGCACAACATAACCGACAGTATGTAATCACCCAGCCGGCAACTACGCCGCTTTCATACTGGCATCATGAAATACATCAATCCACTGTTGCAATCTTTTGACTGCATGCTGTTTTTGCTTTGGGGTTGTGCAATTGATGATCGCCATGACCAGATTCGCCATGCCGTCGCGTGACGCATCGAAAAAAACTTGATGCTCAAGTCCGCCGTAGTGCTCGATGATATTGTTTGAATATTCCTTCAACATCAGCACAGTTGCTTCGCGACTCGGCTTCTCGGTTTGAATTTTCTTTAACAGCTGAATCAAATTTTGTTGAAGTTGCAATCGCACTGCCATTCTTAATTCATTGTTCAATGGCCGCGCATCGGATGCCTTGCGAATCAATGCTTCTTGATCAGGATTGAAACTGCCAAACCAGTATTCGGCTTGCTCCATCACTTTTTGATATCGAAACTGCTGCCGCTGCGCCACATCGCCAAGCAAATAATCTTTGCGATAGGTTTCATTGTTCGATGCAAATTTCTTTTGAATGTGCTCGATTTGGGAAGGCTGCAATGACAATGCCAAATCCGCCAGTTCCGGCAACGCCTTGTCGATCAGTACAACTGCGCGCATTCTCAATCCTTCATACTCGGTGAGAAGCTCCGCTTGCGTGACTTGATGCTGCAACCTTTTTTGTTCTTGTGTCAGCAGATTGACATAATCGTTCAGTTGCGTCTTGCGATGCCAAGCAAACCAGTTTGCCACACGATCCTTAAACCAAGCTTTTTGACTGACATCAAAATCAACATAGCTATCCAGCCACCAATAAGTGATGTTGTCGCCATAGTTATAACCGATACGCACCAGACTGCAACTCGCAGTCATGAAGGCGAATAAGCAAATGATGACAAGCGTCATCATCTTTTTAACAATAATTGTCATTGGCCGCATGGTAAAATTTTGCATTACATTCAATTGACCGCCTATGAACGTCGTCATCCTTGCTGCCGGAATGGGAAAGCGCATGCAATCCGCGCTCCCGAAAGTCCTTCACCCACTTGCCGGCAAACCGCTTTTGTCGCATGTGATCGATACTGCACGCACTTTGTCGCCGTCACGATTATGCGTGATTTACGGCCATGGCGGGGATGCGGTACCGAATTTACTGCAATCTTCGGACATTGCTTTTGCCAAACAAGAACCGCAACTGGGCACTGGTCATGCAGTGATGCAAGCGTTGCCGCATTTGGACGATAACGCATCCACGTTAGTTCTATACGGCGACGTGCCGCTCACCAATGCAAAGTCGCTGCAACGTTTATTGGATATTGCCGGCAATAATAAATTGGCGATCTTGACGGTGGAAATGCCTGACCCTACCGGCTATGGCAGAATCGTGCGCAGCAAAGGCGAAATTGTGCGCATCGTCGAGCAAAAGGATGCATCGGATGAAGAGCGCGCGATCCGCGAAATCAACACCGGCATCATGGTCGTGCCGACTGCCAAGCTCAAGCAATGGCTGGCCACGCTCTCCAACAAGAATGCGCAAGGCGAATATTATTTGACCGACATCGTCGCACGCGCAGTAGCCGATGGCGTTCCTGTCGTGTCGGCGCAACCGGATGCGATTTGGGAAACGTTGGGCGTCAACAGCAAGGTGCAACTGGCAGAACTGGAACGCATTCACCAATGCAACGTTGCCAATGCATTACTTGAGCAAGGCGTCACACTGGCCGATCCGGCGCGCATCGACGTGCGCGGCGCGCTGGTGTGCGGACGCGATGTCAGCATCGATGTTAATTGCGTCTTTGAAGGCAAGGTCACATTGGCCGATGGCGTCACTATCGGCGCGAACTGCGTGATCAAGGATGCGCGCATTGAAAAAGGTGCGATCATCAAACCGTTTTGCCACATCGACGATGCAGTAGTCGGCGCGGCATCGGTCATCGGACCTTATGCGCGTTTGCGCCCCGGCACAGAGCTGGCCGAAGATGTCCATATCGGTAATTTCGTCGAAGTCAAAAACAGCCAGATTGCAGCGCATAGCAAAGCCAATCACTTGGCTTATGTCGGCGATGCCACGATCGGCTCACGCGTGAATGTCGGCGCCGGCACCATCACCTGCAATTACGATGGCGTCAACAAACATCGCACGATTATTGAAGATGATGTTTTCATCGGCAGCGATACGCAATTGGTGGCGCCGGTGCGCGTCGGCAAAGGCGCGACACTGGGTGCGGGGACGACGTTGACCAAGGATGCACCGGCTGAAAAGTTAACGGTGTCGCGTGCGAAACAAATCAGCATCGAAGGCTGGCAGCGGCCGGTAAAGATCAAGAAATAAGGGAATATTCAATACGCCGAAGCACAATTTAATCCTATCTTCAGCGTAGGCACTTTCTTCTACTAAGCAAGTCGTCGAAAGTATTTTGACAATATCGCTCGTCCTCTTACCGTCGTTCCCGCGAAGGCGGGAATCCATAGGCCGGCTGAAAAAGCAAACTCACTATGGATTCCCGCCTTCGCGGGAACGACTGTGATTTCAGTGTTGATGGCGAATATTATCAAAAGACTTTTGACTACCCGTTTAGATACGCTACAGTGTTTGGTCCTCGACATCTGCTGTTCACGCATGGCATCGCCATGAATGATTATTTCTAATTTCCTTAAATGAAAGGATAAATAATCATCAAAAATATTGCATCTCCCCATTTCATCGCCTTCCTCAAATAGTCAACTCATCCTCTGCCGAAAACTTCATCAAGCATTCATGAAAATGCTTGAAGTTCCCCGTAAAAATTTGGGCAAGCTCAAAACGTCAAATCTACGTCGTGTTTTAATCAAGTGTGATGTTGCAATCCATGTGCAACACGATTCGCAAGATCCTCTTTCTGGCGATGAATATGATGATCGATTTCAATGCTTTTTCGATTACCCGTTTTCATGATGGAAAGCTCTCCGAGCGCGATTGGTTACGCAACGAGCAACGCAGATCGACATTGGAACCGTGGCATTGGGTTGAGCGCAATCATCGCTTCAATACCTTGCTTTGGAATGAGGAAGACAAGGCGCGGCGCACCGATGTCGGAGCAGACGAGATAGCAGCGAGCAAACGGTTGATCGATCGCTACAACCAAAACAGAAACGATGCGATAGAAGCAATCGATGAAGCGTTGCTGGCGCAGGTCAGCCGCCAACCGATTGGACAAGGTGCGCAACTGCATAGTGAAACTGCCGGCGCGATGATTGATCGCCTGTCGATTTTGTCACTGAAGATTTTCCATATGCGCGAGCAAACGCAACGCGCCGATGCAAGCGCAGAACACATTGCGTTATGCCGCGCCAAGCTGGAACGGTTGACACTGCAGCGCGCAGATCTCGGTACCTGCTTCGATCGCTTGCTGGACGATACGACAGCCGGACGCGCGTACTTCAAGGTATACCGTCAGTTCAAGATGTATAACGACCCGACGCTCAATCCCTATCTTTACGGCAGCGCTGCACCTGCAGCGAAAGGCGCACCATGAGCAATGCGTACATGATCGATGTGTTGATCCCCACGTGCAACCGGCCTGCTGCGCTTGCCGTCACGCTGGTTGCATTGTCGGCACAGAACTTTCGCGATTTTCGTGTAGTGATATCGGACCAATCCGATGACGCCGTTGCGAAGCAATCGGAAGTCGTTGCCGTCTTGCGCTTTATGCGCGCCGGCGGATTGAATGTGCAAATCCATCGTCATCTTCCCTGTCGCGGCATGGCGGAACAGCGCGCTTTCCTTTTATCGCACGTTACTGCACGCTATTGCCTGTTTATCGACGACGACGTGATCCTGGAAACTGATGCGGTTGAGCGCCTGCATCGCACGATGCTGCAACAACAATGCGGCTTTGTCGGCAGCGCACTGCATGGCTTGAGTTTCATCGACGATGTGCGGCCGCATCAACAGCAGATCGAATTTTGGCAATCGTCAGTGCAGCCGGAAACGGTGACGCCCGATAGCGATGCTTGGGCACGCCATCATCTGCATAGCGCAGCCAATCTGTTCCATGTTCAAATGCATCTTGATGCGCAACGTGATGCCACGCGCGTATATAGGGTGGCATGGATAGGCGGCTGCGTATTGTTCGACACACACAAGCTGCGCGCAGTCGGCGGTTTTGATTTTTGGCAGGAATTACCGGCTGAGCATTGCGGCGAAGACGTGTTGGCGCAGTTGCGCGTCATGGCACGTTACGGCGGATGCGGCATGATTCCATCCGGTGCCTATCACATGGAATTACCGACCACGATTGCAACACGCGATGTCGACGCACCCAGGTTTTTGCCGATTGCAGAGGACGAACAGCTACCATCACTGCAGGTCCGGCATGCAGCGGAACGACGCAACAGCACCTTGGGTGCGCAACAATGATCGATGAGAGTTTCTATCCCACGTTGCCTGATGTGAAGAAGATCACGGTGCTGCGTCCGAATGCGGTCGGCGATTTTGTTTTTGCATTACCTGCATTGCACGCCCTCAGGCATGCCTATCCGCACGCCGAAATCGTCTATATAGGCAAGCAATGGCATGTCGATTTTCTTGATGGGCGCCCGGGTCCGATCGATCGCGTTGAAGTGCTGCCACCCTGCCCCGGCGTCGGTGCCGCAACCGACGCGCAAATCGACGAGCGGGCACTGCAACGCTTTGTCGATCGCATGCATGATGCCGCATTCGACATCGCGATCCAGCTCTATGGCGGCGGCCGCTACTCCAATCCATTCATTAAACGTTTCGATGCAAGACTAACGATAGGATTGAAGTCACACGATGCACCGCCACTCGATCGCACGATCAATTTTGATGGCTGGCACAACCGGCGTTTGCAATTGCTGGAAGTGGCTGCGCTGGCCGGTGCGGATACGTTGCGTCTGCAGCGCGAGTTGCAAGTCACTGACAAGGATCGGCGGCGCGCAACACGCGCCATCCCGGTTGATCTCCAACTGCCTTTGGTGTTGATCCAGCCTGCTGCCAGCGACCGCCGGCGTTGCTGGCCGCCCAAGAACTTTGCGGCAGTCGCCGATGCGCTTGCGCATGAAGGCGCGCTGGTCGCAATCAACGGTACACGACCTGAAATGCCGATCGTGCAGCAGGTCATCGAGCACATGCATTATCCGGCCATCGCACTGAGCGGCGACCTGTCGTTGTCCGGCTTATGCGGGCTGCTCGAAAGGGCTGCGCTACTGGTAGCCAACGACACCGGCCCGCTGCATCTGGCGCTCGCGATCGGCACGCCGTGCGTCGGCATTTACTGGTTCACCAATTTTCTCGAATCCGCTCCTTTACGTCAGCATGCACATCGCGCTGCGTTGTCGACACGGATAGACTGCCCGGTATGCAGCATGCCGAATTTGACGGCGCGGTGCGAGCACGATGTCAGCTTTGTCGCAGATGTCGGTATTGAAGAAGTAACGGAAAAGGCCATCGAGTTGTTCCGTATGCGCTGATCTTTTATATCAGCACTCATGTGGCGCAGCTACGCATTCTTTGCAAGAAGCGCTCGCGCATGATTCAACACCAGTTCTGCCCGCGTCCCATGCGGATCCATCACGCATCGATGCCGTTCGCGATCGAGAGGAGCCCAGCGGTGCATGTCGCTGTTATTGAAAATGACGACGCTTGGCAAGCGCAAGCCGGCAGCAATGTGTGACACGCCGGTGTCATTGCACACCAGCAGGCGCGCCAGGCGCATCAACGCCGCCATGGCGCCGATCGAAATCGGCGCTGCTGCATTGATTGCCTTGTGGCGCATTTTTTGCGCGACGTCCGTGGTCAGGTCGATCTCCTTGCCGGAACCGGTCAGCACGATGTCGACGCCCGATTCCTTCGCCAATTGATCCGCGATTTTTGCAAACAGCCACGGCGGCCAGCACTTGGTGCGATTTCTGGCGCCAGGATGGACGCAAACATAATTGCGCGACTTCACTGTCGCATGCAAGCCGCTCGCTTTTAGTTCTGCTTCATCACGCGCCGTAATCGGGAACTCCAGATCCGCCTTCATCGATGGCGCGCCCAGGAACCGGACCAGATGCAGCAGACGCAACGGCTCCGGCAACCGATCCGTGTATTCCGTGAAGAGGCGTGAATCGAATTCGTGCAAACGATCCTGAGCACAATATCCGGCACATCGCCGCGCGCCGAATGCACCAACTACCTGATTACTGACGCGTCCGTCACCGTGCATTTGTATCGCGAAATCGAATCGCAGGGTTTGCATCGTCCTGTAAAAAGCCGGCAACAATTCTTCATGCACAGCCTGCTCGGGAAATGCAGGATGGCCCGGGAAGGAAATAAAGCCATCGACATATCGGCTGAAGCGCTGCGCAAATTCTTCTGCCCATGGCAAGCCGGCCAACGTGATGTGCGTATGCGGAAGTGCCTGTCGCAATGCGCGCAACGCAGGCACTGCGCACAGCATATCGCCCACCTGAAGCGCGCGGAACACGACTAGCTTGCTGATGCCAAATTCACGCAACGGCGGTATTCGCGCCAATTTTCCCATCAATTTTCGATGAAAAAAATTTTCCTGATTTTCAACTCGCATGCTGATGCATGAAGAAGATGTTTGGAGGCCGCATCAGTCAATGCTGTTTTGAAATTGCCTGGCTCACATCAATGGGCGTTTGGAATTTTTCATCCGGTAATTGCGCCAATGAATCGCAAACATTTTTATCCGCACCCATCTTCCTGGCGTTTTCAATCAGCGCTGACTTGTTGGCCGGATAGTTGACGCCTTTGAGAAATTTCTGAAGCTGAATTGGATTGATGTGAGACATGGTTTGCTCCAATTAATCATTGCTGCATCAAGCAGAGGAGCAAATTAGACTGCGTCTATGCGATGGAAGGTTCTTGCCAGCGCATGATTTGAAATCTCTTTTGAGAATTGCAAAGAACCCTACATCGCAATCTGTGTTTCAAACTTGTCTCGATTAATCGATTGACTCTTATGCGCGTCTACCTGCTGTCACGGAACTGGCTAAATCCGGATCGGCACATCAATTGCTGGTTTGCAGAGAAATCTGCCTTTCCATTGGATCGCTACGGACGTTTATTATCGGCTTGCCGGATGTGAGTGGCATATCTGGTTAAAAGACATGCCACTCTATTGAGGATTACATTACTTTTCAGTCTTGATGACAGTTCCAACTGTCAGCGTTTTGACATGATATTTACCTTGATAGTCTTCAATCTTGAAGATGTTATTTCTAGCCATGATGATGCCCATTGATGGCTCTTGCTGGATAAAGATGATATCGCCGTCTTTGGCTGTTACAAGTGTTTCAGCCCAGTTCTCGGCTTTCGAATAAATTTTATGTTCGCCGGGTTTCAGGTTGAAATAAATATACTGGCTTGAACGCGTATATCCCATTTCAGATGCGGCTTCTTGATCGTCGACGAATACATTGAATCGGATGAGGCCGCCGAGTGCGGAAGGACGCACAACATAGACAATCGCGTTGCCCTTATCAGGCAATTTCGGCAACTGATAATTTGCCGTTTCGGCTTTCATTACTTCAGGGGTCGGCAAATTTGCGCAACCACTCATTACAGCGACTGTACATGCAACTATCAATGTCGCAATCATCCTTCTTTTTTGCATTTCTTACTCCCTTTAATGTCAGTATAAATTGGTGTATTTATTTGATTAAATACACTCCCTCCCCTAAACAACGACTGGTGACCAATTTGACTGTTTAAAACAGACCATATTGATCAAACGACTTTTCGGCTACTGATCGTTTTTCATCCCATAAACTACAACCATGAAAGGTCGCCACCTCTATTGCCAACAGACGTACTGGAAGCAATAAAAGTTGCATAATGTTATCTTTGTTTTTGCACTCTGCCCATCCCATATATATGGGATGTCGCATTCTATGGTTTCGACGGAAAATTATCGCTGCTACACCGCAATTCGCGTTTCAAACTTGCTGCGATTAATCGAGAAGAAACTACGTACATTCCGCACATTCGCCTGTGCAGCAAACAATCGATGCGCCATCGCATGATACGCAGGCATATCCACCACCTGCACTACCAATACAAAATCCGGCCCGGGTGATACGCGATAGCATTGCAGCACCGCTGCCTCGTTTGCCACCAATGCTTCGAACTCGGTCTGGCGTTCGCTCGCTTGATTGTCCAGCGTGATTTCCACAATGGCGGTCAACGCAGCGCCAATCTTCTCGGGCGCCACGATCGCGACTTGCCGCTCGATGACACCTGCATCCTGCAAACGCTTGACGCGTCGCAGGCAAGTCGGCGGCGATGCATGCACCTGCACGGCGAGCTCGTTGTTGTTGAGCGACGCATCGGTTTGCAGCTGATTCAAAATACGCCGATCCAGATCATCGAGCGCAATGTTTTCCTGGTTTTGTGGCTTTTGGTTTGGATTGGTCGGCTTTAACATGAAATATATTTCTATTTAATATAAATATATGTAATTTAAATTCATAAAATCATACTAATGACGTAATTTATCAAATATTAGCAAATTAAGACAACTTATTTCATACATGATGTTCTACGATGCATCTCTTAATACTGAACAATAAAAGAGGTTTCCATGTGTGGCATCGTCGGCGCAGTAGCACAACGCAATATCACTCCCATTCTTGTCGAAGGCTTGAAACGCCTGGAATATCGCGGCTATGACTCCTGCGGCGTTGCATTGCATGTGGATGGCAAGCTGCAACGCTCACGCAGCACATCGCGCGTCGCGGATCTCGAAGCGCAAATCAAGCAGGCAGAGTTGTCCGGCTTCACCGGCATCGCGCATACGCGTTGGGCCACACACGGATCACCAGTCACGCATAACGCACATCCGCACTTCTCGCGCGAACGGATTGCACTGGTCCACAACGGCATCATCGAAAATCACGATGAACTGCGCGCCGAATTGAAAACAGCCGGCTACGTATTCGAAAGCCAGACCGACACCGAAGTGATCGCGCATCTGGTCGATCATCTGTACAACGGCGATCTGTTCGACACCGTGCAAATTGCAATCAAACGATTGCATGGCGCATTTGCCATCGCGGTATTCTGCCGTGACGAACCGCATCGCGTAGTCGGTGCACGACAAGGTTCACCGCTGATCGTCGGCATTGGCAAAGGCGAAAATTTTCTGGCATCCGATGCACTCGCGATTGCCGGCACGACCGATCAAATCATTTATCTGGAAGAAGGCGACGTCGTCGACCTGCAATTGCAACGCGTGTGGATCGTCGATGCCAACGGCAAGCCCGTACAACGCGAAGTGCGCACCGTGCATGCACATACCGGTGCTGCGGAACTCGGCCCATATCGCCACTTCATGCAAAAGGAAATTTTCGAGCAACCGACTGCCGTCGCCAATACGCTGGACGGCATCGAAGGCATCATGCCGGAACTGTTCGGCGACAAAGCCTTCGGCATTTTCAAACAAATCGACTCGGTGTTGATCCTCGCTTGCGGCACCAGCTACTACGCCGGACTCACTGCGAAATACTGGATCGAATCGGTCGCAAAAATACCGGTCAACATCGAGATCGCCAGTGAATATCGCTACCGCGACAGCGTGCCCAATCCGAATTCGCTGGTGGTCACGATTTCGCAAAGCGGCGAAACCGCCGACACACTGGCCGCACTCAAGCATGCACGCGCACAAGGCATGGTGCATACGCTAACGATTTGCAACGTCGCCACCAGCGCGATGGTGCGCGAATGCGCACTCGCGTATATCACGCGAGCAGGTGTCGAAATCGGCGTTGCATCGACCAAGGCATTCACCACACAACTTGCGGCATTATTTTTACTGACGCTGACACTGGCACAAGTCAAAGGCCGCTTGAGTGATGAGCAGGAAGCTGCGCACATCAAGGCAATGCGCCACTTGCCGCTGGCAATCTCCGCCGTGCTGGCACTGGAGCCGCAGATCATCGCATGGGCAGAAGAATTCGCGCGCAAGGAAAATGCATTGTTCCTCGGTCGCGGTCTGCATTATCCAATCGCGTTGGAAGGCGCATTAAAGCTGAAGGAAATTTCATACATCCACGCTGAAGCATACCCGGCCGGAGAATTGAAACACGGCCCGCTCGCACTGGTCACAGAAGAAATGCCCGTCGTCACCATTGCACCAAATGATACGTTGATCGAAAAACTGAAATCGAACATGCATGAAGTGCGCGCACGTGGCGGCCAGTTGTATGTGTTTGCAGATGCCGATTCGCATATCACGTCGAGTGAAGGTATCCACGTGATTCGGTTGCCTGAACACTATGGCGAACTGTCGCCGATTTTGCATGTGGTGCCGTTGCAGTTGCTGGCGTATCACACGGCATTGGCGCGTGGGACGGATGTAGATAAACCGCGGAATCTGGCCAAATCGGTAACAGTGGAATAGGCGCAATAGTGATCTTTATTGTTGTTGAGAATTTTGAATTATGTTTGTCAATTTTGAATTATGTCTGTCAATTTGTAATTATGTTTGTCAAATTTACTTAAAGCCAAATTAGCGCGGCCATTTTGATTTTACAACTTTGCCAAGCGTGAAGTAGTACGGCCTTTACTGGCTGAATTTTGGCGTTACGGCATTACTTCTTGACTGCTGGGTCGGTTTGTCGACGATCCTTTCCTTCCCGCCATTTCCGCTCCTCCTCATCCAAATCGATACCATCGACCTCCATGTAAAAGTCGCGCTGACTAAATCGCATAATTTTTACCAATTCTGGATCATGTCTACACGGCATGCTCAGATCCAATGGCTCTCCACCCCTAGCCTCAACCGTTGCAGAGAGTACTTCACCCAACCTTGTCCAAGCTTCAAACGCAACTTCCAAAAGATCCCGGCCAGGAAAGTCTGCAATGAGCCAAGTGCGCCAAATCGCAGGACCAGAGTCGCAGTCCGGCCCAATTAACCCCCGCATCATCTTGTCCGTACGACATACTTCCTTGTAGCGAATATATGCTTCATCACTGCTTTCCCACGGATGCACTCTGAACGGAAAGGAAATTTTGACTTTACCTCCTTCGGTTGTACCGGCACTACCGCGACTTTCAAGTTCAAGCATACCCTGATGAACCAGAAAATTTCTAGTCGAGGCGAGTACCTTGTAAAGATCACTGCCTTTTAAAGCATCAAACGCGGGCGCGATCGCTTTCCGCAATTCAAGATGATTTTGAGTTGTAATCTTGAGCAGTTGCGGCACCTCCTTAAAGGTTCGAATGAAACTATTAAGCGCGTACCTGAACAGGTCAGGCTGGTGGTAGTTCGCTTCCATCTGATGCAAATGCCAATGGCACTCTCCCCACCTATCTAACGCCGGCTCAATAAGCGTATGCGCACAGTCCATATAAAGTTTTCGCTCTTTATTTAATTTAACGCATGAAAGCATTCCAGGCATCGCCTGAAATTATTCACAACAATATTTTGAATGAAAAGCGTCATTTCCGACTCAGCCTTTCCTTTTTGTTATAGTCGACAAAATATTTTCGTCGCTTTGAAGCTGCATCCAAATTAATCACTATTTTTTGTTCAATCAAATTTTTTAGCGCCTGTTGCAATTCCGATGGAAATGCATTCGTATCGCAAAGTGCATGCGCAAAAACTTCTTGCGTAACAATTAGGATTTTCTCGCCAATTTTTTCCGACCAATAATTTTCTAGCTCATTCCAATTAACCATTTTTTCGATGGGTTGATTCGCATCGGCACCGAACATGTCAATCGTTCCGGAATTTTCATTTTTTCTATTTATTTTTGCTTCAGTACGGACAGTATCTTGTACTGGCGAAAGCTTTTCCGATTGCTCCATAAATTCAATGATGCCGAGTGGATGCCTGGTTAAATAAATAAGGTGGTACTTAGTTCGATTTTTTAGCGGATCTAAAATCGTCACATAACCCGATAGAGCACTATATCTCGGTGTTTTTGCCCGCGATACGATTGCAGAGCGATAGAGATCCAATATGTACTTTTCGCGTGCTCCTGGATCCTCTGGCAGGTCCTCGACATTAATTTCCTGATCAAATAGTTCAGCCATTTCAGATTGATATTGAGATATCGACACAGTACGATTCACAAAATCGAACATAAAATTAATCAAAAACTCACTGCGCGGCCGCTTCAACAAACTATCAAGTATGCTCGGCTTTACTGTTGACCAACCTTTAGGATCGATAAAGAAGAAAGCAAAGCTATCGCTAGGGCATTGCATTAATATTTCTGGGATTTTTTCGCAAAAGTCACCGCGAATTGCCGCAGTAGGAACATTGGCCGGTGAATTGGTCGACAAATAATTATTGAGACGCACGAATGCAGATCGGTTGTTCTCAACATACACTGCCTTAAATGTGACTTGCTTCCCCGCCTTGGCAAGCGCATTTCGGATTTTCGATAGAAGCCGCAAGGATATTCCTATAGACGTAGCAGATAAGTCCTCGCTCTCGTCTTGCCATGGCCCAGCGAAACAATCTACATATACGACTTCACTATGTCCTAACTGGCTTGCATTCCAGCCAATGATATAGAGAAGTCGCTCTAAATATCCTTCCAAGAGGAGGTGCTTGATATAAGCTTGTTCGCGGCCTTGGTAAGCCGGAGGAATAACTTCACGCGGATTAAAAGCAGGCATAGACCAAGATTCCCTGTAAGTTGTTGATTTTTCTTTTTTGCGAAAAACGGGAACTACAGCTCAACATCGCTTGGCAAATGATTTTTGCTAGCCAAGAAATATGGATCTTTGTTTATTTGGAACGATGATGTCAGTTTGATGAATGGAACTTCCTTTTGTACGTAGGCCACCTTTAGATGAGAACACTTGAATTTCCTTCGTCATAATGTGCTCGTCCAAAGATACTCTCGCTATATCGGAAGTTGCATTCGTTTGATTGGCAAGTCCCTCCATGAGCTCGATGAATTGTATTCCATCAGTCCGCTCATAGATTATTCGTGGCAAAAATTCTTGGAGCGTAGCTATGCTGGCTTCACGAAGATCCATATCAAATGCGGCTGGAGCAGAAAAGCCTAGTCCCGCCTGTTTTGTAACGGATTCGTCTTGATTTGCCTGGTAGCCGATTTTGAAATACCCCGCCTCAAGACTGTGACCAAAACTATTTCCATGTTCCCAATGAACCCCTTTCATCACATCATTTGCTTTGTACGCATTCGACAAATGTACAAGCCAGTATGACCATGGTGTTTCGCCAAGTGGCGTGACAAAAAATAGCGTCATGAACTTCGCACCGCTTGCTTTCAGAATTCCATATGCGAGTTGTCTCTGTATCATTTCTCGCCAACGAGATTGCGCCTTCAGTTCTGCGTACCCCTGCCAATCGATATATTGTTCCAGTCCGATTCTTCGGGTAATGGAGTGAAACTGATCGGTATCTGAGAGAAATGCAAGAAGCGAATCAACATTAAATGTCAAAATAACTTCCGCACCTTGCAGCGTACGTAATATGTGTTGAACCGTTTGCAGCTTTATATCGTCGTAGCCATATTGGTCCAATAAAAAAATGGCACGCTGTCCAGCTTTTCTTTCCGCTGCTGCTTTTACGATTGGCACACACACATCTTCAAATGCATTTTGATAAAGGGCGATATCAACGCCTATTCTGTTTGCGTAGCCTTCAGCGTGTAATACGTGTTTTAGATAATCTAGATTTGTTTTCTTTAGTTCGACAAAATGATAATTGACATCGACTTGTCGTTGCTCGCGACGTTTGAGATTGAGCAATGCCTCTGCTTCTTGAATCGTCTTCAATAACAAGAGGGGTGACCCGTAAGCGGTGGCGTTTCCATCCGAATACAGCCCACCACCGGCAAAACCATCCACCAAGGTCAATTTCAATCGAGGAATTAATTCATTGGACATCAGCACGCTGATGTATCGCCGAAGATAATCCCTTACGAGTTGATGTTTGACCTTGCTATGAGGATCAAGCGATGGTGGTGTTTGCCCAACAATCCAGTCCCATTTATCATTTTTTTTGCTCAATCTTTGCCTTAAATTTACTTGGGACAGATTTTTTGTTTAGAGCGACAACTGTGGAACCTGATCCCAGGTCGTGCCTCCCAGTTCTCGCCCTCCCTTGGCTTTACCTACTTTTACCAATCGAATGAGTTCACCATCACGTCCTACAACATTAATGCGCTGAACTCGCGCAGAAATCCCTTCAGCAATTAACTCTTCTGGTGCCCAATGACCCCATTGTTTGAAATGAAAAGGTACCTTTGCTGTATTGCATTGATCTCTAATATCTTCCGGCCATGCTGGGTTCATGGAACGAGATTCAGGTCCACTTTCCCCTCCAGCAATAACCCAGTTTATCCCCTTCTTGCGTGACCCTGGTGCAGCCAACCACTTCTTGAGATCAAGAGGTCCCAGCAATGGCTCGGCCGAAATAAAGCGAACGACCACATCATGTTCAAGCAAATGCGCAACTCTTTTTTCTAACCACAATTGATTTTCCGCACTGGTTCCAAGCCAAATATTCCGGGGCCATTTGCCTTTCCAAGGCACCAGCTTGTGAACATGCCGAATGCGCTTGGTGAGCAATAGCCAGTCTAAATGAGGCGTACTTTCAATCAATTTCCATAATCGTTCCCTTGTAGAGTCCAAGTCACGACGATCCTCGAATACATCGGCCATTGAGGCGCAAAAAACACGACGACGCTCCCCAGCCTGCTCGGCTTCTCGATCCCATTTTAGCGGTTCCTTCCAGTGGGCATCGGTAAAAAATCTTCGTGGCGCAGTTTTCCCCCAAAGGCTCTCCATTCCAACTCGCTTAGCCCAAGTCTCCGCGTAACAATGCTTACAAGCAGGGGAAACTCTGACGCAGCCCCACCACGGATTAAAGGTGTGGTGCGTCCATTCAATTTTACTGTTCATCCCCATCGCGACCTCCCGTTTCATGCCCACCAATACTGTATTTATATACAGTATACGGGCAGGCTATTTTTTGCAAATATTAATCGTTGTCTAACCGAATTGAAGTCTTACCCAATGCCTTCATGCACTGCATAAAAAACATAAATGTGAATGCGCCGCGATTTATTTTATTTGCAATACCTTTATAGCTTTCCTCCACTCCCAAGCCAGCAAGGCGCCTCAACAATTCATCGTATCCAATACCTGCTCGCGCCAATTCAGCCTTCAAGACATTGGTTGCTTGCCGGTTCCATTCATCACGATCCACAGGCGCCTCGTTAAATTACTAATATGTAGATTATTCCATATTTATATTTATTAAGAAATCTAAATAACGTTTTGTCTACATATATGTAGACTATTTCTGAAAAATTATTTCACAGACCCTCCTGTACTTTGGGAACCGCGCCAAATTCATCAAAGTCAAAGAAAGACTTGCCTCTAGGTAGACGATTAAACGAGCGAGAAAATGCGGCGCGCCCCGGTCACGCAAGACGATATCAACCGATGGAAAGGCCAAGGACTTGGTCAGGGTGAAGGTGCGGCTTATAGACCATGGATCGATGTCCGCTCGTTTTCCTCAAAAGGTCGGTGTAGCCGAGCTCCCGGCATCACAACAGGCCGAATACATCACGTCTTTTCAGACAACGAAGATGATGTATGCCTGATGGCAGATTTCGCCAAGAACATTGTCGCTATTCACGAGCAGTTTCCACTTTTCCCCGAAGAACATACACAACGCATTGCTACCTGCCTTGGCATTCGGCATCCGAGATATCCGAACAGCAAGACTCCATTGGTATTAACCACTGATTTTTTCCTGACACGAACTAATAACCAAGGCATACATTCGCCATTGGCCGTCAGTGTCAAAAGCGCCGATGATCTACGCGGATGCCACTGTACACGCACACTTGCCAAGCTGGAGATTGAGCGACGGTATTGGCTCATGCGCAGTGTGCCTTGGTTATTAATAACGGATGAGGATTTGAACGAAACACTGATTGCAAATCTCGACTGGCTCAATTATGTCGTCGTAGAAAGTAATTTGACCCCGCAAATGCTGTCCAAGTTACTTCCCGTTTTCCTATCCATTTTTGGAG
>DATBRC010000008.1:0-38208 GCA_036560485.1 Burkholderiaceae bacterium
CTCATGTCGGTTTTATTTTGATGTATTAAATCGAATCATTTTTTTAACGGCATGGCCGCCTAAATTTTTGCAAGCTGCAAATAGGCCGCGCAATGTGTATAGATTGAATGCGACTAATCCCATGCGTTCACGGCGATCAGACATCCAGTCCTTTTTATAGTCGTCATCTCCGGTCAGATAATCCACTTCCCGGACTTTGTCCACATCAATCACTTGCCGCATTAATCGTGCAGTTAAAATCGTGCCGATTGAGAATGACGCGAATTGTTCGTCGTAAGCGAGTTTGTAAATGGATGCGACGTTGTTATACACGATCCAGATTTGTGCAGCAGCCGGTTGCTCGTCAATGTAGGCAATTCCCAAGCGCAGCCAACCTTGTTCTGCGCAAGTATGAATAAGACCTGGTATAAACGCAGGGTAGGTTTCCGGTGTTTTCCAACTTGCATGATAAATTCTTTCATAGGCATCGATGCCGACGTCCAATTCATCGGGGGTTGAAAAAATCCGGATACGTAAGCGATTTGAATTTTCCAGTTGTTTTGATTTTCGTTCCAGAGTATTTCGCAGCTTTGATGGCAAGGCGTCGCAGTATTCCTGGAATGTTCGGCCATTGACCTTGAGATACCAATTCCCGAAACAAAAATAACGCTGTACTGCCATGCCGTTTTTGCGAAAGGCGTTGATCAGACTTCTGAATATCTGCGAATCGGCTTCCATCGGGCGTAAATCGATTGTGTCCCAGCGAGGCCGTTCTGTTGCAATTGTTTTGATCAAGGCTTGTAAATTTTCTTCTAAAGCGGATGCAGGTAACGCGTGTGATTTGCCCATAATCGGACTGAAGAGCGACGTGTAGAAAGTTGACAGTGCAGTGAGATGGCGGGAAGAAAATCGCTTTTGTGCTGATGTTTGATGGCACAGCGGCAGAATCAGGAGAGGCTCCCTTGGTTCTGCATCAGATTCAATCCCATAAATCCGTAAAGACGTATTGTGTGGAAGGCCAGTCGCAACAAGATTGTGGAACCACGGAAGTGATTGAAAAATGCAAGGAGCCGCGCTGGTATCTGCGAATATCGCTTTATAGATAATGGGAAGGCTTTCAAAATCTTGATAGACGCATACTTTGTTCATGCAATGAACCATTCTTGTTGTTTAAGACCAACCTGTGATCATAGATGAAAGCTCTTGTTGCGTTGCAACTCGTTTCGCGGCAGGAGCTTGCAGATCGATATCACAAATGATGACTAATCCCTGTAGGGTAATTCTTCCACTTTTGCCATGTTTGCAATTATTTTAGTATGGTAAATGTGCCTGAAAGCGACAATTTCATCCTAGGAAAGCACGTTATTTTTATTGGCAGGGTACACTTTACTATTTGCATACAGACCATTTTTAATTTTAGGTAAAACAAATATTTATTAACGGCAATTTGATGGTGTTCAGTTATTGCGAACCCGGCAAATCCTGTCGTATCGGTAAAATGAATCGCCTCGCATCGGAAATGCGGATATGAATTTGAGGAAAACTATGGCAAGTATTACGAACAACAAAAAAGTATCGGTTGCAGTCTTTTCGGGAATGATAGTACTGACATCTGGCTTGGCAGGGTGCGGCAAATCCAATTCTATCGAGAAGCTGGTGGCAGATGCGAAGCAGTATCATCAAAAAGGCGATAACAAGGCAGCGATTATTCAGTTAAAGAATGCCTTGGAGAAAAAACCGGACGATATGGATGTGCGTGCACTTCTTGGCTCAATTTATCTTGATACAGGCGAAGTTCAATCGGCAGAGAAAGAAATTCGCAAGGCAATAAGCCTGGGCATGAGTCCCGACAAGGAGGCGGCCGATTTGGGCAAGGCATTGCTGTTGCAAGGGCAATACCAAAAGGTGTTGGATGCAACAGGTGGCGCAAAGGGCGGTGCGGCTGTTTTGACGCTTCGCGGGAGCGCCTATCTCGCCATGGGGAAAAATGTTGAAGCCAAAGATTCATTTGATGCAGCATTAAATGCCAAGCCGGATGATGCAGACGCATTGATTGGATTGGCTAGATACGCTCTGGTGCAAAAGGATACAGCGGCTGCTTCTAATTATGTCGACCAGGCAGTAGCCAAAAATCCGGGCAATGTTGACGTGCTGCTTTTTAAGGCGGATCTGCTTCGTGCGCAGGGAAAGTTGGAGCTCGCGCTTGCTGCCTATGATGATGTGTTGAAAATCAAGCCGGACAATATTACCGCGCTGCTTGACAAAGCCAATTTGGAAATCGGCTCAGGAAAATTCGATGAGGCCAAATCAAATATTGATACGGCGCGCAAAACAGCACCCAAATCGCTTCGTGTTTTTTATACGCAAGCCTTGCTCGATTTTAGGCAGGAAAAGAACACTGCCGCATTAGAGTCAGTGCAACAGATTTTGCGCGTGGCTCCAGACGATATGCCGACCAATCTGTTAGCCGGTGCGGTGGAGAACGCGCTTGGTTCGACGCAGCAAGCAGAACAGCATTTGAGAAAATATCTGGAAAAAGACCCTAATAATGTCTATGCCCGAAAATTACTGGCTACCGCGTTAATCAAACAGGGTCAATTCCAGCACGCAATTGATGCATTAACGCCTGCGCTCAAGGCAGCGCAACCGGATCCGCAATTGCTTGCACTGGCTGGCGAGTCTTACATGCAATTGAAAGACTATTCAAAGGCAACCGAATATTTTGAAAAGGCAAGTGCACTCGCGCCACAATTTGCGCCTTTGCATGCATCGTTGGGATTAAGCCGACTTGGCCAGGGTGACAGCGCCCGTGGCGTGACTGAACTGGAAATGGCAGCGAGCCTGGACCCAAAGTCCACCAAGGCGGGCACTTTGCTTGTGATGACGCATATGCGGCTCAAAGAGTACGACAAGGCGCTGGCAGCAGTCGCCACTTTGGAAAAGCAACAGCCGGATAATCCGCTCTTCCAAAACATGAAGGGAAGCATTTATCTCGGCAAGAAAGACATCAAGAATGCGCGTGCCAGCTTTGAAAAGGCACTTTCACTGCAACCGACGTATTTCCCTGCTGCGGCTAATTTGGCGCAACTGGATATGCTGGACAAAAAGCCGGATGATGCAAAAAAACGATTTGAATCCATTCTGGCAAAAGACAAAAAAAATGAAGCTGCTTTGAGCGCGCTGGGAACTCTGGCTTTATCTCAAGGGAAAAAAGAAGAGGCGACGGCTTTGTTTGAACGTGCAAGCAATGAAAATCCAGATGCAATTGCGCCTGCGATTCGCTTGATCGACCATTATTTGCAATTGGGTGAAAAGCAGAAAGCATTAACTCTGGCGCGCAAGCTGCAAGTTGCCAATCCAGGCAACGCTGATCTTTTGGATCGTTTGGCGCAAGCGCAACTGAGCAATGGCGACAAAGCCAGCGCGCTGGATACGTACGGCAAAGTGGCGGTGTTGTTGCCTGATTCGGCAATCGTGCAATTTCGGATCGCATCGATCCAGGCTGCGATGAAGAATACATCAGCCGCTTCCGATTCTCTCAAAAAGGCATTGGCGTTGCAGCCCGATTATCCGGATGCACAAATGGCGCAAATTACCTTGGAGGCAAACAAGGGGAATTTTGCACAAGCCATTGCGATGGCGCACCGGGTTCAAAAACAGCATGAAAAATCGCCGCTCGGTTATATGTTGGAGGGTGATGTGCTGATGGCGCAAAAAAATCCTCAGGCAGCAGTAAAAGCGTATGAGCAGGCGTATGCCCTCAATAAAAATGGCCCATTGCTCATTAAATTACATAACGCAATGAAGCAAGCCGGAAAAGGCAAAGAAGCAGACGCTCGTTTGACGCAGTGGTTGAAAGACCATCCTGCAGATATCGCTGTTCGTAGCTATATGGCCAATGCTTATCTGGCTGAGAATCAAAATAAGGCGGCGATTGATCAGTATCAGGCAATCTTGCATACGGATTCCACAAATATTGCAGCTTTGAACAACTTGGCTTGGGCTTATCAGCAAGAAAAAGATCCCCGCGCATTGGAAATTGCCGAGAAAGCATACCAAGTGGCGCCAAATAGTGCTGCGGTATGGGACACATTAGGATGGATCCTGGTGGAAAAAGGCGATACTGCGCGTGGCTTGCCGCTTTTGGAGAAGGCAGTTGCACAAGTGCCTACCGCATCTGACATGCGCTATCACTTCGCGCTCGGCTTGATAAAAGCGGGTGACAAGACCAAAGCGCGTCATGAATTGGAGCAATTAGTTGCCGCCGGTAAAAATTCTCCCAAGTTTGAAGAAGCGCAGACGTTATTGAAACAGTTGTAATCGCTGGACAAAGAAGGGCTTCATGACAGATAAACGGAAACCATCTGTGACATTCGATTTTATCTGCTGATGCTATGATAAAACTTTCCGTTTGTTAAAACTGCTGCACCTTGTGCGACAGCTTGCCTTATATTTTTTCTTCATTTTTTAAAAGGAAATTCAAGTGAATGCCCTGCACATCAATACAGCGCGATTGCTGATTAATCTAGTGGCTGGAATTTTCATTGTTGCTCTAGGAGGCTGCGCCGACACCTCGCAAGATCTTTCCGCGGCCGCAAAGCAAGCTTCTGGACATGAATACCTGATCGGCCCAGGCGACAATTTGAATATCACCGTCTGGCACAATCCGGAAGTGTCGATGACCGTCCCGGTACGCCCGGACGGGAAAATCACGACCCCGCTGGTAGAAGATTTGCCCGCAAGCGGCAAGACGGCAACGCAATTGGCGCGCGATATCGAAAAGGCGCTTTCCAAATTTATTCAACAGCCGGTCGTCACGGTCATCGTGACCAATTTTGTTGGGCCTTACAGTCAGCAAATTCGCGTCATAGGACAAGCCGCCAAGCCGCAAGCGCTTCCTTATCGTGAAGAGATGTCGTTGATGGATGTGCTGATTGCAGTTGGCGGCATGACAGAATTCGCGGCCGGCAATCGGGCAAATATCGTCCGCACAATCGATGGCAAACAGCAGAAGATTCCTGTTCGATTGAATGATTTGATCAAGGATGGCGATGTATCCGCCAACATGCCGGTACGCCCAGGAGATGTGCTGGTGATTCCGGAAAGTTTTTTCTGATATCTACATTTGACTCGTATTCAATTGGACATCCGCAACGGATCGCGGCAAATTGATCATGCAAAAATGAATGAACACGTAATTTTGGAGAGCGGGACAAGATGGAGGAATTGATTACTCAACTGCTTTCCCTTGCAAAGGGAGTGTGGAAATACCGTTGGTATGCAGTTGTCGTCGCGTGGGTTGTCGTGGTCGTCGGATGGGTTACGGTATACAAATTGCCGGACAACTATCAGGCATCTGCACGTGTGTACGTTGATACGCAAAGCATTTTGCAGCCTCTGATGTCCGGCATGACCAGCATGCCAAATGTCGAGCAGCAGGTCTCCATCATGAGCCGTACGCTTCTCAGCCGTCCCAATATCGAACGAGCGATGCGTATGGTGGACTTGGACTTGAAAGCCAAAACCGTTAAGGATCAGGAAAACTATATTGATGAGTTGATGTCGCAGATCAAGATCAATGGAACCATGCGCGACGACATCTATACGATTACCTACAACAATAAAAATCCCAAACTCGCGAAAGATGTTGTGCAATCTTTCCTGACTATTTTCGTTGAAGGCAGTTTTGGCGATAAAAAGCAGGACTCTGAAAAGGCGGTGCGCTTTATCGACGATCAGATCAAGAACTACGAAGATAAACTGACCGCCGCAGAGAATTCGCTCAAGGATTTTAGGCTGAAAAATGCAAGCTTGTTGTCGCGCCCGGGAACCGATTACGGATCAAAGCTGGTCGAGACGACAGAGACGCTCAATCAGGCACGGCTGGATTTGATGGAGGCAGAGCAATCGCGCGATGCCATTAAAAAGCAGATTGGCGGTGATGATTCTGCAGGCAAGGCAGATTCTACTCCTGCCAAAATCGTCAATCCGGAACTCGATGAGCGCATTCAGACATTGAATAAAAATCTGGATACGTTGCGGCTTCAATATACGGAAGAATATCCGGACATTGTCTCAACCAAGCGCTTGATCGCGCAACTTGAAGCACGCAAAGTAGAAGAATCCAAGTTGAAGAAAAACACCAGTGATCCAGGTCTGAACTATAGCCCGATGCTGCAGCAACTCAAAGTATCGCTGTCGCAAGCCGAAGCAAGAGTGGCAGCAATGAAGGCGCGGGTGGATGAATATAATTCTCGCCTCGGCCGTATGAGAGCATTGAGCAATGCGGCTCCTGAATTGGAAACACAGCTGGCGCAATTGAATCGCGACTATCAAATCAACAAAGAGAATTACGAAAAGCTGGTGAGCCGCCGTGATGCCGCAAAATTATCCGGAGAATTGAGTGCGACGACGGACATGATGACTTTCCGAATCATTGATCCGCCGACAGTTCCTATTACGCCGGCCGGACCCAAGCGTTTGCTATTGGCATCACTGGTATTTGTGGGCGCTATTTTAGCCGGCATCGGTACGGCGTTCTTGATGAGCCAAATGAGACCGACATTCCTGACGCAAGGCAGCTTGCGTGATGCGACAGGATTGCCGATTCTGGGCACGGTTGCAATGAATTGGACCGACAATCAAAAAATCAAGAGAAGAAAAAGCCTTTACGCTTTTGGAGCGTCGTTTATCTCTCTATTGGTTTTATATGGTGGAGTGATGACTCTATTCTTTCTTAAACAATAGTGTTGAAGAAAGATGTGTTTGGTTGTGAAACGATCCGGGCAAGGGCAGATAAGCGGCAAACGATTGAATGTAATAGGGAGTAAGTGTGAGTATTATTGAAAAGGCGGCAGGACGAATCGGTCAGGGCGCGGCGGAGATCAAGCCGCTGCGTGACGATGTTGCTATGGCCGGCCAAAATGCCCAACAGCCGCAGCCCATCAAGGAGCCGGAAGCCCGGTCTCAGGAAAAGCGCGCTCCCAAACAGGTTGAAGTCAATCTCGCACGTTTGAATCAATTGGGCATGGTGACGCCTGAAGGCGGCAGAACGCTGGTTGCAGAAGACTTTAGAATTATCAAGCGGCCTTTGATCAAAAGGGCCTTTGACAAAGGGAATGGTGCGGTTAACAACAGCAACCTGATCATGGTCACCAGCTCGTTGCCGAAAGAAGGGAAAACCTTTTGCTCGATTAATCTGGCGATGAGCATTGCGATGGAGAGAGACCACACCGTTTTATTGGTGGATGCGGATGTGGCACGGCCATCGGTGCTGAATTCTTTGGGTCTGCAATCCGAGCCAGGTTTAATGGATTTACTGCTTGATGAAAAACTCGATGTGGCCGATGTCATGCTCAAGACCAATGTCGATACGCTCAGCATTCTTCCGGCGGGAAGAAGCCACAAGCATGCGACAGAATTGCTGGCAAGCCAAACCATGAACAGTCTGCTGAGCGAAATTTCAAAACGCTATCCTGATCGTATCGTCATATTTGATTCGCCTCCCTTATTGTTGACCAGCGAGGCGCATGTATTGGCAAGTCAAATGGGGCAGATCGTGATGGTAGTGGAAGCAGAAACCACTACGCAACATGCAGTCAAAGAAGCGCTTCGTCAGCTCGAAGGATGTGCCAACGTCAATCTGATTTATAACAAGACAAAAGATTTTGCAGGCCTGGAAGATTATGGTTATTACTATAGCTGACAGGGGCAATACGGAAAAGCCATGCAGAGCCGGGCTCAATGTATTGGGTGCAGCGTCAGCATTGATGGTTGCATTGACGACGAATACGAATGCAGCTGAATGGAAAATCCAACCTACAGCAGCGATACAAGAAACGTACAGCAGCAATATCAAACTTGCTGCGCAAGGTGCAGAAAAAAGTGATTTTGTGAGTGAGATAACACCCGGTATTTCCATCATTGGAACCGGACGTGATTTGCAAGTCAATCTCAATTATGCGATGCAAAATCTTGTCTATGCCAACAACAGCAGTGCCGATACGATCAGGAATCAATTAAGTGCAAATGCACATGCAGTGCTGGTAGACGATTTGTTTTTTTGGGACGCTAGAGGCGCGATCACGCAACAAAATATTTCGCCGTTGGGTCCGCAGGCGTCTGACAACATCAACGACACAGGCAATCGTGCCAATGTAGAGACTTATACGTTGAGCCCTTATTTGCGCCACCGGTTCGGCGAAGCTGCCGTCACAGAGCTGCACTATACGCATGATGGAGTGCGCACGAACACCGCTCTATTAAACAGCAATATAGACACAGCGCTATTCAAGCTGGATAGCGGACGATCTTTCAAGACATTGGGATGGGGTTTTCAATACAACGATCAAAAGACCAATTATGGCGATAGCACGCCGCCGGTAGAAATGCAGACGACATCGGCCAATCTCAGTTATCGGCTCACGCCAAGATTCAGCTGGACCGAAACATTTGGTTATGAGAAGAATAGTTACACTTGGAGCGGGGGTAATCCTGCGGGTCGTTTTTGGATGTCCGGGTTCTCGTGGGCGCCAACTGATAGAACCAGTATTTCAGCATCGGGCGGCAAGCGGTTTTATGGTACTACATACGCCCTTTCTTCCAGCGTGCGCAGTCGTACTACGCTGTGGAGTTTAGATTATGCGGAAGACATTACTACGACGCAGGGACAATTTACGGCTCTAAACACATTAGACCAGTATTATTCGCTTCTGTATCCCTCGGACACCCCTGCTCAGCGTCAGCAGCAAATGAATCTAGACTACAATGCACTTCCAGGATTTTCTGTAAATCCAAATGCCCTATTTGCGAATAACTATTTCACCAATCGTATTTTTTTGCAGAAGAGGTTACAAGGAACGGCATTGCTGAAAAGCGGAAAGAGTAGTTTTCTTCTAGGTGGCTACTACACTGTACGGACATCACAAACAGCTGCTACTTCAGACATCGCTTTATTTGGCACGTCCTCATTCACCGATAAAATAAAAGAAGCTGGTGCCAATGCTCAATGGAACTGGAAAGTTTTTTCACGTACCACAGCAAATTTCACTACAGATTACATACGCGCCAGCGCACCTACACTCGGTGGTAAATCCGACACCAAACGTGTAACGATAGGTTTGACCAAACAATTTCAACCTAAACTCGACGGCAGCATCGGATATCGCCATGTATTGCAGAAATCCAGTCAGGTTGTCGGCAAGATTACAGAAGACGCTGTTTTCGCGTCGTTGTTGATGCGATTCTAGTCGAGGCAAGTATCCATGTATGAATCATTCTACGGCCTCAATGCCAAACCATTCCAGCTAAGGCCCGATCCGCATTTCTTCTATGGCAGTAAAGGCCATAAGCGCGCGATGGCCTATCTGGAATATGGTCTGTCACAAGGAGAGGGATTTATTGTCATCACTGGCGAAGTCGGTGCAGGCAAGACTACGTTGGTGCGCAATCTTTTTTGCAAACTGGAGTCGCAAAAAATCGTCGCAGCACAAATCGTGAATACCCATCTCGATTCCGACAATACGTTGAGAATGGTGGTTGCCGCGTTCGGTCTTCCATACGAGGATGCGAGTAAAACGATTTTGCTGACACGTCTTGAACAATTTCTTCGTCAATGCGACAAGCAAGGCAAGCGCGCTTTGCTGGTAGTCGATGAAGCACAGAACCTGACGCCGCAAACGGTAGAAGAATTAAGAATGCTGTCCAACTTTCAAACAGAAGATAAATCGCTGTTGCAAACGTTTTTGTTGGGGCAGCCGGAATTCAGACGGACGTTGCACAGCGCCGAGATGGAACAATTACGCCAGCGTGTGATTGCGACGTACCATCTGGGTCCAATGGACGCATCGGAAACCAAAGCATACATCGAGCACCGATTGCATACTGCCGGCTGGCATGGTGATCCATCATTGAATAGCGATGCATATGCAGCCATTTATGAATTTACCGGCGGTATTCCACGCAAGATCAATACCTTTTGCGATCGCCTCTTTTTGATGGGTTATCTTGAAGAGATACATGATTTCAAAATTGAAGAAATCAATAAAGTTATCGGCGATATACGTCAAGAATTCGATCTTCCTTATGCAGCCGAATTTTCTGGCAGTATCGCAACATCCATTCCTGCAAAGCTGGAACAATCGTCCGCCGATTTGGAAAAAATTGATGAACGGCTGGCCAAGATGGAGCGATCAGTGGTTTCTGTTCTTGATGCATTGAAGAAAATGGTTTCTGCACCCAAGGCAAAGCATCCACGAGGCGAAAAATAATTATGATGCAGACTCTCGCTAAAACAAATGTGAAGAATTCATTGCTGGCAACGCCAATACGCAATGCGATGACCATCGATGTGGAAGATTATTTCCAGGTGTCGGCTTTTGCTTCGCATATCTCGCGCGACAGCTGGCCTGCATTGCCATGTCGTGTGGAAGCCAACGTTGATCGTATTCTTGCGTTGCTGAGCAGCGCCAATGTGAAAGCTACATTTTTCACATTGGGCTGGATTGCCGAGCGTTATCCGGCGATGGTGCGACGCATAGTCGATAACGGCCATGAATTGGCCAGCCATGGCTACGGACATTTGCGCGCATCGGATCAGACTGCGGCTGAATTCAATGATGACATTACACGCAGCAAGTCCTTGCTGGAAGATATCGGCGGGCAGAAGGTGCTTGGCTATCGCGCGCCGAGTTTCTCGATCGGCACCAAAAATTTATGGGCACTCGATACATTGCTGCAAGCCGGTTATCGCTACAGCTCCAGTATTTATCCGATACAGCATGATCATTATGGGATGCCGGATGCACCGCGCTTCGCTTTTTATCCGAATGGAAAAGACGGTTTGCTTGAAGTGCCAATTACAACGGTACGCATGATGAATAAAAATCTTCCTGCCGGTGGTGGTGGTTATTTCCGTTTTTTTCCTTACTCGGTATCGCGCTGGTTTTTGCAAAAAGTAAATCGTGAAGACAAGCAATCGGGCATTTTTTATTTTCACCCATGGGAACTTGATCCGGGGCAGCCTCGCCAAGTGGGCGTAAGTGCGAAAACGCGTTTCCGTCA
The DNA here is from genome assembly GCA_036560485.1 of Burkholderiaceae bacterium. Taxonomy (GTDB): domain Bacteria; phylum Pseudomonadota; class Gammaproteobacteria; order Burkholderiales; family Burkholderiaceae_D; genus DATBRC01. The sequence continues at coordinate 11,041 of DATBRC010000008.1, forward strand.
TTACGTTAATCTGGATCGCATGGAAGGACGTATCAAGGCATTGACGCGCGATTTTCATTGGGATCGCATGGACCGAATTTTTTTGAATAACACATGAACTCTATTGTCGAAAAAGTGCAGGATCATTTGAGTGAATCTTCAGCTGGTGCAGCAACAACGATCCATTTGATGCAGCCGCAAGACGCGGCAAAATGGGATGCGTTTGTCGAGGCTTGTCCGGATGCGACCTTCTTTCACCGCGCCGGATGGCAACCTGTCATCGAACGTGCATTCGGACATAAAACATGGTTTTATTACGCCGAATCGAATGGGCAGATTCAAGGAATTCTTCCGCTTGCTGAAATCAAGAGCGTATTGTTCGGTCACTCACTCAGCGCACTGCCATTCTGTGTATATGGCGGAATCGCCGCAGTGACCGAGCAAGCCAAAGAGGCGTTGGATCAGGCTGCACAAAAACTCGCTGCGCAATTAAAGGTTGGTCATCTGGAATACCGCAATCTCAAACCGCAGCACAGCGATTGGCATAGCAAGGATTTGTACGTAACGTTTCGCAAAGAGATCGATCCCGATGTCGAAAAAAACATGCTGGGCATTCCGCGCAAACAGCGCGCGATGGTAAGAAAGGGAATCAAGGCAGAATTGAAGAGCGAAATCGATCAGAATGTGAATCGCTTCTTCAACGCATATTCAGTCAGCGTGCATCGCCTTGGCACACCAGTCTTTTCAAAAAAATTCTTCCGCTTGTTGAAGGAAACTTTTACTGAAGATTGTGAAGTGCTGACCATCACAAAAGACGGTCGCGTTGTGAGCAGTGTATTGAGTTTTTATTTCCGTGATGAAGTCTTGCCATACTATGGCGGCGGCACCGCGGAAGCGCGCGAAGTGGCGGGCAATGATTTCATGTATTGGGAATTGATGCGGCGTGCTTGTGAACGAGGCTACAAGGTTTTCGATTTCGGACGCAGCAAGCTCGGCACCGGCGCATTCGATTTCAAGAAGAATTGGGGCTTTGAACCGCAGCCTCTGCATTACGAATATCAATTGCATCAAGCGAAGGAAGTGCCCGACACCAATCCGCTCAATCCGAAGTACCAGTTATTCATCAAGATGTGGCAGCGCATGCCGATCGCGTTGGCCAATACCATCGGCCCTCATATCGTAAAAAATTTGGGATAGCGAGTGGAGCACGTTCTTTTTCTCGCACATCGCATTCCTTATCCGCCCAACAAGGGCGACAAAATCCGTTCCTATCATTTGCTTAAACATTTGACGCAACGTTATCGCGTTCACCTTGGCACGTTCATTGACGATTCGGACGACTGGCAATATGTCGACAAAGTGAAGCCTCTCTGTGGCGAAACGCATTTCGCCAACTTGAATCCACGTGCGGCAAAAGTGCGCAGTCTCGGCGCATTGATTGCCGACCGACCATTATCACTGGACTATTATCAGGACGCGGGTTTGCAAGCATGGGTCAACAAGGCCATGAAAGAGCAGCCGATATCGCGCATACTGGTATTTTCATCCGCGATGGCGCAGTACGTGATGCAGGAAAAATCAACGCGGCGCGTGATCGATTTTGTTGATATCGATTCCGACAAATGGCGCCAATACGCCGACAAGAAAATGTGGCCAATGAGCTGGCTGTATCGGCGTGAGGGACGGCAGCTGCTGCGTTACGAGCGTGAAGTTGCGCGCGACTTTGATGCATCGTTATTTGTCTCCGATACGGAAGCCAAATTGTTCAAGCAGCTCGCGCCTGAAAGCGAAAGCAAAATCGGTTTTTTTAATAATGGCGTCGATACCGATTATTTTTCGCCGGATCACGATTACGGCAGCCCTTATCATGCAGGCGAAGCAGCCATCGTGTTTACCGGTGCAATGGATTACTGGCCTAACATCGACGCAGTCCAATGGTTCGCGCGCGATATTTTTCCTGCTGTGCTGGCAAAAAATCCGGATGCACGTTTTTACATTGTCGGGTCACGCCCCGCAGCCGATGTGCAAGCGTTAGCATCGTTGCCCGGCGTGCACGTGACCGGCACGGTACCGGATGTACGTCCCTATCTCGCACATGCATGCATTGCAGTAGCGCCATTGCGAATTGCGCGCGGTGTTCAGAACAAGGTGTTGGAAGCGATGGCGATGTCAAAACCCGTCATCGTATCTGCGCCGGCACTTGAAGGCATCGATGCAGAAGCGGGGCGCGACTTGCTATTGGCGGAAGACGCCGAGCAATTTGCGATTGCTGTGTTGTCCGCATTGAATAAATCGAACGATGAATTGAACAGCAAGCTAGGCCAAGTTGCACGCAAAAAAGTAGAAACATGTTATGGCTGGACCAGCAATCTAGAACGAGTTGATGGTTTGCTCGAAGCAAGTCCATACAATGCGCAAAAACCAACCGACTCATCTTTCTCATCCATCGTTCAGGCAAAGGCATGCACATGACTGTTACCCGAATCGAATCGTCAAATTTGCTGAAAGGATGCGCGATTGTAACCGTGCTGCTTGCGCCATTTTTGATTTACCTTGGCACAGCGCGTTCCATTGTCGATATATGGAATAGCTCCGAGACTTTCGCGCATGGCTATATTATTTTACCGATCAGTTTGTGGCTGATCTGGAAGCGGCGCCAGACTCTGGCATTGATGTCGCCGGCGCCGTTTTGGCCAGGACTGTTGCTTATCGCGATATGCGGTCTCGGCTGGCTATTGGCAGAGCTGGGCGATGTACAAGTTGTTCGGCAATACGCTTTTGTTGCAATGATCGTGCTGACCGCCGTTACGATACTTGGTGTGCGCATCACTTGGTCGATGGCATTCCCATTATGCTTCTTACTGTTGGCAGTGCCGTTCGGCGATGTGTTCATCGAACCGTTGATCAATTTCACTGCCGACTTTACCGTATGGGCATTGCAGGCAACAGGAATCCCTGTCTTGCGCAATGGTAGTACTTTTGAAATACCGACCGGCAGTTGGTCCGTTGTGCAGGCTTGCAGCGGTGTGCGTTATTTGATTTCATCCTTCACGCTCGGCACTCTCTATGCTTATCTGACTTACCGCTCACGCATTCGCCAGGCAGCCTTTATTTTGTTGTCGATTGTTGTGCCGATCATTGCGAATGGTGTGCGCGCTTACATGATTGTCATGATCGGTCATCTGAGCGGTATGCAATTGGCGGTCGGCGTAGATCATTTGATCTATGGTTGGCTGTTTTTTGGTTTGGTCATGTTTTTGATGTTCTGGATCGGCAATTACTGGCGCGAAGATCAACGCACTCTCCCAATTGAAACAATCGAAATTCGACAGGGAGTACTCGGCAGTGCTGCAACGACAACAACAATTTTTTCTGCAGCTGCTGTCATCATGATTTGTCTTGCTATATGGCCCGCGTACGCCAATTATGCCGAACGTGCAGGATTCAATCCTGCGACTGCCGATCTCAGTAGTTTCAAAGCACAGTGGAATGAAGTAAAACCATTTACCGAATGGCATCTCGATTTTTTGCCCGCCAATGCCGCATTCCATCGTGTCTATCAGCGTGATCAGGAAGCGGTCGGGCTTTCAACCTTGTACTATCGTAATCAGCGTCATGGCGCAGGGCTGATCAGTTCATCGAATCGGCTGGTTCCCGATAATGACGAGTCGATATGGCGCAGAGCCGGTTCGAGTATACGTCGAGAAGACTTGTCAAATCGCACGCTGATGATTCGTGAAAGTCGGCTTCAAGGGGGCGGACAACATCTGCTGGTATGGCAATGGTATTGGATCGAAGGCAAATTCACGGTGAACGATTACGTTGGCAAGCTGATGCAAGCCAAGGAAAAATTTCTGATGCGCGGTGATGACGGTGCAGCGGTCGTTGTCTATGCACCTTATATAGCGAATCCTGATGAGGCGCGTGTAGCGATGCGTGATTTCTTGAATGGAAATTTGTCATCGCTGGAAGCGACACTGGCCGGCAACAAGAAGCAATAGCGGGCGATGAGCAAGAATACCATTCCACTTGTTGTGCATTTGATCTATCGACTGGACTTCGGTGGATTGGAAACATTACTGGCTGAATGTGTCAACTGCATGCCTGCGCACAAGTACCGGCACGCGATCGTATGCCTGACGGACTACACTGACTTTGCAAAAAAAATCACGCAGCCCGGCGTCGAAATATTTGCACTGCATAAGGCGCCAGGTTTGGCGCTGGATACACATGCCAGGCTTTGGAAGCTACTGCGAAAGTTGCGCCCGACAATTCTTCATACCTACAATCTTGCCGCAATCGAATATGCATTCACTGCAACGTTGGCAGGCGTGCCGGTTCGCATTCATGCAGAACATGGCCGCGATGCGAGTGATCCGGAAGGTAAAAATCGCAAGCACAATTTATTGCGCCGTTGGTTGGTGCCTTTTATTGATTGCTACATTCCGGTATCCGGTGATCTGCAGCGCTGGCTTAAAAATGCGGTCGGTGTGCCCGATGCAAAAAATCTTTTGATTAATAACGGGGTCGACACCGAGCGTTTCAAGAAAGATTCAAGCCAAAAAAATTCTTCGGCATTGTGGGATGTACCGCAAGATGGTTTTGTGATCGGCACGGTCGGCCGGATTCAAGATGTGAAAAATCATGCCGGTTTGATCGATGCATTTATTGAACTGCAAGCGCGACTGCCGGAACAGAAGGCACGGCTGCGATTGGCAATCGTCGGCGACGGGCCTTTGCGAAAAACTATCGAAGAAAAAATTGCGTCTGCCGGTATTGAGAATGTTGTGTGGTTGCCCGGTGCGCGCACCGATATCGCAGACATCATGCAGACCTTTTCTGTCTTTGCATTATCGTCTATTGCAGAAGGTACGCCGGTGACGATTCTTGAGGCGATGTCGATCGGTTTGCCGGTAGTTGCCACACATGTGGGTGGCATACCTGCGTTGGTGGTCGATCATGCCACAGGCATACTTGTGCCACCGAACGATGCCGACGCATTGGCCAGCGCGCTTGTCACGTACATTGAGCAACCCGCGATCGCCAAACAGCATGGCGCTGCCGGCCGCGAACGCATAGAACGCCAGTACAGTGTCACGGCCATGCTGGCAGCCTACACGGCGTTGTATGACAGATTATGCAAGTCCAAAACAAAACTGAATGAAGTGATCGAACCATGTGCGGAATAGTCGGCATTTTTGATATACGCGGAGAGCGTGCCATCGACCGGCAACTGCTCGACCGCATGAACGAAACACAATTTCATCGTGGCCCGGTCGAGGGAGGATTGCATATTGAGCCAGGCCTTGGCTTCGGCCATCGCAGGTTATCGATTATTGATTTGTCTTCCGGCCAGCAGCCGTTGTTCAACGAAGACCATAGCGTCGTGGTTGTGTTCAACGGCGAGATCTACAATTTTCAGGAATTGATGGAGGAGCTACTCAAGCTCGGACATACGTTTCGCACGCATTGCGATACCGAGGTGATCGTGCATGCGTGGGAGCAATGGGGCGAGCAATGTGTACATCGCTTGCGCGGCATGTTCGCGTTTGTCATATGGGATCGCAATAAAAAGACGTTGTTCGCAGCGCGTGATCGTCTCGGCATCAAGCCGTTTTTTTATGCAATCGTCGATGGCTGGTTTATTTTCGGTTCCGAGTTGAAGGCACTGCTTGCTGTTCCATCACTCAAGCGCGAAATCGATCCGTGTGCCGTGGAAGAATATTTCGCATACGGTTATGTGGCAGAACCGCGGACAATTTTCAAAGGTGCGTCCAAGCTGTCTCCCGGCTACATGATGACCTTGCATGTCGGTGATGCGAACGTGTTTCCGAAAAAGTATTGGGATGTTCCTTTCAAGACGCATGCACCGATGTCGGAGCAGGAAACGGAACAGGCGTTGATCACGCATCTGCGCGAAGCCGTAAAGAGTCACATGATTGCCGATGTGCCGCTGGGAGGTTTCCTGTCCGGCGGTGTCGACTCCAGCGCGATTGTCGCGATGATGGCGGGATTGACTAACGAGCCTGTCAACACGTGTTCGATTGCCTTTAACGATCCTGAGTATGACGAGTCAGAGTTTGCCAATCAAGTTGCATCACAATATAAAACGCGCCATCACACTGAGACAGTCGATAAGGATGATTATGGGTTGATCGATACGCTGACGCGTTTATACGATGAACCGTATGCAGACAGTTCGGCGATTCCGACCTATCGCGTTTGCGAGCTGGCGCGCAAGCATGTGACCGTTGCGTTGTCTGGCGATGGTGGTGATGAAAATTTTGCAGGGTATCGACGCTACCGTTATGCGATGGCAGAACAACAGGTGCGCTCGATTTTGCCGTCGGGATTGCGGAAACCGTTATTTGGCTTGTTGGGGAAATATTATCCGAAGGCCGATTGGGCGCCACGCATGTTCAGAGCCAAGACGACGTTCGAAGCGTTGTCGCAGGATTTGGTTGAAGGTTATTTTCACGGCGTTTCAAAGATGACAGATCGCGTTCGCGATCAATTATTCAGCGAAAAATTCAAACAGGATCTGCAGGGATATCATGCATTTGAAGTCATGCGCGGCCACGCGGCCAATGCGCCGACCGATGATCCTTTGTCGTTGATTCAATATCTGGATATGAAGACCTGGTTGCCGGGCGATATTCTTACCAAGGTCGACCGTGCCAGCATGGCGCATGCATTGGAAGTCCGTGTGCCGCTGCTTGATCACCAGTTTGTGGAATGGGCTTCCGGCGTGCCGTCATCCTTCAAACTCAAGCAAGGTGAAGGCAAGCATGTTTTCAAGCATGCGCTCAAACCTTATTTGTCGAATGACATTTTGTATCGGACCAAAAAAGGATTTTCAATTCCATTGGCAGATTGGTTTCGCGGACCGTTGCGAGCAAGAGTGCGTGATGCAGTGCTCAGTCCTGTTTTGCTGGATACGGGAATATTTAACGAGACCTACTTGCGGCACATGCTGGACCAGCATCAATCGGGGCTGAAAGATTACAGCGTATCGTTGTGGTCGGTGTTGATGTTTGAGGCGTTCTTGCGGGTCAATGTCGAAGGCTAGACGCATCTAGCAATATACCTAGGCAAGCTTGCTATTAGTGCCACCAAGCTTGTCTACTGATATCTGATTGCACGCTCTAAATCTCCAGCCACAAAAATAAAAGCGATCAGTCCTTTCAAACTGATCGCCATATTTCTGAAAATCTGCATCGCTGGATCATGCTATGGCCAAAACTAGCCGTCTGCGATTTTTACGATATATTCAAGCCCGCTTTTCTCATCGATGCCTCGATGAGAAAAGCATCATGCGTCATGAATTCAAATTTGCCGCCTCAGAAATCTTGTCCTTGTAAGCATCAAGAATCTTATGCAACGCTTCGTTCATCGTGAATGTGGGTTTCCAGCCCAACTCCTGCATCGTGTTCTCGATTTTAGGAACACGGTTCTGCACGTCCTGATAACCTGCACCATAGTATCCGGCCGAGGTTGTTTCAACCAATTTCACCAGCTTGGCATTTTCACGATACTCAGGATATTCCGCTGCGGCGGCCAGCAACATGTTGGCCAATTCGCGGATGGAATAATTGTTGGCTGGATTGCCGACGTTATAAATCTTGCCGCTGGCGATGCCGTCTTTGTTGGCGATAATTCTGACCAATGCATCGATACCGTCTTCCACATAAGTAAATGCACGTTTTTGCGCACCCCCATCCACCAACTGAATATTCTCGCCGCGCACGATGTGGCCAAGGAATTGTGTCAGCACGCGTGATGAGCCTTCTTTTGGCGTGTGGATGGAATCCAGGCCGGCGCCGATCCAGTTGAATGGACGGAACAACGTGAAGTTCAAGCCTTCCATGCCGTAGCCCCAGATCACGCGATCCATCAATTGCTTGGCGCAGGCATAAATCCAGCGCGGCTTGTTGATCGGACCATAGATCAGGTTTGACGCTTCCGGATCGAACGCACTGTCGGTGCACATGCCATACACTTCGGATGTCGATGGAAAGATCAGGTGCTTTTTATATTTGGCGGCGGAGCGAACGATAGGAAGATTGGCTTCGAAATCGAGTTCAAAAACGCGCAGCGGATCCTTCACATAGGTCGATGGCGTCGCGATCGCGACCAGCGGCAGGATCACGTCGCACTTGCGCACATGATATTCAACCCATTCCTTGTTGATGGTGATGTCGCCTTCGAAGAAGTGCATGCGCGGATGCTTGATGACGTCATCCAGACGATCGCTTTGCATGTCCATGCCATAGACATCCCAGTCCGTGGTTTCGAGAATGCGCTTGGAAAGATGGTGGCCAATGAAACCATTGACGCCAAGAATGAGAACTTTTTTCATGTAGTTAAACTTTTGTAAAGAGGAGGATTACACCGCCGACCACGCATTATACCAATCTCTAAATTGAGTGAGGCCGTGTTCAAGCGGTGTGGCAGGAGCGAAGCCTACCCAGTCGCGCAACTTTGCCGTGTCCGCATAGGTGGCGGGGACATCGCCCGGCTGCATCGGCAGGAATTCCATATTGGCTTTGACATCCAGAACGCGCTCCAGCGTATTGATGAAATCCATCACGCGTATCGGTTGATGGTTGCCAATATTAAAGATCGCATGCGGTGGTTTACCTGTAGCTGCCGGCTTCGGCTTGAACAGCAATCTGACCACGCCTTCAACGATGTCGTCGATGTAGGTGAAGTCGCGCTGCAGCCGGCCTTCGGCGAAAACCGGAATGGTCTCGCCTTTCAACATTTTTTGCGTAAAACTGAAGTACGCCATATCCGGTCTTCCCCAAGGGCCGTACACGGTAAAAAACCGTAACCCGGTCGTCGGCATGCCGTACAAATGGCTATACGAATATGCCATCAACTCATTGGATTTCTTGGTCGCGGCATAGAGCGAAACCGGCTCGTCGGTTTTGTCGTCTTCATGAAACGGCACTTTGGCATTGGCGCCGTACACGCTGCTGCTGCTTGCATACAGAAGATGCTGCACTTGTTGTTTGTGACAGGCTTCCAGCATGTTGCCAAAGGCAACCAGATTGGCCTGGACATACGCCGATGGGTTTTGCAATGAATAACGCACTCCCGCTTGCGCCGCCAAATGGACAACCAGTGATGGTTGATATTGGGCGAAGAGTTTTCTAACTTGCTCGCCATCGGCAAGTTCAACCTGCAGGCAGTCGATGCCTGCAGGTTTCAGGATGCTTGCGACGCGGTCATGTTTGAGCTTGGGCAAATAGTAATCGTTGAAATTGTCGCAACCGATGACCTTGTAACCCATGCCAGCCAATTTCGAGGCCACGAAGCTGCCGATAAAACCGGCAGCCCCTGTGACCAGAATCGGTTTGCCATCAGCGGTCATTGCAGCGCGCCTTTGCTGAGGCGGCCGATGCCGTGATAGGACAAGCCTGCAGCATGCACGGTGGCAGGATCATACACGTTGCGGCCATCGAAAATGACCTTGCGGCTGAGCGCCTTGGCAAGACGATCGAAATCCGGCGAGCGGAACTCTTTCCATTCCGTTACCAGAACCAAGGCATCAGCATTTTGCGTTGCAGTCCAAGGCGAATCGACTATCGTCAGCAGTTTGTCGCACACTTCTTTGCCATGCTCTTGCAGCAGGATGCGGCGCGCTTCATCGCGTGCTACCGGGTCATAGGCTTGCACGCGGCAATTGGCTTTCAACAGCTGGCGAATCAGGACCAAACTTGGCGCTTCACGCATGTCATCGGTATTCGGTTTGAATGACAGGCCCCAAAGTGCGATTGTTTTTCCGTTCAGGCCTTCTGTTCCACCAAAATAACGAGCGACTTTTTCAAACAGCACATTCTTTTGCGCTTCATTGACGCGCTCAATTGCATCGAGAATGTGAAGCCGGCGACCGTTATCGACCGATGTTTTCAATAATGCCTTGACGTCTTTCGGAAAGCAGGAACCGCCATAACCCATGCCGGCATACAAAAAGTGCGGGCCGATCCGTGGGTCGGAACCAATACCCATGCGTACCGCTTCAATGTCTGCGCCCAGCACTTCTGCCAGGTTGGCCAGTTCATTCATGAAGCTGATGCGCGTCGCCAGCATGGCGTTGGCGGCATACTTCGTCAATTCGGCACTGCGCACATCCATCTCAATCAACTTGTCGTGATTGCGGCTGAACGGCGCATACAGCTGACGCATTGCTTTGGTTGCGATTGCGTCATCGCTGCCGACCACGATCCGGTCTGGTTTCATGAAGTCGTCGATTGCGGCGCCTTCTTTCAGGAATTCGGGATTGCTGACTACCGAGAATTCGACTTTGACATCGCGCTTGCTCAGCTCGTCGGAAATGGCCTTGCGCACAGCATCGGCGGTCCCGACCGGGACGGTCGATTTATCCACCACGACAACATGCTTGGTAATGCGTTGGCCAATACTGCGCGCCGCCGACAGGATATGTTTCAGATCGGCGCTGCCGTCTTCATCCGGCGGCGTGCCGACTGCAATAAAAAATACGTCGGCATGTGCGACTGCTTCGTCATAGCTGGTGGTGAACAGCATGCGGCCGGCCGCGGCATTACGGGCCACCAGCGTATCGAGGCCCGGTTCATGAATCGGGATGCCGCCGGAATTCAGCATGTCGATTTTTCTGGCATCGACGTCAAGACACAATACGGTATTGCCTACATCCGCAAAGCATGCTCCGGAAACCAGGCCGACATAACCAGTGCCAATGATTGTGATTTTCATAAAGAGTTCTTAATTTTGTGGAGATTGATAAATGGGTGGAATAGGGCAATTGCCGCTTCGTGTGCGGTGCATTATAACGTAACGGCCCAGCGCAAATTCAGCCGTGAAATAGTTACCTTTGGAATATTTTTACCGATAGATTTTCAGGGCGAGTTTCCTCAAATAATTATTGTTTTACTGAAACTTAATGGGTGAAAATGCGTAATCTTGCAAGTTAACATCTAATTTATAATACATCGCTGCAATTCCTCCCAAAACAAGATCTGTTGAGATGAGATTACTCACCTTTAGTACGCTTTTTCCAAATGCAGAACGACCAAACCACGGCATTTTTGTGGAGACGCGTTTGCGTTACCTTATTGCAAGCGGCAAGGTCGAGTCTCGTGTTGTCGCACCGGTCCCGTGGTTCCCATTGAAGCACGCGCGATTTGGCCAATATGCCAGCTTTGCCAAGGTGCCCAAGGAGGAAACGCGTTACGGCATGAAGGTAGATCATCCGCGTTATTTCCTGCCACCCAAAGTGGGCATGAATCTGGCCCCATTCTTGTTAGCGCGTGCAGTCAGACCGACGATACAACGCATCATCGATGAAGGTTATGATTTTGATCTAATCGATGCACATTACTTTTATCCGGATGGTGTGGCAGCCATCCTGTTGGGTCGCCATTTTAAAAAACCTGTCGTCATCACCTCGCGCGGCACCGATATCAACCTGATTCCTCAATACGCCATACCGCGCAAGTTGATTTTGTGGGCCGCCAAACAAGCCAAGGGCATGATCACTGTTTGCAACGCGTTGAAAACGGAAATGGTGCAGCTGGGAGTGGATGCCAAGCGTATTACACCGCTACGCAACGGCGTCGATTTGCAGCGTTTTCAGCCAGTTGATCGTGCTGCCGTTCGCAAGGCACTGGGGATGACGCAATTCACCTTGCTGTCAGTCGGATTACTGGAAGCACGCAAAGGTCACGATGTGATCATTCAGGCGTTGCCTAGTCTGCCCGATGTCAAACTGCTGATCGCCGGTAGCGGCCCTGACCGTCGCAAACTGGAAGAACTGGCGCAGCAACTGGGCGTCGCACATCGCGTCACATTCCTCGGGCCGGTGCCGCAAACGGAGCTGAGAAATTACTATGGCGCTGCCGATGCGCTGGTGCTGGCGTCGAGCCGTGAGGGGTGGGCGAATGTGTTGCTGGAATCGATGGCATGCGGTACGCCTGTTGTTGCCAGCAATGTATGGGGAACGCCGGAAGTGGTTGCGTCGCCCGATGCCGGCGTCTTGATGCCGGAACGCACGCCGCAGGGATTGACTGATGCGGTCAACGCATTGCGCGCGCATTATCCCGATCACAATGCAACGCGTCGCTACGCAGAACAATTCAGCTGGGACGACACGACGCAAGGGCAGATAGATCTGTTTGAAAAAATCATCGGGGAAAATCGCCTGTGAAAATCCTCTACCACCATCGGACACGATCCAAGGACGGGCAATACGTCCACATAGAAGAAATGATCAACGCGCTGCGTGTGCTAGGTCATGAAGTCATCATCGTGGCGCCACCCAGTGCCGAAACGGAATCGTTCGGTTCCGATGCCGGATTGGTCGCGTGGCTCAAGCGCTATTTGCCGAAATGGTTTTATGAATTGATGGAATTGGCTTACAGCCTAGTCGCGTACCGCCGGCTGGTCAAAGCGGTCAAGTTGCATCGCCCCGATTTTTTTTACGAACGATACAACTTGTTTCTGCCGGCAGGCATATGGCTGAAGCGCCACTACCGTTTACCCATGTTACTGGAAATCAATGCGCCGATTTTGGAAGAACGCGCACGTTACGATGGGCTATCGCTCAAGCGCCTTGCTCGCTGGTCACAAGCCTATGCATGGCGCAATGCCGATGCCGTTTTACCAGTGACGCAAGTGTTGGCTGATATGGTCGCCTCCTATGGTGTTGATCGCAACAAGATCGTCGTCATTCCCAACGGGATCAATTCGGAACGCTTTGCATGCGCTCCCGATACAGCCGCTGCCAAGCGGGCACTAGGATTGAACAATCATCTCGTCCTCGGCTTTACCGGCTTCATACGCGACTGGCATGGCTTGGATAAAGTGATCGACATGATTGCGCAAGATCCTTCGGAGTCGAGTCGGTATTTATTGGTGGTCGGTGATGGTCCGATACGCGCAACGCTGGAGCAGCAAGCACGCAACCTCAATATCGAAAATCGTGTCAGGTTTACCGGCATTGTCGGGCGCGATGAAGTGGCGAACTACGTCGCCGCATTTGATATTGCATTGCAGCCGGCGGTTGTTGCGTATGCTTCGCCGTTGAAGCTGTTTGAGTACCTCGCTCTCGGCAAGGCGATCGTTGCACCGGCACAGCCGAATATCATGGAGATACTCAAAGATAATCACAATGCAGTTTTGTTTGATCCGTCAAAGCAGGATGGTCTGGCACGGGCAATCAGTCGGCTATGTGCTGATGATGCGTTGCGCATCAAGGTGGCGGAGAATGCAAGACAAACGATCGCCGATCAACGGCTGACATGGCATGCCAATGCTGAACGGGTGGTCACGCTTTTTGAAAGACTGAGGCAACATGCGTGATATCGCGCTATTCATTGTTGTATTCAGCCTGCTGCCGTTTGCTTTCAAGCGGCCGTTCATCGGCGTGTTGATGTTCACTTGGGTGAGCTTGATGAATCCGCACCGGTTGACTTACGGGGCAGCCTTCGATTTTCCCTTCGCTGCAGTGATAGTTGTCGTTACTCTAATCAGCCTTTTGGCATCCAAGGAGAGCAAGCGTTTTCCCGTCACTGCGGCAACCGTGATGCTGATGATTTTTGCTATGTGGATGACGATCACTACATTCGCGGCAATGGAGCCTGATAGCGCCTGGCAAGAATGGAACAGGGTCATGAAGACATTTTTCCTGTTTTCCGTGATGTTGCTTACCGTGAATACCAAAAAAGAAGTACAGACGCTGGCTTGGGTGATCGGTTTATCGTTGGGTTTTTGGGGGCTGAAGGGTGGAATATTTACCTTGACCAGCGGCGGCAGTAACAATGTGTACGGGCCAGAGGGCAGCTATATCGAAGACAATAATGCACTGGCGCTTGCGTTGGTCACCGCGCTGCCTATTATCTGGTACACCCAGCTTAGCGTTAAGCACAAGTTGCTACGGTACGGCTTGATTGCATTAGCCGTAATTTGCGTCGTTTCTGCAGTAGGCTCCTACTCACGCGGAGCGTTGCTGGGGGGCGGGGCCATGTTGTTTTTACTTTGGTTGAAGAGCCGACAGAAAATTCGTACAGGCCTCATTCTGTTGTTGATCGTGCCTCTGATTTATACCGTAATGCCGGATAAATGGTTTGAGCGGATGAACACGATAGATGATTACCAACAGGACGCATCCGCGCAAGGACGCATCAATGCCTGGGGTTTTGCTATGAATATCGCCAAAAATAACTTGATGGGGGGCGGTTATAGATGCTTCACTCATCGCTTATTCGTGGTGTACGCGCCGGACCCGTTAAACCAGCATGCGGCGCACAGTATCTATTTTCAGGTGTTGGGTGAGCATGGCTACATTGGTTTGGCACTGTTCCTCATATTCATGTGGGCGGGATGGCGCACCGGCACCAAGGTGATCAGAAAGTGTAAAGGACGGGAAGATTTGAAATGGGCCGCGGATCTTGCCGCGATGTGTCAGGTAAGCATCATTGGTTACGCAATAGGGGGCGCCTTCTTGACACTAGCGTATTATGATTTGTATTACGATATCGTCGGATTACTGATCTTGCTGGAAAAAGTATTATCAAACGATTTGCAGCCGGAATTGCAAAATAACGTCAATCCCGTGGTTGAACCGATCAAACTCAGTTAAACAACTCGAATAGCGCATGACGACTTCATTTTTAGAGGGATTGACATCGTACGCGGTCCGCGTGATCGGCAATGGGATTGCGCCGCGCGGCACGGGACAAGGACGTCTGTGCATACTGAACTATCATCGCATCCTGGAAAAATCCGATTCCATGCTGGACGAGGATCCGGATCTGAATATGTTCCGTTGGCAGATGCAGGCACTCGCCGATTCGTTCAATGTCATGCCCTTGTATGAAGCAATGCAAGCCCTGAAAAATGATCGCATGCCTCCTCGCGCAGTTGCGATTACATTTGACGACGGCTATCGTTCCACACACGACTTGGCACTCCCGATACTGAAAGAATTCGGGCTGACCGCTACTGTCTTTGTCACCACAGGTTACATGGACGGAAATAACATGTGGAATGACAGGATATTGGAGGCAGTGCGGCGCCTGCCGGACGGCATGCTGGATTTGCACGACCACGGATTGGGCTTGCATTCCGTATCCTCGCTGGCCGAGCGTAAACAGGCCGCAGATAGGTTGATCGATATCGCGAAATATTTATCATCGGAAAAAAGACTCGAGCTGTCATTGAAGCTGGAGAGCCTGATCGGAAATCATCGCTGTGAAGACCTGATGCTGACACGTGAAATGGTGCGTACATTGGCGCGAGAAGGCATCGAGGTGGGAGGGCATACCATTACGCATCCTATTTTGACCAGATTGGACGATCAACGCGCCCGCGATGAGATCGTCGGATGCAAGGAACAATTGGAAGTCATCATCGGTAAGCCGGTTCGCCTGTTTGCCTATCCTAACGGCAAAGTGGGCATGGACTTTGATGAACGCCATGTGCAAATGGCAAAGGCTGCCGGCTATAGCGCCGCGTTTACAACGGCGATGGGCTCTGCCAATTCTCGAATGGATTTGCATCAGATTCCGCGCAGCCGCCCTTGGGATAATGCGCCCTTGCTTTTCAAGCTTCGTTTGTTGCGCTGGTTGGCAAGTTGAAATCCCGAACATATTGTATGGACCGCACATCATCGATTCTTTCCTTGAACGTAACAGGCAACCCTACGAGGGCCGCCAAGGCTGATCGTGGGCAAGCGCTGGCACATCGATTCAAGACTTTTGTGAAGCGGCTTGCCTATCGCACGGGTGGATTGGATATCTGTCATCGTCTGCGCAATCGCCATACGCTGACAGTCGTCATGTTCCATCGGGTATTACCCCGCAGCGACTTGAGGTGGAAAGGAGCAGACCCCGAATGGACGATGAGCACCGACGCTTTCAGCGCCTGCCTGCACTTTTTCAAGAAACATTATCATCCGATTTCACTTGCACAGTTGGCGGCCGCGCAAGCAGGCGAGTCAACTTTGCCGCCTAGAAGTCTGCTGATTACTTTCGACGACGGATGGGCTGATACGTCGGAATTCGCGCAGCCGATATTGGATGGGCTGGGCTTGCAGGCACTGATCTTTATCGCCGGGTCTGTGATTGACCAGGCTGCGCCGTTTTGGCAGGAAAGCGTTTATCGCACCCTGTCGGCCAGTACCGATGGCATGTCACGGCTGAATAGCGCCATGGCACGATGCCATATCGATGCGCGCCTGACACAACGAGAAGCTCGCGATGAGCAAAGCATACGCTCGGTCATACGCGCGCTGGAGACGGTCGAGCTTGCGCGGCTCAACGAGCTTGCGCGCGTACTGCAGACGGACTCTAATGAGAGCGCAGCCATGATGACGGCGAGCCAACTAAGGAAGATGGCGGACTGCCGGCATGCAATCGGAAGCCATGGTATGACACATCAACCATTGACCAAGGTGGAAAACCCGACGGAAGAGGTGACGCAGGCAAAACAGGCGCTGATGAGCCATTTGAATGAATTCCCTATCGACAGCATGTCTTTTCCGCATGGCGCTTACGACAGCAAGGTGGTGGCGAGTTGTCGCGCCATGGGCTATCGCCACCTGTTCAGCAGCGATGCATTTTTGAACAAATTCGATAACGCCGACAAGAACGGCAGGATTTGGGGGCGTATCCATATTTCCGAGCGTGCGATTGCGGACGCTCAGGGGCGATTTCATCCATTCATGCTGGCGACCTCGTTGTTTCTCAGGCCCCGCACCATGTTGGCAGGTTAATCGATGCAGAACTCGACACTTTTCGCTCGCGTCGTTAGCCCGCTCCAACTTGAGCCTGAACTGATTCAGGCATGGGATGCATTTTCAAGCACGCAAGCCCATCTGGCATCGCCCTTCCTGAGCGCACATTACGCACGTGCGGCCGAGCGCGCAGGTGCAGATGCACGCGTGTGCGTGATCTACCGCGATAGCTATGTATGCGGATTTTTCCCCTACCAGTTCGATGGCCGGCTCGCCGCCTGGCTCAAGTCGGCAGCCCCTGTTGGCGGAGGGATGAGCGATTACTTTGGACTGGTAGCCGATGCCCGATTCAGAATCACGTCATCTGAATTACTCAGTCTGGCGCGTTTGAATCATCTCAATTTTTCGCATCTGGACGAATCCCAGCTGCAATATGGTTTAACCGGCGAGCACCCTCGTACCGGTTTGCGGATTCGGTTCGATGCCGAGGTTGCGGATCGAACGCAACTAAGCTCCATGAGCCATAAATATCTAAAGGACACTGAGCGCAGGGAGCGGCAGTTGAGTCGCGACGTCGGCCCTGTCGAATTTGCATTCGATACCCAGGACTACCGTCTGGAAAAATTGCGCCGGCTGATTGCCCGCAAACGTGCGCAATATAAAAAAACCGGTACCGGCGATGCACTGGCCGCGCCCTGGAAGTCAGCCTTGCTTGAGCAATTGCTGGCTACTGATTTCACAACGTGCCGCGGCGTGTTGTCGCACATGACGGCTGGCGATACATGGGTCGGCAGTCATTTCGGCATTATGGGTAACGGCGTGCTGCAATACTGGTTTCCAGTTTATAACCCGGACCTGGCAAAGTATGCGCCGGGCAGACTGCTGCTGCATGCCATCAGCAAAGCAACCTATGACAATCGAATTCATATGATCGATCGCGGCGAAGGAGATACGCCAAGTAAACGCGAGATCACCAATGAAGACCATCAATTTTACCGAGGTGCTTGGTATAACAAATCCGTCTCTACCCAATTTGCGCGAGGTCTCCAGAGCATACAATGGCGACTGGGAATTTAATATGATGAAACACACCATCAACCAACTTGCCGGTGCAGCCGGAGAAGACAATGCCTACGAGGTCAGTGTCATCATACCGGCTTACAATGCGGCGCAGACCATTGCCAGAGCGATTGAATCGGTCCGCATACAAAACATGGATGCGATCGAAATCATCATCGTGGACGATGGCAGTGCGGACGACACCTATGAGGTTGCCGTCGGCCTTAAGCGTCCGGACGAGATTTTTCATGTGCTTAAAATGCCAAAAAACGGCGGCGTTTCAGCGGCGCGCAACATGGGCATCCGTCACGCCAAAGGAAAATTCCTGGCCTTCCTCGACGCAGACGATATCTGGCTGCCGGGAAAATTGCAGCAACAGGTCGCTGCCATCAAACAGGATCCCTCGATTACTTTGGTGTCTTGCAACAGCAAGCTGATTTCAGAATCCGGCGAGCACTTGAAAGAAGGGCACGTCAACCGCCCGCCGGTGGAAGGTGATGAGGCATGGAAAACCCTGTTGATCTATAATTTTTTGCCGACGCCCACGGTCTTGACTTATCGCCATCTGGTGACGCAAGTCGGCGGGTTTGATGAAACGCTCGCGGTCGGCGAAGATCTCGATTTGTGGATCCGGCTGGCCATGCTCGGCAAGGTCAGGGTTTTGAAGGACATACTGATCAATTACACCGATAGCACCGACAGCCTGATGAAGCGCCATCTGCGGCAAACCCAGACAATCGTTCAGCCCATGTTGGAAAAGCATATGCTGACACAACGCAGCAAGCTATCGTCGGGTGAAGTCCGGCACATTCGCGGCACGCAATCATTTCAGATGGGCTGTAATCTGTTTTTTGCCGGCGCGTTTCTCCCTAGCATCCCACCATTTTTTAAAGCGGTTTATTTCGGCGTCAGGCCCATAAAAAGTGCGACGTATATTCCGCGCGCCTTGTTGATGGAATGTTGGATGCGCTCGAAAGGGCAGCGTTGACATGAATGCCTCTGTCATGAGCTGAGGCGTGGGAGATTTTTTCCAAACCTGACAATATTCTGGAACACAATTCGCATTCCCAAAATGCAAGTAGCGCGACGGGCAGGGAACACTCAAAAGCACAATCCAGGGAGAGAACGATGTTACGAGAAACTCAGCAAAAGTTTTTGATCCTGCTCGGACTGGCAGCAGTCATTGCACTGCTTTTTACCGGCGCGCCTTCAGGTGGAGCATTCGACTGGAGTGACGCCCCTCGTCACGCATTGAACGGCGTATTCATCAAAGACTATTTCAGCATCGGCCATCTGCAAAATCCGACGGAATTTGCCTACAACTACTATGCGCAATATCCGGCGTTGACGATACTTTTCTACCCGCCGCTCTTTTACGTCGTCTCGGCTCCTTTTTATGCGTTGTTCGGGGTGTCCCAGAATACGGCCCTGTTGGTGGTGGCCATCCACTATATTGCTTTTGCCTGGGGCAGCTGGTATCTGTTTCGGAACTGGCTGAATTCCTGGCAGGCGGCACTGGCTGCATTGATGCTGATTGCTTCGCCCGAGGTGGCATTTTGGGGACGCCAGGTCATGCTGGAAATACCAGCTTTTGCTTTTCTGATCTGGAGCGCCGTATTTTTTACACGCTATCGCAAAGAATCACGGCCACTGTTCCTCTATTTATGCGTGGTCTTGCTGGTACTGGCGATGTATACCAAGATATCCACTGCTTTTCTCGGTCTGGCATTTGCGTTGACACTGGTCGTGGAGCGTCGCGGCCAGTTGCTGCGCGACCGGCATGTCTGGATTGTCGCAATCGCTGCAATCGTGAGCCTGATTCCGCTGATTGTCATCACGTTGAAATTTGGCCAGGCTAATGTACAGTCGGTGACAGGCGTAGCGGATTCGGTTGCATCCCGCAAAACGCTGGCTGGTTGGCTGTGGTATCTGAAACAGTTTCCCGTGCAGCTCGGTTGGCCATTGGCTGCGGTGGCAGCCGCAGCAGCAGCGATCGGGCTGATTCGTCGCAATAGTGGAGGGTTGATGAAAGGCGACCTGCTGTTCTGGCTCTTCTGGCTAGTGTGTGGTTACCTGTTTTTTTCAGTAATCGATTTGAAGGAAGCTCGCCACAGCATTTTCATACTGCCGCCCTTGATCGTGGCTGCTGTCCTGCTGTTGAAGAATCTTTTCTCATCGCAGCTTTTGGTGTCCATGCTGGCCGTACTGACGGCTGTGACTGTGTGGCAGACGGTAGAGTTCAGGCCAGTGCACTACGTGAAGGGTTATGCGGAAGCAGCGGACTATATCGCAAAAAATGCGCCGCAAAAAAGCAAAGTCCTGTTTTCCGGATATCGCGACGGATCTTTTATTTTTAATATGCGCAGCCGCGAAGACCGCAGGGACTTGTCCGTGATTCGCGCCGATAAATTGTTATTGAGCGTGTCTGTGCGGCGTGAACTTGGCGTGTCACAAAAAAATCTGAGCGAAGCCGAAATCAATGAAAAAATCAATCAATTGGGCATTCACTATCTGGTGGTGCAACCCGGTTTCTGGGATGACCTGGATGTCATGAAAAAATTTGAACACATGCTGGCGTCGGGAAAATTCGCTGAAGTCGCGCGCATTCCGACGCCGTCGAATTATGAAGCGCATGAAAAAGAATTGGTCATTTACAAAAATCTGGGTGAAGTGAATGACCATCCGTCTGCCCTGGAGTTGGGCCTGCCCATTATCGGCAAGACAATTAATGCCGTGCGTTGAATCTCCGACCAAGTGAAATGGTCTTTTTAACGCCACGGATCCATGATAAATTGGTTCAAAATAACGACATCACAAACATCCTGGATTGTTCATTTATGACATCTCACCTGTCAGCGCCTATTCCGCTTTTTGTCGATCTGGACGGCACACTGATCAAGACCGATTTGCTGATGGAGAGCGCGCTGCAATTGGTCAAGCAAGCACCCTGGATGATATTTTTACTTCCAGTGTGGCTGTTGCGAGGGAAGGGCTATCTGAAGGCGCGCATTGCTGAACGAGTGAACATGGAAGCGGATACTTTTCCGTTGCAGCACGAGTTCGTCACTTATCTCAAGGGGCAGCACACGGCAGGACGCGAGATACACCTGGCAACGGCTTCCGACATCAAACTTGCGCAATCCATGGCTGATCGTCTGGGTATCTTCACCAGCGTTTTGGCCAGCGATGAGAAGCGCAATTTGCGCAGCGAAGCGAAACTGAACGCCATCCGCCAAATGACGAATGGCGGGCCGTTCGATTATGCGGGCAATGCCAAGGCCGATTTCCCGATCTGGTCCGAGGCTCGCCAAGCGATAGTGGTCAATCCCGAAGCGGGCGTGGAAAGCGGCGCAAGAAAGCGTACCGAGGTCATCCATCTGTTTGACGACCGACCGCCGACATGGCGCGTGTGGGTCAAGCAAACCCGGCTATACCAATGGATGAAAAACCTGTTGCTTGGCGTGCCGTTGCTGACCGCACATGCATTTACAGCTGCTAGCATGCTGGCGGTGGCGCAGGCTTTTATAGCATTCGGCCTGGTGGCATCGGCCACCTATTTACTGAACGACTTGCTGGATCTGGATAGCGACCGGCGTCATCCGCGTAAATGCCGCCGTCCTTTCGCGGCCGGAAATTTGGGAATTGCGCAAGGAGGTGCGGGCATGCTGCTGATGTTGATAGGCGGCTTGGCCATCGCAGCCCATATCTCACCGCTGTTTTTGTTGTCGCTGCTGTGCTATCTCGTCATTACCTTGTCCTACTCCTTGTATTTCAAAAGCTATGTATTGATCGATGTATTGCTGCTGGCTTCGTTATATACGGTGCGCATCATCGCCGGCGCTATAGCGATCCAGGTAGAGGTATCGTCATGGCTGCTGGCATTTTCCATGTTTACATTTCTCAGTCTGGCACTGGTCAAGCGCTCGTCCGAGCTGGTCGCGATGGAGAAGCTGGCGCGCACCGGTGCCAAGGGACGCGACTACCAGTTGGGAGATAACCAGATCATCAGCAGCATGGGTAGCGCGGCAGGCTATCTTGCCGTGCTGGTTCTGGCCCTGTATGTGGACAATGCATCGATCCAGCATCAATACCATCATCCTCGCCTGTTATGGTTGTTGTGCCCGCTGATGCTGTATTGGATATCACGGTTGTGGATCAAGACCTCGCGTGGAGAAATGGATGACGACCCCTTGGTGTTTAGCCTGAAAGACAAAGGCAGCTGGTGCGTATTTGGCGGCATGATTGCAGTAACCATGATAGCCATGTAAACGCAGCCATAGCCTAGTGATCCATTTCGATCATCATGTTCATTTGTCCGAGCCAGTTCTGTTTGCAAGCCTTGCCAGTCGAAGAAAGAGAAATATGAGCCCACTTATTGTTGTCCTGATCCTTGTATCGGTATCCATGTCCGCGATAGCGCAGACTGTGCTGAAATTAGGCATGTCCGGCAGTGCGGTCAAGACTGCGATGGCCCTTGGGGGTGTTCACGCTGCCAAGGCGGTCATGCTCAATCCGTATGTATGGCTTGGCCTGGGAATTTACGGCGCCGGCACCGTGTTGTGGCTCGGTGTGCTGTCTAAAATCGACGTCAGCCAGGCGTACCCATTCGTCGGATTGGGATTCTTGCTGACCATGGCGTCCGGCGTATTGTTGCTGGGCGAGCCACTCAGCATGAGTCGTCTTGCAGGAACATTCATGGTGCTGGGGGGCGTGTTGCTGGTAGCGCATTCCGGTTAGGTATGGACCTTTCGATTTGCGCCATGATCTGAACAATAATTTCCCGTTGATAGGGTGTGCGAGTAAGCAGCTTCCCCGGTCTTCTTAGATAACGAAAGTCCATCGTTTGAGCTCTATTCGAAAAAAACTAGGCGTTCAATTTTTTGTATCCAACAGCGCGACTATCACATATTTCCTGATGTCGTTGATCTTGTCGCGCTTGTTGTCGCCTAAAGAAATCGGTATCTTTTCGATCACTGCTGTGTTGGTGGGATTCACGCATGTGTTCAGGGATTTTGGTGTTGCCTCCTATATCCGAAGACAAAAAGTTCTAACCGACGATATATTGCGTGCCGCGATAGGTGTACTGTTTACCTCATCGTGGATCATCGCTGTTGCATTGTATTTTTCCGCTGAATACTGGGCACTCTACTTCAACCAGCCTGGCATCCGCCAGATCATGCATGTCCAGGCGATCGGTTTCATTTTCATTCCGTTCGGTAGTATCCCGCAAGCGCTGCTGGCCCGCGAGATGGACGTGGAAAAGACCACCATCGTGACTTTTTTTTCCGTCATTGTTTATGCTACCACTTGCATCAGCCTGGCCTACCTGGGCTTCAGCTATATGAGCATGGCATGGGCAAATCTCGCCAATATCATCGCATCGGGCCTGGGTCTTATCATCCTGGGGCCAAAAGGATTGCCATGGATGCCGTCATTCAGTGGCTGGTCACGCGTGGTGAATTTCGGAGTCGGTGCTATGACGACGTCAGCACTGAAAGCAGTGGATGCGGCTTTGCCGGACATTTTGCTCGGCAAGATCAGCGGGCCAAAGGATGTCGGTATTTTCAGCAGAGGTAATTCGACGGTCAATATTTTCAACACCGTCGCCACACCCACCGTCAATTATTTCGCGCTGCCTTATCTGGCGAAAGCGCATCATGGTGGCGAAGATGTTGGGACGGAGGTCGGAAGATCCATTTCCTACTTGTCCGGCATCATGTGGCCCGCGTTGGTTGTGATGGCACTGATGGCTGAAAATGTCATCACTTTCCTCTATGGGAGCGCATGGGTGGAAAGCGCGGTGATTGTGCCTTGGCTCTGTGTGTGCGCCGCAATCCAGATAGGGTTTCTCGTATTGCATCCAGCCTTGACCGCATTGAACAAGCCCTATCTGACAGCACTTCCGGTTGCCGTGCTGGTGCTGATGAAAATCGCGTTAGGCATAGCAAGCTTTCATGGCGATAACCTGGTTCCGTTTGCCCGCGCCGTCGCGATTGCTGAACTGGCGGCAGTGCCGATTTATCTGTATTTGCTGGATCGATATGTAGGCCTGAAGGTTGGCGATTGGTTCAAGGCGATCAGCGGCAGCCTGAAGTTGTGTATTTTTGTATTGGTGCAAATCCTGCTGCTGAAATTTGCCATGCAAGGAATTCATCAGCCGTTCATTCGCCTTGTGCTTGCGCTCATTTGGATAACTCCCGGCTGGTTATTTGCGATATTTTTATTTGAGCATCCGCTAAAATCTGAAATCCTGATCGCCTGGAACAAGCATCAAACTCGAGTTCACTGATATGGGCTCGTGAGTTAAGCCATTAGAACGCATTTCACCTATATCAGCGTGATGTGCTCTACCCGGAAATGTGTTCTAGCTACCGGTTCTCGACTAGCCTTGCCTTGTACAATCTTTCTGTAATGACGATGCCGATTTTGTGTGCTGGAGCCTCGATTACTCTGTAAGTCAATTCCGAACACAAAAGCGTCAATACAAATATTGCCAGCATTGGTATGTTTGTGGTCGACAGGATAAAAACTAAAATTGGCAGATGGATGAGATAAAGGCTATAAGAAATACGCCCCAGCCAAACGGGGATGGGTGTGCTTAAAGCAGTTGAAACTTTACCTTCTTGCAAACTCAATACGATCAGCAGGATTGCACCTGCGCCCATTAGAAAGTCCGACCAAGTGCGGTCGAATGGCGTCATCAAGAGTCCTAGTGCCAATGCCCACATGATAACCATGGAAAAGTTACCGGCATTTCTAAACAAGGTTGAAATGGAAGTCCGGTGAAACGCCAAGCTGCTTCCAATCGCGAACAGCCAGAAAAAATGCGCCGTTGCCTGCCAACGGACATCAGAATTCGCATCGGTCATTCCAAATGTGGCGACGATCGAAATGAGCAACGCTACTGCAATGAATATTCTTTGGTCAATTCTGCGAAGGGCGACAAACATCAGCGGAAGGAAAATGGCCATCCGCATTTCATGGATGAGAGACCACATAACAGGATTGAGTCTCATATCCCGTCCATTCATTAACAAATGGTCTATCAAAGATGCGTTACTCATCAGGGTTGCATGTTCTTTAAACCACTGGCTGGTGGATATATTTGTGCCCAAAGGGAATGAGCTAAAAATCCACCAAGATAATGCGATGGCAAATGCAAAAGGAAGAAATATTCTGCAAACCCTTTTTATTAAGAAAGGCACGAATAAAGGTTGGCTATCCTGCTTTACCTGCAAGGCAAGGACAAATCCGCTCAGCAAAAAGAAAACAATTACAGCAGCATGTCCATCGACAAGCAGGCGGAATGGCGTGAAACGCAGCCATGGCCAGGGCGTGGCCCAAGCGCCCGGATTCAGCCAGCCCCCGGGATAAGCCAGAAGCTGGCGGGTTCCCTCTGGAATAGTTTGGACATAGTGATTAAATACGACAACTAATGCTGCTATGCCTCTAACTGCATCGAGTGCTATAAACCTGCCGGCTTGATTTTTGTTGTTCATATGAGAGGCTATTTGAAAAAGGGTTAAGAGTTTGCGAGGACTATCCCTGACCTGGCAAAATGGCCGTCACGATTTGCCGAAACGGCTGGCTACAAGGGTTCGTGACACCCATGTTGAAATCAAAATTAATCCTTCCGCAAACTTTTTCTTTTTGCGTTCGGTAATAAATCCAAGAAGGTAAACGGTTATTAGCGTGAATCCACCAATGATCAAGCCTTTAAGATTGGCTGGCCATTGAACAGGCACAATAGCAGCGGCAATGTGGAGTAGCGGTAAATGAAAGAGATAAAGCGCAAATGAAAACCCGGCGAAAAATGTAATGGGGCCCGCTGCACGTTTCAATGGGAGGCTGATAAACGAAGCAGAGAATAAATTTGCCGCCACCAGCGCACCAGTCACAAAATCAAACGCTGCGAATCCAGGTGGCAGGTACGGAAGCGTTGATCTATGGATGATTCCGCGGCCTTCGAGAATCATTACTCCCACAATACCCAAACATGTAATCAAAAAAACAGTCCATGCTTTTCGTTCGGTTAAATTTATTTTTTTGCTTGCAAGGTAGGCAGCAGCCCCAAATAGCCAAATTGGAAAATATATCAAAATCACCGGTCCGGCGATAAGAGCGCTGATGGCAATCCAAAACATACGTTGTGCGCCACGCAAAAAGATTACAGCTCCAAAAATTTGGTAGTACCAAAACTCATAAGGAAGTGACCAAAATGCGTCATTTGACAGCATGGACAGATTCCAGCCCCAACTCTGGGTCAGAAATAGTCCACTCGCCAAACAGCGAAGCAATGGATTCGACTCTCGGTCCATCAGGTACACGCTTGCATTTACCTTCGAGCCGATTGAATCGCAAAAAACAGTAAGCAGCAGTGCCGGCAGTAAAACAGAATACAAGCGAGCAAAGCGCGCGATCGAGTAATCGTAAAACGTCTTTTCCTTCTGTACAGCCACATATTGGATGACAAATCCTGACAGCACAAAAAAAACGATCACGCCATCATGACCATAGGGCTGCATCCACCACAAAGCGCCACCGCTTAATCTTGCCCAGGAAAGGTGGCCTACGAACACCACGAATGCGGCAAATACTCGGGTTAAGTCCAGATAGAGGGAAAGCTCTTTTTTCATGGGATATCCAATATTCCGGATTGATGGCCGATTTTGTTATAACGATATTTTTTCAGGTTTAACTTTCGCTGTCATAAAATTCTTTCCTGGCGCAGCAGTGACGCGAAGCAGTCGCGGTGAGGGAGCAAAAGAATTGGGGCCGCGTCAGCGACCCCATATTACCGTTGTGAGCGGTTGGTAAATTAACTTCCCACACTTTGCCAGAGAATACCTGCTATATAACTAACCTGCATTGGCGGTAATAAATTTGAAAGGGAAGTCAGGCCTTCCCCCTCCAAAGCTCAATCGATGGGTTTTTAACTATGGTTGCAACTTCACCACGTTAAAGGTCGGATCGTTCCGGAGCGACGTTTGATCGACATAGGTGCCATACGTTTGCACGAAGTTCAGCGCATTTTGAAGGTTGACGTCCGCCGGATAGAGCGTCAATGCAGCACCCAAGGCACCGCGCGCCCATTGCGCATACGCACTCTGCGTTGGGAACGAGGAACCGTTACTGGCGCAACCGTTCGCCGGATCGCCGCAATACGTTAATGTGGCGGATTCAATCGCTGCCCATGTAGTGAGGATAGTGCCCCCTGAATTGGACATGTCCAGATTATAGGCGACGCCATCGTACGGGTTCATGCCCGTTGCGGCGTCAAAGCGGCGTGACAGCCATCCGTCTTTTTGCCAGTTGATATATTCTTGCGCGTCGGTATAACCCATCAGCGCCCCGTGTACCGCTATGCCGGTAAAATAATCCTGCTGCCACGGTGCCATGATGACCGGTATGTT
>DATBRC010000009.1:0-33479 GCA_036560485.1 Burkholderiaceae bacterium
TGTTGAGAATCACTTAAAACTGACCCACTGTTTTCATCGAAATTTGACCCACCCTATTTTTGCGTAGATTACTATGCCTCTGTGGATAAGTCTTGTGGTTTCGGGTTGGTTTCTCCTTTCTTGACGGTTTTTTTGGTGGAAGTCTTACGACTCGATTCACTGTGTTTGAAGCGCCAGGAATCATTGCCGGTTTCAATAATATGGCAGTGATGGGTCAGCCGATCCAATAAAGCCGTCGTCATCTTGGCATCGCCAAATACGCTCGGCCATTCTGCAAATCCAAGGTTGGTGGTGATCGCAACACTAGTGCGCTCATAGAGTTTCGACAGCAGATGAAACAGCAACGCACCGCCAGCCTGGCTGAACGGCAAATAACCCAGCTCATCCAGGATCACCAGATCGGCATACATGAGACGGTGCGCGATTTGCCCCTGTTTGCCAGCCGCTTTTTCCAGTTCCAATGCATTGACTAGTTCAACGGTGGAGAAGAAACGCACACGTTTGTTGTGCTTGCCAATGGCGTCCACTCCCAAAGCGGTCGCCAGATGCGTCTTGCCGGTACCAGGGCCACCAATGAAGACGAGGTTGTGTGCCGCCTCCAGAAACGCCAGCGACTGCAATTGCCTGATCAGCGCTTCATCGACTTTCGATTCCGTGAAATTGAAACCATTGAAATCGCGATGGGCAGGAAACCGCGCTGCCGTCATTTGATAGGCAATGGATCGCACTTCCCGCTGAGCGATTTCTGCTTTTAATAATTGCAGCATGAACCGATCGGGATCGAATTCGGCAAGACGTGTTTGCGCTGTTAATTCCGACCAGCTCTGCGCCATGCCGTGCAGCTTCAAGGTTTTTAACTGACTGATGATTTCATGCGACATCGCCGACCTCCTGATTCACACGTAGCTGTTCATAACGTGAGACATTGGCTTGCGGCTCTTCGCGCAGTACCAGCGCAGTGGACAGGACATTCTCCGGCGGCGCGGGTCCTTTGAGCCGTCCAAGAACGTTGATCACGTGCTCGCCGCTGGGCCGGCCCGATTCCAATGCCAGCTCCACCGCGACCAATACAGCATCGAGCCCATGCAGTGGAATGGCAGACAGTACTTGTGCCATCACACGGTCACCACCCGGATGTTTGAGCAAATGTCGTTGCAGACTTTGCAGTGCTTCCGGCATGGTGAGGAAAGGCGCGCCGTTGCGTAATGCGCCTGGCTTCTGGCTGATCAAAGGAATGTAGTGCTGCCAGTCATAGAAGGTCTGGTAGCGTTCAAAGCGGCGCTCATGCCGTGCAATCTCATGGCCGTCTGCCACCAGCACCAAGACATCCGGATAAATGTGCAGGCTCACCACGCGGTGAGCGTAGGGAGTCGGCA
Source organism: Burkholderiaceae bacterium (assembly GCA_036560485.1). Taxonomy (GTDB): domain Bacteria; phylum Pseudomonadota; class Gammaproteobacteria; order Burkholderiales; family Burkholderiaceae_D; genus DATBRC01. Next base: position 1,377 of record DATBRC010000009.1, read on the forward strand.
CGCTGTAGCGGTTGCGCTGGAAATGAAACAGGCTGGTTGAGGAGATGCGAACCGGTTGTTCAATATAGCCATCAAATGGTTTGGGCATCGGCATCAGTTGCAGCCGCTCATCCTGCAAGACTTCTGCGACCGTCATCACCGGCCATTGCGGATGCGCCATCGTTTCCCAGGCAGTCTGGCAACGCTGTGTCAGCCATGCATTGAGTTGTGCCAATGAGCTCCAACGCTGTTGTCCTGCTTCGACCCAGATCTGTCGACGTCGATCCTGCACATTCTTCTCGACGATGCCTTTCTCCCAGCCGGAGGCGACGTTGCAGAAGTCAGGCTCAAACAGGTAATGGCCACACATGGCGTTAAAGCGGGCATTGACGGTACGCTCCTTGCCCTTGTGTACCTTGTCGACAGCGGTCTTCATGTTGTCGTAGATGCCGCGACGCGGAATGCCACCGAAAGCCTCAAACGATTTCGTATGGGCATCGAACAGCATTTCATGGCTTTGCGTGAAATAGGCAACCAGCCAGAAAGCGCGGGAAGAAGCCAGCTTGCAGTGCGCGACTTCCAGTCGTTTGCGCAGTCCGCCTATCCAGGCATATTCGCAGCTCCAGTCGAACTGGAATGCTTCGCCATGCGCAAAGGTCAACGGCACAAAGGCGCTACGGCTGGGGGCGTCGTTGATTTCCTTGCGCAATTTGCGTACCTGAACGGCAGCTCGGACATAACTACCCGCATAGCCTTGCGCCTGGATGGCCTCGAACATGACCTTGGCAGTGCGACGGTCTCGTTTAGCACGGTGGCTGTCAGCCGTCACCCATTGGCGTAATTGGTCAATGTACGGGTCGACGATGCTGGTGCTGTGCCGATCCGGGTACTTGGGTTCGGTCATCTCCGGCTCGCGCAGCCATTGCCGTACTGTGTTGCGTGCCAGACTGCATCGTCTGGCGATCTCTCGTATTGAGAGTTTCTCGCGGAAATACATCCGCCTGATCTTGGCTAACATGCCCACTGTGATCACTCCTAGTCTCCCTGCTCAAACGATGAGCAGGTGATTCAATCACGTGGGTCAATTTTGGATGAAATTTATTGCGCTAAATGGGTCAATTTTGGGTGATCGTCAACAGGAATGTTCGACTGAGTACTTATATGCAGGCCAAGCGCGGAATGTGCCATAACTTGCAAAGCCCAGAAGTTGACCGTCTTCGGCAATCGTACCAATGACTGGAAATCTTCCGGTTTCCTTATTCTTGAACCAACCGACCATGCTACTTGGCTCACGCGCCTTATAGTCATAAAGGGCCGTTGAGTTCGCAATAGCCTCATTGAAGATTTCAAGTATAGCGTCAGCATGTGATTCGTATGTGCATGCAATGAACCGCATTAAATCCTCCGTATGGCCAAGTCAATCAATAAGTTATATGTTTTCAATCATTGAACCACCACTTTCCAAGTGTCTGGCAATGCGAGCCAATCAACTTTTTTGCAATGAGTTACAGACAAAGTAGGTTCTCCTAATTCTGACTCGCCAAAACATCCACCCGCAATTCCAATGAGTTCAGGCATTGAAGAGATAAACCAGAATAATGTCGTGCCACAGTTTCCGCAGAAGTGTCGTTCTTGGACGTGATTCTGGGATGAGTGGCGAAAGGAGTATATTTTTGTCGCACCTATCGACTGCACCACGTCGGCTCGCCGAAAATATGCTGAGATGCCAAACGCACTGCCGGTTCGCTGCTTACAGTTCGTACAATGGCAGACGGCATGAATTTCTGGTTCACCCGAAACGGTGACAGATGCGGCTTTACAAGCGCAATGGGCAATTCTAGGCATGGGTGGATAGCATTAATATTGATAATATTTAATACGAAGTTCTAGCCATCAACTGCGATATGCACATTAGAGCATGGCGCAATTATTAATGACATCCCATAAATATGGGATGTCACGCAGTTACCAACAACTTGCGACACAGACCTTCAGGAAAGGAGCATTTTCTGCTACAGGTCACTAGGCTGAACTGGAAGATTTCGACGTACGAACATCAGGATGCTACAAACCACGATGGCAGGCAGCCATACCCATAACAATTCTGATTGGAATACCACCATTCCCCTCCCACTGAAAACACGATGGAGGTTAAGCGGTGATACCTCTATGACTTGCCACGGTGCGAACAAACGCTCAGTTGAGAATGGCCACCATAGGGCAACGCCCTTGCCACCGTTTGTAAACATGTCCAATATCCCATGCGAAGCAACGCTGATGCCAACGAAGAGAAATGTATTGCATCGATTTGCATTTAAGCGGCGGGCAAACATACAAGCTACAAGTGCGACGGACATCGCGAACATTAATGAATGACTGGCACCCCGATGGCCAAAAGTATTGGCATAAGAAACATTGAACCGAAATGCGAGAACATCCAAGTCTGGCAACATTGAAGCTACTACGCCGGCTGCCAAAAGGCGATGTGATATTGCTCGGCTACCCCGGCCAATTCCGAGTGCAAGAGGGACTGCTGCATGAGTAAGAATAGTTGGCATTGCGTCTGGCCTTTACTGCAATCTTGAACAGCGCATAGGGGATGAAGAAACACTCAAGCGGCTCATCGCATTTGCCAGTTAAACCAATTTTTTATTATGAGGCTGCTTCCAAAATATTTTATTTGGGAAAATGATGAAGGAAAAAACGAAACGACCGATTGTCATTCCCCCATTACCGAATGACATACCGACCGATAGACTCTGGAATCATTATGCTGCGATCATTGCTACCGAGTCGGGTAAAACTGGGCCATTATCCAAAGACTGCGTTATCAGCATCTCCGCAATCGAACGCGCATTCTGTTCCCGTTGAATCAAATCTTCATGATTGCCGGGCACGGTGCGGCAGTTGCTGTCCGCACGGTTGCCGGTGAATTGCAGCCAGTCGACGATCGGCAATCCGGCATCGATCGAATCCTGTGCCCACACCACCTGTAGCGGCGCCTGGATCGCAGGCGGAACCGCCCCTTCCAGCAAACGCGCATGACGAGCCTGCAACGCGTGTTGCTGTTGCAGGAAATCGAGGTAAGCAGGACTCAAATGCCAGTCCGCCATAAGACGATCTGCGGATTCGCGCAAGCGTTCAATCAGACGCTCTGTTCCATGGTCTTGCGCAAAGTTTTGCAAGATCCGATGGCTAGCGGCCATATCGTTATCTCCTTTGAGCATGTCCGCCTTGATGCGGGTGGCGGCCCAACCTGCAAAGGTTGCAAAATCGATGCTTTCTGTTTCGCCGGACCACAGAAACGCATCAAACAGGACAACCGAGACAATGTTGACACCGCCCTGCTCCAGCACTGCCGCAACTCCCACCGCCAATGCGCCGCCCAGCGACCAGCCGGCAAGCCTGATGGGCCCGGCACCGCAATGGACACGAATCTCTTCCGCATAACGACGGCACAGCGAAGCAAAATCGTAGGGGCCAATATCCACACTGGCGATTTCCGGTGATTGCACGGCATGGGCCGCTACCACCGGCCCCAATTCGCGAGCCAGCCGTTCATAACCGAAGATGGTGCCGCCGGCTGGATGGATGAAATAAATCGGTGGTTGCCGGTTACTGCTCGCTGCGCCGCTTTGTAAAGATACAATCAAACGACCGGCAATATTTTTTTCGTCAATCGCACGCGCCAAACTCTCCACTGTCGGCGTCTGGAAGACTTGTGCGAGCGGTAGTGCAACACCAAATATTTCCTTGATGCGTGCAACCAATTGCACCATCAGCAACGAATGGCCTCCCATGTCGAAGAAGTGGCCGGTTCGACTAACCGGTGCCGATTGAAACACAGCTGCAAAGATTGTTGCCAATGCTTGCTCGGTTGCCGTACGCGATTCTTCGTACAGCCGTTGCTCACCGATCCGAGGCAGAATGTCGAGCACTGCACGGTCTACACTGCCGTTAGCGTTGATCGGCAATTTATCAAGCATGACGAAATGCGTCGGCACCATGTAATCCGGCACACTACGCTGCAGTTCTTCTTGTAACTTGCCAGGATCGAGCAAATTGGAAACGGGCACCACATAGGCTACCAATTCTTGAGTGCCGGGAGGTACTGTCTGCACCGATACCACCGCCTCACGTACGATAGGCAATCGCGTCAACGCACATTCGATTTCCCGCAAATCTATGTGGTAGCCGCGTACTTTGATGCGGTCGTCAATCCTATCGACATGCTCGATATTGTCGTCAGTCTCCGACGGATTGAGAATAAAGGTAGACAATTCGCCTATGCTACCACTCGGATCATTCACCACTGCTTCGAGCACTTGCATGAAATGCTGCGTCATTCGTTCGATCGTGGTGGCATCGAACAAATCGGTGCTGTATTCAAACGAACCATGCAATTGATCGCCCTGCTCTTCCATATCGAGCGTTAGATCGAACTTGGCGATCGGCAGATCGATGTCCAGAATCTGCAATTCCAGTCCCTCAAGCACGCAACTCTCGGCCGTATTGTTCTGCAACGAAAACATGGCTTGAAACAGCGGCGCATGGCTCATCGAACGACGAGGCTGCAATGCCTCTACCAATTGTTCGAATGGAATATCCTGATGTGCAAAAGCAGCCAGTGCCGTTTCGCGCATCTGTTGCAATATGCGGCTAAAACTGGCGCGCCGGTCCAATTGCAAACGCAATACCAGCGTATTGATGAAACAGCCGATCAAGCCTTCCATCGCAACCTGGGAACGATTGGCTACCGGCGTTCCGATACAAATGTCTTGTTGATTGCTATAACGCGATAGAAGTATGCCGAATGCCGTGATCAAGGTCATGAACAATGTAGCGTCCAAAGCCCGGCTTTGGGCATGCAGCCGTCCGGTCAGTTCACTTGGCACGATGAATCTATAACGCGCACCACGATGCGATTGCACCGCAGGGCGCCGGTTATCGGTGGGCAGATCCAGCAACGGAGGCGCGCCGGCAAGTCGGTAGCGCCAATAGCCGAGGTGCTTTTCCCACTGCGCGCCTTGTAGAGAGTTGTGCTGCCAGATGGCGAAGTCGGCGTATTGCACCGGCAATTCGGGCAAATCGGCCTCTTTGCCGGTAGCGTACGCTTGATATAGCGCCGATAGTTCGCGCAATAAAATGCCTATCGACCAGCCGTCGGCGGCAATGTGATGCATGACTAGCAAAAGCCAGTGTTCTTGCTCATCCAGACATAGCAGACGGACACGCAATAAGGGTGCCGTGCGCAGGTCGAATGCTTGTGCCGCTTCTGCTGCCGCCAAGCTGCGAGCCATGTGCTCTCGCTCTTCACCGACCAGCGAAGAAATATCGGTCAGAGCAAACGGCACCGGAGCGTTCTCGGCAATCGCCTGCCGTACCTCGCCATTGATCTGATCGAAGGATGTGCGTAGTACTTCATGACGCTCTACAATGGCGTTCAATGCACACTCCAGGGCATCGACATTCAGTCGTCCGACGATGCGCAGACTTCCAGGCATATTGTAGAACGCGCTGCCGGGCTCGAGTTGGTCAAGGAACCATAGCCTTTGCTGGGAAAACGACAGCGGTAGCGGTAAGTTGCGTGTGGCCGGCGAAATAGATGGGACTGTTAATCTCCCCGTTTTTTGTTGCGTCGCCTCAATGCGTTGCGCCAACGCATGGATAGTGGGTGCCTCGAACAATGCCCGTAGCGGCAATTCGACGGCAAATACCGCGCGCAGTCTGGCAAGGACGCGCGTGGCTAACAGCGAGTGGCCGCCCAGGACAAAGAAGTTCTGGTTTATCCCCACTCGCTCAAGTCCAAGTAGCTCTGTCCATATTCCAGCCAATATTTCCTCGATATAGGTAGAGGGTGCAACATAAACATCTTCGGGGAAAGTCATGTCTAGCATAGGCAATGCTGCGCGATCGAGTTTGCCATTGGTGTTGATTGGCAGTTTGTCGAGCATGACGAAGTGCGCCGGGATCATGTACTTGGGCAAACTGCGCTGCAGTGCCGTGCGCAATTGGTCGAGGTCGAGCGGATCTGAAGCTGCGGCCACATACGCCACCAGCATGCGGTCGCCGGAAGGCACGGTTTGAACCAGCACGGCTGCTTCGCGAATCTCCGGCAATTGATTGAGCGCAAATTCGATTTCGCCCAATTCGATGCGGTAGCCGCGTAGCTTGACCTGGTGGTCAAGCCGGCCCACATATTCGATTTGTCCATCGGGCAAATAACGCACCGCGTCGCCGGTTCGATACATGCGCGCGCCTGCTTGGTCGCTGAACGGATTCTGCAAAAAACGCTCCGCAGTTAGATCGGGTCGGTTCAGGTAGCCGCGTGCCAAGCCTTCCCCAGCGATGTACAATTCGCCAACCACCCCGATGGGGACTAAGTTCAAATACGCATCTAGTACATACGTCTGGGTATTGGCAATTGGACGGCCAATTGGCGGATGTCGGCGTCCGTCTGACGAACAGCGGTAGATAGTTGCGCATGCCGTCGCTTCGGTCGGACCATAGGCATTGATGACAGTATGCGCCCTCAACCAGGGGGCGATCAACGCATGATCGCACTGCTCGCCGCCCAGCACCAAAGTCTGCAGATGGGGGAACGAATCGTGTGGCATCGCAGCCAAAGCGGATGGGGTCAGCAGAATCAGTTCGATGCGGTAACGCCGCAAGGTGTCCGACAGATCATTGCCAGGTAAGACAGCGTCTCGCGACGCGATGTACAATCGCGCTCCTGCACACAGCGTGGCGAAGATGTCCATCACCGAGGCATCGAAATTGAATGATGCCCATTGCAGCACGCGTTGCTCAGGCCGCAACTGAAATGCGCTTATTTGCGCCAGCGCAAGATTCACCAAACCGCGATGATGAATCAAAGTCCCCTTGGGTTTCCCTGTCGAACCGGAAGTGTAAATCACATACGCTAAATGCTCGGGCATGGTGCATTGCGGAGGATTGTGATGTGGCCACGCAGTCAGGATCGCCCTATCGCGGTCGAGGCAGAAAGTGCCGATTGCCATGACCGGCAAGCGTTCCAGCAAGTGAGCCTGAGTCAACACCAACCAAGGCAGGGCATCCTCGATCAGATAGGCCATGCGTTCGTGCGGCAAAGCGGGATCAAGCGGCAGATACGCCCCGCCTGCCTTGATCACGCCGAGCATACCGATGATCATGTCCAGCGATCGTTCCACGCATAACCCGACCAACACATCCGGTCCTACGCCTTGAGAACTCAAGTAATGTGCGAGACGATTGGCGCGTTCATTCAGTTCGCGGTAGCTGATGGCAATGCCGTCGCATACGACGGCAAATTCGTCTGGGGTAACGGTTACCTGCATTTCAAACAGTGTATGAATGGTGGGTGCATCCGGCAGTTTGATTTGTGTCCGGCTCCAACCATGCAGCAACGCGCTTTCTTGTGCCGTCAGCAGCGGCAGCATCCCGACCGGCACCGCTGGTGCGGCATCCAGTGCAGCAAGCAGCGTCTCAAAATGTCCCGCCATGCGTTCAATCGTGGCGTGCTCGAACAGGTCAGTGTTGTATTCAAAAGCGCCATATAGACAATCGCCTCGTTCTTCCATATTCAGCGTCAAATCGAACTTGGCGACCGGCAGATCGATCTCCAGCGGTTGCAATTCCAGGCCATCGAGCGCGGTAACCGATGGGGCGTTGTTTTGCAGTGCGAACATGGTCTGGAACAGTGGTGCATGGCTCATGGCGCGCTCCGGTTGCAATGCTTCCACCAACTGCTCGAACGGGATGTCTTGATGCGCGTAAGCCTCTAACGCAGTAGTGCGCACTTGTTGCAATATGCGCTCGAACGGGAACTGCCCATCGAATTGTATGCGCATCACCAGAGTGTTGACAAAGAATCCGATCAGATTGTCCAGCTCAGTCCGCTGGCGGTTGGCAATCGGAGTACCGATACAGATATCTTGCTGGCCGCTGTAACGCGAGAGCAAAACGCCAAACGCGCCAATCAGGGTCATGAACAGCGTGACATTCCTTTTTTTACTCAAGCTATGCAAGCGTATTGTCAGCTCTGCCGAAAGAGCAAAGCTGACTCGTGCTCCACAATAGGACTGCTGCGGCGGACGGGGATGATCGATCGGCAGGTTCAATAGCGCCGGCGCGCCGGCTAGTTGAGTGCGCCAGTACCCGAGTTGATGTTCCAGCACACCACTTTCCAGCCAACGGCGTTGCCAGACTGCGAAGTCTGCATATTGCACGGGCAACGCTGGCAAGCTGGCGGGAATACCGGTTACTCGCGCGCGATACAGCGCCGATAGTTCACGCAACAAAATTGCCATCGACCAGCCATCGGCCGCGATGTGGTGCAGCGTGGCCAGAAGCCAATGTTCGTCACTATTCAAACGCAGCAAACGCACGCGTAATAGAGGTGCTTGACGCAAATCGAATGGCTGTGCCGCTTCCGTAGAGGCAAACTCGCGCGCAGCCTGCTCTTGCTCAGCGACAGGGCGCGAAGAGAGTTCAGTCAGGGATAGGTGCACCGTAGCCTGATCGAGAATAACTTGCGTTGCTTCGCCATCGACCAGATCAAACGCAGTGCGCAGTACTTCATGGCGGGCAACGATGTCGTTCAACGCGGCTTCTAGTGCGACGACATTTAAAGCACCGGCGATGCGCAGTCCCCCCGTCATATTGTAAAACGCACTGTTCGTTTCAAGTTGATCGAGAAACCACAGGCGTTGCTGGGCGAACGACAGCGGCAAGCCGCCATCTCGTCCAACGGGCAACAAAGCCGGCTCGCTGACACGACAACGTGTAGCGCCTTCTTCGATGCGCGCAGCCAAATCGCGTAAGATCGGCGCCTCAAAAATTGTCCGCAACGGCAGATCGATGCCGGACACTCGGCGTATCTTCGACACCGCCTGGGTTGCCAATAGCGAATGTCCTCCCAAATGGAAGAAATGGCTGTCGCGTCCTATATGCTCGCAATCGAGCAATGATGACCATATGGTTGCCAATTGTTGCTCAGTGTCGGTGAGCGGCGCTTCAATCGCGCTATTGTTTTCAGCCCAGGTGTATGCAGCCAACGCTTTACGATCCACTTTGCCGTTGGCGTTGACGGGCAACCGGTCAAGCAGCATAAAATGGGCCGGAACCATCGCCTGCGGCAAGATCGCGCTCAATTCGCGGCGCAATGTGTCAGCATGGGCACCGTTTTCTGCCTGCGCTACCCAAAACGCCACGACTTGCATATCGCCGCGTGGATCCTGGCGTGCAATCACGGCAGCGTCCCGTACATCGGCAAGCCGTTGCAACTGCACCTCAATCTCGCCCAGTTCGATACGTTGGCCCCTGATTTTGATTTGATGGTCGCGCCGGCCAAGGTAATCGATATTGCCGTCGGTGCGATACCTGCCTATGTCCCCGGTAAGATAAAACCGTTCGCCCGGCAAGAAAGGATTGTCCACAAACGCTTTGGCAGTCGTTTCGGGATCGTTCAAATAGCCACGCCCCACACCGACCCCGGCAATGCAAATTTCACCCGCTACACCCTGAGGTACCAGTTGCCGATGCGCATCGAGAATAAACAATTGCATATTGGCGGTCGGTCGCCCAATCGGCACCGAAGCCAACGTTAGGAGATCCTGCACCTCGGCGCTGGAGCACAATGGATAAAACGCGACATTGTCGGCGCATTCGGCCGGCCCATAGATGTTGATCAATGGAATGTCGGGAAAACGCTTGAACCAAGCTTGTGCCAAACCGGGCGGCAAGGCTTCGCCGATCGACAAGACCCAACGCAGGGAAAGCGATGCATGTTCCGTAGCGATATCGGCGGCAACCAACAAGCGCATCATACTTGGCACCACTTGCAGTACCGTTACCTGTTGCGTTGCCAATGCAGCCAGCAAGCGCTGCGGATCGTGCGCCACTGCGTTTGGCATGATATGCACGGTTCCGCCTAATAACGGCGCAGCCAGGAATTGCCAAACTGAAATATCGAATGCCGGGGACGCCGTTTGCGCCACGCGGTCTGAGGCTCCCAAACCGAGCGCCGGAACTTTGCCGAACAGATTATTCAGCATGCCCTTCTGTTCCACCATTGCCCCCTTTGGATGTCCGGTGGAACCGGAGGTAAAGATCACATAGGCTAGGTCATCCGGGGAACCCATTGGCGACAATACAGGCACGGCTCCTTGCGTCCACAGCCTTTCCGCCACCAGCGCGTGCGGATGATGATCGACACCGCTCACTACTTGGTCCAACAGCGGCAAAGATGACTCCGATGCCAGAATGAGCGAAATCCGGCCTCGCTGCAAGATATCGCGCAAACGCTGGGCGGGATGCGCGATGTCCAACGGCACGTAGGCGGCACCGGCTTTGAACACCGCGATCATCATGGTCAAGAAGCACAGGTTACGCTCTCCCATGACCCCAACCAGCGTATTCGGCTGCGCGCCTGCCGCAATCAGCGCGTGAGCGATGCGTGCGCTGCGCTCGTCGAGTTCGCGATAAGTAAAGCGTTGGTCTTCGCAGACGGCAGCGATACTTTCCGGTGTGCGCGCGACTTGCTCGGAAAACAAGGTAGCATAGGTCGAATGGAGAGGGAAGTCGTGTTCGGAGCGATTAAATTCCGTCAGCAACAAATGCCTTTCGACATTGTTGAGTAGCGGTAAGGTCGCTACGGTTTGCATGGGTTGCTGCACGATGGTTTCCAGCACATGATTGAAATGGCCAGCCATTCGTTCAATCGTTGCTGCGTCGAACAGGTCAGCGCTGTATTCGAATTTTCCGTGCAGTTGCCCGTTGCGCTCTTCCATATCCAGCGTCAAATCGAACTTGGCCGTGGTGCTGTCAACTGTCACCGGCTGCATGGTCAATCCCGGCAGGACGAGCGCTTCCATCGGCACATTCTGTAACACCAGCATGACTTGAAACAACGGCGCATGGCTGGATTGGCGTTCCGGCTGTAACACCTCTACCAATTGCTCGAACGGCACGTCCTGATGCGCAAATGCCGCCAGCGCTGTTTGGCGGACCCGCTGCAGTAAATCGGAAAAGAACTCATGCCCGTCGATTTTAGTACGCAGCACCAAAGTATTGACAAAAAAGCCGATCAAGGACTCTAGTTCGGCCCGACTACGGTTGGCAATCGGCGTACCAATGCAGATATCGTCCTGCCCAGCATAACGCGACAGCAAGACAGTGAATGCCGCTGCTAGAGTCATGAACAGCGTCGCATCGTAGCGTTGGCCGAGTGCAATCAACCCCGCCGTGGTGTCCTGCGAAATCGTGAAGCGCACCATAGCGCCGCGATACGAAGGCATGGCCGGACGCGGCCTGTCGATCGGCAAAGTCAACAAGGCCGGTGCGTCCGCCAATTGCGCTTTCCAATACGTCAATTGCTTATCCAGCAGCGCCCTTCGCAACCATTGGCGTTGCCAATGCGCAAAATCGGCATACTGAATCGCCAGTGCTGGCAACGGCGAGGCTTGGTTGTTTGCAAAAGCTGCATACAACATTGCCATTTCCTGCACCAGCACTCCCATCGACCAGCCGTCGGCAACGATGTGGTGAATCGTCAGCAACACCACCTGGTCGGCATCATCCAAACGAATCAATCCAGCGCGGATCAACGGGCCAGTCGACAGGTCGAATGGCACTTGCGCTTCGTGTTGCACAAGCCACAGCATGCGTGCTTCCCGTTCCGTAGGCAGCATATCCCGCAGATCGACGACGTCCAGCGGCAATGCCGTTGACGGCGCGATGACTTGCACCGGATTATCCTCCATCATCGTAAAAGTGGTGCGCAGTGGCTCATGGCGGCGGACGATCTCGTCCAGGCTGCGGGTGAATGCCGCCATATCGAGTGTGCCGGTCAACCTTACCGCGATAGGAATGTTATACAAGGTGGAGCCCGGCTCGAACTGATCGAGAAACCACAAGCGCTGCTGAGCAAACGACAGCGGCAAGAGGCCGACGCGCTCAACGGGCAGCAAAGCCGGCCCGCGATTGATGCTATCTTCGTCCTTTGCCTGATCAACGCGCAACGCCTGCTGATGCAAAGTCGGCGCGTCGAACAAACTGCGTAATGAAAGATCGAGACCGAATTGCTTGCGAATATGAGAAACGATCTGCATCGCTAACAAGGAATGCCCACCCAACGCAAAGAAATGGTCGTCCAAGGCAACCCGATCAATCTGGAGAACCTGCCGCCAGATAGCCGCAAGCGCTTGTTCAGTAGCAGAACGCGGTGCGGCATCATTCAGTTCAACGTCCAGCCTGTCTGGTGCCGGCAATGCCTTGCGGTCGATCTTTCCGTTCAAGGTCAAAGGCAATTGACCAAGCAAGATAAAATGCGCCGGTACCATGTAGTCTGGCAGGGATTGCAATAAAGCCGCACGCAAGGCTTCGGCATCGACTTCGGCAGTATCATCCCGCATCGTCAGATACGCCACCAAACGCTTGTCGCCTGGCGCATCCCCGCGCGCCAGCACCACTGCCTCCCGAATCTGCGGCAACTGCGCCAATACAGATTCGATCTCGCCCAACTCAATCCTGACACCGCGTATCTTGACTTGGTGATCGATACGGCCCAGGTATTCGATATTGCCGTCCGGCAGGTGGCGCGCCAAATCACCGGTCTTGTACATGCGAGCGCCGGGTAGATCACTGAATGGATTCTGGATAAACCGTTCGGCAGTCAAATCCGGTTTGCCCAGATAACCACGTGCCAATCCAATTCCTCCCAAATACAGTTCGCCCGCCACTCCCGTCGGCATCGGCTGCAGATGCGCATCCAGAATATAAGTCTGCATATTCGCAATCGGCTTGCCGATAGGCACAATGCCCATCTTGCTGTCAGCCTGGCATGGCCAAGCGGTGACATCGATCGACACTTCAGTGGGGCCGTACAGATTATGCAGCTTGACATGTGGTAGCTGGGCAAAGAAACGTTGTTGCAATTCCCACGGTAAAGCTTCGCCGCTACAGATTACTTGTCGTAAGCGGCACTTGCCCAAGAATGGTGCTTGTACCTCTGTCGCATGCAGGAAGGCATCGAGCATTGGCGGAACGAAGTGCAGAGTGGTGATGGATTGCTGTTCGATTAACTCAACCAGATAGTCCGGGTCGCGATGCCCGTCCGGTTTCGCGACCACCAGGGTTGCGCCGGCGATCAGCGGCCAAAAGAATTCCCATACTGAGACGTCGAAGCTGAACGGAGTCTTTTGCAGCACGCGGTCTTCCACTATCAATCCATACTCTGCTTGCATCCACAGCAGACGGTTGACGATCCCGGCGTGGTCGATGCCGACGCCCTTGGGCCGTCCGGTCGAGCCTGAGGTGTAAATCACGTAGGCGAGATGGGCGCTATGCGTGAGGCGTATTGGATCCAATTCATTGCCGCCGACTAGCGTTGCCGCGCATATTGCATCCAGATCAAGCTGCGTCACGGACGATCCGATATTCACCAACTGGGCGGAGACATGCTGCTGCTTCAACACCACGCATGGGTCGGCATCCTCCAGCATATAGGCAAGCCGGTCTTGCGGATAGGTAGGGTCGAGCGGGACATAGGCACCTCCTGCTTTCAAAATGCCCAGTAGGCCGATGACCAGATTGAGCGAACGCTCAGCACAGATACCGACCAGGGAATCTGGAGCGACGCCAAATTCCCGTAACCGATACGCCAGGCGATTGGCGCATGCGTTCAGTTGTGCATAGCTTAACGCCTCGTTTTCGAATACGACGGCGACACGATCCGGCGTCAGCGCGGCTTGCCGTTCGAACAAGTCAGGCACGGTGTCATGGCTTTGCGGATAAGAACAAGCGGTTTGATTCCACACCGCCAGTTGCCGCGCTTCCGTTTCTGTCAGCAGCGGAACGAGGTTGACCGGCGCATCGGGGCGTTGCTGGATAAATTCAAGGATATGGATAAAGCGCTGCTGAAGCAATTCGATGTCTTCCGGCGTAAAGTAAGCTGGGTGAAATACAAAATCCAATTGCACCGCTTCGGATGCATGAAACTCGCGCACCAGCAGTTCGAGCGGGGTTTGCTGCTGCGCATTGACCAGCGGGATCGCCTTGCCTGAAACCGAGCCGAAGGTACAGGCGTAATCGTGACGTTCGTAGGAGACGGCGATGTCGAACAGGCGGTGCAGCATTGCGCCGGGTTGTTTGGCGAGCTTTCTGAGTTCGCGGCTCAAGTCACTGAGTGGAAAACGCTGGTAGCGATAATTTTGCTTCAGTTCACGACCGATCGCTTGTAGCAATTCGCCGCAGGATAGCTCTGCACCAAAGGAAAAGCGTGCCGGCGTGATGCCGAAGAACATGCCAGCAGTCGATTTGAAAATGGCATTGCTACGATTCAAGACCGGCAAGCCGACCACTAGTTCGTCGCGTTGCGCGGTGCGGGCGAAATACACGTAGAGTGCGCCGAGTATCGCGTGGAAGACGGTAACGCCGTGTTCTGCCGAAAACGCGTTCAAGCGGTCGTACCAGCCGCGCTCCAATTGCAGCTGGCGGCATTCATTGCGCGCGCCAGCGTGCTCTGGGCGACGCGCGATGAGCAAAGGCTCGGGCAACACCGCGAATTTCTGCAGCCAATATTGCTGTTGCTTCTCAAAGCCTGATGACGTGGCATAGACATGGTCTTCGGCGACAAAATCCAGATAAGACGGGGCATACAAATCGACTGTCTGTTGTTCCTCCAGTGCCGTATATATTTCGGCAACCGAGCGTGCCATCAATGCGGCAGACCAGCCATCGGCGATCAAATGATGGCAAATAAAAAGCGAGTAAAAGCAGTCGTGGCGTACCTTGAGCACGACATAATGAAATAAAGGAGCGACACAGGTATCAATGGGTTGCTGTGAACGCAAGCGCATCCATTCAAGCGCTACCGAATCGGGATCGTCCTCCATTGATAGATCATGTACCTGCACATCGACATGGAGGCTTTCCAAAAGCGTTTGCCGTGGTAAGCCATCGTCTCCTGGCTCTTTCAGAAAAACGATACGCAATGCGTCGTGCTTTTGCGCCAGCAGATTGACGGCTTGCCGAAACCGTTCGATATCCAGCGTGCCTTCAAGACGCATATAGCCGCATAGATTATGCACATTGCCGTGCAACATTTGGTCGAACCAGATTTCTCGTTGCGGGGAGGTCAGTGGAAAGCAATCGGTATTGATGGCGCTGGCGATGGTGAAACGCGGCATGAAGACATCCTGTTGGCAAAACGTGTGGGCAGAAAACGCAAAGACCAAAGTCTGTGAGCAGCACATGACAACAGCGTGACAAATGGACTGCAAGCGGTCGATAGGTTCTCATGCCCACATTACCAACAGGAATGCATCATCCAAATTCGGCGAGCGCGCCATCGGAATCACACAAAAATACAAAAGATGCCCCAGAAAATAGGAATGTGGCCGTGCAAAATGTCATCGTCTTGTCAAAATCGATGCTTACAATCCGCCATCTATTAATTAAGTGAGCAAGTTCATGCCTTGACGAATTGGATAGGCGGTGCACGATTCACCCAGGAAAGGCGATGATCGAGATGAATACAGATACGCAGCAATACCGTGTCGTGGTCAACCACGAAGGACAATATTCCTTGTGGCCGCAGGGAAAAGAAAATTCCATTGGCTGGCGCGATGCTGGGTTGACCGGCACGAAAGAGCAATGCCTGGCCTATATTCGCGAAGTGTGGATCGATATGCGTCCTTTGAGTTTGCGCATGGTGATGATGCAAAATATTTGTAGCGTGGGGCAATTACCGGTGCACCAATGTCGGCGCAAAGAGTCGCTCGCAGTTTAGCCTCACGGCTTTGCCGGAGGATACTTACTCATCGACCTTCGTAACTGTCCCGGCTGCATCCTAATGCCAGTCACTTAAGGCATTAACAGCAGGTCAAATGATGCTGAACACAACTTCATTTTTCGAATTCAATGAACTCGAAAGTTTTTCGCAATACAAATCAATCAATTCACCAGCATCATTGTAGGCATATCGCAATAGGCCACCGTTCGCAAAATGCAGGACGTGTGAGTGCGAATTGACGATTGAGTTAACTGTGTGTGACAACACCTCACCGATATTCTTGATGCCGATGGTAACGTCGAAGGGGAGTTCACAAACCATATTCCCGTGACCATCCAGCGAAAAAGCAAGGCCATTCTCTAGGCTTAATGTTTTCCTGTCCCCCGTGTTGTTCTGCACTTGGTAGTTATGGCGAGCGGTCTGCATGATATGGTATTGGGCGTACTAAATAACTAGACATTAGTTGACATTACACTTTTTATTTAATACATCCCAACTTCTTTTTTGCTTTAGCAACAGAGTCAAGCGAACCAATCTTTTTGGACAATAGCAAATTTTCTTCTAATTTGAAGTCATCAGTTAAATCAAAATAAGTGTCTTGCGAATAATAATTATTTGTACCTAATCGCATGCCCGCGATAACCCCAATACCATTATTTTTTTCTAAGCGACAACCGAAGATGGCGATAATAGCATCACACCGTTGTACATCTTCGTTTTTCTCGATTAGGTATTGTGCCCCGAGCTCATTATTATTTTTTATGGTTTGCAGGTAACAACCGCCATTTTTTTCTGCTGTAGAAATGATTGGCGCTATTACAAAATTATTATTTCCATGTACCACAGAAATAATTTGGTCATCAACAACTTCATAATCTTTATTGGCCGATGTAATTGCATTCACGATTCCATCTTTTTCTTTGCTAGCCTTAACTAAACTGACGCGAAAATCTTGTCCGTATATCAGCTGCATATTGAGTAATAAACATAGAGAAACTAGAGTTTTATTTTTTAAGCTTTTCATATTCTTTCTTTATCCTTTTATCATAATTAAATTTTTTATATCCCGTTCCGTTATAACCCTGTGCGATTTTCTCCCAATTTTTATCTTTCATTGGCTTTTGCAGTTTTTTACTTTTAATAAAACCAATGAATGTTTTTAAGTGTCCCTTTGGACCCTTAACATGTGCATCTACCATTTCCCGTACTGAACCAAATCCGACAGCTTTATAGTTTTCGCCCAATACTTGGAATTTCCCCCACGAGCACGCTTTTAAGGCTGCATCTTTATCCAACTGATATGCCTTGGCTAGGCGCTTGTAATTTGATGTTGAATTAACTGCATAATAGTCCTTTGCAAGCGCATCAGCTGTGACCGCATCTTCTTTTCTCTTTAGTTTATATCCCGTCTTTGATGAGATATCGGGATTTGTTGCATCATATTTTCGCGCTGAATTTCTGGAGAATATATGTCTTTCAAATAAAATTAATGGTCGATTTTTGTTATCGAATCCGGTAGTTCCTCCAGATTCAACTTTTTCGATCGCCTTTATTACTTCAACTTCACAGTCTAATTCCTTTGCAGCAGCTTCATAATCGGCATCCGTTATTTTTTCGCCGGTGTAACCGTCCAAAAAATCCAAACCTGGTATATCTCCCTCGACCTTGGCAAGCGGTTTCCCATCCGGTGTTTTGGTTGGCGTTACCTTAGGCCCCAACTCCTTTTTCTCTTTAGTGGCCGGTTGCTTCGTATTGGGGTCATAGATGGGTCTTCCTTTTTCTTTTTTATTGGGAAGTTTGCCATGCTCGGTACCGGGGTGTAATTCGGTTTTGGCTTCAACTTTGATGCTAGGGCTCACAAGTGTAACGAGTTTGTTACCGTAGCCCGATGTCACTGCGGCGATTTGCTTGAGCGATTTATCCATTCGCTCGACCAATATACGTACTTCATCTTTTGGGCTGATGGTCATGATTTTTTGGGTCAAGCCATCCAACCCTGTCACGCCTTTGAGAATTCGATCTGAAAATTCAAACTGGTAAGCCATACCTTTAACTGGATTACGGTCCTTATCCAAGATGAGTGCTTGTAAGCCAAGCACGTTTTCTTTTTTAAGCGCAATATGCTGTCCAATCTCCAACCTATTAGGGTGTGACAAATGATTGATGTTTTTTAGCTCGCTTATAGGGACGCTATAGATTTTGGATATTTTACTTAAGGTGTCGCCTTTGACGACAATATGCTCGTTGCTCATACACTTTCACCCGCAGCGGTTTCGTGATTGTCTTCCAGATATTCTTCTATATACCACTCTCCATCGCCAATAAGCACGACAAGTTTCGTTTCTTCATTGGTAAGAATGTGGTCTGTGATGCCATCTTGATTGGTATTGCCGAAATCCAAATATTTACCATCAGCATCGTAGACACGATAGGGTAAATTTTCCGAGGTAAAACCCAACTCATCATTTAGAGCAAGGTGCGATAAATCAAATTTTTGGCTATACACGGGCTTATTAGGGACAGTTGCAATCTGTAACGTCTCCTTTGGTAATGACGGCATCGCATAAGTTTGACTTGCAGGTCCACCCAAATCCTTCTGACCCGCTTTGAGCTGTACCGACCCCGGTGCGTGAATTGAGATATTGCCGCCTTCGATTTTGATATAGGCGCCGGATGCCGTCAGTAACACATGCTCTTTTGCTGAAGCCACTACTTTGGCATTGCTGCTGATATTTACATCCTTGTCGGCTGCCGCTTTCAATTCGCCGCTTTGCGCCTGCAAGTCAACTTTGCCGCAAGCAGCGTGCATTTTGATACCTTTGTCGCTGCGTTTGGCTTTGGCGTCTCCATACGTAAATAAGCTAATGCCTATCTTGGTGGCAATAGCGTAATTGGCTCCAACGGTATGGCTGACATCCTGACCGCCTGTAATCGTGATTGCAGACGCTACGGCATGCATATCCTGCGGTGTCAGCACAGACGTGCCACCCGGAGCGCTCATCACAATATCCGGCCTGCTAAATACCGCCACCGTGCCTGCACCACCACCTTCTGCAGTGCCGATGCCTTCTTCCGTTTGTGCCAGCGAATCTATCGATTTTGCCAAGACCTTTTCAGGGGAGCTGTGCTGGTCCTTTTCAAGCGATTTACCGGTGAATGCATTGTGCTTGATCGCAGACTCGGCCATCGTCTGTTGCAGAGACAGGGCTTGTTTCAATTGGGTGCGCGCTTCTGATGCATCCATTTGCGCACCGCTCGCATTGGCGCGCAGATCAGCAGAGAGCAAGATACCTTTTCCGGCCCGCAATGCACCATACGCATCGGTAGACAATTCCGCACCGTGGCCATGGCTTTGCTGGCGTTCGTTATCGGTCTGGCGTCTGATATGACCGAGATTCAATTGCGTTCGGTTTTTGGTGGTCTGCAACCGTGCGCCGACCTGGTTCGAACTATCGTCCAATACCAATGCGTTGTAACCACCTTGTCCATCCTGGCTATTGCCGATTTCCTGCGTCTTGAAGCCTGCCATGACGGCATTGTGCGCATGGTCGCCCGTCGACCCTGGAAACCATGCTGGTGCGTTGCCGGTGGCCGTTCCTGCGCCTTGCGCAATCTGATTGCCTTGCGCATCGTCCTGGCCTTTGCCGTTGTAGACCGACCCAATGACAATCGGGCGGTCGATGTCACCTTCGATATAGTCGAGCACCACTTCCTGACCGATGCGTGGAATGAAGCTGCTGCCATGGTTCGCGCCCGCTGCTACTTCCGCGACACGCACCCAGATATACGAGGACTCATTGCCCGGTGCATTGTCGTTGCCTTGTGGGTGAGCGTTACGACTAGACGATTGCGCGCCACGCTGCCAAGGCATCTGTATTTTAATCTGGTGATTGCGTTCAGTCGTGATGTCTTGTCCCGGCACGCCGACCACGATAGCGGTATGAATGCCATGGACATTGGGTTTCGGATGCATCAGAACGCCGTGACCATCTTCGGTCAACGGGCGCCACGGAATACTCGCACGGATGGCGGTAAATTCGTTCTCGTAGAGCGGTTCTTCGTTGTCCGTGGCATTGGACGACTTGGCTTGTACTGCGCTAAGGCTGTTGGACCAATTATTTTTTAGTAGCGTGCGGGCGTCCGACGACAGATTATTGCGGCCGCAATGCCGTACGCTGATAACGGCAAATGTCGCACTATCTTCTCCACCGGAGAGAAGGTCGAGGTCGTGAATCGACTGTCCAGTTAACGTGAAGGTCGTGCTCGGCTGCAGCGTTCTGACTGTGCCGGTGCCAGTACTGGTTTTATTGCGCGCTTCCAGCGCTTCCATCTGGATTTGTGCCGCCCGCTCGATTTGCTCGCGCTTGTCGAAGTGGCGCGCTCCAGGAAAATCGGACGAGGCCAATGCCGGCACATCGCCATTGTTGTGGTTGCTATCGAGCTGTGTGCTGACAACGTTGACTTGTGTTTCGTTCCAACTCGCCAGCGACAGGGTATTGGTTAGCAGTTGGCGCGAGCTATGCCAGCTGGTGATGCTATCTTCCGATTCCGTCGCATTGGGGCGGTGATAGCGGATGTGCGCTTGTTGATTCGGTGCAAAAGCCGCATTCGAATCGGCAATGACCAACGTGTGGGAGCCGAACGCATTGCTGTTGGTGTCGCCGCTATGCTCAAAGAAATAGAACAGTCCTTCCTCAGCGAGCAAGCGCGTGACGAATGCCCAATCGGATTCTTCGAACTGCGTACAGACATCGCGCACTGTGTATTGGCTTGTGTCGGCTACAGCGATGCGATAGGTGGGTGCAAGTTTGCCTTGACCTTGATAGTCGTCGAATATTTCTGAGACGATATCGAGCGTTGTCTTTCCTTGCCATACGTAGCTGTCGAAGCGGTAGTTCAGGAAGGCGGTCCATGGTTCGACCTTGAGGCTGTAGCGGGCAAAGCCACCATCGCTGCTCAATAGCGAGAACGCCGTCACATGAGCATGGATGGGACGCAGGTCCCTATGACTATGTTGTGTGAGAATTTCCAATAAAACCGGCTGCCCGAGCAGAGCGTTCAAATTGAGGTGGGCGTCGGTGCACAGTGCCGTTATCTCGAAGTAGAATCCTTCGCTCAATCCTTCCTGGCCGACGAATGACTCGACGACGAACTTGTCCGGTCCCAGCGACGTATAGAGACGAAGCATTCGTGTGTCTTGTGTGAAGTTTGCGAGCATGGCGCGCAAGGTATTGAGGGCGCCGCCGAAAGGAAGATTCATGGGGGTTGTCGCCAGTATTTATTATTTGTGTGACTCAGAGGGTTGCGTGAAGATCAAGTCACCCACCGCAGCCACTGTAAAGCCGTTCGGCACAGTGGCGTCCAGCGGTGAGGTGGCGTTCGCGATACGGCTGCTTATCAATGCGAGTAGTGCAATCGTGCGTTTCATCGAAATCCCTTATCTCCAAGTGAATTTAATGCAATCCGGCCTTGCTGCATCAATGCAAACATGACGCTTAAGCTGGGCGCAATTATTGAGTATTCGTCTTTTTGATAAAAGTGAGAATCGACTGAATGTCATGCAGTTATTACCGAAAAACATACCCTTTACCAATCACAAAGTGAATTTACTCATGAGAGAAAGGCACGAGTATTGAGTCGCACATTTTTCAGCACTGATAATTTTCGCGATTCGACGTCGAGTGAATGGACTGGTTTAACAGCCAGATGATTGACCTGCCTCGATTTCTTCAACAACTTTGCAATGCACTTCTGCATTTCGGGAGCACCCTTGTTGGTGAGGGTCAGTGCGGCAATGTTCTTCAATTTGTGGCCACACTCCTCAATCAGGTACGTGATCTTCTTTTCGCTATCCAATTGCCCTTACTGACGATCTCACCATCTGTCGGCTTCAATGTCCAGAATGATAAGGACGATACGATCGTCAACGCAGCGAGCGTGAGGAAGGCATGATGCAACGCGCTGATCAGAGCGACGCGGTTCGATTGCGGCAGGCCACCAAGAAACCATGCAGTGACCAGCGAGCCGCACGCGAGGCCGAAACTCATCGACATTTGCTGCATCGAGCTGGCAATAGTGCTGGCCATGCTGGAATCGGATTGCTGAATGTCGGAATATGCCATCGAGTTCATGCTGGAGAATTGCAGCGAATTGAAGAAGCCTTGCGTGAGGCCGAGCAGAACGATGAATGCAATCGGCGTTGACGGTGACACGCGTGAGAACATGCTGATGGTGAGACCGATCAGCACGGTGTTCACGATCAGCACCTTGCGGTAGCCGTAGCGGCGCAGCACCTTGGTCGAAATCACTTTCATCCCCATCGCTGCCAATGCGGCCGGCATCATCAGCATGCCGGATTGCCACGCGGGCAAACCGAGACCGAGCTGATACAGCAACGGCAGCAGAAATGGCAGTCCGCTCACGCCAAGCCGCGTAATGAAACCGCCAAACACCGCCACGCGGAAGGTGCGAATGTGGAACAGTTTCAAGCGCAACAGCGGGAACGGCACCTGCTGCGCATACCAACCATACGCGCCGAGCAAACTGAGTGAGATCGACAGTAACACGATGGCAGAAATCACATCGATCTCATGCTCGCCAAAAATCTCCAGCAGCCATGACAACAGCGAAACCCCGGAACCAAACAGCACGAGGCCGACAATATCCAGCGGCCGCGGATCTTCGCCATGGTAATCGGGCATATGCGTATAGATCAGATACAGCGCAATCAAGCCGACCGGAACGTTGATAAAGAAAATATCACGCCACGACAACCAGTGCACGATCAAGCCGCCGATGGTCGGGCCGAGCAGCGGACCGATCAATGCCGGGATGATCACGAAATTCATCGCCATCAGCAATTCCGATTTTGGAAATGTGCGAATAATCGTGAGCCGACCGACCGGCGTCATCATCGCCGCGCCAATGCCTTGCAGGATGCGCGCAGCAACCAGCATCGGCACATTCACCGACAAGCCGCATATGATGGAAGAAAATGTGAACAGCATCACGGCGCCGCCGAACACGCGCCGTGTGCCGAAGCGATCTGCCATCCAGCCGCTGATGGGAATGAACACAGCCAGGCTCAAAATATAACTGGTGACGACACCCTTCAAACTCAATGGCGTGACATGCAGGCTAGCCGCCATAGACGGCACAGCGGTATTGACGATGGTGGAATCGAGCTGCTCCATGAACAGCGCCGTCGCCACGACCCAGGGCAGGTAACGTTTGACGGCTGAATTATCCATTTACTGGATTCTCAATAATTGAAATTTCGTTCTTCGGAGCTTGCATATTCTCAGTAAAAAAATGAACTCGGCCGCACCGCATTGATGAAGTTTGTCGACGATTATCTGCCTTATTTGCAAAGCGTCCCCGATCATCATTGCGGCAACAAATTACGAATGCGTGATGTCCATAGCGAATTGAAATCCTTAATGCTCATGTTGTTCTTCCAATGCAGCGAGTTCAGCTTAAAGCAACGGCATCTCATAAAGAGTAAAAGAATGCGGCGGTAAATTGAGAACAATATTGGAACCGTTAACCGTCTGCGTCCCTGACGTCCAGCTAATCGTAGAATATCCCTGTGCACCAGAAAACAAATCGTTCCCCGTCAATTGAAAATAATTCGTGCCTTGTATGGCGACGCCATTCGCCAAGACGAGAGATAGATTGACGTGTGACGTACTATGCTTGTTGATGACAAGCAGCCGAAGGGTCTTGTTAAAACGCGTCGCAATCGCCGTGATGACTGGAGCAGTGCCGGCAGGAATCGCTCCGACCTGGGGATTGGTAAATGCTGAAGAGGTAATATTGACTGGGATCACTTGCCCTTGAAGCAGGCGGCCGTAGGCTAACAATACATAATAGCTAGGGCGTGGATTGCCTGACGTGTCCACAGTCCCAAAATAACCATTCCCAGAAAGCGACCAATAATTGGCGCACAGTATGTCAGTTCGATATGCCAATACGCGCAAGATGTCGGCAACATACAGTGCACCTGCCAACGAACTGCTTTTCTGTTGTAATGCGGCAGATGATAAGCCAAAGATAGCATTGTATTCTGTGACCGCGATCGGAAGACTGCCCTCTGGCCGTAGCGAATTGACTTGCATGGTGGTCGCATCCAAATCCGCTGCCATAAAACTACTGGCCGCCATCGCAGACGAATAAAGATCGAGATCACTGATTGTCGTTGTCGCACTCGCAAAAGGGAAGTAGGCGTCATGCACGCTCACGAAATCAATATGATTGGTAATACTGCTCAGAACGGTATTGTTGTACCCCGCATAGGGTGTCGCAACGATAGCACCGATCGTATTGCTGCGAAGAGGGATGCCGACTTTAATGTTCGCATCGACAGCGCGCATTGCGGCAATGACGGAATCTGCATTGCTGGCAAATCGGGCGGGCGTGATTGCCAGATCGGGTCGATTGCTCTCTATGAGATATGGCTCGTTACCGATTTCCCAGTAATGGACATGCTCTTGCTGCTGTGTGCCCGTACCATTGACATAGGCTACCCAATTCGCCGCTTCTTGTGCGGTGCCGGTAATTGCATTTACCGTGATCATAGACGTGACACCCAATGCATTAGACAATTGCACGAATTCGTCGGTGCCAAAGATGACTTGCTGATAGCTATTGTTCAAATCGCGATCAGATCCACGGCCCCCAATTGGACCGACACCATCTTGCCAATGGTAAGTATCGGCCAAGCTCCCTCCTGGGTACCGCAGCATACTAGGCCCGGTTTGCGCGACTGTATTCATCACTGCGGATACCGGAGCGCCAGAAGCAGACACGAGGCCATCCCCGTTGTAAACCCATTCGATGTTGTTTCCGAGCAGTGACCTATTGCTTGGTATGCCTGGGTCGGCAAGATTAATGCTGATGCTTGCGGCTAGTTGAGTATTATTGCCATCGTTACCGGATTGACTACTCGTGCAGCCCCCAAATGCTATTGAAAACGTGATCGGTAAGAGGAAGTAATAAATGGTGTTTATTGCAATCCGCTCTGCTAAACAAGTTGTTCTAAGCAGTTGACCAATCATTTCAAATATTCCGTACGCAATCTAAAGTAGTCATTAAGCGCAGAGTGAGCGTGACACAATAAGTCCAATTACGAAGAAATCGGCAAGTCGACACATTCTACTGGCATGCAATTCTTGCGAAACCAATTCACTTTGTTCGATGATTTTGCTTCGTATTTATTTATGAAATGAGTTCTAGTATTTTTTTCTGCTATTGATTTGCATAGAGTTGGTTTCGAAGTTGTTCAAGAAGACCTTTGTTCTCTTGCTGAATCCAATATTCGACGATCTTGCCGTCCAAAACTTTGTAGACAGCACTTCCAACCCACACAAGTGGTAGTCCTGTGGGTGCATAACCAAGGATCTCACCCAGATGACGGCCCGTTTGACGCCATCTGACATAGACCTTGTCTCCATCAGACAAGAACTCTTCGATTGTAAGATCGTATTGACCATATGCTGCTAAAAACTCTTCAATGTGTTCTTGATAATTAGCTGGAGTCCGTTCAATAACCTTAGCTTTTCCAGAAACTATCTGATGGGATAGAATGTTTGGAGCCATCAATTCTGCAGAGGCACGTGGCTCCCGACCAGATCTCACTCTTTCAATGAATTGGCGAACCACTTCTGCTGAAGTTAAACAATTATTTGATGACATAGTATTCCTTGGGTTATCTTGTTGAATTTGTTGCTTGTTGTTTCGTATTCATTTAATTGCATCTCTCGGCACACCATCTCAGAAATGCAATTTTGGTCCTGCTCACTGGACAATTTCATGAAAGGGAACGTATATACGATTCGGCAAGATGTTTACCTGATCGGGCAATTCCTGGCCGATTCGCGAATCCACATTGTTATAGTTATCGCTAATATCTTCTATCTGCGTTGTTGTGGCATGTAGCGTATTTCCAATTTTGAACACACTTACCGCACGAGCAAGGTCACCAGCTTGGTGATGCATTTTTTCAGCCTCTCTCGCAGCGTCTTCTACAAGTGCTGCATTTTGTTGAGTCGTGCGATCCATATGGGAAATTGCCTTATTGATTTGTTCAATACCGATTTTCTGCTCATGGCAGGCATTTGCAATTTCACCCATGATGCAAGTAACGCGATTGATACGCTCGGTAGCGTCTGCAATGGTTGCTCCAGCATGGTCAACAATTTTGGTGCCTGCGCCAACCTTGTCGACTGAATCCACGATTAAGGTTTTGATTTCTTTTGCAGCTGTTGCTGCGCGCTGTGCAAGGCTGCGCACCTCTGCAGCCACCACGGAGAATCCTCGTCCGTGCTCGCCGGCGCGTGCTGCTTCCACTGCAGCATTCAATGCAAGGATATTCGTCTGAAACGCAATACCATCGATTACAGTGGTGATGTCGGAGATTTTTCTGGCCGATTGTTTGATCAGCTCCATGGTCAATACTGCCTCAGCCATCGCAGCACCACCTTTAATTGCCACGTCCGAAGCAGCCTGTGCCAAATTGTTTGCTTCGGTTGCGTTCTCGGCATTCTGTTTGACCGTTGAGGTCATTTCCTCCATTGCGGCGGCAGTCTGCTCCAAGGAGCTAGCCTGCTTTTCTGTTCGATCGGACAGATCGGAATTTCCGGAAGAGATCACGAAGGAGGCGTCGATAATGCAATCAGTTCCCGACCGAACATTACAAACAATTTTTTCCAAACTGTCATTCATCAGGCGAAGGGCACCGATAAGTTGCCCAACTTCGTCCAGATTTTCCCCGTTTATTTGCGTGGTAAGGTCACCCTTTGCAACGCGAGTGGCAATATCGATTGCCTGTTGTAGTGGAGACGTAATGCTTCGTGTAATAACCCATGCAAATATGCTTCCAACTGCTAAGGCACCGACCCCAAGCGCAATGAGAAGTAGCATGAGTTTGTTGTCAGCAACGACGGACCTTGAGAGAAATTGCTGCGCGGAGGTGCGTTCAAGATCGATCATTTTGTCAATTTCGACGACTTGATTACGATTGATCGGAGCGACCCGATCGATGATTATCTTACCGGCTCCTTCATTGTTAAAGGACATTGCCAAGTCCATTGCCTCCTTTAGAGGTATGGCAAGTTCTGCATTCATTGATGCGATATTCGCCACAATTTTTTTCTCGGAATCGCTCATGCCAATAGCATTCAACTTGTTGACCGCGTCCGTGTATTTCGCAGCCTCCACCTTTACGCGATCCGCCTCTTTTTGCATTGCACTGACGTCTGAAATCAATCCGATGTCACGCATGGCAATTCCACCTTCAAGCAACGAGTTCTGCATTGTTGCCGCCAATTCTGCTTTTGTCGTCGTAGTCCCCAAGCCAGTAATAAGGTTTTCCTTATTTGACAAATTGAGTAAGTTGCCAAGGACAATTACTACGCTCAGAATGGCCAAGACAATGCCAAATCCAAATCCAAGCCGCAGTCCGATTCGAAGATTTTGCAGCTTCATATATTTACCCTGTTTCGGCAGTTGAATATTTATACTAAGACGCGATCAATCGACATTCCGGCCTTTAGGTCCGATCATGGTTATATCAACATAATCGGATCCATTGTGGTTGTTCTTGGAGAAGCTAACAAAGTACCCCCCCATGTCCAATTTATGCATCGACTCAAGCGCCTCCAGAAAGCGCTCACGTGTAAGCGCCTTGCCTGCCCGCCGCAATCCCTCCACCAAAATCTTTGCCGCAATAAACCCTTCGAATCCAATATATTCTGGCTTGATTTGCGGTTTCCCCGCCTTTGATAACGCCGCATTTTTTTCAGCCAATCGCATACGATATTCTTTTGCGATGAGCGTAATCGCATTGAACGGATTGGGCACAGTTTGCGTAACAACGATACCTAAGGAATCAGCGCCCAACTCGTTGACAAGCGTTTTTGGATTGACAATGCTTCGGGCATAGAAAATAGGAGGTATGCCCGATTGCTGCTTCATCTTACG
Organism: Burkholderiaceae bacterium; assembly: GCA_036560485.1. GTDB lineage: Bacteria > Pseudomonadota > Gammaproteobacteria > Burkholderiales > Burkholderiaceae_D > DATBRC01. The sequence continues at coordinate 29,128 of DATBRC010000009.1, forward strand.
CACAAACGCAACCGCATCATTGCCGGACACACCGATAATGACTGCCTTCGGCGATCCTTTCGCGATTGCCTTTGTGGCCTCATTCGCATCACCGGAATTAAACTTCATCATTCCTTGCCCCACAAGTTTAAGATTTTCCGCAGCCAGCAACTCGTTGGTTTGTTTTAGTAATTCTTTACCAGAACCCAAGTCGTAATAAACCAGGGCAACACGATCAATTCTTAGCGTCGCCAAATGACGGATAATTGTTTTTAATTCGTCTTTGAAACTTGCATGGAAGGTAAATGCATTTTTACTCGACACATACAATTCTTCTGCACCAGTGCTTGGAAATAAAAATGGTACGTTGGCCTTTTCTGCGAGTGCCATTGCCGGCATTGCAGTTGTTGTATTGTCAGAATAAGCCAATGCAAATACACGTTCTTCATTGATCAATTTCCTGACGTTTTCCGCCGTCCGTTCAGGTTTCTGATTATCGTCAAATGAGATCAACTCAATCTTGCGTCCATTAACACCACCCGCTTGGTTAACGTTGTCGAAGCAAAGCTCCACACCTTCCAGATAGGTTTTTGATTGACCTGTTGTACCGCCAGAAAAATTCGCCGACTGACCCAACAAAATCTCCGAATCGGTTACACCAATCTCAGCGTAAGCAGCGCTCGCAAATGCGACCAGCCCAAATCCGCACATCAATAGATTCATCATTAAGCGCATAACACCTCCCCAAGTAAAATGATCGAGTAATTGACTGCAAGCCGACTGAATTCTTCGAATATCTTAAAATCTGCTGGCACTGCAATTTGCCGGCAATGACATCTGCCTGACGACAAAAATAAATAGGTCGGTTGCCTTATACAATCACAATCGCCATGCAACACAAAAGATCACTGCATGCCGATATTTCTTGCACTTTTTTCTAATGGCTTTTCTGCAGACCACTCATAAAAATTGTCTGCGTCTCATTTTTTTCTGCCGCTGACACCTTTCGTGTAAAATTCGGCTTACGTTACGTTTGCATTTATTTACCCGCTTGTTCGGCGTTTGCTCATTGATTGAATTATTCTCCCTAGGGAAAGAAATGAGAAGCGACTCGCTGTCGACAAGTCATTACTAATAATCATAATGCGGCTACACTCTCCTCCAATCACCGAATTACATGCGCTAGCAGCGGTAGCGCGGCTGGGCAGCGTTTCCCTTGCAGCCAACGAACTCAGCGTAACGCAAGGTGCAATCAGTCGTGCCATCACGCGACTTGAGGATCATTTGGGATGCCCATTACTGGTGCGCGGAAACCGCAGGGTAGGACTCACCGAAGCAGGAAAAGCTTTTCTGGATAAGGTTGGCCCAGCGTTGGACATGATCGAGGATGCTTCCAGCCAATTGCGTATGGGAGCACGCACAAAAGAACTTACATTATCTGTCGCGCCTACTTTTTTCAGTAACTGGCTAGTACCAAGGCTTTATCGGTATGAAGCGCTCCATCCAAATATCACTTTGCGTTTTGTCCATTACGAATACGGAGGTTGTGATTTCTCTGGCCAAACACCTGATGCAGTAATTTCGGCAAAACCATTAGATATCCCGCTGGTCAGTTGCGACTATGTGATCGGTCGGCGAATTATTCCTGTCTGCAGCCCTCAAATAGCACTCGGCATTAAAACGCCACGCGACCTATTAAATCAGAAACTACTTTACCAAAAGACTACACCTTACTACTGGTCGGACTGGTTCAAAGCGGCTGGCGTGACTGGTGAGGAGCCAACCCTCGGACGCGAATTTGATTATGTCAGTATTTTGATCGAAGCAGCATTTGCGGGGCTAGGGGTTGCTATTCTCCCCTACTGCCTGTTGGAACAAGCCTTAGAATTAGGTCGATTGGTCACTCCTTTTGATCTAGCCATAGAATCCAAACGGGGCTTCCATCTGTGCTATCCAAAAGCGAAAAGCGATATGATCGGCCTAACTACTTTCAAGGATTGGTTGATGGATGAGGTTGCGACATATTGCAGCTCCGTGGGTGACAGTTACGAAGATCGATGATATCTGCTACTTCACATTCATCTATACGCATCTTAACCGATGTGGTTGATACCATTGACAATCTGTCAGTAATGGTTGACGAGGTTTAATTACCCTGATCTGAGCGGAAGAGTGTGCAAAAAGTAAAGTGCCCCGAGATTGTACATATCCGATGCCTTGTCGATTTGGCGTCAAGTACTCAATAATTAAAGATAAAGTTGACTGGTGTCCCTCATCTATCCATTGGGTGAACGCACACTTTATTTCGTCCGCTCTGTTTTGCTTCATATAGCGCCCTATCGGCATTACCGAGAAGCGTCTGCGCGCTAGCGATGGAATCCGGAATTGTGGCCGCAGCGCCAATACTTACGGTGATTGGTATTTTCTTTCCTTCGTAAAAAAACTCCAATATTTCGACTTGATGACGAATTAGTTCAGCAATGTGGAGAGCCCCATCTAAATCTGTACTAGCAAGTAGTATTACAAACTCCTCGCCACCGTAACGGAATATTTCATCCCCAGAACGATGCATTGCCTGTTTAATTGTGTTTGCGACATGCTGCAAGCAAACATCGCCACAAGGATGCCCGTAACAGTCATTGACATTTTTGAAATGATCGATGTCAACCATAAGCAAACTAATCACATCTTTGGCACGATGTGCCCGCCTCCATTCAGCATCAAATCGTTCAATGAAATATCCCCGGTTACGGACACCAGTTAAGGCATCGTAGCGACTCAGGTCTCTCAACTTGTCATATGCAATTGAAAGACACCTCACCATTTCCTTTACTGCCAGTGCGAGCTCACTTACCTCATCCCTCCCCAAAACGGAAAATTTGGAAGAAAGCCTACCGCTTGCGACCTCTTTGGCAAATGAAACGGCCTCCCTCAATGGGGAAATAATACTAAGGGTGATAATCCAAGCAAGAACTCCGCCAATAACGACTGCGACGACGCAACTAAATAAAAGTAGCAACTTCAGTTTTCTGTCATCAGCGTTATATCTCACTAGCACCTCGTCTGCAGCAGCTTGCTGATTATCAACAAGGGCATTAATCTCCTTGATCATCTGTTGGTTCAATGAATCGACACGGTCGGTAAGGATTTTTGCTGCGCCTTCGGGATTGAAAGCGAGAGCTTGCACTGTTGCTTCTCTGACTGGGGCCTGAAGTTGTTTATCGATTTCGGTAATGTTATCGATGATGCCTTTTTCAACCTGGGTTAGCCCCAGAGCGACAAAATTGTTTCTTGTCTCGACAAATACCGCTCGTTCCACTTCAGTTGTTTTTTGGGCTTTTTGGAGCAAATCCAGATCGGAGGTAAGACCCATATTGCGCAGGGATATTCCGCCTTCGAGCAATGCCCCTTTCATTTTTGTTGCCAATCGGCTTTTAGCTTCTGCAGCTTTTAATCCCTCAAGCAATTTGGTTTTACTTTGGTCATTTAGGACGCGATCAATTCCGGCCATAGCGACCAAGATCAACAAAATTGCACCAAATCCCAGAATTAATCGTGTACCAATACGGAAATGTCGCAATCCGCCCCCGTCATCATTTTGGAAATTAATCATTCCCACTCCCGTATATATTTTTTTAAAACAACGGCTGCAAGATTTTCAAATGCACAACAAATTCGCTACATACAACACTCTATAGACAATTCCGAAATCACTGGTCGATAAAAACTGCTAGCACCACTATGCATTTTGGTAAAGGGGTCTCGACAACGAGTCATTTTCCATTTAGGTACGCGCAAGCAATAATCTATTCACCATGAAATTAAGGTAGCGCGATCAAACATGCAAGTGCCAATGTTATCGATGAACAACAAATTTCGCAATTATTGCGAACCTGATTTTTACCTCAACCGGACAAGGTGTAACAGCACGGCAAAATTTCTCGTTTGTGTCCTTAGCTGGTTAGAGTGGCGGTAACTGCACTGGTATGTATTGATGTTATATATAGTCGACAACGAAAAAGCGATTCATGACTCCATTCGCAGGTTAGCCGTCGCGCAAACAATAACGGTTACATATTATGATGGCGTCGGAGTTTTTCTTGATGAAATTAGTAAGAAGCGCCGCCTCGCTCCTCAAGGTGAATGCCTGTTGCTTAATATACGAACCCCAATCATGAGTGGGACTGCCCTTCTCTACGCAATAGTTTTGCGTGATTTGATGCAGCGGCTTCCTGTTATTTTAATGGCCGACCATGATGACGTAACATTGGCAGTAGATATGATGAAGCATGGTGCTTTTGATTACTTTGAAAGGCCATTTAATCACTACGAGTTAATTGAGCGTGTAAAAAAAGCATTGTCGGTATCGAGCA
>DATBRC010000010.1:0-6702 GCA_036560485.1 Burkholderiaceae bacterium
AAATATTGCCAGCGCCAGATTCGTGTTCATTCCATGCCTTATTACTGCAAATGATCGATACAACATCAATGAAAAAACTTCTGTCCACGAAATTTATATCCATGAGTATGGATTAAATAGTCGAGATTGCACCAGTTAGTAGTTCCCGCAATGTAATCAATGCCAATGTCATTTCGCACAATTACAAAAGAATGAATTTAGTGACATTCTGCCGAACATCAATTTCTCAAAAAATTGATTGCTGCCCCATATGAAAAGCCAATCCGAGAATTTTTATGTGAGCAAAAAAACGACTTCCTGCTGTTTCCCATGACAAAAGGGAGTCGTTGTCTTACCACATGAAAAACCAATTCGAGAATTTTTATGTGAAAGAAAAAACAACTCCCTGCTGTTGCATAAAACAAAAGGGAATTGCCCAGACGTCGGTACTTGATAGATATTCCATTTTCACAAAGGAGATCCAATGAAATTTAGTTTAACCCCGATTGCTTTGGCAGTAGCCGTGCTTTCAGCTGTTCCCGCTCATGCCGACGATGTATCAGATCTGAATGCGCAAATTCGTTTATTAAACGAACGTTTGTCTCATATTGAAACAACGCAAAAAGAGGCTGCTCCAGCGACCACCAGCGCCGGGACTGCCGTGACGATCGCGCAGGCACCAAATTGGAATTTGATTCAAGGCACCGATACGACCGTTTCTCTATATGGCAAGATCGATGTCACCTTAGCCAGTAAAACCCATGCCGACACAAAAGGGAATCGGCAAACTGGCATGTTTGTGTCATGGATGAGTGGCAATCGATTCGGCATACACGGCTCTCACGTTATCGACAAGGAAAGTGGGACCAGCGTCATCGCGACTCTTGAAAATGAATTTGAGTCGCCAACCGGGAATCTTGACACACCCAACGTATTGTTTAACCGCGATGCTTGGCTAGGTGTGCAAAGCGAGACCATAGGTAAGCTCACGTTTGGACGTCAAAATACGCTAGCGCGCGATTTCATTCAAACTTGGGGCGATGCTTTTGGTACTTCAAAAGTCGACTTGAGCGAAGCAGGATGGTGTAACAACAGCAACATACAACAAATGATTTTTTACGGCGGTGGAGCAGATGGAACACGCAATGATGGCAGCATCGTTTGGAAGAAAGAAATCGGTCCATGGGTAGTTGGAGCAACGTACGCATTCGGTACCGTCGAAAACGGAAATGGCCCCTCAAGTGCTCCAGGAGAATTCTCGAATGGAAGTACGACTGGCGCAGCGATTGCGTACAACGGCGGCACGTGGAATCTGGACGGCACTGTTACGCACGCCATTGTGTCAAAGCTGAATCATGATATTGTTGCCTTCGGTGGAAATTACCAGTTTAGTCCCTTGATTCAATGGAAAGCAGGGATAGCCCACGCGACGGTGCAGCAAGCAGTCGTTGGCAATCGCACCGACAGAGCCTTTTCGACATCTTTGATTTTTACACCTGCAGGGAAAATGCGCTATGTGCTCGGGTTCCATGACATCAATGTCAAGAACGGCGGATACAACGCTGGAGGCAATACGCTCGGTGTCACTGGGGACACCAGTGCCGTCACAACTGCGGCTGACGGCACAAGAAGGACATACTACACGGCAGCGTTCTACAAATTTGATGCTCAGACTGATGTTTATGTCGTTGCAGATACAGTGCGTACAGGCCAAGGTTACAAGCTGGCAAGCACACACGGCTTCAACAATATGGCCGAATTAGGTACCGGCATACGTTGGAGTTTCTAATCGACATTTACGTGAATCGGACTGTCAGAAATGACGTCCGAGCTTATTCTTTTGTTTAGTATGCTTGATTGCGTACATTCACGTCTACGTTCTTATGGGCGTACAGCGGTTTCTAAATGGCGTGGAAAACGTTGGCTAATGGGACACTCATTAGTCGCTACTGCAATTGTTAGAACTCAATAAAATATGTCATTCAATATTGACGTTTAGCTAAAGCAAGCATTTCATTTTGTAACAAAATTATTCATGGCGGGGTAGCGAAGGGGATACGCGACGGCCTGCATAGCCGCATACATTGGTTCGATTCCAATCCCTGCCTCCATCTTTTTAGATGGGAAATTTGGTAAAGAGCTTCAACATAATTACAAGTATTGGAAGCGAAGGGCGATGTATGCAAACGATGATTTTGTGGTTGAACGAATTACTGGCACATGATTTTCTTCTATTCCGTATTGGCAAAAACGAATTCACGTTAAGCCAATTACTTACTATTGCAATAGCCATCCAGTATTTTGAGAAAAAAGCGTTGCAGAAGAGCAGAAGTAGTGCTGCGTGAGCGTCCCAATGGCGACTTGAAATGATCGGCTAACTTAGCTTGATTATTTTATTTGTCCAGCCTGCATATTTACGCGCTGTTTGAGTTCCTTGCTGGTCTTGAAGTGGGGCGTGTACTTCGCAGGGATAGCGACTTGCTCACCTGTTTGCGGATTGCGCCCGATGCGCGGGGGACGATGGTTCAATGTAAACGTGCCGAAGACACGGATTTCAATGCGACGCCTTTGACATAGTGATTGGCTCATGCCCTCCAGTAGGATGCTGACGGATGCTTCCACGTCCTCTTTGCCGAGGTGAGGAAAGCGCAGCGACATGGCGTTGATGAGTTCGGAACGTGTCATGCTCATTATTTTATCAATGTGTGTCTGTGCTCGCCATAGTTCGCAATGTGAGGCAGTCATTTTGTTGTATGCTAATGCTCCCACTATCGGGATATTCTGGAGATCAATATGAAAACTGCAGTGATTGGAATTGCTTTTGCTTTGAGTGCCAGCTTGATGAGCGGACTGGCGTTAGCAGGACCTGAAGCCGGTCATCCAAATATTATTGCAGCGCGTGAAGATGCCACTCGTGCCATCGAAAAATTGAAAGCAGCACAAGCCGCGAACGAATACGACATGGGCGGCCATGCAGCGAAAGCGGAAAAATTACTGCATGAAGCGGAATATGAAATGAAACTGGCTGCCGAGGCAGCGAACAAGAACGCCAAGAAAAAATAATGGAAGCATCACTGGGCAGGTAATGTAAGATTGCCTGCCCGGTGGCGTCGCATCTCTCCCTGCATCTCGCACTAGAAAGATTTCTATGTTCCGTACGCGCATATACATCCCTGCCTTTGTCAATCGCGAAGTAAAAATGGAGCAAACGATATTGCGTTTGCCATGTTTTCATTTCCATCGCTAACTGCTTACGAGACTTACCGTACTTTGCTGTGAATGATCCGGAATGCCTGGTAGCGATGCGCTACTACCAAGAAACTCGGTGTTTTCTGAATTACGAGCGTTCATTTATGCGCACTGTCATTCAATAAAAGGAACTATGAAAAGAGAGAATTTTCGTCGGGAACACTTTGAGAACCAGTCGTTGGATAGTCCCGTGCGGTGAAGGTAGGCCCATATATGCATGTTTCAGGCGCCACAGCTACAGACGGAAAAGGCGGCATCGTTAGCCATTACGTTATGCATTCTATTAAATCTCTATTCAGATTTCTCCTCGCATACATCCAAATAGTCCATCCGATTGATCATCAATTAGAAACTGCCCCGATCCAACTTTTTCGACTACCTCCATAGTAGCTCTCGATTTCGAATACTGCCCCATTGGGAAGCGCAGCTGTGGATGTAATCGTCAAATGCAGTACGTCACCGTTCTGGCCATAGGTTTTGTCCCAGGAAAAAGTAAGCGTCGATGCGGTGCCACTTGGCAGCCCTGCCTGATGCGCATTGACACGCCACACGCCAGCCATGGCCTGATCACTCATCAATTGCACGTCAATCGTTCGGCTGGTACCCACAGGTATTGTGACGCCTTTTGCCGACCCCGAAACATTGTTGATATTAGTGATCGAGACTGTATCCGGCAACACCGGAACGCTCTGGAAATAAGCAGTGATGTCCCGGAGATTTCCTGTTGGTATGCAGGGATCGTGAAACAAGCTGGCTGCCGAATTCGACCACACCGTTGCGATTGGATAACCCAATGCTAGTGGTGTATACCAGCTGTTGGCAAAGCTATGCTCGCACATGTCATTGAGCTCGCTACCATTGTATGCTGCCGCCCAGCTTACATCGCCGCTAATTGTTCTATAGCTGTCCAGATAAGGATCTGCAGATCCCTCCATCAGCTCATGAGATGTCGCCAAGGTGATCGATTCGATGCCTCGCTGGCAATCCGGGATCACCGCATAGGGAACATTCAACCCGCTGTTTAAATGGACGTAACCGTGATAACCGCCAAACCGGACGCAACTGGCAAGCGCACCGTTTGAATCGTTGATGCTTGTACTAGAAGGGTAGTAAAGAACGAAATAGGAATTCACATCCAGCACGCCATAGGTGGATGGCGTGGTTTGCAACTGCGTGGTGAGCCACGTGCTGATCTGTGCCTGAGTAGTGACGCTAGGTGCGGCCACTGACAAATTAACTGGCGAGCCGATTTGTGGCGACCCGACACCGTACTGAGCCATCACCGACCAAAAGGTTGGTGCAGAGAACTTGGAAATAAAATCGGTCAGAGCAGACTGGTTCTGTGTATCGAGGAAAAATATCGGAGTCGGCCTTGGATTAGTCTGTGAGAGGCCGCTTGGCGAGCTTTTCACAACTTGCGGTGCCAGCACGGAAAATGCCGGATAAATATTGGATACGGGCGCTGGTTTAGATCCGGTAGACGCTTGATAGTTGGTGATGACGTAGGAAGTGCTGGCACTATTTGAAGGGTTGGCTGTACCCGTATAAGTGTATGAGGTATTGCATTGTACGGTGATACCAATTGCGGTTGCCCACCAACATGTTGCATTCGTTGTTTGTGAGGTCGCTGGATTGCCGCTATCAGTGACGGTATAGGCAATCTTGAGCGTATCCCAGCTTCCGGCAGGGGTACTGAGCGTTTCCCTGGCGACCACTGTAGCGGTTCCGCTATAGGTTAGGGTTGCCGCCCCAGTGCAAGCGTAAGTGTAATTGATGCTCCACGTTTTTCCGACAGAGAGAGGGAATGAATAAAGTTGTTGTGCCGGGGAATAAATACATCCACCCGCTTGCAAGTTACTGCCATCTGCAGCAACCATGTTTGAGCCCGTCGACAACTGCGAGGAATTGGTTATGCCCAGCGCAAAACTCGAATCGGCGTTCACACCATCGGTCGTGTATGTCGTCGAAGTAGTGCTTGTCGAGCCTGCATTCGTGGTGGTGGAGATAAGGCGAGTCCATGTGTCTCCATAAGTACGTACAACCGGATTGAAGCTGGTTGCATTACTGTTGCTATCACCACTTCCTCCTCCACCGCCACACCCTGCAAGCAAAACAACCAATCCCAATCCCCAAATCCCTATGACCTTTGTCATCATCGAATAGCACTTTCATTTTTTGATTATTATTCCGGAGTTGGTCCACTCCATTTGGGAGCTTTTATTTACTCGATACTGTATTCACTCCTTATGTGGTTCGACATTAGGTGGCGAGATGGTACATCCCTTTGCGTGGCTTGCACATACCATATTTATGGGAGTGCGACATGAGGCCGCGTAAATGATTGTTTTACCTTATCAACAAAAGGAGAGAAACCGGCTGTTCCGTCAGCTGTAGCCTACCGGCACATGGAAAGTTGGTAACGACTGGGTTTGAAGCTGCCGGGACAACGTAACCTGCTCGCGAGAGCGGCATCAAGCATCAAGCCTGTGAAGGAAAGATGCTTTCTACCAGAGTCAAGGCGGATGACGTCGAATTTTTCAACACAATTCGCCCATACCTGCCAGCCAAGCAATTGTTTAAAAAAGCCAGATGCTCTGACTCACATTTATTCTGTCTAAATTTTGTTGTTAGCACTTTTCATTTCTGTGCCGCCCAATGCAACCAAGGGCGAGAAGGCCAGCTAAAAACAATGCGCAGGTTCCCGGTTCTGGTGCCTCTGCGGTAAAAGAAAAATTATCCATCATGGGCAAATTCGTGCCCGCAAAATTGAATGAATTGCCGGTGAAAGCGATATGATCAATTCCTGTGTCGGCAAGCGTGAATGTCTGCGTCGGCACATCACCATACGTTCCGATGTAGCCTTCACCGATCGACCCCAACACATTGTTTGCCGCATCATACGCGACTGCTGACCAAGGTCCTTTGGTTGTGCCGGAAGGGGAGTAAGCCGCAACATTGCCGATGCGATCAAAGCTGAAATTATCCACCGCCGTCGAAAAATTCAATGTGAACGTATCAATCGGGTTGATGCCTCCGACGAAAAAGACGTTTGGTCCCGAATGGCTGGATACCCAATTAATATTGCTTGCGTTGAGTACATACTCGGATTCACCGGCAAGCATTCCTGAAAGCGTGATGCCATAGCTCGCAAGATAGTTCGTGACCGGAGCGCCGCTAATGGAACTCCCCGGTGCGACGCTGAGTGAATCGAAGTCGATATTGACGATGTTTGCGTATGCGCTGGATGCAAGCAGGGCAGTTACTCCTGCTGCCGCGATTCTGGCGATTGATGTAGACAGATAATTTGCATTCATTTTTTGTCCTTCCATGTGTCATTATTGTGCGAAGCAGACGCCGAGTGTGAAGATCTCATGCATAAGCATTCTCAGTACGTCGCATAGGCAAAATGCCTATAGGAAATCTAAGCAAATAGCGAGCCAAATTCAAGAAACGATTTTGAATCAGAAGCTTAGG
>DATBRC010000011.1:0-45412 GCA_036560485.1 Burkholderiaceae bacterium
CGGCATCTATATTGCTGCGATGAGAAATCAGCCGATCAAGCGTTTGATACTCAATGACATTGGGCCGTTCGTGTCACAAAAAGAACTGGTGGAGATCGCCAATTACATCGGCAAAGACGAGCGCTTTCACAATCATGATGAGGTCGAAGCACACCTCCGCAAACTCTATCCAAAATTCGGCAACCTCTCCAATGAGCAATGGCGTCACCTTGCGCGCGTAGGCTCGCTTGAAACAAGCGATGGCGACATGCGCCTTGCCTACGATCCACGCATTCGGGAATATTTCAGCAAAATGGCGTTCGATTTCAAGATCTGGGATCTGTGGGAAAAAATTGATATCCCGGTGCTGATTTTGCGTGGCTCGGAATCGGGCATCCTGACACAGAATACGTTGGATGAAATGCTGCGGCGTAATCCCAAAGCACGCGCACATGTGTTCGAGGGTATTGGGCATGCACCACCGCTCATGTCGGGCGATCAAATCGATGTAGTACTCGACTTTATTTCAAATGGTTGAATCCCTTCAAGCAGTCGGCAATTTGTAATCCTTAAACTGCTCGCGCATTTTATTTTTCAAGATCTTGCCGGTTGCACCGACCGGCAACGCATCGACAAATGTGACATCATCAGGCGTCCACCACTTGGCGATTTTACCGTCATAGAACTTGATGAGCTCTTCTTTGCTGACTTCCGCACCGGGACGTTTCACGACAATCAACAATGGTCGTTCATCCCACTTGGGATGGAACACACCAATGCATGCTGCCTGCAATACTGCCGGATGCGCCATCGCGATATTTTCCAAATCGATTGAGCCTATCCATTCGCCGCCCGACTTGATGACGTCCTTACTGCGGTCGGTGATCTGCATATAACCATTGGCATCAATGGTCGCCACATCGCCGGTTGGGAACCAACCATCTTCCAGCACATCACCGCCTTCTTGCCTGAAATAATTCTGAATAACCCACGGACCTTTGACCGATAGATTGCCGAACGTTTTGCCATCCCATGGAAGTTCTTTTCCATCCGCATCGACAATTTTCATATCCACACCAAAGATCACGTGACCTTGTTTCCCAAGTATGGCTGCCTGCTCTTCATCCGACAGTAACAAATGCTTGGGCTGTAATACACAAGTCGTGCCGATCGGTGAAATTTCGGTCATGCCCCACGCGTGCAGAACCTGCACATCATATTCATGCCGAAACGTTTTCATCATGGCCGGCGGACAGGTTGAGCCGCCGATGATCGTGCGTTCCAGCGATGTGAATTTCAGATTGTTTTGCTTCACATGATTCAACAATCCCAGCCAGATTGTTGGCACGCCGGCTGCCAACGTCACCTTCTCTTGTTCCATCAATTCAAATATTGATTTGCCATCCAATGCAGCACCAGGAAACACCAGTTTCCCTCCGGTGAAGGGCACTGAATATGGCAATCCCCATGCGTTGACATGGAACATCGGCACAACCGGCATCACTGACTCATGCACTGACAAGTGCAAAGAATCCGGCATGGCAGACGCATACGAATGCAAAATGGTGGACCGGTGCGAATACAACGCACCTTTCGGATTACCCGTCGTACCGGAGGTATAACATAAACTCGATGCCGAGTTTTCATCGAAAACCGGCCACGTAAACTGATCAGTATGATTTGCAATCAATTCTTCGTAACACAACAGATTCGCAATCCTGCTTTCTTTTGGCATATGATCGCGATCACTCATCAAGACAAATCCTTTGACCGTTTTACACAGCGGAGCAAAAGCTTCCACCAACGGTAGAAAATTCAGATCGAAAAATAAATATTGATCTTCGGCGTGATTGGCGATGTAGGCAATCTGCTCAGCATGCAAGCGAGGATTAATCGTGTGCAGCACCGCATCAGAACCGGAAACGGCGTAATACATTTCCAAATGCCGGTAGCCGTTCCATGCGAGCGATGCGACGCGATCACCCATTTTCACGCCGAGTTTTGCCAATGCATTGGCCAATTGCCTTGAACGTTTGTGACAGTCGCGATATGTATACCGATGAATATCGCCCTCCACCCGGCGCGAGACAATTTCATGGTCTCCGAAATGACGGTCAGCATGCTGAATGATGCTGGAAATGAGCAAAGGCTGGCTCATCATTTGACCCATCAATGGGCTTTTCTGATATTCCGACATGGTGTCTCCGATTAATTTTTTACATCTTGCGCATTGAGTATATGCGCAGCTTACTCGACGAAGCTTAATTGAATGCCGAATGTGCGGCATCCTTCTCTTCAAAGATGCAAAGATAACAATAGCACGATCGTACTAAAATAAACAACGTCTTTCCATGATGCGTCGCAATATCGGCTGACATAGAATGGCATGTGCACTTCTCTGTCAAAATACACATTCGTACAATCCAAAGTCAGCCCAAATTTTTATGGGCCAAAAATATGCTTTCTTTACGCAATACATTCGCCAATTTACCCGAAGCGTTTTATACAAAACTTCTGCCGACACAGTTACCTGAACCGTATTTGGTTTGTGCCAATGAATCTGCTGCCAAATTGATCAATCTTGATCCGAAACAATTCGACACTCAGGATTTCATCGATATTTTCAGCGGCAATCGCACGTTGCCTGAATCCACACCGCTAGCCGCCGTTTATTCGGGCCATCAATTTGGCATATGGGCAGGTCAACTCGGCGATGGCCGTGCGATCTTGCTGGGTGACGCGGAAAGTGAATACGGAAAATTTGAAGTACAACTAAAAGGTGCCGGTCTGACGCCCTACTCTCGCATGGGTGACGGCCGTGCAGTGCTGCGCTCATCGATACGCGAATTTCTGTGCTCGGAAGCAATGGCTGCACTGGGCATTCCGACATCACGCGCGCTTTGTGTGATCGGTTCGGACATGCGCGTGATGCGCGAGGCGCCGGAAACGACTGCAGTGACGACACGTCTCGCCCCCAGCTTTGTACGCTTCGGATCTTTTGAACATTGGTATTACAACCGCAATCAAGACGCGCTGAAAACACTGGCCGACTATGTGATCAATGCATTTTATCCAGCACTAAAAAACAGCGCCAATCCTTACCAAGCTTTTCTGCAAGAAGTCACACGGCGCACTGCGCACATGGTCGCACAATGGCAGGCAGTAGGCTTTATGCATGGCGTCATGAATACCGACAACATGTCGATTCTGGGACTGACGATCGACTATGGTCCATTCGGTTTCATGGAAGCTTTTGATGCCAACCATATCTGCAATCATACCGACCAGCAGGGGCGTTATTCCTACAGCATGCAACCGCAGATAGCACATTGGAACTGTTATGCGCTTGGACAAGCGCTTCTACCTTTGATTGGTAACGTAGATGACGTGCAAGCCGCACTAGCCGACTATAAAGGTGAATACGAAACGAAACTGGATAACTTGTTACATGCCAAATTAGGATTAATGACCAAGCAGGTTGATGACGAAAAATTAATTGATGCAATGTTTTTACTGATGCAAAACAGCCATGTTGATTTCACGTTATTTTTCAGGCGATTAGGCAATTTACAAGTGGAAAATCCAGGATCCGATGAACCTTTGCGGGATCTGTTTATTGATCGTCCAAGGTTCGATGCATGGGCACAACAATATCGTATGCGGCTGAGACAAGAAAATAGCGAAGACCATCAGCGCCGTCTTGCAATGCATGCAGTCAACCCCAAATTCATACTGCGCAACTACCTTGCGCAAATCGCCATTGAAAAGGCGCAAAATAAAGACTTTTCAGAAATCGAACGACTGCGTAAGGTATTGGAAGCTCCATTCGACGAACAACCGGAGAACGCGCATTATGCCGATCTCCCCCCGGACTGGGCCAGTCAATTGGAAGTAAGTTGCTCATCTTGAACTGAACTGATCATGACAAACAAAGTACACAAAACCGACGCCGAGTGGAAAGCGATGCTGAAACCGCTCGATTATCAAGTGACCCGCCATGCCGACACCGAGCGCGCTTTCACCGGCCGTTACTGGGATCATCATGAACATGGCATTTACACCTGTGTATGCTGTGGCACGCCGTTGTTTGAATCGGATACAAAATTTGATTCGGGATGCGGATGGCCCAGTTATTTCAAGGCAATCAATCCTGAAAATGTAACAGAGCGTGTTGATCGGACTCACGGTATGATTCGTACCGAGATTTTATGCAATGTGTGCGATGCGCATTTGGGGCATGTGTTTCCCGATGGACCGCCGCCCACTGGATTGCGTTATTGCATTAATTCTGCATCGCTAAATTTTGAACCAATGCCATCCTCAAAAGATCAACATCAAAAATGAAATTTTTATTCGACCTTTTCCCTGTTATTTTTCTTTTCGGCATGTTCAAGTGGGGAGAAGGTCATCCCGATGCAGCGCAATCAATTCTGACGCAATATTTATCCGGCTTTATATCGGGTGGTGTTGTGCCATTGGATCAAGCACCGATCATCCTCGCTACTGCAGTGGCAATCCTGGCCACCATTTGCCAGATCAGCTACTTGCTATTACGCGGTAAAAAGATCGATGCCATGCTGTGGTTATCGCTGCTTATCATCAGCGTTTTTGGCGGCGCCACCATTTATTTTCACAATGCCGCATTCATTAAATGGAAACCGACTGTCCTCTACTGGACTTTTGGAGTCGTGCTGTTCTTCAGTCAAGCCATCCTTAAAAAGAACATGATCCGAACCATGCTGGAAGAACAAATCTCATTGCCGGATCTGGTATGGCAACGCCTCAGTACTGCATGGGCTGCTTTTTTTGTAGTAATGGGATTGATCAATTTGTATGTTGCCTTTAATTTCTCCACGGCGACATGGGTTAACTTCAAATTATTCGGATTCACAGGACTCATGCTTGCCTTCGTGCTTGGACAGAGTCTGTTTTTGTCGAAACATGTTGAGGAACCCAAGTGACTATTCGTGAAGAGCTGATTCAGGAGAAATTGCGGGCAACTTTTTCCCCTTTGGAGTGCCAAATCGAGAATGAATCGGCATTGCATGCAGGACATGCCGGTGCGGCATCAGGCGGGGGGCATTACCGTTTGCGTCTGGTTTCCGCGGCCTTTGAAGGGCAAAACCGCATAACCAGGCATAGGTTGGTGTATGATTGCCTGAGTGACATGATGCAATCAGATATTCATGCATTGGTCATCATTGCATTAGCTCCATCTGAAATTTCAAGTTAAAATCCAATTCGTTTTAGCGTCACCATTTTTAACACCCTTTCCCTATTTAGGAATTGATAATGACTTTAAAAACTGCCCGCTTACTGGCTCTACTTATTGCAACTGTTGCTCTGCCTGTTTTCGCGCAAAACGTTGCCGTCGTAAATGGAAAACCCATTCCAACCAGCCGCTCTGATTTCATGCTGAAAGTATTAGCCGCGCAAGGGAAAACCGATTCACCGGAATTACGCGAACAAATTAAACAAGAACTGATCAATCGCGAAGTGTTGGCTCAAGAAGCAAAAAAACAAGGTGTAGGACTGGAGCCTGAAGTCAAAGAACAAATCGACATGCAGAGCCAGCTGATTTTGATTCGTGCCCTCATTGCTGATTACGCGAAAAAGAATCCGGTTTCAGATGCAGCTGTTAAAGCGGAATACGACAAAGCCAAGGCAGATACATCCAATGAGAAGGAATATCATGCGCGTCATATCCTGGTAGACAAGGAAGATGAAGCAAAAGCGATCATCGCCAAATTGAAAGCCGGTGAGAAATTTGAAACCTTGGCCAAACAGTCGAAAGACACCGGCAGCGCCGAAAATGGCGGTGACCTGGATTGGTCTTCACCAAAAGGCTATGTACCGGAATTTTCTGCAGCAATGACAAAATTGGAAAAAGGACAAATTACCGAGACGCCAGTCAAGACGCAGTTCGGTTATCACATCATCAAGTTGGAAGATGTACGCAATGCACAGATACCTGCGTTTGACGAAGTCAAAGATAAAATCAAGCAATCTCTTGAACAGCAAAAGCTGCTGGCATATCAGCAGGACTTGATGAAGAAAGCGAAAATTAAATAAATTTTCCTCTTTAAAAAACCTTGAGAAGCGCTCGATCGAGCGCTTTTTTTTAATCGATCAAAACACAAAGCCAATTCAAGTAGCACTCATTTCATGAATAGCCGTGTGATGCGTTCTAGTATATTATTGCCTTCCACGTGCATACGGCGCCGCTTCAATCCAGCAGTTTCTATTCAACGGTTCTCATATTAGGAATACATAATGACTTTACAACCTGCCCGCTTACTCATGGTTCTACTTGTAGCCGCGGCTCTCCCGGCATTTGCAGATAATAATGTAGCCGTCGTTAATGGCAAGCCTATTCCTGCAGCCACTGTTGATGCGATGGTCAAAGCGCAAGCTGCACATGGAAAACCGGATACGCCTGAATTACGCGCGCAATTGAAACAACAGCTCATCAATATTCAACTTCTGGCACAAGAAGGAACAAGATTGGGGCTCGACAAAAAGACAGAAGTCAAAAGTGAAATAGACTTGGCTCGCAGCGAAATTGTTGCACGTGCAATGATTGCCGATTTCGCGAAAAAAAATGTCCCTACAGATGCCGAAATCAAGGCCGAGTACGAAAAATATAAAACCCAGTTAACAGGCACCAAAGAGTACCATGCGCATCAATTGGTATTCGATAAGGAAGAAGATGCCAAGGATGTAATCAGCAAGCTGAAAGGCGGCGCAAAATTTGAGGAAATGGCAAAGCGATCGAAGGATACCAGCGCTATTACCAACGGTGGTGATTTGGATTGGGCGCTACCGGCTAAATATCCAAAGCCGTTTGCAGACGCAATGGTCGCTCTTCAAAAAGGCCAGCTGACCGATACTCCTGTTAAAACCCAATTCGGTTATCACGTGATCAGGCTGGATGATACTCGCTCCACCAAAATTGCTTCGTTTGAAGAAATCAAGCCGACAATTTCATCATGGTTAACTCAGAAGAAGCTCCAAACATTCCAACAAGAGTTGACCAAGAAAGCAAAGATTCAAGATAAATAAAATAAAAAAGGCGCTGCAAAGAGCGCCTTTTTTATTGTGCTGGGATATGTGAGATAAAAAATCAACCAACCCACTTGCGCGCATTCCTGAACATGCGCATCCATGGTGAATCCTCACCCCAGCTTGCCGGATGCCACGATTGCTGAACAGTACGAAACACACGTTCGGCATGCGGCATCAATACTGTGAAGCGGCCATCCGATGTCGTTACCGATGTAATCCCTTGCGGTGAGCCGTTCGGATTATACGGGTAGCCTTCCGTTACCTTCCCGTGATTGTCTACATAACGCATCGCAACGATGGCTTGCTTGATATCGCCCGTTTGCGAGAAGTCTGCATAACCTTCACCATGCGCGACCGCAATCGCTGTTTGCGTGCCCGCCATACCCTGCATGAAGATGGATGGCGATTCAGCTACCTCGACCATTGAAAAACGTGCCTCAAACTGTTCTGACTTGTTCCGCGTGAATTTCGGCCATGCCTGTGCGCCAGGAATAATCGATTTCAGGTTGCTCATCATTTGGCAACCGTTGCAAATGCCTAATCCGAATGTGTCGCCGCGATGGAAAAACGCGGAGAATTGTTCAGACAATTTTTCATTGAACAAAATCGTTTTGGCCCAGCCCTCTCCAGCACCCAGCACATCGCCATACGAAAAACCACCGACAGCGATCAAACCTTTGAAGTCTTCCAATTTGGCACGCCCTGCAATCAAGTCACTCATGTGCACGTCTACGGCAGTAAAGCCGGATTGATGCATTACATAAGCTGTTTCAATCTGCGAGTTGACGCCTTGCTCACGCAGGATTGCTACGCGAGGTTTTACACTCTTCGCAATGAATGGTGCAGCGATATCCTGTTGCGGATCGAACGTCAACTTCGGTGTCATACCAGGATCGGATGCATCGAGAATGCGATCGTATTCTGCATCGGCACATGCCGGATTATCGCGCAGGCGTGCGATACGCCAGCTGGTCTCGCTCCATAAACGCTGCAATTCGATGCGCGGCTGGTTGTAAATCACTTTCGCATCACGTGTGAATTCAATCACGTCGCGATCATTCGGTTTGCCGATGATGTTGCTGCATGCACCGAGGTTGTGTGAACGCAGCACATTCATCACATCCGATTTTTGCTCGGCGCGCACTTGGATCACCGCACCCAATTCTTCACTGAACAATGCACGCAAAGTCAGCTCATTGCGGCGTTCCGAAACCTGTGCTGTCCAATTTTTAGAATCTCCCCAATCCGATGCATGCTCGCCTTCCATCGTCAGGATATCGAGATTGATCGACAATCCGCTGCGGCCGGCAAACGCCATTTCGCACAAAGTCACATACAAGCCACCGTCTGAACGATCATGATATGCCAGCAGTTTTTTCTCTTGATTCAATTGCTGTATCGCGGTGAAGAATGCTTTCAAATCTTCAGCGCTATCGACATCCGGTGTCTCGTCGCCAATCTGTTGCATCACTTGTGTCAATACCGAAGCACCGAGGCGATTCTTGCCGCGACCGAGATCGATCGCAATCAACACCGTATCGCCGGCATCCTTCTGGATTTGCGGCGTCAACGACAAGCGCACGTCTTGTACTGGAGCAAAAGCCGACACAATTAATGAGACTGGCGAGGTCACTGACTTATCGCCGCCCTCATCTTTCCATGTGGTTCGCATCGACAACGAATCCTTGCCGACCGGGATGCTGATGCCCAACGCCGGACAGAGTTCCATACCGACTGCTTTTACCGTATCGAACAGTGCAGCATCCTGGCCAGGTTGTCCGCATGCGGCCATCCAGTTGGCAGATAACTTGACGTCGGAAAGTTCTGCGATTGATGCTGCTGCAATGTTGGTCAATGCTTCGCCAACCGCCATACGTCCCGATGCGGCTGCATTAATGACCGCTAGCGGCGTACGTTCGCCCATCGCCATTGCTTCGCCACGATAGCCTTGAAAACTCATCGCTGTGACGGCGCAATCCGCAACCGGGATTTGCCATGGGCCGACCATTTGATCACGTACTGTCATGCCGCCGACCGCGCGGTCGCCAATCGTAATCAGGAACGATTTATCCGCCACGGTTGGCAAGCGCAATACGCGTTGCGATACTTCCAGCAAATCCATGCCGGTCAAATCGACTTTAGGATAAACACGTTCGACATGCTTGACGTCACGATGCATCTTCGGCGGTTTGCCAAGCAACACATCCATCGGCATGTCGACTGGATTATTGTCATGCTCAGGATCGATCACTTTCAATTGCCGTTGCTCGGTCGCGGTGCCTACGACAGCGAACAGGCAGCGTTCGCGCTCACAGAAACTTTGGAACAGCGGCAAACTTTCTGGCGCGATCGCAAGGACGTACCGCTCTTGTGATTCATTACTCCAGATTTCCTTTGGCGCCATACCGCTTTCTTCCAATGGCACTTTGCGCAAATCGAAAATCGCGCCGCGCTTGGCGTCATTGGTGATTTCCGGGAATGCGTTCGACAAGCCACCCGCACCCACATCATGAATTGACAGGATCGGATTTTTTTCTGCCATTGCCCAGCATGCATTGATGACTTCTTGCGCGCGTCGCTCCATCTCTGGATTACCACGCTGGACAGAATCGAAATCCAGATCGGCTGTATTGGTGCCGGTCGCCATCGATGACGCGGCACTGCCGCCCATGCCGATACGCATGCCGGGACCACCCAATTGAATCAGCAAGCTGCCGACCGGCAGATCGTTCTTTTTGGTATGCAGATCGGAGATGCTGCCGATACCGCCCGCGATCATGATCGGCTTGTGATAACCATACACAATGCCGCCGACATTCTGCTCATAAGTGCGGAAATAACCACCGAGATTCGGACGCCCAAATTCATTGTTGAACGCTGCGCCGCCTAGCGGGCCATCGATCATGATTTGCAATGGCGATGCAATGCGATCGGGTTTGCCATAGATGTCTGCCTGAGAAAACTTCTCGCGTTGTGATGGCGGCAGGTTGACGTCGCGCGCATTTTCCCACGGCTGCACTGCGTGGGTCAGCATCAAGTTGGAAACAGTAAAACCAGTCAGCCCGGCTTTCGGCTTGGCACCGCGTCCGGTTGCACCTTCATCACGTATTTCTCCGCCTGCCCCGGTAGACGCGCCGGGAAATGGCGAAATAGCAGTCGGATGATTATGCGTCTCGACCTTCATCAGGATATGCGTCAATTCTTCCGACGTTTGATACACATTGCCCTGCTCTGCACCACGCGGATAAAAGCGCGACACGGTCGCGCCTTCGATGATCGACGAGTTATCGCTATACGCAACGATGGTGCCTTTCGGTTGCAACTGATGCGTATTCTTGATCATGCCGAACAGCGACTTGTCCTGCTTGATACCGTCGATGGTCCAATCGGCATTAAAGATCTTGTGGCGGCAATGTTCACTATTTGCCTGTGCGAACATCATCAATTCGACATCGGTTGGATTGCGCTTCGCTTGCGTGAAAGCCGCAACCAGATAATCGATTTCATCATCAGACAATGCCAGGCCCAACTCGCTATTCGCGTTGATCAATGCATTCTTGCCGCCTGCCATCACATCGACAAACGCCAACGGTTTGGCTTCCAGTTCACGGAACAATCCGGCTGCATCGGCTGCACTGCGCAACACCATTTCCGTCATGCGATCGTGCAACAAGGCACTTACCGCTTGCGACATCTCATTGGAAAGCTTTTTCGCTCCACCTAACAAGCCGGATTTCAATTGCACGTGATACGACACACCGCGCTCGATGCGCTTGATCTGTGCCATGCCGCAGTTGTGCGCGATATCGGTTGCCTTGCTGGCCCATGGAGAAATGGTGCCAAAGCGCGGGATGACGGTAAATTCATCACCTTCAACCGTACCGGAAAATGGCTCGCCATAGGTCAGCAAGCCATTCAATCGGCTAGTCTCGTCCTGGGTCAGCGCAACCGCGCTATCGACGAAATGTACAAAACGGCCCGTCACGCCAATGATGGCAGGGTCAACCGCTTGCAACTGTGACAAAAGACGTTGTGTACGAAAGGCGGACAGGGCATTTGAGCCCGGTAAAATCAGCATGGCGAGAAGGAAGTTGGGGCAGAAAGCGGCCGATTTCAGCAGCAAAACTGCGTGTTAAAACGGAAACCGTGATTATACCGCGACCGCGCCTTCTTTCACCCCGGTTCGTAGCAAGACGCCAGCTGTGAACCAAAACCGGATTTCGAAGAGAAATTGGCCCGATGTTGATGCGCCACAAAGCACAAGCGGTTCAACATTGTAATCATTAGAATAGATCTGTTTTGTACAAAATACATGAAACACGAGTAACATCCTGTCCTGTTTATCCAAATCGACGCTCGGACTGATTTCATCTAGGTTTTGAGAACTCATTTCATAAATATCGGCATGATGCGTTCTACTTAGAAATGGTTCTGGCAAGGCGTGCGACGCGTCGTGTAGCGGTGCTACACGCAAGGAGCGCAACGCGGCCAGAGCCATTTCTAAGCAGAACCCGGAGGGAATGGGCTATTTGGGCGCCGCGCGTCGTTGCGCCGCTAGCACAGGGATCCACCCTGTGCGTCGCGACGACGCCTAGCGCGCCATCCCAAATAGACCGTTCGCACATGCTGCTATTTATGAAATGAGTTCTTATGGCGCAAAAGCAAGTTGCTGTAATCGGTGGGGGCGTAATCGGCGTCTGTACCGCGTATTTTCTCGCTGAGGCGGGCCATGAAGTTGTGTTGATCGAACGATATGGCAATGTGGCGGAACAGGCCAGCTTCGGCAATGCCGGCGTGATTGCTCCGGGCTATGTGACGCCATGGGCGGCGCCCGGCATGCCAAAAAAGATTCTTTCTTATTTATTTAAATCCGAAGCACCTGTATTGCTCAAGCCGACAATGGATCGCGCGTTATGGCGCTGGATCCGTTTATGGCTTTCGGAATGCGAGTTGAACCGGTATCGCATTAACAAAGAAAGAATGCAGCGCATCGCTTTTTACAGCCGGGGCATCCTGCATCAATTGCGTGAACATTACCGCCTTGAATATGAACAGACCCAAGGCTATCTGCAACTCTTTCGGACACAACAAGATTTGCAATTGGCAGAACCTGCCTTGGCCTTGCTTGCGGAAAGCGGTGTGCAGCACCGTATGGTTGATGCTGAAGCAGCCCATCAAATTGAACCAGCCCTATCCAAAAATACACCACTCGCAGGAGCGTTATATTTGCCGCAGGATGAATCGGGAAATTGCCCGCTTTTCACCAAACAACTAAAGACCATTGCACAGACACGCGGCGTGGAATTTCATTTCGGCAGCACCGTGCATAACATCGAGCCGATAGACAATCGGATTAAATTCCAGATTGACGATAGAAACTTCAGTGCCGATGCAGTTGTGGTTGCTGCCGGCATAGACAGTATGCAGTTATTGGCGCCTCTAGGCATTCATGTTCCGCTCTATCCGATCAAAGGATACGCTGCGACAGCAGCCATCAGAAACTTCGATGACGCGCCTCTCGCTGCGTTAATGGATGAGTCGTACAAAGTGGCGATCACGCGCTTGGGAAGCCGGATTCGTATTGCCGGAATGGCCGAGGTCGGTTCACGCAACAAGGTACTGCATCAAGCGGCATTACGCACGTTGATAAAAGTGGGGAACGACTGGTTTCCGGATGCAACCAATTACAACAATGCGAGTTTTTGGTGTGGCGCACGTCCAATGTTACCGGACGGCCCGCCGTTACTTGGCGCTACGCCGGTGAAAAACCTTTATGTCAACATCGGGCACGGCACAACAGGATGGGCAATGGCTGCCGGCTCGGGCAAAGTGGTAGCCGATATCATTTCCGGACAGACTCCGGACATTGATATGGACGGACTTACGCTATCCCGCTACGGCTAGCACTACATTACTTCATTTGACTTACCAATCCTGATCGCTTGGCATAGAATCGAGTTTGGTCTTTCGCTTATCGCCTTCCAATCAACAGGGATGCCAACTGTGACCGCACTCTATTCTGTCAAAGAAATTCGCGATATCGAGCAAGCCGCACAAGCCGCTTTGCCGCAAGGGACATTGATGCAGCGTGCCGGGCAAGCCGGTGCAAAGGCGGCTTTGACACTGATCCCCAATCCACGCGGTGATGCCAAGGTGTTGGTTCTGGCCGGGCCAGGTAACAATGGCGGTGATGCGCTTGAGGTAGCCAGCCGACTGGCACAAGCCGGCGTACAAGTCACGATCTTGCTGTATGCCGATCCAGGCAAGCAATCGGTGGATGCGCAAGAGGCTTATGCACGAGCACAAAACAGTTCGGTCAATTTTGCCGATCCTATTTTTTTGCCGGAGATCAGTTCAACGCGTTGGACCTTGGTCGTAGATGGTTTGTACGGAATCGGTCTCACGCGCGCGATTGCAGGCACACAGCGTTCCGTCATTGAATTTATCAATACCCTGAACTGTCCGGTACTCGCTCTCGATGTGCCAAGCGGGCTGGATGCCGATACCGGCAATATCGTTGGTGAACACGGCATCGCTGTGCGAGCAAGCCATACCATCACTTTCATTGCGGACAAGTCGGGATTGCACACTTGTTATGGCCGTGACCTTGCCGGCAAGGTGCAAGTAGCAAAGCTGGATATTGAAAACAAATATTTCATGCAAGCGCATGCGCAATTAAACGATGTTAAATTGTTTGCGGGGGCACTACGTCGACGCTTGCATAACTCTCATAAAGGCAGTTACGGCGACATCGCAATCATCGGTGGCGCACATGGCATGAGCGGTGCACCGATACTAGCAGGACGCGCGGCTGCCTATTGCGGTGCCGGCCTTGTGTTTACCGTATTCGCTGACACTGCGCCGGCTTACGATAGCGTCCAGCCTGAATTGATGTGCCGCTCCGCGCGGGAGTTTGATTTTTCTTCTGCTACTTTGGTAATCGGCCCTGGGCTCGGCACGTCACGCGACGCGCATGATTTGCTTGCACAAGCATTGAATACCAACATGCCGATGGTCATCGACGCCGACGCATTGAATCTGATCGCAGTCGAACCTGGCCTGAAAATGAAATTGACACAGCGCCATGCCCCAACATTACTGACACCACATCCGCTTGAAGCCGCACGTTTATTGGCGATATCAAGCACCGATGTTCAAGCAGACCGCTTAGCTGCAGCGCGCACATTGGCACAGCAGTGCAATGCCACAGTGATTTTAAAAGGGTCCGGCACGATCATCGCCAAACCGGATGGCAATGTCATCATCAACACAACCGGCAATCCGGCATTGGCAACTGCCGGTACGGGTGATGTATTGTCGGGAATATGTGGAGCCTTGCTGGCACAACATTGGCCGATTTGGGAAGCGGCTGCAGCTGCTGTCTGGCTGCACGGGCATGCTGCCGATGTGTTGGTCGATAAAGATGTGGGACCGATCGGCCTTACTGCAAGTGAATTGATTACTGAAGTACGTTCAGTATTGAATCAAGTAACAATGGACTACGCACCGCTGCACCAATAGACATTATTCCCCAACGATTTTTCCTGCCGCAATAGTCATCTTCCTGCTGCAACGCGCTGCAATCAATGGATCATGCGTGACCAATACCAATGTCGAACCACGTTCCTGATTCAAATCAAACATCAATTGAATGACTGCTTCACCGGTGACTGCATCCAGGCTGCCGGTTGGTTCATCTGCAAACAACAATGGTGGTTGAGTTACAAATGCACGCGCAATTGCAACTCGTTGCTGTTCGCCGCCGGATAGATATTTTGGATAATGCTTGAGACGACTGGACAATCCAACCCGCCCAAGTATGGCTTCTGCTTTTTCTTTTGCCTGATTATCATTGCGCAACTCCAAAGGCAGCATGACATTTTCCAACGCATTCAAATGCGCGAGCAATTGAAACGACTGAAACACGAATCCCAGTTTTTCCTTGCGTAACCTGGCACGGCCATCTTCATCAAGTGCAAAAATATCGCTGCCTGCAATTTTGACAGTCCCCGCAGTAGGCGTATCCAAACCAGCCAATATTCCCAGTAAGGTTGATTTTCCTGAACCCGATGCGCCGACAATGGCAAGCGTACCGCCAGCTTGCACGGTAAAATTAATGTCATGCAGAATCGTGAGTTCACCAGTCGCATCCGAAACACGTTTGGTAAGATGGGCCACATCAATTGCAGTAACGAAAGTCGACGATTCAGCCATGCAGGAGATATTGAGAATGAGAGAATCAAAAAGTATGCTGCGTATTATTGCTTTAATTGCTTTCAGCGTTTTTACAACTTGCGCCTATTCTGCATCAAAAACGATACTCGTGCTGGGCGATAGCCTTTCGGCAGAACATGGCATAGAACGTGGCACAGGCTGGGTCGCGTTATTGGAAAAAAAACTGGAAGCTGAAAAAATAAATTCAACCATCGTCAATGCCAGCATTAGCGGCGAAACCACAAGCGGCGGCATGACACGATTGCCGGCACTTTTGAATAAGTATCATCCTGACATCGTGATGATTGAGCTTGGCGCTAACGATGGCTTGCGCGGCTTGTCCTTATCGGCAACGGAGGGGAATTTATACGCCATGATCACGGCAGCAAAAAAAGCGAAAGCCAAAGTACTATTGATCGGTATGCGGCTTCCACCCAATTACGGCACCGATTATGCGCAGCGATTTTCCTCAATGTACGGCAAGGAAGCCAAACAAACTCAAACGACGCTAGCCCCGTTCCTGCTGGCCGGCATTGCCGATAAACCTGAATTATTTCAGGCAGACCATCTTCACCCCATCGCAAGTGCACAGCCGACTATACTGTCAAATGTCTGGCCATATCTCAAGCCACTTTTGATAAAGTAAAACATGAAGTATCCTGCCCTGCAGCCGTTTGAACTGATTCTTCCGCAGCTTGATCAATTCGACACCATTATCGATGTCCGCAGCCCCTCTGAATTTGCGGAAGACCATATTCCTGGCGCAATCAATTGCCCCGTGCTTGACGATGAAGAGCGTGCACGTGTCGGCACTATCTATAAACAGGTCAATGCATTCGAAGCAAAGAAAATCGGCGCTGCACTTGTGGCGCGTAATATCGGGCGTCACATTGATGCACTTTTTCTCGACAAACCACGGGACTGGAAACCTTTGATCTATTGCTGGCGCGGAGGTAACAGGAGTGGTGCAATGGCACACATTCTTGCGAAAATCGGCTGGCCGGTTATTCAGCTGGACGGCGGGTATAAAGACTACCGCCGATACGTCAATTCCGCATTGGAAGAGTTACCTGCCAAATTTACTTTCAATGTGGTGTGCGGCACAACCGGCAGCGGAAAAAGCCGCTTGCTCCAAACACTTGCTATGGAAGGTGCGCAAGTTTTGGATCTGGAGCTACTGGCTGCGCATCGCGGCTCGGTGCTAGGCAATTTACCAAGTGAAGCACAACCAACGCAAAAAACATTTGAGAGCCGCCTTTGGCAAGCTTTGCGTCGCTTCGATCCGACTCAAATTATATTCGTTGAGTCGGAAAGCAAAAAAGTCGGCAACTTGCGCGTGCCGGAATCATTGATGGAAAAGATGCGGTCTTCCGCCTGCTTGTCCCTGTCGCTATCCACACATAATAGAGTGCGGCTACTGATGCAGGATTACGCACACTTCATCGCCAATCCTGATTTGCTCAATACACAGCTGGCTTGTTTGATCGGTCTGCATGGCCGCGAAAAAATCATGCGTTGGCAAACGATGTCATCATCCAATCAAATGGAAGCCTTGGTCGAGGAATTATTGATCGACCATTACGATCCCGCTTATCGCCGTTCCATCGATCGAAATTTTGCGCAAATTTCAAAAGCCAAAATATTGGAATTACCGGAAATAACGGAACAAGCGTTCCGTGAAATGGCGCGCAGCTTGCGTACAGCTGCCATACCCGCTTAATTCCGATCGCAAATCAGAAATAAAAAAGCCGCTCAACGAGCGGCTTTCCAAAAGGTTGATTCAACCTCAGATTATTTGCTATCGGTTGAAGCCGTGTCTATCACTATCGGTTTCAGGATTTTAACTTTTGACTTTTGTTTTAAAGCATCAATATAGGCAACCATTTCCTGCTGCGCCAAACCGGTTTCGAATTGCTGCTGATCAGCGGCTACCTTTGCTTTATCAGGTGTTGCTGCCTGCCCCACTTTGTTGATCCGATAAATGTCATAACCCTTCCCAGGCATCTCAACACCAACAAATGCGGGAAGTTGCGTCACATCCGCTTTCATTACATCAGTGAACGCCGCATGATCAATTTCTCCTTCTTTAGCACGAGAAACCATTTTAGTGTCTGCAAATCCTGCCGCATCATCTTTTGCCTTTAACGCTGCGAGCTTTGCTTGACCAGCTTTCTCGGCCAATTTTGCAGCCTCAAGTTGAGTGACACGCTCGCGCACGATCTGTTGCACCTCATTAAACGGACGCTTGGTCGCAGGCTTGTACTCGATGATGCGGCCGGCAATCAAGGTATTTGGAGCCACTTCAACCGCGTCGGTATTGCGCTTGTTCTTGATCGCATCATCAGAGAAAAGTGCATTTAAAAATTTAGCATTATTAAACGGTGCAGTTGGAGCGACAGCAGGATTAGGTTGACGTGTCAAATTGTCTGCAGTTGAAATCATCAATTTAAGTTTCTCTGCAGCGGGCTTCAAGCTGTCAGCTTGTTCGTAAACAGTGTTGGTGAAAATTTCTGCCAATTCGGCAAATTTTTTCGCCGCTTTCTGCTTTTTGATTTCAGCTGCAATATCACCCTGCACTTCTTCCAATGATTTCACCTTGCCAGGCTTTATGCCCGTCAATTGAATGATGTGATAACCAAAGTCAGACTGCACTAAATCGCTGATCTCACCTTGCTTTAATTTATATACAGCGTCTTCAAAGGGCTTAACCATCGCGCCTTTCTCAAAGAAGCCGAGATCGCCATCATGTTCCGCTGAGCCTGGATCTTGTGAAAATTCCTTAGCCAACTTGCCAAACTTGGAAGGATCTTTCCTTACTTGAGCCAGCAAGCCTTCTGCCTTGGCTTTCGCAGCAGCTTTATCTTTATCGGATGCGCTCTTGTTAACGGCAATCAAAATGTGGCTGGCACGCCGTTG
Organism: Burkholderiaceae bacterium; assembly: GCA_036560485.1. Lineage (GTDB taxonomy): Bacteria > Pseudomonadota > Gammaproteobacteria > Burkholderiales > Burkholderiaceae_D > DATBRC01. Next base: position 18,175 of record DATBRC010000011.1, read on the forward strand.
CTCTTCAATCGAATAACGCTTTTTATTTTGTTCGTAATACGCCTTGATCTCGTCATCGTTCACTGTAACTTGCGAAGCAACGGCGTCATTATTCAACACCACATATTCTGCTTTTGCTTGCTCAGGGATTGAAAACGCAGCATCGTTTTTATTGTAATAATCTTTGAGCATGTCATCTGTGATCTTCACTTGCGATAGATAGTCTGCAGATTTGAAAAACAGCTGCTGCACTTCACGCTCTTGATTATTAATGTCGGCCAAATGAGCTGCCACCGTTTTCGGTACAAAAGCTGTACCTTGGACTGACACATTGATAGTCTGACGCATCATGCCTTGCGCAATACGCGACTGCAAACCAGCTACAGACATGCCTTGTTCCTGCGCAATTTCGTTATAGAACTTGATGCGATCTTCCTTGCTTAAAGAAGGATCGGCCAAACTAGGGAAACTCGCCAATACCACAGACTGAATCTGCGATTCAGATGGCATAAGTCGTTTGTGGGTCGCTTCGATTGATATGGCTTTCTGTGCGATCAAACCATCTAATGCATTTTTTTTCGCTTCAGGTGTATCGAACAATTTTGGATCGACTTGGCCACCGAACATTTTTTTGATGCGCTCAATCTGTTCGCGTTGTGCGATTTCCAATTCCTGTTGTGTAATCGGCTGATTGCCAACTTTGGCCACAACATTATCAGCATCGCCAAAACGGCTATAGCTCTGTATACCGACGAATGCAAATGAAGGGAAAATGATCAAGAGCAGAAGAAACTGCATCAAGCGCTGGTGGGTGCGGATAAATTCAAGCATGGTCAACCAATCTATGACAAATTACGACGATCATTATATTTTATCGCAAATAAAAAAAGGCGAACTCTCGTTCGCCTTTCAGAATGTTGGCGGAGTGGACGGGACTCGAACCCGCGACCCCCGACGTGACAGGCCGGTATTCTAACCAACTGAACTACCACTCCCGAACTACTTAACTGCTTTTGCATTTTATGTTTGGCTGTTTGGTGGGTGCTGAGAGGCTCGAACTCCCGACCTACGCCTTGTAAGGGCGCCGCTCTACCAACTGAGCTAAGCACCCTTGTTACTACTTTACTTAGCCAGTCAAACATTTGGCGTTTGTCACCACGCCGCAAAGAGCGCTATTCTACAACAACTTTAAACAAGATGCACTAGTTAACAGCATCTTTCAAAGCCTTGCCTGGTTTAAATTTCGGCACCTTTGCTGCCTTGATTTTAATTGCGTCACCAGTACGTGGATTGCGGCCTGTACGTGCAGCACGTTTACCTACTGAAAATGTACCGAAACCAACAAGGGTAACCGTACCATTTTTTTTCAATGTTGTTTTGACTGCGCTGATCACAGCATCAAGTGCGCGTGTTGATGAAGCTTTGGAAATGTCTGCTGCCGTTGCAATATGATCGATTAATTCTGTCTTATTCACTTACGCCCCCTCACAAAGGTTGAAATCCACGATGGTGTTGCCACATGATTGTTGTTTAACGTCCATCGCTTTATGCAGAAAAAACTGCAGGACGCTATTAAACAAGCCGCACGATCGACTGTCAAGCTGTTTGCTGCCATATGAAATTTGATAGAGCGTTTTTACTCTCTGAGCTCCGTTCCATAAAATAAAAAACGCTCCGAAGAGCGTTCTTTATTTACATCATACTTAATTTGCAGATCAGTGCTTTACTACAGTAGGATCAGATTTCTCACCAGTTTGAGCAACGGCCGCGACTGCTTCTTCTTCAGTAAGCGGAACAGGCTGTCTTTCAAGCGCAACTTCAAGAACCTTATCGATCCAACGCACCGGAATAATTTCAAGCTTATTCTTCACGTTGTCAGGAATGTCGGTCAAGTCCTTTACGTTTTGCTCGGGAATCAACACAGTCTTGATGCCACCACGATGTGCTGCAAGCAGTTTCTCTTTCAGTCCACCGATCGGCAACACTTCTCCACGCAATGTGATTTCACCCGTCATCGCAACATCTGCACGCACAGGAATTCCTGTGAATACCGATACCAATGCAGTCGCCATTGCAATACCTGCTGATGGTCCATCTTTTGGTGTAGCACCTTCAGGCACGTGAATGTGTATATCGGATTTCTCGAATACTTCACTCTTGATACCTAGTGATTTCGCACGACTGCGAACAACAGTGCGTGCTGCCTCAATCGACTCTTTCATCACATCACCCAAAGTGCCGGTGCGTATGACGCCACCTTTACCAGGCATGTTCATCGCTTCAATCGTCAGCAAATCACCACCGACTTCAGTCCATGCAAGTCCGACGACCTGGCCAACCTGATTTTCTTTTTCAGCCATGCCGTAGTCGAAACGACGAACACCGAGGAATTTATCGATATTCTTTGACGTGACGACGATTTTTTTATCCTGCTTTTTAAGCAGAAGCATTTTTACGACCTTGCGGCAAATCTTCGATATTTCTCTTTCAAGGGAACGTACACCGGCCTCGCGGGTGTAATAACGAATGATGTCGCGGATGGCCGATTCAGAAACGCTGATCTCTTCTTCTTTCAGGCCATTGTTCTTAACCTGCTTCGGCAGCAAATAACGCTGCGCGATACTGGTTTTTTCATCCTCGGTATATCCAGACAAACGAATCACTTCCATCCGATCCAGCAATGCCGGCGGAATATTAAATGAATTCGAAGTCGCAACAAACATCACATCCGACAAATCGAAATCGACTTCGATGTAGTGGTCTGAGAATGTATGATTCTGCTCCGGATCCAATACCTCAAGCAACGCAGAAGAAGGATCGCCACGGAAATCCATGCCTAACTTGTCGATCTCGTCGAGCAAGAACAATGGATTACGCACACCGGTTTTAGCCAGGCTTTGCAAAATCTTGCCGGGCATAGAACCAATATAAGTACGACGATGTCCGCGAATTTCTGCTTCGTCACGCACGCCACCCAACGCCATGCGAACAAACTTGCGGTTCGTAGCACGAGCAATCGATTGGCCGAGCGACGTCTTGCCAACCCCTGGAGGACCAACGAAACAAAGAATCGGCGCTTTCAGTTTATCGACGCGTTGCTGCACAGCTAGATATTCCAGAATGCGCTCTTTGACCTTTTCGAGACCGTAGTGATCATCTTCGAGCACTTTCTCGGCGTTGCTCAAGTCGTTATTAACCTTCGACTTTTTCTTCCAAGGCAAACCAAGCAAGGTATCGATATAGTTGCGTACAACCGTCGCTTCAGCTGACATCGGTGACATCAGCTTGAGTTTTTTCAACTCGTTTTGTGCCTTCTCACGCGCTTCTTTCGGCATCTTGGCAGCGATGATTTTTTTCTCGAGGTCTTCGAGATCGGCACCTTCTTCACCTTCGCCGAGTTCTTTCTGTATCGCCTTCACTTGTTCGTTCAGGTAATACTCGCGTTGCGACTTTTCCATTTGGCGCTTAACGCGGCCACGGATACGCTTCTCGACTTGGAGAATGTCCAGTTCGCCTTCAAGTTGCCCAAGCAAATGCTCGTGGCGCTTGGCGACATTGAAAATCTCAAGAATGACTTGCTTCTGTTCAAGCTTCAACGGCAAATGTGCCGCAATGGTGTCAGCCAAACGGCCAGCGTCATCAATGCCGGCTAGCGAAGTCAAAATCTCAGGTGGAATTTTTTTGTTCAGTTTTACATATTGATCAAATTGCTGAACAATCGCACGACGCATCGCTTCCACCTCGGACTCGTCGCCCGCTTCCGATTCGACTGGCGTCAAGTCGGCAACGAAATGCGAATCGAGTTCACTGATGTGATGAATGCGTGCGCGCTGTGCGCCTTCGACTAGTACTTTGACAGTACCGTCCGGCAGTTTCAGCATTTGGAGAATATTGGCAATACAGCCGATTTCATAAATGTCATCGGCAGACGGCTCGTCTTTGGCTGCAGCTTTTTGGGCAGCAAGCATGATGCTCTTGCCCTGCTCCATCGCGGCTTCCAATGCCTTGATTGACTTTGGACGACCGACGAAAAGCGGTATCACCATATGCGGGAAGACGACAACATCTCGCAAAGGCAACAACGGCAGTTGGGTGTGTTCGGTAATATTAGATGTAGTCATGGCGAGCCTTATCAAAAAACCTGTTAATGATGTTGGCGCGAGAGGCAAAAACACAAGCCCAAGTATCAACAAAAATCATTTTCCATGGCAAAAAATCAAAAAAAATAGCCACACACGAAGTTACCCCCGGGTGGCTTTACGATTGAAGCCAAAGTGATTCTTGTTTGAATAAATTGTACTGCGTTTGTTTTGAAAAACGGAACTGAAATTTTGCTTTTACCGCGTTTTTGCAACTGATTTATTGCTTTCCACCCGACACTTTTGGTTGTTCGTGGTAAATAAGCAAAGGTTTAGCACCATTCGTTATGGTATTTTCATCGATCACAACTTTGGCGACATTCTGTTCATTAGGCAATTCGTACATAACATCCAGCAAAGCATGTTCCAAAATCGAACGCAAGCCTCGCGCACCTGTTTTGCGAGCCAGCGCCTTACGCGCAATCGCGTGCAATGCAGCGGGCCTCACCTCCAACTCCGCACCTTCCATTTGCAATAATTTTGAATATTGCTTAATCAGTGCATTCTTGGGTTCAAGCAAGATTTGGATCAGTGCCTCTTCATTGAGTTCCCTCAATGTTGCGACTACCGGCAAACGCCCCACCAGTTCCGGAATTAAACCAAATTTAATCAAATCTTCAGGTTCGGCATCCATCAATACTTCACTGGCGTTTCTTTCCTTTTGCGTTTTAACGATGGCAGAAAAACCTATGCCACTTTTCTCGGAACGATTCGATATGATTTTTGCGAGGCCATCAAATGCACCGCCGCAAATGAACATGATATTGGTTGTATCGATCTGCACGAAATCCTGATTGGGATGCTTGCGTCCACCTTGTGGTGGCACGGAAGCCATCGTGCCCTCAATCAACTTCAGCAAGGCTTGCTGTACACCTTCACCAGATACATCGCGTGTGATGGAAGGATTGTCGGACTTACGTGAAATCTTGTCGATTTCATCAATATATACAATTCCTTTTTGGGCCTTCTCAACTTCATAATTGCAATTTTGCAGCAATTTTTGAATGATATTTTCGACATCTTCGCCAACATAACCGGCTTCTGTCAGCGTAGTTGCATCGGCAATCACAAACGGCACATTCAACATGCGTGCCAAAGTTTGAGCAAGCAAGGTTTTACCTGAGCCGGTAGGTCCGACGAGCAAAATATTACTCTTTGCAAGTTCGACATCGTCTTTTTTGCCGAGGTGCTTAAGCCGCTTGTAGTGATTGTATACAGCCACAGAAAGGATGCGTTTGGCCGTATCTTGACCAATGACGTACTGATCCAATAAGTCGCAAATTTCTTGCGGTGTTGGTAAATCGGATTTTGCTCCGGCTACCGAATCAATTGTAGATGCCTCATCGCGGATGATGTCATTGCACAGGTCAATGCATTCGTCGCAGATAAACACGGACGGGCCAGCGATGAGTTTTTTCACCTCATGTTGGCTTTTGCCACAAAATGAGCAGTAAAGCAGTTTTTCGCCGCTGGAGGATTTTTTATCGGACATAGAGCAAATTGGATAGGTGTAGTGGCTTGATCTTACCCGTGAATTGAGAATCCTGCACGAGGGAGAACAAGAAAATGTCAAACAATAGCGATTTCGTCGCCATAAAGCAAAACGCCCGAACGACAAATCGCCCGGGCATTTTATGAAATGACAACGTCAGATCAGGCGCGAGTTGTTAACACCTTGTCAATCATGCCATATTGTTCAGCTTCTGCTGCTGACATGAAGTTGTCGCGCTCCGTATCCTTGCTAATTTGCTCAACAGTTTTACCAGTCTTCTCAGCCAAAATCCCATTGAGCCGTTCACGCAAATATAGAATTTCCTTTGCATGGATCTCAATGTCGGTTGCCTGGCCTTGCGCACCACCGGATGGTTGGTGAATCATGATGCGTGAATTCGGCAACGAGAAACGCTTGCCTTTAGCACCCGCAGCTAACAGAAATGCACCCATCGAAGCGGCCAATCCCGTGCAAAGTGTGGAGACGTTCGGCTTGATGAATTGCATCGTATCGTAAATCGCCATGCCGGCAGAAACCGAACCGCCAGGCGAATTAATGTAAAGTGAAATATCCTTGTCAGGATTTTCACTTTCCAAAAACAGCAACTGGGCGACGATCAAGTTGGCATTATGATCATTTACCGGACCCACCAGAAAAACTACCCGTTCTTTCAACAAGCGCGAATAAATATCATACGAGCGCTCACCGCGGCCGCTTTGCTCGATCACCATCGGGATCATGCCGAGCATTTCTGTTTCAAGTGCAGAATTTCGTATCGTGCTGGTCATTTACTTTCCTTATGGAGCGCGCACAGCCTTATCAGGCTTGTGCGGTATTACCCATTAACTCATCGAATGGAACTGATTTCTCAGTCACCTTCGCTTTACCCAACACATAATTGACGACGTTTTCTTCTAAAACAAGAGCCTCGACCTCAGCCAAACGACGACGATCGCTAAAATAATATTTCAGGACTTGTTGTGGATCTTCATAGCTCTGTGCAAATTCTTCAACTTGGGCTTTTACTTGCTCAGGCGTTGCTTGCAAGTTATTTACTTTCACAACTTCAGCCAGAATCAAACCCAAGCGAACGCGACGTTCTGCTTGCGCTGTAAAGAGTTCAGGCGGAAACGGCATGTCCTTGACGTCCATGCCACGTTGCTTCATGTCCTGGCGCGTCATCTCGACCAAACGCTGAACGTCCTGATCGACTAATGCTTTAGGTACATCCAATGCAGTTACCTTGATCAGCGAATCCATTACGCTGTCTTTGGTTTTGGCTTTTGCACGACCGCTGACTTCACGCTCGAGATTCGCTTTGATGTCAGCGCGCATCTTTTGGATATCTCCATCCGGAATGCCGAGTGACTTGGCAAATTCAGCGTCCACTTCCGGCATATGCGCCCACTCCAGCTTTTTCAGCGTGATTGTGAATTCAGCAGTTTTTCCTGCAACGTCCTTGCCATGATAATCGGCAGGAAACGGCAGAGGGAAGGTCTTGGATTCGCCAACTTTCAAACCGATGGTAGCCGCTTCAAATTCAGGCAACATGCGACCTTCGCCTAGTTCAAATGCATAGTTATCTGCCTTGCCGCCTTGGAATTCAACACCATCGATCTTGCCAACGAAGTCAACAGTCACGCGATTACCCTTTTGTGCTGTCAAATCTGAACCGCCGTCGCCATGCGCGCCCTGCTCGCCTTTGACGTGGTAATGCACGCGTTGCTTGCGCAAAATATCGATCGTCTTGTCGATTTCCGCTTCGGAAACAGTTGTAGTAATTTTTTCAACTGCTGCACCGGACAAGTCACCGAGCGTTACATCAGGATAAATTTCAAAAACCGCATCAAAAGCAATTGAGCCATCTTTTGCATCAGCGTCTTTCTTCGGCTCGATCTTTGGGTAACCAGCCACACGCAAGTTGTTTTCATTCGCGGCATCGTTGAATGCGCGGCCAACTTTGTCGTTCAATACTTCGGTCTCGACTTGATAGCCGTATTGAGCAGCGATCATTTTCATTGGCACTTTGCCTGGGCGAAAGCCTGGGGCTTTTGCTGTACGCGCGCGGGCTTTCAAGCGTTTTTCAACTTCAGCCTGCACATCTGCCAATGGAAGAGTGATCGTGATACGACGCTCTAATTTCTCTAGGGTTTCGACTGCAATTGCCATGTGAATCGTCCAAAAAATAAAGAATTCTGTGGTGCGAGGAGGGGGACTCGAACCCCCACACCATTACTGGCGTCAGGACCTAAACCTGGTGCGTCTACCAATTTCGCCATCCTCGCGGGAATATGCACATTCCAACCGTGCAAAAAACAGAGGGCAACCTTAAAGTAAATGGTCGCCCTACGTTGCTTTCGTTACTTCAACCGGGCATTTTACTGGATTTTCCAGCCATCTGCCGCGATTTTTAATGGTTGCGCGATACCGTATAGCTGGTGCAAGTAAAACCGTTAGAATCCTGTTTCGATTTTAGTGCTGCTATGCGTTTCTCTTTAACAATATCTGCCCATGTCCGTTGAGCATTACGAAAACTTTCCGGTCGCTTCGATCCTGTTGCCACGCAAACTGCGTCCTGCGGTTGAGGCAATCTATGCATTTGCACGTAGTGCGGATGATCTCGCAGATGAAGGTGACGCAACGCCGGAAGCGCGCCTTGCTGCGCTGAATGCCTATGAGTCAACGCTCGACCAAATTCAAAACCGGCAGCCCGCTGATAACAATCTCTTCAAAACACTGGCAAATATTGTGCATGCTTACGACCTGCCTCTGCAGCCATTCCGCAATCTGTTATCGGCATTCAAACAGGATGTTGTGACCAAACGCTATCCGACTTACGAAGCCATGCTGGATTATTGCAGCCGTTCCGCCAATCCGGTTGGGAATCTGATGTTACGGCTCTACGGTCAAGCCGATGCGCAAAATCTGTGTGATTCCGATGCGATTTGTTCGGCCTTGCAGATCATCAATTTTTGGCAGGATATCGCAATCGATTGGCAGAAGGATCGTATTTATTTGCCACTGGAAGACCTAGCCCGATTCGGAGTAACAGAAAAACATTTAGTCGATGGCCAAGTCGATGCGTGTTGGCGCGCGCTGATGGTATTTGAAATCAAACGTGTACGTGAATTAATGCTGTCCGGCGCGCCGTTAGCGTTACGCTTACGTGGTCGAATCGGTTGGGAACTGCGTTTGGTTATTCAAGGTGGATTACGGATTTTGGAACGGATTGAAGCAGTGGATTACGATGTGTTCAATCAACGTCCCCAATTGCGGAAAACCGACTGGCTATTGATGGCTTGGCGTGCGTTACGCATGTAGCCAATCATGCGGATCCATCGGATCAAGAAGGATTTTTGGATTCGATACTTGCGTCGTATTCTTCTAGAGGGTTGAGCTCGCCGTAACAACTGATGGCTTTCTCGGAAAGATTCTTCAAAAGGCGCGGATCACCCTCGGTCAATCGATCATTTTCCACCAGAACCTTGACCTTGCTTAGGTAATCTCCCAACGACAATATTCTTCCGATGGGTGACATTTTCGCCGTATCGAATACCTTGCCCTGCTCTTCGATTGCAGTTATCACCGAATCCGGGAATTTCCATTCTTTGCCGATACTGCATGATAAAAAACGTGCATGGCGGAACAGATAGGTGCAAAACGTTTCCGATCCAATCGGCCCCTTCCCATTGGAAATCTGATCCATGATTCGCAATGAAACAATGAGTCCGACATTCTGTATCAACCCAGCCAAGAATGCTTCAAATGGGTCGACCGCTTCGTCTGCAGCCAACATACGATTGGCGATGGCGCAACGTGCCGATTGATCCCAAATTCGAGGCGCCACCAATTTGGTAAAGTCACCGGAATTCATATCAATGATCGGCTTGAAGGCCACACTCGTGATCAATTGGCGCAATCCGTTTTGCCCCAACACCATGACCGAATGTTCTATGCTCGTAATAGGTTGCAATGGATTGTAGTAAGAACTGTTGGCAAGCCTGAGAATGGCAGCGACCAATACAACATCGTTTGAAATTTTGCGCGACAAATCTCCCACAGAAAAATTTTCGCTACGCAGGCTTTGCAATAACTGTGGCACCAATCCCGGCATGCGCCTGACAAGGTTTGCACCGGATTGGTTGGATTTCACAATACGTTCAAGTGAATCCAGAATCTCTTTTTCGACCTGGCTGGCGTCCAGATCGGAGTTGTCGTTCGCGAATAACCAATTATGATAATTGGCACTGACATCATCTCGCTGCTGCCAAGATGCGCCACAAGATTTATTGTCGACCAGCGCTGCAGCTTTTGGCGTATCAGCTTCTTCCATAGGCAATGCAACTTCAACGAGATCGTCCTCCACCTTGGCCGCAATGCCACCCCTGCTCACAGGTTTATAGTTTGCAGAAAAGAATAAACGCCGCAGTAATTCAAACATGGATAACCTTCGGTATTTTCAACATTATTGAAATCGATAAGCCGTAAATGGATTTTTTCATGACATGCAGATAATCGCGACATTATCTGTACCAATAGAGACAATAACCCGATATAAACACCAGCAATGATGTTTTTATACAACTTTTAGGACTCAATCACATAACCGGAATATCCTGCCACCTCATCAAAACAGTTTGTCCCATGGTTCTTAGTCGGCTAGCATAGCGACTTCATTCAGTTTTGCTTCCCATTTATGTCACCCGACGAATACTGCCAACAAAAAGCTGCGCAAAGCGGCTCCAGCTTTTATTACAGCTTTTTGTTCCTTCCACCAGAACGGCGTCGCGCCATCACCGCGCTTTATGCGTTTTGCCGTGAAGTGGATGACACGGTGGATGAATGCACTGACGCGTCCATCGCACGTAATAAATTGGCTTGGTGGCGTAAAGAAATCGGTGCGATGGTGACTGGTAATCCGACGCATCCTGTGACCAAGGCTTTACAGCCGCACTTGGTGCCGTATTCACTTGAGAGCAAACATTTATTGGCGATTATCGATGGCATGGAAATGGATCTCGATCAAACTCGCTACCTCGACTATCCAGGTCTGCAAAAATATTGCTGGCACGTGGCTGGCGTCGTCGGCATTTTATCGGCCAGTATCTTTGGCTTTACCCGTCCGGAAACTTTGCAATATGCAGAGAAACTGGGGCTCGCTTTCCAGCTCACCAATATCATCCGCGACGTTGGAGAAGATGCGCGCAAGGGGCGCATTTACTTGCCTATCAATGAACTGCAACAATTCAATGTCACCGCAGCCGATCTGCTGAATGCCAAGCATAGCGAAAACTTTGAGAAATTGATGCTGTTTCAAATTCAACGTGCGCAAGCCGTATATGACGAAGCATTTGCGTTGCTACCCAAAGAAGACCGTCGCGCACAACGACCTGGCCTGATCATGGCAGCCATTTATCACGCGTTGCTCGACGAAATTGAACGCGATGGTTATCACGTGCTGAATCAACGGATTTCGTTGACACCGATTCGCAAACTTTGGCTGGCTTGGAAAACCTATGTGCGTGGATGAATAGTGCAATGAAGACTGCGGCACGCAAGATTGCGATTGTCGGTGCAGGCTGGGCCGGTTGTGCTGCAGCAGTCGAACTCACACGACTAGGTCATCGCGTTACGTTGTTCGAAGCTTCACGCACACTCGGCGGACGTGCACGCCGAGTCGAAATCGATCACAAGCTGCTCGATAACGGACAACACATATTGCTCGGTGCTTACAAGGAAACATTGCGTTTGATGCGCATCGTCGGTATCGATGCTGAGCAGGCATTGTTGCGACTGCCGCTGCAAATGCGTTACCCAGCGGACAGCGGTGGCATGGACTTTATCACTCCGCATCTGCCTGCGCCATTTCACTTGCTTGCTGCCCTGTGGCGCGCCACCGGATTAACAAAAGACGACAAACTCGCACTCGCCCGTTTTTCCACCACGGCGCGCTGGATGGATTGGCGGCTCGATACGGACTGCACGGTTACAGAATTGTTGACGCGTTTTGATCAAACCGAGCGCTTGACCAAATTGATGTGGCGACCGCTTTGTATTGCTGCATTGAACACGTCTCCCGAAACCGCTTCTGCACAAGTATTCTTGAACGCATTGCGTGACAGTTTGGGCGCACGCCGTGCAGCATCCGATATGCTGATTCCACGTGTGGATTTAACCAGTCTGTTTCCGCAACAAGCGGCTGCCTTTATCGAACAACATGGCGGTGTGGTTGATATTGGTGCGACAGTTAAATCCATTGAGAAGAACGTCAATGATTGGCGTCTTGAGATTTCCGGCGCTCATTATGCGAACAATCACTCAATGACATTTGATGCCGTCATCGTTGCCACACAATCTGATCATGTGCATGGATTGATTGGTCATTTGATTGCGCCGGCAAAATTGCCTGCATATACCTACGAGCCAATCACCACCTGTTACTTGCAGTATTCACCAGAGCTGTGTTTGACGCAGCCGTTTTTTGCTTTGGTCGACGATGCTACCGCAAATAAATGGGGGCAATTTGTGTTTGATCGAGGACAACTCGATACGAAGCAAGCAGGGTTATTGGCGGTTGTTGTGAGTGCTTCGCATGAGGCAATTGCGATGGGGCATACTGCATTGATAGCGTCAGTGGCAGCACAATTAGCTGAGGTTTTCAAACGTCCGGAATTGGCGCAGCCAGTTTGGACAAAAGTGATTTCCGAAAAGCGCGCCACTTTTTCCTGCACTCCCGCATTAAGCAGACCTGAGAATGCAACATCAATAAACGGGCTGGTGATTGCAGGAGATTACACCGCAAGTGATTATCCGGCGACGATAGAGTCGGCAGTCAGAAGCGGCGTTGCTGCGGCGAAGCTGCTGTCTTGACGCTCCTCCCCTTTCAAGTGGGAGGTTGGGTGGGGGATGGGTCCGTGCGAAATTACATCAAACCCATCCCTCCTTGCAGGACGCATTCAGGCTTTCAAGCCTGAACCGTTCCGCAGGCAAGCGGCATGCCGTTTGAATTCCCTGCTACACCCCTATCCCCCCCTTGAAAGGGAGGTAATCCACTATCATGATTCAGCATCGCGTATCTTTGACATCGCATCATCAATACGGTCCACGCCAATAATCGTCAGCCCTTCAATCTTCTGCTTCGGTGCATTCGATTTGGGAATCATCGCAATCGAAAAACCAAGCTTCGCAGCTTCACGCAAACGTTCCTGTCCTCGTGGTGCCGGGCGAATTTCTCCCGCCAACCCCACTTCGCCAAAAACAACCAAACCGCGCGGCAACGGCTTATTCCTCATCGAAGAATGAATCGCGAGCAAGACCGCAAGATCAGCCGCAGGTTCCGTAATCTTGACACCACCCACCGCATTGATGAAAACGTCCTGATCAAATGCTGCGATGCCGGCGTGGCGATGCAATACCGCCAACAACATCGCCAAACGATTCTGTTCCAGGCCAACCGACAAACGCCGTGCATTCGGCGCATGCGATGCATCGACCAGCGCTTGAATCTCAACCAGCAAAGGCCGCGTGCCTTCTTGCGTCACCATCACGCATGAGCCGGCGACCTGGTTATCGTGCTGCGACAAGAATAGTGCGGAAGGATTGGATACACCCTTCAAGCCTTTTTCCGTCATCGCAAATACGCCCAGCTCATTGACTGCGCCAAAGCGGTTCTTGAATGCACGCACCAAGCGAAAACTGGAATGCGTGTCGCCTTCAAAATACAAAACCGTATCGACGATATGTTCCAACACGCGTGGCCCTGCCAACGCGCCCTCTTTCGTCACATGACCAACCATGATGATGGTGATACCGGATTGTTTGGCGACACGTGTCAACTGTGCAGCGCACTCACGCACTTGCGCAACCGAACCCGGCGCGGAAGTCAACGCATCGGAATACATGGTTTGGATCGAATCGATGACTGCGACTTGCGGCTTGTGCTCGACCAGCGTCTTCAGAATTTTTTCAAGCTGGATTTCAGCTTGCAGTTTCAATTCTTTGGCATCAACGGCCAAGCGCTTGGCACGCAATGCGATTTGCGCGCCTGATTCTTCGCCGCTGACATACAAGACTTTTTTAACGCGCGACATGTTTGCCAATGCTTGCAGCAGCAAAGTCGATTTACCGATACCCGGATCGCCACCGATCAACACGACACCACCGGCAACCAGGCCACCGCCCAAGACGCGATCGAATTCTTCGATGCCGGTGGTGAAGCGTGGCACATCGATCGCTTCGATATCCGACAATGTGAGAACCGGCGACGTCTGCGCCAGTCCTTGATGCTGATTGGAAAAACGGTTGCCGACTGCTTCGATCACCGTTTCAACCAGGGTATTCCATTGTCCGCAGGATGGGCATTGGCCGACCCATTTGTTGGTGACGCCACCGCATTCTGTGCAGGTGTAATTGGTTTTAGGTTTGGCCATCAATAGACAATTCCATTTTTAAATTGCATAACTTTTACACTCGCGCCATAAGCTTTGCATCCGTTTATTTCCATCAATTTTTGGACATTTTCCTTTTGTGAGCATGATAGTCAGTCGATTCTTGGTTACACCAATTTCATATTGCATTTTCTTGAAAACAAACTCTTCAACGGTCCATTTAAAGCCATAGTTTCGACAAAGAATTTCGCCGAAGTAAAATCCTATTGCGTGTGGTAATGAATATCCGGTTCCACCAGAATCGGGGCGTCTCATCTGAAAATACCATGCCTCTAATTCTTTAAGACTTTCAATTGAAAAATTGAGCCCAAGTGCGGCACTGTGTTCGGAAATAAACTCAAAAAGCGTTGCATCACGTTGAGTCAACAAATTCTGTTCCGCTTCCCCCTTATTAGAAAAAATAGGAAGTTGTTCTGCATATTGTTTTGCTACGATCATTCCTTGGCGTGACATTTTTCTTCCTAATTTAGGTTTTTCGCTCAACAACCTGCACCCGCGGCGCCAACGCACACATCAACTCATACCCAACCGTGCCGGCAGATTGCGCCACTTCATCTATCGGCAAACCTTCACCCCAAACTGTCACTTTGCTTCCAACACGTGCATTCGGAATCGTGCTGAGGTCCACCGTAATCATATCCATCGACACATTACCGACAATGCGAGTTTTAACACCGTCAACAATGATCGGCGTCCCGGTCGGGGCCAGGCGCGGATAGCCGTCAGCATAACCGCATGCAACCACGCCGATCTTCATCGGCTTGTCAGCGACAAAGCGGCTGCCATAACCAACCGCATCGCCCTTGCCAATATCCTGAATACCAATAATCTCGCTGGCAAGCGTCATCGCCGGACGCAGACCAAATTCCTGCGCGGTCTTGTTGCCCGGCGTGCCGCCATACAACATGATGCCGGGACGCACCCAATCGGCTGCGACTTCCGGATGTAACAAGTCTGCCGCGGAATTCGACATACTGCGTTCGCCCATCAAGCCTTCGGTCGCCACATTAAAACGGCGCACTTGTTCAGCCAATGGCATTACGGCATTGCTACCAGTTTCCGAGTTAGCAAAATGCGTCATGAAACTGATGTTGCGTACTGCAGGCAGTGCACGTAGTCGGGTATAGGCAGCGCGATACGCTTCGGGCTTGAAACCCAAACGGTTCATTCCACTATTTAATTTAAGATGAATATCGATGGCAGATGTCAGCTTGGCCTTTTCCAGCATCTCGATTTGTTCCGTGCAATGAATCGCGATTTCCAGCTGATGTTCAGCGACTACCGTCAAATCTGATGGAGAGAAACAACCTTCCAAAAGCAGGATCGGCTTTCGCCAACCCATCTGACGCAGCTTGACCGCGCCATCGATTTCGATCAGGCCCAAACCATGCGCCGCACTAAAACCGCGCATGCCCCGCTCCAGACCATGCCCATATGCATTGGCTTTGACGATCGCCCAAATTTTAGATTGCGGTGCACAACGTTGTGCAACTGCGAGGTTGTGTTGTAAAGCAGATAAATCAATCGTGGCTGTAAGTGGTCTTGGCATGGGTACAATAAATATTCTGAATTAAATGATTGAACTGCAATCACACTCGCATTTTACCGGACAGGACAAAAACGGGATCGATGAAATTTACAGATTCGTCATATTTTCATGGTATAAAGCAACTTAGAGACTTTTTGTAATAGATAAACATGCGAATGAATCGCGGCTTTTACACAATCATGGCGGCGCAGTTTTTTTCCTCGCTTGCCGACAACGCACTTCTGATTGTTGCCATCGCAGTACTCACCATCATGAAAGCACCGGCATGGATGACGCCGCTGCTTAAATTATTCTTTGTACTGTCCTACGTACTGCTGGCTGCCTTTGTCGGCGCCTTCGCTGATGCGATGCCAAAAGGCCGCGTCATGTTCATTTCAAATCTGGTCAAGATATTCGGTTGCTGCCTGATGTTTTTTGATGTCCATCCATTGGTTGCATATGGCATGGTGGGATTGGGTGCTGCCGCCTATTCTCCAGCAAAATATGGCATCCTGACTGAACTTCTTCCGCCTGAAAAATTGGTTGCTGCAAATGGCTGGATTGAGGGATTAACAGTCATATCCATCATTCTGGGTGTAGTAATAGGCGGCGCTTTAGGTAATCCACGCATCTCATCTGCCTTGTTGGGTATCGATATCCCCTTTATCGATACTGGCATCAATACACCGATCGAAGCTGCGCTGTCGATCATTATGCTGCTCTATTTGATTGCCGCACTGTTTAACCTGCATATCCCGATTACCAACGTTTGTTATCCTCATCAACAACGCAATCCCATCAAGCTCATTGCTGATTTTGCAAACTGTTATGCGGTACTGTGGAAAGACAAGCTTGGTCAGATTTCACTTGGCGTCACCACATTATTTTGGGGCGCAGGCGCCACATTGCAATTCATCGTGCTGAAATGGGCAGAAAGCTCTTTGCACATGACTACTTATAATGCACCGATTTTGCAGGGAATAACCGCAATTGGCGTTGCGCTGGGTGCCGTTGGCGCCGCCCGATTTGTCCCGCTTAAAAGATCGCTGACAGTCATGCCTTTGGGAATCGTGATGGGCATGGTCGTGATATCGATGACAATGGTTCACACAGTCTGGTTAGCCTATCTTTTGTTAATGATTATTGGTGGCCTGTCAGGTTATTTTGTGGTGCCGATGAACGCACTACTGCAGCATCGCGGACATGTTTTATTGAGTGCAGGCCATTCCATCGCAGTGCAAAACTTTAATGAAAACCTGTCAGTACTGACAATGTTGGTATTGTATGCACTAATGATCATGCTGAACTTGCCGACCAATCTTGTCATTGTTTTATTTGGCTTGTTTGTATCCGGAACGATGTATTTCATGATGCGCAAACATGCAGCGAATCAGCTTGAACACGACTCTCTCGCATTGATCGGCGAAGAAAAACATTGCCCATAATTATTGCTGCGGTATCTAGCTGGAATCTGCCAAGCTCACACGATCCAAATATTCTTTTGCCTTGGCAGGCCAATCGTCCGAAACAATAAATCCCCTATCGATTTCAATTGCATCATCGTTATACCGGTCCAGAATAGCGACCAACAACGGGGCATCTTCATTTTCAAAATGCTGCCGGATTTTCTGTTGAAAAGATTCGCTATCCGGCACTTGGACAAATGGTAGCTTTGCCGGTGCCAACCACCTCAACCTTGGCAAAATAATGGCGCGTTTCTTTTCTCCTAATTTCCATTCTGATACCCGACACCAGAAACCGCGGCAATGCGCAATAGAAATGCCATCCATGATTTGCGCTGCGCTTTGATCGCGATTCGGTCCATGATAAAACAGCCAGCCCTTCACTAATGCCTGGGCAAATGTCACTGGTTGCGGCAAATGAATTTGCGCAGCGGGATGTTGAGCAAGCAATAATTGTTGCTCTAGGATTTTGTGCATTTTTGCGTTCAGCGTATCTGCCAGATTCGGGCCGACCAAACATTTTGAAGTGGATCCCGTCTCGTCGGAGGCCAGCAAATAAAATTTGGTCGCAAATTCCCAATGCACTAATCCATCATGGTCACGTAATAAAAAATCAAATTCTCCTACCGTACCGTTATCGGATGATTGCACTTGCACGCTGTGTGCAATCAACGTTCCTTGCTGCTGGAAATAAAAAGTCATCAGCCTTTCAGCGTAATATCCCAACCGGTATGTCGGTCTTTCTTTATCAATGGCTGCTTGCAATTGCGTCGGATCACGATCCAATGCTGCAAGCCAGTCATGCGTTGCAGATACGTTGCGATCTACCAAGGTTCCAATTTTTCCGCTCCATTGGGACGCATGCACATCGAGTAAATCAGGTGAATCCAGCAACCACGCCAACGCGCGCACATGCGGATTACTCAGGTGATTCCAGCGCCGATGAAATTGCGCTTGAAAAGATTCAGTCAGTTGATTGAGAGCGGGCGGCATAGGTGCTCATTGCCAGACACAGGTCACGCCATGTCTTGCTCTTGTCTTCCAGCTTGCGCAACAGATAAGCCGGATGGTAAGTCACGACGAGAGGTAAATCTGCAAATCGATGCACCTTCCCGCGCAGCTGTGCTACCGAAGCATTTGCATCCACCCCCAACAGTGACACCGCCGCCGTTTTACCTAATGCGACAATCACAGTCGGCTGTATCAATGCAATTTGCCGTTCAAGGTAAGGCATGCAAGCTGCACTTTCTTCAGGTGTCGGCGGACGATCACGGCCATCTGCGCCGGTCGGCCGGCATTTGACGATATTGGCAATATAAGTGTTGATACCACGCTTGAGTCCCATCGCAAGCAGCATATTATCGAGCAATTTGCCAGCTGGACCGACGAATGGTTCGCCTTGCAAATCCTCATTGCGCCCGGGACCTTCACCGACGAAGAGCCACTTTGCCTTGACATCGCCGGTGCCGAATACTGTTTGAGTACGTCCGTGGCACAAATCACATTTAGTACATCCGGCTACAACCGCCCTCAATTGTGCCCAATCCATTGTTGCCACATCATCTGCATTCGGCGAGGCAGAGGAAACAGGCAAAATTTCTGACTCGCTCTTTAACGGAATTTTCTGATCTAGTCCGGGTAAATTCTCACTGGCATCGCGCCGCTGCCAGACGGGACCTATTCCCATCTCTGCCAGAAAAATTTCCCTACGATTTGCTGTAGACGTCATAAAGGCAGCCTCATCACAATGGCATCTTCACGTGCATTGTTTGCATCCGGATAGTATCCCTTGCGCAAACCGATTTGCGTAAATCCATAACGCTTGTATATCGCTAATGCCTGCACATTCGACGGTCTCACTTCCAACAGCACTGAACTCATGCCATTCTCCTGCGCAAGTGAAACAACTTTATCCAATAATTTTCTACCGATGCCTTGGCCTTGCAAATCGGCGCGTACCGAGACATTCAGCAAATGTGCTTCATCAACGATCAACATCACCAGGAAATATCCTGCCAACATGCCCGACTCATCGCGCAAGGTCCACGTTTCATAACCGCTCGAAAATGAATCCAGAAAATTCCCGCGCGTCCATGGGTGAGGATAGACATCGTTCTCGATTAGCAGAATTTCATCCAGATCATCCACTGTCATCCGTGAAAAATACGTAAACGTGGAATTTCCCGATGCTCTTGAAGTAGGAACTGAACTCACGCCGTCACCTTGGTTGCTTTTAAAGCTCGTTCATTGGTGGTCAACGCAACTTTATTGCGCAAATAAAATGGTTGCGCATCTTGTGCTGCAACCGTATTGCCAAGTTTGAATGCAACTTGCGCTAAACGTGCAACTTGTTCTGCATGAGGCATGATATTTGGCACAGCATTTTTTGCAAAAGTGCATGGCTCGAAGTCGTTAGCATAAGCAATCAATCCGTTACCGCAAGCGACAACCTGCCCTAGCGGCAAGACTGCCGATGGTAATGACAAGCTGGGTTGAATCACCACTTGCCATCCATCGAGATAGCGGTACTGCGCCCAATACACTTCACCCATGCGAGCATCCAATATGGCCAGCACATCCGTCGCACCAGACCTGTCGCGACAAGCTTGTGCCATTGCCTCCAGTGTCGATACTGCAACCACCGGCAAATCAGCTCCGAATGCCAATCCCTGCACAACACCACAAGCTGTCCGCACACCCGTAAACGAACCAGGCCCGGCGCCAAATGCAATTGCATCACATTGCGCCAAGCTGATACCCGCTTCTGCCAGCAAATTTTGCAGCATTGGCAAAACGGTTTGCGAATGCGTTTGCAAGCCGGACGCTTCACGCGTCAGCATTTGATCGTCGCGCAACAACGCAACTGACGCAAGTTCGGATGAGGTTTCAATGGCGATAATCGTGGGCATGCCGCATTTTACCGTGCCGGCCTGGATATTTCACTTTGCGAAAGAAGATAATTACATTGCCTGATGGCAGAGTAAAATAACGCCCATGCCAAGCCTGTCTCTTGAAAATGACAACCGCGAACAAATTGCGGAATTGCTCAATAACGACCGTTGGGTTGTAGCGTGCCTATGCGCCGCATGGTGCGATGCCTGCCGTAACTATCGCACCAGTTTCGATGCATGGGCAGCAGATCATCCAGACAAATATTTCATCTGGATCGATATTGAAGACCAAGCGGATGTGGTCGGCGATATCGATGTTGAAAATTTCCCTACGCTTTTGATTCAGCGTGGCGACATCGTTGCGTTCTTCGGAACTGTTTTGCCTGATGTTAAAGTGGCTAACCGACTCTTGACGGCACAAGTAGAAAAAAACGATTCGGAATTGCAAACTCAAGCAATCAGCAATCCGGAACGAAAAAACTGGCAACTCAATTGCAATTTGCGCCAACGATTAAATGATCTATTGTAATCATTGACAGTCTCAAGCTTGACGCTCTCATCCAGCGCCTCTGCAAAAAACAGCACCGCTTGCTATGATCACTGCACATTTCAACAGGAGACCGCCATGCCCCATTCCGCTTCTATTTCGATGTACACAGCTTCTGTTCCCGTCTTTAAACATATCCTCGGCAGTTTAAGTGCGATTCTTGATAAGGCTGAAGCGCATGCCAATGAGAAGAAAATAGAACACAATGCTCTTATACAAGCACGCCTGTTCCCCGACATGTTTACCATGCGTCGCCAAGTCTTGATTGCTGCTGATTTCGCCAAAGGAACCTGCGCACGTTTGGCAGGCGTTGAAGTACCAAAATATGAAGATAACGAACAAACTTTTGATGAACTGAGAGCGCGGATCGCAAAGACGCTCGCATTTATCGACACGCTCACGGCTGAACAAATCAATGGCAGCGAAGAGCGCGATATTACAGCGCAGGCTGGCCCTAATACCCTGCACTTCAAAGGTCTGCATTATTTACTGCACTACGCCATGCCCAATTTTTATTTCCACGTCACCACTGCTTACGCAATCTTGCGCCACAATGGTGTCGAATTGGGCAAACGCGATTATGTCGGACCGTTTTAAACAACCAGGCTCAATCGACTATTCAAGGTTGCGATGCCAAACTGCAACCCTGAATATTGTTTCATCCCAATTCAATCCTTCCTTAGCCTGATCGTACCTGCTCCTCTCTCTATTCATTAGCCGATATCTTGGCAGCAACTATCTGGCATGTTCATTTGCAGCAATTTGACATCAAAGCAATGAGATTTTGGTTGCCAATTAATTAATATCATGATTAAATATGTTGATAAAGAAATAACATAACTCCAACCAAGCGAGAGACTACTTCCTAATGTTAGAGGCAATTCAAAGTATAAGTAGCCTCATCAGCCAGCTTGTCAGCTTTTCGTCTGACACACGCCTTTACGATATCGATACACCGCTAAGTTCGGACAAACTTATCGTTGAAAATTTCGTTGCTAAAGAAGAAGTTTCTGGTCTATATCAATTCCAGATCAATTGCCTTTCCACCGATACGCATATCGAGCTGAAAAGTTTGCTTGGTCAACAAATAGCATTTAAAACAAAACTGGCCGATGGCACCTACAACACGCGTACTGGTTGGGTTTCGCAAGCTGCACAATTGGGTTCTGATGGCGGATTGGCACGATATCGATTAACGATGGTGCCTTGGTTGTGGCTTGCTACCCAACGCAGAACGTCTCGCGTGTTTCAGGAAAAATCCGTCCTTCAAATTATCGAGGAAGTGCTTTCCGGCGATGCACCGCGCAATAACTGGCGCATTACTTCTGATGTAGAAAACTTCCTTTCCAAGATCCGCATCCGCAGTTATTGCTGCCAATATCGTGAAACTGATTACGCGTTCTTGACGCGTATTCTGGCCGAAGAAGGCATCGGGTTTTATTTTGAAGAAGATGACAGCGGCGGCAGTCTGTCCAAACAACGTCTGGTGCTGTTTGCCGACTCGACGCAATTCACGGAAGACTATTCTTCCAGCCATGCCAATGGTGGCAAAGGCATTCGCTTCCATCGCAATGCCGCAGTCGAAGTACAAGACACCATTCAGCAAATGGGCGCAGAACGTATTTCACAAGCAGAACTGACGACGATCTCCGGTTGGGACTATCAATCCAAGAGCGTGATTTCCGCTTCGCTGCCAACTGTGCACCCGACTGTCAATAAAGAAGCGCCGCAAATCGAATCATGCGACTGGCTTGGCATTTACCCGTTCAGCACGCAAGACGAAGCTGAACATTATGTACGCATCCTGCGCGAAGCAGCCGATTGCCGCACCAAGACATGGTTCGGCCAAAGCACGGTGCGCACTTTCCGCCCAGGCACGGTATTCGAGTTGACGCAAAGCGCATTCGATCCCATCGCATTGCTGGGCCAAACCAGTAGTGCGCCAAAAGAGCATCGCTTCGCATTAATGGGTGTGTTGCATGCGGGCGTGAATAATTTACCTTCCGGATTAAAAAACAATCTGCAAACGCGCCTTGGCACATCACCTACTCATGAAGCCGATCAATCGGGACCATCATGGCGCAACGATGGTTTGCATGCGCCGCAATGCGTGCGCGGATTCGATCTTCGCCATGGCACACAGACTGCAACGGCTCATCCATTAAACCAGACAATCGCGTCAGCCCATCTATCCGAAACATCATGGGATGAATTGCTGGAACAAGCAGAAACAACCGGCTATGCCAATCGCTTCACCAGCATTCGCTCCGATATTCCATGGCGCCCTGCTCTGCAAGATGGCACCGGTGCTCTACTCAATCCGAAGCCAACCGCACTCGGCCCGCAAACTGCAATCGTAGTCGGCCCTGATGGCAGCACCGCCGACGCCGGCACTGTGCACACTGACGCGCTGGGCCGCATCCGCATTCGCTATCATTGGCAACAAGGGGAAAGCAATACGTGCTGGGTACGCGTCGCACAACTGTTTGCCGGTCCGGGTTATGGCGCGCAATTCATTCCACGCATCGGGCAGGAAGTGCTGGTCAAATTCTTCGGCAACGATATCGATCGCCCGATCGTCAACGGCGTGTTGTACAACGGCCAGGGTCAGGACGATTCATCCGCTTTCGCCGCCGCAAAAGATCACGGCCCTGCCGGACAAGACAACAAGATCGGCAATGGCGCATCGCCTGCATGGCACGGCGCTGCAGCGGGTGAACACGGTCATGCTGGTTATCTATCCGGCTTCAAGAGCGTCGCGCACGGTGCTGATGGATTGGCAAACCAATCCAATCAACTGGTATTTGATGACACCACCGGACGCTTGCGTACCCAATTGGCGACCGACTCCGCCGGCACACAATTGAATCTCGGTCACATGATCCATCAAGCTGACAACTATCGCGGCAGCTTCCGCGGTACCGGCTGGGAAATGCGCACCGATGCATACGGCGCCATCCGCGCAGGCAAAGGTTTGCTGATAACTACCTATTACGGCACCGCACCGGACGGCAAACCGGAACCCGCAGGCGAAAATACAGCCGGCATCGCATTACTCAAACAAGCGCAAGGATTTGCCGATACCTTCAACGGCGCCGCCACAACGCATCAAACGGTACAAATGATTGCCGCAAAAGGCGACAAGACTTTGAATCAGGGCAAGAGCGAAAGCGCGTTGGATGACAAATTGCCGCCACTGGCCGCCATGCTGAAAAAAGTTTCCGGCCAAGTCAGCGCACAAGACGGCAGCGAAGATGGCGGCGACAAAAAAATCCCGCACAGCACAGCACCGATTATTACCGTCGCAGCACAAGCAGGATTGGGCATGACTGCATCGGATGGCTTGCACTATGCAGCCGGAGAAGCCGCACACTTCGCCAGCGGACGCGATACCAATGTCGCCGTCGGCGAAGCAATGACCATGCATAGCGGCCAAGCGATCGGCATCCTGGCAGGAGCAGTCAGTGCGGGCGAAGGCGATACAGGCATCAAACTGTATGCAGGACAAGGCGACGTGGACTTGCAAGCGCAAAGCGACACGATGACGTTCGCTTCCAAAGACTTGCTGAAAATGATTTCGGCCAACAGCCATCTCGATTTTGCAGCAGCCAAGAGCATTACGCTTTGCGTGGAAGGCGGTGCATCGCTGACGATTGATGGCGGCAACATCACATTTGCTTGCCCAGGACTGCTTTCAATCAAGTCCAGTTCCAAGAGTTTTACGGGACCGACCAGTCAGAGTTATGCGTTGCCTGTGATGCCTGCATCACAATTAGGCGAGGCAAAATTTGAATTAAGTCTGCAGGATATTCCGGGGATGCACGGAGCGGTGCCAGCCGGAATTGAATGGAAAATTGTCCTAGTCGATTCCGAAATACATCCTCTAACCGATACCGGTGCAATCAATCCTGCGATATTCGGTAAAGATCATTGGGAACGTGTGATTTGCCAAGGGATAGTTCCTGGCAGCGGCAAAATTGATCTTACGAAGAATCAGCAGCAAGAACTGTTCGCGCAAGTGAGCCGTCAACCAAAACGCATCTGGTGTATTTACGGCCTTACAGCAATTCCGCTCACAGTCGCACATTGGACGACCGATACACAGCAACCCAATCCACATCGCGTCATGGATGCACTTAACTTCACGCCAAATGGGCAAGGCGTTAATCAAACATACCATGAGTTCATTCAGGAGCTTGCGAGAAAAGATGGGGAAGTCAGTGAAGTCAATCAGCTCAAGAAAAATATTGATTTCTAAATTTTACGTTGCCTGTTAAAAACCATCACTCTAAAAACATGTCAGCCGATCAATACACAGCTCAACTTACTAAAGATACTTTGACTTATATTACAGGTCAGTATTTTGATTTGGTACAGCCTTTTGCATTTCCTCGATATAAGAACGATTGCAAAGCTTATACGACCGGACGCGATTATTTCGAGGCAGTCGCAAAGGCGATTCGAGAAGCGAAGAGCTTTATTCTTATCACCGATTGGGAATTAGATTATGACGTGGAGCTTGAAAAGCGTGGGGTAGATGGTCATCCTGGACGATTGTCAGAACTTCTTGCAGATGCTTTGCAGCGTGGAGTTCATATCCGGGTAATGTTGTACGACTCAATCCGATATGCACTAGATACCCATGACGACACAACGCAGCATAAATTACTCAGTCTGCCAAAGGGAAAAGGTTCAATTAGCGTGCTACTGGAAAATCCCAACACGGGGCGAAGCACAGTGAGTCGTGAGAGCGGAGTTTTGTTCTCTCATCATCAAAAGTCAGTTGTGGTTGATGGACAAATCGCTTTTTTAGGAGGGCTTGATTTGGCATATGGTCGTTGGGACACCAATGCGTTCGATGTCGTCATTGACCCGAAGCAACGCATTATTAATGACGCCTACAATCAACAACTCAGCCCAGCACGTGGACTAACGGAAGACG
Organism: Burkholderiaceae bacterium; assembly: GCA_036560485.1. Taxonomy (GTDB): domain Bacteria; phylum Pseudomonadota; class Gammaproteobacteria; order Burkholderiales; family Burkholderiaceae_D; genus DATBRC01. The sequence goes on from DATBRC010000011.1 coordinate 43,603, forward strand.
AGAAAAAGCTCACTAAGGAAATCAATGGCAAACCAGGTTTTCAAACATCTTATGACAAAGACGGCAGAATCTTTGATGAACGTTTTCAACCGCGCCAACCATGGCAAGACGTCGGTTTGCATGTAAAGGGGCCTGCCGCATTTGATGTGTTCGTCAATTTTGTGTTGCGTTGGAATAGCTTCGCTGGAAAGGACTCGAATATTCTGGATGAAGGGTTAACAATTGATTGGTTCAAAAAAGCCAAAGGCGCAGACTACCTAGTCGATCCATTGAAGGATGGCGAGGGCACGGTCAACGCACAAATTTGCCGGTCCGTTTCGTCCAAACAATTACAGGATGAATTGAAACTATGGGACGACCGCCACCAATACGTGAATGACGATTGGAAACAATCCAACCCGAAGCGGCGAAAAATAGTGCAAACTGCTCGCAAGGAATGGACAAGCAATCATCAGACGAGCATTCTTGATGCGATGATCAATTGCATCCGTTCGGCACATGGATTCATCTACATAGAAAATCAATTTTTTATGTCCGACTGCGGTGCGGATCAATTTGGCACTTCAGCTCCATCGAACAATCCTATTATCGCCGAGTTAGCCACTGCAATTGGTCAGGCGATATATCGCGACCAACCATTTCATGTATGGTTGGTATTGCCTGAACATCCTGAAGGGAAATTGGAGGAAGACAGTACCAAGTCTCAAGCATGGTGGGCTTTGCAAGGAACAAAACGTGCGAGAAATAGCCTCATCAATCGAATCAATGCCACACTGGTTGCAAAAAACCGTAAAGCATGGAGCCTTCAAAGTCAGCTATCTACCAAACAGGAGATTGACGCGTTACTGCAGAAACATGGCATGCAAGATAAATGGCGAGAATATCTAACGATTCTCAATCTGCGTAACTATGGCAATACTGGTACCCATATGGTTACCGAAATGATTTATGTCCATAGCAAATTAATGATAGTCGATGATGCAGTTGCCATTATTGGGAGTGCGAATATCAATGACCGTAGTTTGAACGGGAATGGCGATACTGAGTTAGCAGCAGTCATTGTAGATACTGCAGAGGCTAAGGTAACAGAAGTAGGCCAAGGATTGAAAATCAACACTCGCAAGTTTGCCCGTGATCTACGCATGAACCAGATGAAGAAGCATCTGGGAATGTTGGTAGATCAGAAAACCACAGGTGTACAAAAGGAAAATGCACCGCCAAATGGAATCAATATTGAACAACCGTTATCGGCTGCGACAATCAAAGGCATTCAACAATTGGCGCAGCAGAATCGCGAAGCCTATAACGAGGTTTTTCTGCATACGCCTCGCAACAATTTTAAAACGTTGACTGAGGGACGAGAACACGCTTACCCTCTTATTCCAGGCAGAGGCAATGAACGCAACTATGCCAGTGCTCCTCCGCTTCAAGCAACATACATGAAATCAGAAAGTATTGACTTATCGAATACTGGTAACTCCACGAGCCCAATCGTAAAGCAGCCAAGCACTGATTCGATGTATTCGAATTCAATTACATACATGGCGCATGATGTGGCAAAGGCCACTTCTACATTACGATCAAAAGTTAAAGGCTTTTGGGTAGAAATGCCGTTGGATTGGGGTAATGGCCATCGTACAACTCCGCCGCCGCCCAAAGGTTTACCCGCAGCTATCGCAAGTAACGACAAGTCAGATTCCTCGGAAGTGGTGGCCACATGATTACAAGATTATTCAATGAAATTTTAATGCGCATTTTTGTCGATAATTTTGCAGTCTCTGCTGCAATCATCGTATCGCTAACAGTCATG
>DATBRC010000012.1:0-20194 GCA_036560485.1 Burkholderiaceae bacterium
ACTAGACTTGCAGCAGTCAGTTGATTTTTACACGGCAAAACTTGGATTCAGGGAAGTTGGCCGATATCCAAACTATGCAATTGTAAGCCGTGATGGATGTGAAATTCACTTTTGGCCGTGTGGTGATGACCGTCACCTTGCGGAAAATAGCTCCTGCTATATACGTGCCAATACGCAGAAGCTGTACCAGGAGTTCGTATCGAATGGACTGGATATAAAGGAGCCTGTTGTGCGGGAGTGGGGAATGAAGGAGCTTTACGTTATTGACCCACACGGCAATCTGTTGAAGTTTGGTGAGCCGGTATGAAAAGCAAACTTAACTTGTCGCTGGACGCTGCCACGCAAGCGTGCCGGTCAGCTCGGCGTTGGAACTCACAATGAAATTATTCTTGCGACTATTATTTTTTGTGCTGCTGATTGCAACAAAAAGTTCGCACGCCACTGATGTTTGGTCGGTTGGGTTCAACGGAGCCGGTCCGCTGAAAATCGGCATGCGAATTAATGATGTAAATCAACTTCTGCACGAGATCATTGCCCCACCGTCGGTGCCGGGAGCAGACCCCTCAGGTCGCTGTTTTCAGACAGATATTACGAGCCAAAAAGGCATGTATCTCATGTTTTACGACGGCGTTCTCGTGCGTATTGACTTGGCTGAGCCAGGCATGAACACTATTTCTGGCATTGGTGTCGGTGACAAGGAGTCTGCTGTGCTTCATGCATATGGAGCCAGAATCAAGCGCGAGCCGCACGCTTACGTTGAAGGCTCGTATTTGCGGATGTTCTCTGCTGACGGCAAACGCGGATTGACGTTCGAAATTACTGATGGGAAGGTAAGCTTGTATTATGTCGGCACCGCAGATTCCGTTCAGCTAATAGAAGGTTGCTCATAGTGAGATCCAACATCACAATGAACACAGACAGCTATGCAGCTGGTTATCTAACACGTTGGGCGTCAATAAGTTGATCGCGCGCTCTCTAAATTTCACCTGAGGTCTTTGACTATGCCTGTACCGATCACTGCCATGTATGCCGCCATTCTTGCCATCATCCTGACGGCGTTGGCGATCAACGTCACCGTGCACAGGGCAAAACTTGATGTTCCCATTGGGCAAAGTGATAACCCATTGATGCTTCGCATGATTCGCATACATGGCAACGCTGCTGAATACATTCCAATTACGCTCCTATTGATGCTCGTGTACGAAATCAACGGTGGCAACCATATCGCCCTGCATGGCCTCGGCCTCGCGTTGGTGGCCGCTCGATTGCTACATGTATGGGGCATGTGGCATTCAACCAAACCCACTTTCGGCCGCATCGTCGGCCCTACAGTGACGTGGCTCGTGATTCTGGCTCTTGCTATCCTCAACGTACTGAGAGTTGTCTGAGGTATGAGTCGGAAGGGAACAGGTCATGCACAACTCGGAATCCCAAGCGAGCGTCCCAACAGAAACGCAACGACGGTTCGCGGCCATAGCTGCTGTGCTTGCTGATGAACCGGGTGTTACTTTGGGTTCATCCGGCAAGAAGGGGTTCGGCTCATCCGCCCTCCAAGTCAACGGCAAGATCTTCGCGATGGTCTCTTCAAAAGGGCGCTTCGTCATCAAGCTACCGAAGCAGCAAGTCGAAGCGCTACAAGCGTCTGGCGCTGGGCAGCAGTTTGATCCGGGCCATGGTCGGCTCATGAAGGAATGGCTGGAGTTGATCCCAGGGTCTGAAGAAAGCTGGCTCTCCCTTACGCGCGAGGCATTGCGCTTCGTTCGGCACAGGGTATGAGCGCTTACGACGAGACGCCCAACCCATCATTCCAGCGGACGCGCTACGCGCGCCGCTGAATTTAAACGTTAGAGGGCAACAAGCATGGTCTCTGTTCTTCACCGCTTTTCGATAACATGTTGCGCTCTGGCTGCCGCTTCGTTTGCACTTGCAATTGCTTCTTTGCAATCCGGCGCGTGGTTTCCCATGTTACGCATCGGCGGTGCATTTTTGGCTATCGCCTTTTTGTCCTTTCAGCTGCAATGCTATGTCTTGCGCAAATCAATATCATTGCGAAGCGGTGAAACCATAACAATTCATAGCAACCCATTACAGTACAAATTTTTATTCGCTGTTTCTGCTTTGGCGACCATAGTTGCAATATACGTGTTGATGCGACCGTTATTTTGACGCGCAACTCTCTAAAACATCGTTAGGCCTCCAACATGCAGCTATATTTGAAGAGCGACTTGCCTTTTGAGGATCTTGCTAAGCACATGGCTGAGAAGGTACTTCCGGCTTACAAAGTAGAACTACGTGACGGACTAAACCTTGGCGGTGGCGAATACTATAAGTTCTCTTCGGTTGAGAGTACGATTCTTCTAGTATGTAACGATACTGATCATTACGAAGTGTTTGTCGAATCTATGCAGGACTTTCCCTACTATTTTTATGTTCGAGCTGGATTCAAGGATGTACTTGAAAAAATGCGGGATACTCTTACAGCACAAGGTTTTGAATGTGAGATCGCGTATGAGCTCTAACAAGGTATTCAACATTGACATACCATTAGCACGCTGGTTAACACAACGCTACTTTCGCGAACGTCCGCTTTTCAATTAATGTTACTTCCGCTTTGGGCACCGATCTGCCCTTGGGTGGACATTGATGACCGGCCGCAACCAGTCTGAAGCTGACGGAGACACAGCCACCTCACTTGCAGAAACGGACCGGATTGCTGACATTCGCATATGACTCCAATTTTCTCCAAGGTAACAAGGGATTCTTGGAACGTACAATGCTTGGTGCTGATATGTTATAAATTGGCATTCATTGTGACCTTGTTGTATTGCGTGGTTTGTCGTTTTTGTTAATCGCGTGTTAAATCGCAATGTATGGCTAAGGCCAAGCATTCATGCGGGTTTCGGGAGGGTTTTACTATCGTGTTAAATCGCAATCGCCCATGTTATGTCGCAGTTTTGCGATTTATAACAAGTTAAATTTCAATGATCACGCCGATACACAAATTTGGACATCAAAGAATTGGTGACGACACGCTCAAGCTCGACATCGGCGGCAGAGGTGTGGGGCCGATTCTGGCCGGTCGAAGTATTAAGGCTCAATTTGAGATTGATGACCGTTGCCTGCTTATACTTGAAGGCGATCAAACAAAGATCGCGGTCTATCTGTTGAACGCCGATTTCCAGGTGATTGACCATGAGGTAATTGGTCACTGGTATTTTGACGCGTTGGTTGAAAACATCAGCGTTGTCCAGCCGGACAGTATTCAATTAACATTCGGTACTACTGGACATATTCAGATATCCAAGGTGCCAGTAAGTCGTGGTCTTTTCAAGAAAAAACGGTACTTGATTTGTGAAGGGCTTCCAATTGAACCTTAACTCGGCAATCGACACCGACGAACAAGTGCGCTGGTCATTTCAGCGTTAAGTGTCTAAGGAGTACTGATGGAGTGGCTAGAACCATGGTGTCCCACATCAAAGATGGACGAACGCTTTAAAGAGAGTTGGCAAAGACAATTGGCGATTGAAGTCCCGCCTGGGCATGTTCTCTATGATGTACCTGTAAGACTTCTCGCTCGAGGAAACGGTGACGATGCGCTCTTCGAACTGGTGGATGGAACTGGTCGTGTTGCAGATGTCCATCTCACTTGGTCCAAGAGTCAAGAGCGCTTACCATGGCCGGGAACTGACATCTATAGCAGCCTGCAGGAATGGGTCGAAAAGGTCATGATTCCGGAGAACCAAGAGTGGGCAGATTGAGAAATAACCAAATGCCACTTAACAGTACTGTCGACTGGGAGTCGCAAATAATGACTTCGTTTTCATCTACAGCCGCGGCGGCGACCCCGTCACATCAGCGTTAAACATCTATGGCTCGTAATAAATCTGGAAGCTGCTGTTCATGGTATGGGTTCAAAAGAACTCATGATCTTGCACACGCTGACGGCGTGGAGTTTACTCTCGGTCAGTGTATTGCATGTGGCGCACATATTGTGGACTGCTATGCGCCATATGGACCTAAGCCTGAGTCTTACAATGTTCCAGTTGTCATTACAAAGATGGAAGCAGATGAGATGATGGCCATAACTGACTTCAAGCAGTTAAAGAAATATATGAGTGATTGGTTTAATAATGTTTAACATGCCAATCGACACTGTCGCTTTGCGCCAGTCATTTAGACGTTAGAGAGCATATGGAATTTGCCAGCTCATTGATGCTTAAGGAACTTGAAGCAAGTGGCTCCGCACCTCGTGATTACGTGGAGTGGATTCGTTTACGCGGCTGGGGTGAGATAGGCAATGCGTCTTACATGCTATACAGTGGGCTTATCCCACTTGAGGAAATAAGTGATAGCGCGCCAAAAGGCTTTGTTTCATTTGGCGATGACTTTTCTGGCTACAACGGTTGTTTTAGTTTAGATGGCGAAGGAACTGTGCATGAATGGGATTCAGGTAGCGGTGCAATGGAAAATACAGGCCAACGTTTTCCGCAGTTCATCACAAGATGGACGAGTGCACTCTAACTCAACAATCGACACGGTCGCTTCGCGCCTGTCATTTCAGCGTTAGCGCATATATGAAACGGAAATTCGCCACATCATCGGATGTCGTCCCGATTCTAGTCGGGGTACTTTGGTTCTCAAGGTATTTTACGTCGGGCAGTACAAGCAATGTAATAGTGGCCTTCTGTTTTGGACTTTTGTCATGCATGGCGACGTATGAGGTCGTGAAGAGCATTCGATCGGGCATAGTGCAGCTTCGCGGAACGTCTGACCGTACAATATCTCCGGTTGCTTACAAGTGTCGTTTGTTTGCACTTATATTTTTATCTGCACTAACTGGAATTGCATCAATAATTTTCTTAATTTATGCAGTAAGCGGAGTCTGAAATTTGTAAAACTTCATGAATGAAATTCATGATTTAACTCGATATTCAACGCCGGAACGCAAGCGTGCCGGTTAATGCAGTGCTAAACAGACCCATGGCAGACGATATACATTTTATTGTTACGGAACTTAATTCCTTTGAGCCGGTTGAGGAAGCTTCGAATATACAAAGGCTCTACGAGATTCTTAAAGGAGTTGATTCTCTGCCTAATCGTGAAGAAGCCCTGCCCGCAATGTTTGGTTTAATTGAACGTTGTTGCGATGAAGACCTGGGTGCTCCTGGGCCATTGGTGCATGAAATTGAGGCGATCCGCGGCTATGAAGAGTCGTTAATAGAATCACTTACTAGAAAACCTACTTTGCTCACCACGTGGATGGCGAATCGCATATTAAATGCTGCCCTGGATGTTAAAGGTCGCGAGAAGTGGCTTTCAGTTTTGAGTAATGTGACTGCACATTCGCTTGCGCCAGAGGATGTAAGGTCCTTGGCTTACGATTTCATTGAACGTCATTTAGGCACTTAGGATTAAGCAATGTTTAACTCGGCAATGCACACGGTCGCGAAACGCCGGTCATTTTGGCGTTAAGCAGCAAACCGAGTTCCTATACTTTCAGTAACCGTCCCAACGTGACGAGGGTCTGTCGCTTAACTTGTTATTCAACGCCGACTCGCCTTAGGCGTGCTGGCTAATGCCGCGTTAGGCAGAGAGGCGAAAGTGCCATTCGTATTGAAATTTGATTTTGAGACTAAGACCTCACGAATCTACAAGTGCACCGTCCGCGGCTATTTGAGCAATCAAAAGGCCGTATGTGTTGTCACGCAGCACGACAGGGCAGGCGATTTCCCCATTTCTTCAGACGATGTTGATTGGGCGCGAGCGGTCTATGAATGCACAAACGATACAACGATGGAATTCGGCAAGGTCTTGGAATACGAAGACTTCATCTGGATCGAGAGCAACGCGTCAAAAGGTGCTCAAGAAGAAACTTTCCACTTGGTTACGTTCGATATTCTTCGGTTCAAAAAGTTTTCACAAAAGCTGAGAAATCCGACGCGGCAAGTGATCTCGCAAAAACAAGTAGAAGACCTAATTGGCGAGAATTGGAATCCCAAGCTAGAACCGACATTCAGGTCTGATGACTATTGGCATAGTCCGAAGGAACAGAAACCATTGGCGCCAACCGCCAACACGCCACGCTCCGTCGCGGAGAGCTGGCTAGAGGAAGCACAAAAAGATAATTGCTTTGGAGTTATTTATATCGATATCGATAGATTCAAATGGCACAACGACAGTTTCGGCCACATCCGGGGTGATCAAGCACTTGAACAGATCTCGGCACTGCTGCAACACGAATTAGCTGATGAATCATATAGATGTGCGAGGATAGGAAGCGACGAGTACATAGTCGTTGTTAGAGAATCGAAAGCACCCTCTACATTTAACATCGCTGAAAGTCTTAGAGCTCATGTTGAAGCGCTCGCGATTCCATTAAGAGATAAGAGCCAGGCAGACTACACTCGATTTCCACATCTTCCTGAACTCCTTACTATTAGCCTCGGTGCGATGATATTAAACAATGGAATGCACGGAAGCGTGACCGAGATTCTTCGGCTTGCCTCCGTTTCTATTGATTACGCGAAATGTGCTGGTGGCAACAAGGTCATTTCAATTGATCTCCGGCGACGCAACATATCTGCCTAACAGGACGCTCGACGGGGAATCCAAATGACGACTTCACTTTTAATTACATCCGGGGCGCCGGCGCCGTCGGCTCGGCGTTAGGTTTTGCAAGCATATGGTTACATTTCTCGTAGTTCTTGTTATTTGCGTGCTAGTTCATTTGATGGCCATAGCCGCCACAGGTGCAATGCTTGGCGTCCCAATTCAAGTGTTTTCACTAGGGTTCGGTCCAACACTTTACAGTCGGGGCAAGTTTCGTATCGGCCTGATTCCAAGTGGCGGCTACGTCAAGTTTTTGGACACGAATGAAACAGAAGTTTCGGAAAGCGAGATGCACAAGGCATTTGACCAACAGCCTCTTGTAAAGAAACTTTGCATCTGTCTATCTGGGTGCGCGGCCGGAGCCGTAGTCTCATTTGTTTTTCTGGGCCGGCGGCATGGGAGGAAATGACATCGGCTCCTTATCAATTCTTTGCAGGTGCCTGGTCACCGCTCGACAAAGCGCAATCGCTGTTAAGCGCAGGCAGTGCCTTCGTGAGGAACGCGGGGTTCATAGTGTTGCTGTCAGTGATTGCCGCCAAGCATTGCGCGCTCAATGCAATGCCACTCACGGCTCTTAATGGCGGTGATGCTGTCTCCGCCATCGCTCGCCACATCGGGCTTACTCGTTGGTGGCCAAAGCGGGCAACAATGCCCCTATTTTTCTGCCTATTCGGCGCGTTCATATCCTGGGCGCTAGCAATCGTAGTTTATGTCCTATCAACCTAACACTACAATGAACACATACAGCTTCGCAGCTGGTTATCTAGGACGTTAGGTCTCATGGATACTGATTCGCTCGCCAGAGAATTTCTTTTAAAACTCCGTGCCAGGGTTGAGGCTGGCGGAGAAGGGGGAATGTATGGTGATCGAGCTGAAGCGTTGCGTGATTTAGATAACCTGTTGTCCTTCCCATCAACTGGTCAAGTTAAGGTCTTGCTTCTTCCAACAGCAAATCTTCAGGAGTTGGCGATTGAATGTGGTTGGGGTGAAGAGTTCAATGAACTTGCCGCTCAGCTCGAAATTCTGCTGGACATAACTTAGATCGACTATGACAGAGGGAAGACTTAACTTTTCGATCAACCGTGCCTGCCTTCGGCAGGATGGTAACCTCTAATGTTAGTCTTTCGCGAACGTCTGCTTTTCAATTAAGGCTGCTTTCGCTTTGGGCGCATGATGGAACGGCGGCAATCGCTGCAAAGCTGCCGGTGAAACCCCGTCGCCTCACCGGCAAGAATTGGCCGATTGTAGCCGGTCAGGCAAAGAACGGTATTGACCGCTACCACTGTATTGCAGACAGTGAATTAATCGTTCCAATCATGGCTTTGGTTCGCCTCTCGCCAGTCTACAAAAACTGCCACTCGTCAGCTTTATATAAATCAGCAGGCAACGATCATTCATGTTGTATTTATGTGAGTCTGATGGAAATGGTTTGCAGAGCGTAAATTTTCAATTGAAATGCTTGATAACTGCTCAATTGCGCTATTGATTTCTATTTTTTATCAAAAGTGGATACAAAAAAATATAAAAGAAATTCTGCAAATGCTGCAAAGCTCGACATTATTTTAAAAACATTTATTTTTATTTTCTGCATGGAATTTTGGCAATCGTTCGACATCACTCACGCAATTAAATTTGGTGTAAAACAGCGACATCCGGCTCTATCTGGATTGAGTACAAACCTCAAATTAATAGGAGACAAGTATGTCGAATCTTAAAAAAAACAAAGGTAGACGATTGCACTCAGCGCTCGGGCGATTCACTGAGATGTTGATCAATGAAGCAATGACTGTTGGGAATTTTTCTCATCGAGAACTTGATAAAACGTTGAGCAAAACCCTTGGCAATTCATTTAAATACAAAAATTTTTCTTCGGGACGTTACGGCTCAATCAATGCCGGTTCAGTTCAAACCTTTGAAGCCACCATCGCTAAACTGCTGGGGCGGCCAGCCCATCCAGTCATCATTGAAAATCTCGCATTTTTGAGTCATAACAAGATGGACGAAGGATTTCAAATGTTTAGTCCTGATGCCGGGTTGGATTTGCGGAGAACAATGGTCGATGAGATCCAACTTGGATATCAGGATCATTGGCCCACATTTTATCAGCTCATTTATTCCTTGCCCATTGATAATGATGGAACAAGATTAATTGACAAATTTATTTGGCAGTATCAGTGCTTGTGGCAAAAAGGGGTAATTGAATATTCAGGGGCAGACGAGAATTTTAAAAATTCAGATTACCTACAAAAATTTATAGAACAGCATGTCAACAACTGGTTGGAGAACCAGGATTTTTTGAAATCAGCAAAAGTACGCTACCTGAATCAAGTTTTCGGCTTTGCACGTTGGCGTAAAAAGCCAGATTGATGCGGAAGCCTTTAATCTCTTCGGGTCGAATTCCCCGCTCCTTGGAGCGAAGGCTGGCTGAAAGCCAGCAGCCTGAAGAGCGTCGTTAATACCCCGCTGCTTGCGGCGGGGTGCTTTATTCCATTCAAGGCTTGCTGCTTAACCCAGTTTGGATAACAGGCTCTCTGGTCTTAAGTGGGTGTAGCGTTTCAACATCTGCATACTTCGATGACCGGTAATGCTTGCGACTTCCATCGGATGCAACCCTTTCTCGAATAAGCGAGACGCAGCTTCATGGCGCAAGTCGTGCCATCGCAAATCGTTAATGCCAAGCTTGGTTTGCATGCGCTTCCAAATGCACACGACGGCGTTTTGTGTTGTATTCAGAATTGGACCAGTAGGATATTCAACCATTTTTCCCTCCGTATCTTTGGGACGTATTGATTTCAATGTGGCTCTCGCGCGTGAAGAAAGTGGAAGAGCTGCCGGGACGCCTTTATTGTTAGGACCGCGATTTTCCAATGGAATCTTGATTAAGTGTGCTGTGAAATCGACCCATTCCCAACGCAAGCTAAACAGCGCACCTTGGCGCAAGCTAGTTTCCACTGCTAGAACGAAGGCGGCCAAAGCGTATGTATTTATGTGGTTGCTGAGATGGACGTGAATGCGCTCGTATTCGCCTGGCAGTAGACGGCGCTCGCGTGATGAGCTTCCACCAGGCTTGCGTATATTGTCGAGAGGATTTGCAAGTCCTTCCATGCCCCATTCTTTGCGAGCAATCTCGAATAGATGGCTAATGATCTGTAATTCCAGGCGAATCGTATTCTCTGCGCGCCCTTCGGCACGCCGTTCATCGCGATATCGGGCGAAATCGACGCCACGAAGATTTCCCAGCGTGCGGAAGGCGAGATCATTTTTTAGCCATCGTTCAATCCGCCTGCTTTCCTGATAGGGGTGCCGCTTAGTAGGTACGATTTCACGTTGATAGCGTTTAAGCGCGTCGGACATTAGAGTTTGTTCTGCCTCGGTTCGATCGACGTACAAACCTGCGTCCATTTCGGATTCGATGAGCCGAGCCCATTTTTGCGCCTCGGTGCGCGTGTCGAACGTACGATAGACAGGTTTAAAACCTTTGCGCCGTACTTCTGCGCGCCAGTAGGTGCCTCGCTGATTGATGTATGCCATGCCAGATTCTCCAGTCGTTTAGAAGTTAAACGCTTGGTCTGCATGTTTTCATTCCGGCAGAATTCCGGCAATTGCGAGTTTTTGAAAGGCTTCGGAGCCTGTAGGCGGAAAAAAAGCACTTCGATTTCTCGTAAGTGCTTGATTTTGTTCTACTGAATTCTGGCTCCCCGACCTGGACTCGAACCAGGGACCTGCGGATTAACAGTCCGTCGCTCTACCAACTGAGCTATCAGGGAATTGAAAGAAGCAGCATTATAGGCCGGTTTGGGAATGATTGTCAAAACCAAACCGGGATTTAAGCTGCTCTAAGAATAAGTTTCAAAAGCTTATCTATCTTTACTCCTGATTAAAGCACTTTCGCAATTGCATCAACCACAATATCAATATTGCGTGAATTCAGCGCTGCAACGCAGATGCGGCCGGTGTCGACTGCATAGATCGAGAACTCATTGCGCAGACGTTCCACTTGCGCTTTGGTCAGACCCGAATATGAGAACATGCCGCGCTGCTTGATGACGAAATCGAAGTCTTGACCAGGTGCTTTGGCTTTCAGCTTTTGCACCAATGCTTGACGCATCTCACGAATGCGCACGCGCATGCCGGACAGTTCTTCTTCCCACATTTTGCGCAGTTCTGGAGTGGCCAATGCGGTGGCAACGACTTGTCCGCCGTGTGTCGGTGGGTTGGAATAGTTAGTGCGGATCACACGCTTTAATTGCGACAACACGCGGCTGGCCTCTTCAGCGCTGACAGCGACGATGCTCAATGCGCCGACACGTTCGCCGTACAGCGAGAATGATTTGGAGAATGAATTCGATACAAACAACGGACCGCCTGCTTGCGCGAACTGACGTACGACTTTGCCGTCTTCTGCAATGCCGTCACCGAAACCTTGATACGCCATATCGAGGAAAGGGATTAAACCACGTTGCGTGACGACTTGCACGACTTCATCCCATTGCGCATCGGTCAGGTCAGCACCGGTCGGATTGTGGCAGCAAGCATGCAGCAATACGATCGAGCCGGCCGGCATCAATTTCAATGCGCCGAGCATGCCGGCAAAGTTGACGCCGCGTGTGCTGACATCGTAGTACGGATAATTGTTGACGGTAAATCCTGCAGACTCGAACAGAGCACGATGATTTTCCCAGCTTGGATCACTGATCCAGACTTGTGATTTTGGCGAGAAACGTTGCAGGAAATCAGCGCCGAGCTTTAGCGCGCCAGTGCCGCCGATTGCTTGTGCGGTGATCGCACGTTTCTCTTGAACTACCGCGCTGTCGGCACCAAATACCAGTTCCTGAACTGCCTTGTCATAGGCGGCCAAGCCTTCGATCGGCAGGTAAGTGCGCGGCGCGAGTTTTTCCATCAATAAAGCTTCAGCCTTCTTGACGCATTCCAACAGAGGTACTTTGCCGTTGTCGTCGTAGTACACGCCGACCCCAAGGTTGATCTTGTTGGGATTTTTGTCGGCGTTATAGGCTTCTGTGATCCCAAGAATCGGGTCGCGGGGAGCCATTTCGATGGCGGTAAAAAGCGAGGCAGATTGAGGTGAGTTCATCGTGATAACATAAAAAGTTGGATGTAAATGAATATTTGCCGTGGGATTGTCCCAAGCACAATATTTGCAACACACCATTTTACCAAAGGTCCAATATTCATGCCCGATTTATCCCAAGTCTCCAGTGCAATTGACGAATCGAAAATCGTCACATTCCCGAATTCACCGTATCGGCTGTATCAGCCATTCCTGCCCGCAGGCGATCAGCCTGAGGCGATTGCCAAGTTGGTGGAGGGAGTAGAAGACGGTTTGTCCTATCAAACATTGCTGGGAGTGACCGGTTCCGGCAAGACTTACACAATGGCAAATGTGATCGCACGTATGGGGCGTCCGGCGATTGTGTTTGCGCCGAACAAGACGTTGGCGGCGCAGTTGTATAGCGAATTCCGCGAGTTTTTCCCGCAAAACGCGGTGGAATATTTTGTCAGTTATTACGATTATTACCAGCCGGAAGCATATGTTCCGCAGCGTGATTTATTTATTGAGAAAGATTCATCGATCAACGAACACATTGAACAAATGCGTTTGTCGTGTACCAAATCCTTGATGGAACGACGTGATGTAGTGATTGTAGCGACGGTGTCGGCGATTTATGGTATCGGTAATCCGAGTGAATACCATCAAATGATTTTGACCTTGCGCGCCAAGGATAAAGTCAGTCAGCGCGATGTGATTGCCAGATTGATCCAGATGCAATACACGCGCAACGAAGTGGACTTCGGACGTGGCACGTTCCGCGTGCGCGGTGACACGATCGATATTTTTCCGGCCGAGCATGCGGAGTTGGCGGTGCGGGTTGAGATGTTCGATGACGAGATCGACAGCCTACAATTGTTTGATCCATTGACGGGGCGCGTCCGGCAGAAAATTCCGCGCTTTACTGTTTATCCGGGTTCGCATTACGTGACGCCACGCGCGACCGTATTGCGTGCGATCGAGACGATCAAGGAAGAATTGCGCGATCGGTTGGAGTTTTTCCGCAAAGAGAACAAACTGATCGAAGAACAGCGCTTGGAACAGCGCACACGCTTCGATCTGGAAATGATGCAGGAGATTGGTTTTACCAAAGGCATTGAAAACTATTCGCGACATTTGAGCGGCGCCAAAGCGGGCGAGCCGCCGCCGACTTTGGTCGATTATTTGCCAAAAGACGCGTTGATGTTTCTTGACGAATCGCATGTGCTGCTCGGTCAATTGAACGGTATGTACAACGGCGACCGCGCGCGCAAGACCAATCTGGTTGATTATGGTTTCCGCTTGCCTTCTGCGCTAGATAATCGACCGCTGCGCTTCGATGAATTTGAAGGAAAAATGCGCCAAACGGTGTTCGTTTCCGCGACACCGGCCGATTACGAGAAGCAGCACGCAGGGCAAGTAGTCGAGCAGGTGGTACGTCCGACTGGTTTGGTTGATCCTGAAATTTCCGTGCGTGCGGCCAGTTCGCAAGTCGATGACTTGATGGATGAAATCACCGATCGCGTGAAAAAGAATGAGCGCGTATTGGTGACGACCTTGACCAAGCGGATGGCCGAGCAGTTGACAGAATTCTTGAGCGATAACGGCATCAAGGTACGTTACCTGCACAGCGATATTGATACGGTAGAACGTGTGGAAATCATTCGCGATTTGCGGCTTGGGACGTTTGATGTGCTGGTCGGAATTAACTTGCTGCGTGAGGGATTGGATATTCCGGAAGTGTCGCTGGTTGCGATTCTGGATGCAGACAAGGAAGGTTTCTTGCGGTCCGAACGCAGCTTGATTCAAACCATCGGTCGCGCTGCACGTAACTTGCACGGCATGGCGATTCTGTATGGCGACAAGATAACCGATTCGATGCGTCGTGCGATTGACGAAACTGATCGCCGCCGCAACAAGCAAATTGCATTCAACAAAGCCAACAACATTACACCGATCGGGATCAAGAAAGTCATCAAGGACTTGATCGATGGCGTCTACGATCCACAGGAGGCGCGCGAGGAATTGCAGGTCGCGCAAGAACATGCGAAGTACGAAGCGATGAGCGAGAAACAGGTCAGCAAGGAAATCAAGCGTCTCGAAAAGCTGATGCTCGATCATGCGAAGAATCTGGAATTCGAAAAGGCCGCGCAGGTGCGCGATCAATTGCATCAATTGAAAAACCAGTTGTTTGGCGCACCCGGCATGGATAATGTCGTGCCGTTTTCGGGCAGTTGATGATGTCTCAATCAATCCCCGGCAGTATTATTAAAATGCTCGATCTGGCTGATACGACATGGCGACCGACATTGTTGGCTGGTTTGGAAGCAATGGCGCAGAAGGACCCAGCCTATTTGCCGGAGCTGGTCCAGGATACTTATCTGCCGACCGAAGGGCGCGTGTTTGCAGCGTTCGCACAACCATTGGAGCGCGTGCGTTATGTGCTGGTAGGCGAGGGTCCATATCCACGCCCGGAAAGTGCAACCGGATTCTGTTTTATGGATGGCGCGGTGGAAGTGCTTTGGTCTGAAAATGGTTTATCGAAACCGGTCAATCGCGCGACTTCGTTACGCAATTTCATGAAGATGTTATTGGTGGCGAGCGAACATTTATCGATTGAACAAACGAGTGGTGAAGTGATGGCGCAAGTTGCGCAGAAAGCACGTGCTGCCAATTCGTCGTTTATTCAGACTCGGTCGGAATTGCAGGAGAATTTAACCAAGCACGGTTTTTTATTGCTGAATGCAGCGCTGGTTTTCCGTCCACATGTGCCGCCGCTTAAAGAGGCGAAAGCATGGCAACCGTTTTTGCAGGTTGTCCTTACCGCATTGGCAGACCATGCGAGCGAAAAAGGTGTCAGTCCACCAACGCTTGTCTTGTGGGGCAAAGTTGCAGAGCAATTCAATACATTACCCGCCAATTCACGCTTCCCAAAAGCGATATCCGAGCATCCGTATAATTTATCTTTCATTGCCAATAAGAATATGCAGACACTTTTTGGTCCGATGAAGCTATTGCACAAACAATAAATAAGCAGTACATCCGCATCGGCATTCATTGCTATTTTTATCGCCGAATCGTCGCTGAGCCCATACCTGACAGATTTACTCAAGTTTGGTATACTTGACTAAATTGATCAACAAATCTGGTTGTTAAACAGTAATTAATAGCCGGCATTTGATTTCGGAGTCGATATTTCATGAGATTAACTACAAAAGGCCGCTTTGCCGTGACTGCCATGATTGACTTGGCATTACGTCAACATAATGGTCCGGTCACACTTGCAGGCATCAGCCAGCGCCAAGAGATTTCGCTGTCGTATCTGGAGCAATTATTCGGAAAATTGCGTCGACATGAAATCGTCGAATCAGTGCGCGGCCCTGGGGGCGGCTATAATCTCGCTCGGCGTGCTGAAGAGGTAACAGTTGCGGACATTATTATTGCCGTGGATGAGCCGCTGGATGCGACGCAATGCGGCGGCAAGGAAAATTGCCATAGCGCAGATCACGAAGGCGGCACACGCTGCATGACCCATGATCTATGGTCCACGTTGAATGCCAAGATGGTTGAGTATCTGGATTCCGTATCGCTGAAAGATTTGGTTGATCAGCAAAAACAAAAGAATACAGAGCAACGTGTTGTGACGCTGGTGCGCCCTCACGTAGCAGTTTAATTGGAGTAAGTGTATGAATGCCCCGTTAGAAAAAAGCTTGTTGGAAACCATCAAGGCACCGCATTTTCCGATTTACATGGATTATTCGGCAACGACGCCGATTGACCCACGTGTCGCCGACAAGATGATTCCGTATCTGCGCGAGCAATTCGGCAATCCGGCTTCACGCAGCCACATGTATGGCTGGACTGCGGAGAAGGCTGTCGAAGAAGCGCGTGAGCAAGTTGCTGCTTTGGTCAATGCCGATTCGCGTGAAATCATCTGGACCTCCGGTGCAACCGAGAGCAACAACCTTGCCATCAAGGGCGCCGCGCATTTCTACAAGACCAAGGGCAAGCACATCATCACGGTCAAGACAGAACACAAGGCGGTTTTGGACACAGTGCGTGAACTGGAGCGCGAAGGTTTCGAGGCGACTTATCTGCAGCCGCAGGACAACGGCCTGATTACGGTTGAGCAGTTGGCGGAAGCGATTCGCCCTGACACGATTTTGGTATCGGTGATGCTGGTGAATAACGAGATTGGCGTGATTCAGCCGATTGACGAAATCGGTGAACTTTGCCGGAGCAAGGGCATCATTTTCCATAGCGATGCCGCGCAAGCGACCGGCAAAGTAAAGATCGATCTGGAAAAGACCAAAGTCGATCTGATGTCCTTCTCGGCACACAAGACCTACGGCCCGAAAGGCATCGGTGCGTTATACGTGCGCCGCAAGCCACGCGTGCGTATTGAAGCGCAGATGCATGGCGGTGGTCATGAGCGTGGCTTGCGTTCAGGCACGTTGCCGACGCATCAGATCGTTGGCATGGGCGAAGCTTTCCGACTCGCCAAAGAGGAAATGGATGAAGAGCTCGTTCGCATCAAGGCGTTGCGCGATCGGCTCGCCAGGGGTTTGCAAGAGATGGAAGAAGTCTATATCAATGGTGACATGGCACATCGTGTACCGCATAACCTGAACGTCAGCTTCAACTATGTCGAAGGTGAATCGTTGATCATGGCGATCAAGGATATTGCTGTGTCGTCCGGTTCGGCTTGTACATCGGCCAGTCTGGAACCATCTTATGTGTTGCGTGCATTGGGACGCAGCGATGAATTGGCGCATAGTTCGATCCGCTTCACGATTGGACGCTTTACGACCGAAGAAGATATCGACTTCACGATCAAATTGATTAAAGAGAAAGTCGCGAAATTGCGTGACTTGTCGCCACTGTGGGATATGTTCAAAGAGGGCATAGACATCAGCAAGATTCAGTGGGCTGCGCATTGATTTACAGTTCCTCCCCTTTCAAGGGGGAGGTTAGGAGGGGGATGGGTTTCTGGCAAACACGTTAAACCCATCCCCACTCCAACCCTCCCCTTGAAAGGGAGGGGGTTAACAGAGGAGTACCAAATGTCTTACTCAGAAAAAGTTCTCGATCACTATGAAAATCCGCGCAATGTCGGCGCGTTCGAAAAAGGTGATGATACCGTCGGCACCGGCATGGTCGGTGCACCGGCTTGCGGCGATGTGATGAAATTGCAAATCAAGGTCGGCGCTGACGGCGTGATCCAGGATGCCAAATTCAAGACTTATGGCTGCGGCTCTGCGATTGCGTCATCGTCGCTGGTCACGGAATGGGTCAAAGGCAAAACTCTGGATCAAGCGTTGACGATCAAGAATACGCAAATCGCGGAAGAGCTGGCTTTGCCTCCGGTGAAGATCCACTGTTCGATTCTCGCAGAAGATGCGATCAAGGCAGCGGTGCTGGATTATCAAACCAAGCACAGTGCGGATTCGAAAGAAGCGGCGTAACCAACATTCCCTCCCTTTCAAGGGGAGGGCTAGGGTGGGGATGGGTTTAACCTGCAGTAGTGACCTATTCCCCTCCCAATCTCCTCCTTGAAAGGGGGAGTTGAGGAAAAAACATGGCAATCACATTAACTGAAAAAGCTGCGAAGCACATCAGCCGCTATATTGAGCGGCGCGGTAAAGGCATTGGCTTGCGTTTTGGTGTGCGCACGACCGGATGTTCCGGCCTTGCATACAAACTCGAATACGTTGATGAAAGCGCATCTGAGGATAGTGTATTTGAATCGCATGGCGTCAAAGTATTCGTTGATCCAAAAAGTTTGCCGTATATCGACGGTACCGAACTGGATTTCGCGCGTGAAGGTTTGAACGAAGGCTTTAAATTTCATAATCCAAACGTGAAAGATGAATGTGGTTGCGGAGAAAGCTTCCGTATTTAAGTATATTTTTCGGCGAAGGTCGGAATAAAGGAATGCAGCACCGATCTGCCAAAATTCTTACCAAGCCTGTTGAAGTAGTGACAGGCTTTTGTTTTAAATAGTCATAAATAAGCATGCAAAACCACTTCGATCTTTTTCACTTGCCACAATCCTTCGCTGTCGACATGACAGCGTTGAACAAGGCATTTCACGAAGTGCAAAATCAGGCACATCCGGATAAATTTGCCAGCGCGACCGGCGTAGAAAAGCGGGTTGCGATGCAGTGGGCAACGCGTGCCAATGAAGCGTATCAAACACTCAAAAGTCCGCTGAAGCGCGCGACTTATTTATGCGAATTGAATGGCGTTGATTTACAAACAGAATCCAATACCGCGATGCCGCCTGCATTTTTGATGCAGCAAATGGCATGGCGTGAAGCATTGGATGATGCAAAGGCAGCGAAAGATATCGACGCATTGGAAAAACTGGAAGCAGAGTTACGCACCGTTCACAAAGAGGAAGTCGCTCAAATTGGTGAATTGCTGGATGCAAAGAACTTTGTGCAAGCCGCGCAGTGCGTGCGGCAATTAATGTTTTTAGAAAAATTTGATGAAGAAGTTTCCAGAGTGTTCGATTTGATCTCTGAATAATTAAGATCTGAATACCGAACTATTAGCGAGACGTTGCATCACAATGATTAGCAAATAAATATGGCACTTCTGCAAATTTCAGAACCAGGCATGTCCACCGCGCCGCACCAGCATCGGTTGGCGGTTGGCATTGATCTGGGTACGACCAATTCACTTGTGGCGACGGTGCGCAACAGCGTTCCAGAAGTATTGACCGATGAAGAGGGGCACGCATTGCTGCCTTCGATCGTACGCTATTTGCCTAACGGGCATGCGCATATCGGCTACAAGGCACAAGCTGCGCAAACCACCGATCCAAAAAATACGATCGTATCGGTCAAGCGATTCATGGGACGCGGCTTGAAAGATATCGCGCATGCCGAGAATCTGCCGTATGCATTTCTGGATACACCCGGCATGGTGCAATTGAAGACTGTCGCCGGTGTGAAAAGCCCGGTTGAAGTGTCCGCACAAATTCTTGCGACTTTGCGTCAGCTTGCCGAGGACGCGCTGGGTGATGACTTGGTTGGTGCGGTGATTACCGTGCCAGCCTATTTTGATGACGCCCAACGTCAAGCCACAAAAGATGCGGCCAAGCTTGCTGGCTTGAATGTGTTGCGGTTGTTGAATGAACCGACTGCTGCCGCGATTGCATATGGCCTCGATAATTCATCCGAAGGTATTTTCGCCGTATATGACCTTGGCGGCGGCACGTTCGATATCTCAATACTGAAGTTGTCCAAAGGCGTATTTGAAGTGTTGTCCACCGGTGGTGATTCAGCATTGGGCGGCGATGATTTCGACCATCGTTTATTTTGCTGGATCATCGAGCACTCCAAGCTCGCACCATTATCGGACGAAGACACGCGTGTGTTGATGGTCAAGGCGCGTGAAGCCAAAGAGCTTTTGTCATCCAAGGCCGAAACGCATATAGATGCATCATTGAATTCCGGCGAAGAAGTACATCTGACGATTACGGCTGCGACATTTACCGAAATTACCAAGCATCTTGTCGCGAAGACTATTACGCCAACCAAGAAGGCACTGCGTGATGCCGGCTTGTCAGTCGATGATATCGATGGCGTGGTATTGGTTGGTGGCGCGACACGGATGCCGCATATACGCAAAGCAGTCGGTGAATTTTTCCAGACAACGCCGCTAGCCAATATCGATCCGGACAAAGTAGTCGCACTTGGCGCGGCTATTCAAGCCAATCTGCTGGCAGGTAATCGCGCAGCAGGCGATGATTGGTTATTGCTCGATGTGATTCCTTTGTCGCTCGGGATTGAGACGATGGGTGGCCTGGTTGAGAAGGTCATTCCACGCAATTCAACGATTCCTTGCGCGCGCGCACAAGAATTCACGACATTCAAGGATGGTCAGACTGCGCTTGCTATTCATGTGGTGCAAGGCGAACGCGAACTGGTCAGCGATTGCCGCTCACTCGCAAAATTTGAATTACGCGGTATCCCGCCGATGGCGGCCGGAGCTGCGCGTATCCGGATTACCTATCAAGTCGATGCAGATGGCTTGTTATCTGTATCGGCGCGTGAATTGCGCTCGGGTGTCGAAGCATCGATTACGGTCAAGCCTTCATATGGCCTGGGCGATGATGAGATTGCGCAGATGCTGCAGGATTCATTCAAGTCGGCTGACGTCGATATGAAATTGCGTGCCTTGCGCGAGGAGCAGGTCGAAGCAGAACGTATTGTGCTGGCGACGCAATCGGCATTGGATGCCGACAGTACTTTGCTATCAGAGGCAGAACGTGAAGAAGTAGCTGCATTGATCGAAGCTGTGCGTCAAACCATGCAAGGCGACGACCACTTGGCGATCAAGGCAGCAGTTGAAGCGTTGGCGCATGGCACCGAAGAATTTGCTGCGCGCAGGATGGACCGCAGTGTGCGCACGGCGTTGTCAGGCAAAAAATTAAATGAAGTTGTTTAAGCAAGATGAATTTAAATAAAGGAGTAGGGTGGGCACGCTTCTGTGCCCACGCTGTATGAAAATCTGCGTGGGCACAGAAGC
>DATBRC010000013.1:0-19017 GCA_036560485.1 Burkholderiaceae bacterium
GGCCGTGTACTCGTACGCTTTGGCGGGATTCTTTTCGATTTCGAGGCATGGGGCCGCGACGCCGGGCGAATAAGCCAAGGCCAGATCGTCTTGCGTCGACACGGACTTGGTGACTTCAATGGCAATCTTGCCGGGACGGCCGCTTGCGTGGTAAGCGAGCGATTGTTGGAGGAAGTTTTTCATATAATTTTTCTGCAATTTTGAACTGAAAGATTTTTTCAACGATTGATGTATTACGTTCATCAAAGACTAGTTATGATCAATTACGCGTATCCAGATATCTGTCATCCGACACCGACCAACAATTTCGGCAATGAAGATGCCAGCAACGCTATGCCGGAAGCCATTAGCAAACTGAGAACTATTTTACGAAAGGCCGCGTCGGAAATGCCGATATATAACCTCGTCCCTAAGACAGTTGGAATCAGCATGGCTGGTGCGACAATGGCAAGCATCGGGAACATCTCGTGACGAATGGCGCCGGTGAATACATATGTCGCCATGGTGACAGTCAAGGTCGCCAGATTAAAATTCTGAATCACGCATCGCTGTGTGTCCTTATCAAAGCCGCGCAAGGTACACCACAGAGTCGGAATGGTTCCGGTAAAACCGCCTATTCCACCCATGATTCCGCCCACTGCACCGACGATTCCATCCGAGAATCGCCCTCCGATATTGATGCGCGGCAGGCGGTGAACAATCAGCATGATTGGACACCAGATCGCCAGCAACGCACCAAGACATGCCTTGAACAATTGCGGATTGAGATGCGGAAGAATTTTCACGCCAATCGGAATGCCGGTTAAGCCTCCTGCGATAAACGGTAATAGCAGTTTCCATTGAAAGCTGCGGCGCACTGTCACTGCAGCGACAATTTGTCCAAGGAGCGCGCCGAACACAGCCATCACGCCTGCCAGTCGTGGGTCAATCGCCCAAGCCCAGAACGACATCGCAACCAGGCCGAAAGCAAACCCTGACAGTCCTTGCACAAAACCTGCGACAACCGCACCTAACACGACTAAAACTATTGTGGAATCCATCTAACGAGAATCTTAAATTTAAAATGCAACTACCAAAAAACAAGTTTAGAGTTTCTTATGCAATCTGCGTAAACCAAGCCATACGCCGACACCAATCAGAGGAAGCAGTATCCCGATTGCCATATCCGGATTAACAGACCAGCCAAATGCTTTCCCCCCCTTGATCGCATAGCTGATTAATCCAATCAGATAATAAGAAATCGCCACGACCGACAAGCCTTCCACCGCTTGTTGCAAGCGTAATTGCTGTGCCGCGCGTGCATTAAGCGATTGAAGGATTTTTCGATTCTGCTGTTCTTGCACAATGCCGACCCGCGTGCGCAACAGATCATTGGTGTGCGCAATCCGCTCGGCTAATGCTTCATGCCGCTGTGCGACCGATTCGCAGGTATTGATTGCCGGTGTCAAACGTCGATCCATGAATTCTTCTATTGTCGGCACACCTTGAATTCGGGTTTCACGCAACTCTTCAATCCGCGCATGCACCAAACGAAAATAAGCGCGTGATGCAGAAAAACGATAGACGTTGTCCAGCGAAAGTTTTTCAAGACGCGCCGCCAAACCAGTGATATTGCGCAACAGCTCCTGCTCATCATTTTCCCGCTCGGATCGAGCGTCACCGCTTGATTTGTCTGTATCGACCATTGTCGCAGTCAATCCTGCAAGCTCGGCTTCGATCGCATTCAAAATCGGCGTTGAATGTTGCGCGCGAGGCAGACCCAGTAGCGCCATCATGCGATATGTTTCAATCTCCAAAACACGCTGGATCAAACGTCCTGCCTGCTGTTCCTGAAAACAGACATCACGGACCACGAAGCGGCTGAATCCATCAGGATGAATCAAAAAATCGGTCCAGACTTCGCCGCCTTGCATAACCTGGCTACCAACCAACATATTGCGATCGAACAGATCCGGCATTTCCGACGTCTGCATGCCGGACCTTGCACTGGCCATATCCAGTATCACATGTGCTGCCACCATGATTTTTCCTCGCAGACCGAATAGCCAATCCTGCGGAACATGTTGTAACGGGACATATTCGAAAGCATCGCCTATGGGGATATTGCTTTCGAGGCTCTGTGCAAAAGTGTATGTGGCGAATTCAGTGTGCGATTCCCATTTCAGTCGGAAACGGCCAAAGTCATGGAAAAAATATTTTGCGTCAACTGCCGGGCCGGCCACACCGAAATTGGCACATAGCGCGGATAGAGACATATGTTGTGCATTTATTCTCTCGCCGTGAATATTGGTCCCTTCGGATGCGAATACGGCAAAGTGCGTCAAACTCTGTGGTCCTGTTACCTGGAGAAACGGGCGTGAATGAACTTCTGCGGCCAACGGCACGCGCAAAGGATGATTCAAACTGGAAGAGGAAATAATCATAAAAATATTCAGCGTATAAGACCCTATTTGATATGAGTATAGGTATTTCTGTCTAAATCAGTAAGCAGTGAAAACACCTACTGAAATTAGTCTTGCCGTCAAACTCCAAATGGAATCTACAACTGGAACGTAGCAGTCTCCATGCCAGCTCAGAACGTGGCAATGCAAAGGAATAAGCCATTGATTTGGAAGCCGATACTCCCCCCAAAAGGAATCAATGAATTGTATGGAGGCGAAATTACAGAATTTTTCGACGTCTTATTCCGAAAATCCGCAAATGTCCGGTGCCGACCACGATCGGCATTCATGCCAACTCCCATATAAATCAATGCATTGCATTTGCCTATCTTTCAACATATCTCAGGCACGATTCTTGTAACAGTCCATGCATCTCTTTTCAAACAAATTGTGAGATTTTATGGATTCGTCAATTTCGCCTACTCGTGCAATCACTTTGCGTTTTTTGGCAGAACCGACAGATGTCAACTTTGGTGGAAAGGTACATGGCGGAGCGGTCATGAAATGGATCGATCAGGCAGGCTATGCCTGTGCGGTCGGCTGGAGCGGCTACTACTGCGTCACTGTTTATATCGGCGGCATTCGTTTTTACAAGCCGATTTTCATCGGTCAAATCGTTGAAGTAAAAGCCACTGTCGCCCATACCGGGAATTCCAGCATCCATATTGCGATTGAGGTATCGGCAACAGATCCGAGAACTGGCATCTCTAAAAAAACGACTAAATGCCTGATTGTTTTTGTGGCTGTGGATGATTCAGGCGACACGATCCAAGTCCCGAGCCTGATTCCAGTGTCGGATGCGGATCATCGTTTGCAGAAATATGCGTTGCATATGGTGGACCACAGAAAAAAACAGGAAGAAGGTTTATTGGAAATTGATGAGCAGGAATGACAATAACAAAAAATAAATTGAAATATACCTAAAAGGAGATCACTCTATGCTGCATATAGTCGACCAGGAAAAAAATGTTCGTGATTCAATCTCATGCTTGGCAACCTCACACGCAATCACCGTATCTACCTATGCCAGCGCCGAAGTCTTTCTGACTGAAATTAACAGAACACGTGGCTCTGATCCACAAGGCGAATGCATTTTACTTGATATCCAAACTCCTATTGTCAGTGGCATCGCACTGTTCTACGCACTGACCTTACGTGATTTGATGCAGCGGTTTCCTGTGATCCTCATGACTGACCGTGGCAATGTCTCCATGGCGATCGATATGCTGAAACAAAATGCTTTTGGATTTTTTGAAAAACCATTTAACCACGACGTATTGATAGAGCGCATAAAAAAAGCACTTGCAACCTCGCGCGCTGAGAGAACAGTGCTGTCAATGCAATCCGGATTGGCTGCATTATCGGCACGTGAAAGGGAAGTTCTCGATTTGATTTTGGCCGGAAACATGAACAAGGTAATCGGCGAAAAACTCGGTATCAGCACACGTACTGTGGAAGTACATCGCTCGCATATCTTCGACAAAACCCAAGTAAGAAATGCGGTGGAGTTGGCGCGCATATTTAAATGAATGCGAATGTCACTCCGTTTTCACTTCATCGATAGTGGCCGATTTGTCGGATAACTGCGCTTTCTTTATCTTGTCGTAAAGCGTTTTTTTCGGTATTCCGAGGCGTTCGGCTGCAGCTGCAACATTGCCATCCGTGCTTTTTAACGCTTCTGCAATCAGATTGCGTTCATATGTTTCAACTTGGGCGGGCAGAGGCATCGGGCCGATCGATGCATTCGCATTCGCCTGATCCGGCAACGACATTTCATCCGGAATGCCGAGCACCAAGCGGTCAACAAAATTACGCAACTCGCGCACATTGCCTGGCCAATCACGCATTTGCCAAGCCGCCATTTGCTGTACAGTCCATTGCGGTACATCACGCTGATAACGAATCGCCGCACCTTGTGCAAAATATCCGATCAGCAAAGGGATGTCTTCGCGTCGTTCCACCAGGCGCGGCAGGTTGACATTGACGACGCCAATCCGGTAATACAAATCTTCTCGAAATGTGCCTTGCGCACTCAGTTGCAGCAGATCTGCCTTGCTTGCTGCAATGATGCGGCAATCGATGCGAATTGCTTCGTTGCCGCCAAGGCGCTCAAGTTTTCGCTCCTGCAGAACCCGCAATAATTTAACCTGCAGCGAAAGCGGCATGCTTTCAATTTCATCCAGGAAGACTGTGCCGCCGTTCGCATATTCGAGCTTGCCGATGCGGCGCTTTTGCGCACTGGTGAATGCACCCGCTTCATGGCCGAAGATTTCGCTTTCAAAGACCGTTTCCGGCAGCGCGCCGCAATTGATTGCAACAAACTGGCCGGTGCGTCCGCTGGCTATATGCAGTTGACGCGCCACTACTTCCTTGCCGGTGCCGGTCTGGCCGTTAATGAGAACGTCGGCAGCCGTTGGTCCGACAGAACGAATCATTGTGCGCACGCGTTCAATTTCGGCTGATTCGCCGATCAGCGGCGGCATGTCGGGATGCGAGGTCCAGGCGGCTTTCAAACGTATATTGTCGAGAAAAAGGCGCCGCTTCTCTTGGGCACGGTTAACCGTTTCCATCAACCTATCGGCAGAAAAAGGCTTCTCGATAAAATCGTAAGCCCCCGCCCGCATGACTTGTACCGCCATACTGACATCGCCGTGCCCGGTCACAATAATGACCGGCAAGTCCGGATCCATGGCGACTGTTTTTGCCAGGACATCGAGTCCGGATTTTCCCGGCAAACGAACATCGGTGATGACGATGCCGGCAAAGTCCGGCCGTATCGCTCCCTCGGCCTGTTCTGCGCTACTGAAAGCGTGCACCGTATATCCGTGCAGCTCCAGCGTTTGCACGGTTGCCAATCGCACGCCAGCTTCGTCTTCGATCAAAATGACTTCATACTTCGACATGATGTTCTTCCTTGTTATTTGTCATTTCCAATAGAGCAAACCGCACGACGAATTCCGCACCACCCTCGGCATGATTGCTGCCTGTAAGCTGGCCATCCATCGCCTGAACGATGGAAGAAGAAATGGCAAGTCCTAAACCCAGTCCTTTTCCGGATGGCTTTGTAGTGAAAAATGGCTCAAACAAATGCGCGACAACTCCTTGCGGAATGCCAGGCCCGGAATCGCGCACACGTACAACCGCATCATTGCCGTCACGCTCCAGGGTTGCCATGACATTCTTTACTACGCACCCTTCGGTCGCATCCAATGCATTGCGCAGCAGATTGATCAGGACTTGCTCGATTCTGACTGAATCGCCCTTTACTTGTGCTCTTTCCAGAATTTTTATATCGAGATTGGCATTGTTGCGCAAAAAGTCATTTTCAAGAAGCAAGGCGGAAGCGCGGATCGATTGCGCCAAATCGACCGTCGATAAAGTCTCGGAGCTTTTTCTGGCAAAGCCTTTTAATTGCGAAATGATGGCTCCCATGCGTGCCGCTGCTGCGCTGATATGCGCGAGGTTTTCTTGCGCATGATCAGGCTGCTGCCGTGCCAGAAATGTCACCGCATTGTCTGCAAATGCATGGATCGCGGCCAGCGGTTGGTTGAGTTCATGCGTCACACCTGCTGCCATTTGTCCGAGCATGGTCAATTTTCCTGCTTGTACCAATTCATTTTGTGTAGAGCGCAACAAGCGTTCGGTTTCTTTCAATTTAACGAACTTGACTTCGAGCGTTTGGTTGGCAAGGAGCAGTTCTTGCGTACGTTGTGCAATCCTGCGCTCAAGTTCCTCTGCAGCGTTTTGCAATGCCTTGCGCGATATCAGTTGCTCTTCCATCCTGCGGCGCCGCTGATCCGTCGCCCACAAGGAGCTGCCGACAATCGCAAACAACAATGCGACTACGGTCGCCGCCACGATGCCGGCGCGCGTCACATGCGCTTCGGATGGAAACAGCATCAACTTCCAACCCAGGCGATTGATCGGCTGTTCAATGTGCGGGCCGAAACCCGCATGTTTTAATTCCTTCTGTGTGGGAAGAGGAAGAATGACCTGCCCTCCATACTGACGCGTTTTCGTCAAGGTCTCCTGCGCCGCTTTATCCAGCGATGACAAGCTGCGGTAGCGCCATTCAACCTGGTTACTCAGAAAAACCACGCCACTGCTATCCATCAATGCAATCGGGTCTTCGCTGCTGGCCCAGGTACGCTCGAAATCGCTCAGGCTGATTTTGACTGCGACAACGCCGATCGGGATCCCGGCACCATGCGGCGTGCCATTGCCATATACAGGTTGTGCAATGAAGTAACCCGGTTCATTGGTGGTATTGCCGATCGCATAAAAACGACTTGTCTTGCCTGACATCGCCTCGCCGAAATAGGGGCGAAATGAAAAATTCTTGCCTACAAAATTCTGATTAGACGGTTGATCCCAATTGCTCGATGCAAGCGTATTACCCTGGCTATCCATTACGTAAATTGCCGACACTTTCGCTTGACGCTGAATCGACTGAATGGTTGTATCAAGATGATTGATGACATCTTGATTGGCCGGCTTGATCAATGCATTACGTATATCCGGTTGAAATGCGAGTACGAATGGAAGCGTCTCGTACTTTTCCAGTACCGCCTCAAGATCAAGTGCAATGATTTGCAGCTGGCGCTCGCCACTGGTTCGGATGTCACTACGCGTCTTCTGTGTCGCGATGAAATAGGTTGCGATAATGCTCATCGCTGCGCAAACGGCAAGTAAAACGTATACACCAATATGTCTGATTGTAGACTTCATTTCATTTCCGTCATTTTTCGTGAGACGAGGTGTGCCTGCCAAGCTAAAAAATAACACACTCTACTTGCCACACCAAGTCAAACGCATACTTCATGCCACCATCATGCAAATTTCCGAATTGAGCGTTGCAGACGATGCTTTATGGAGACAACCGAAAAAATCGGCAGTTCATGCAAAACCGAGAGCGGATATTCAGAATCGAGTTCGCATATTTTCCGATTTTCCGCATCGCTCATGTTCATTCGATAAAAAAATATGGCGACGCCAGGCTGTATATCGTTAAACCGGAACTTGGTTTTTTCATCAATTACATGCTCTTCTCTCATAGACAAAAGAACTTGGCACACGCAAATCGATCGCATTGACATTTCTCATAAAATTTTTTGTGCATTGCCACAAAAATTGTTGGCACGAAGACTGCTACATCGATATCAGATCCAATCTCAACAATGCAAAACCGGATATTGGACAGTGGCTCAAACCAAGAAAAAGAATAAGCAGGCGATCGAAATATGGTTTGAACTGATGATGGTCTATATGGAGGAGGAGATAACATGAATACCAAATCAAATAAAATTTTTTCTGCATTAATTATCGCTGCGATTGCATCTACCGCTTTTGCAGAAGATGGCGTTACCGGCGATAGCATCCTGATCGGTCAGTCAGTAGGGTTGACTGGGCAAATTGCAGGGCCGGTCAAGGAGATGAACGAAGGTGCAAACGCCTATATCGCCGGCATCAATAAGCAAGGCGGCATAAACGGCCGAAAAATAAGGATCGTGACGCTGGACGACAAATTCGATCCTGCGCTCACAAAAAAAAATGTAGAGGCTCTGATCACGCAGAAACATGTATTTGCCTTATTCCAGGTTCGCGGCACGCCACATACGCAAGCGATTCTTCCTTTGTTGGCGGAGGCCCATGTGCCTCTTATCGCACCCAGCACAGGAGCATCGGTTTTTCACTCTCCTGTCAATCGCTACTTGTTTAATGTGCGGGCAAAATATCGTGATGAAGTAAGCAAAGGCGTTGAGCAATTTACAACGATCGGCTTCAAGAATATCGGGCTGTTGCATGTGGACGACACATTCGGAAACGATGCATTGATCGGTTTCAAAAATACAATGGAAACGCGCAAGCTTTCACCGGCAATTATCATGAAATTCGATCGTGTTAAACCCGAGTTTGATGCGGCCGTAAGCAGCGTCATGAAAGTGAATCCTCAAGCGCTCATTATTGTCGGTTCGGCGGCATCGACGGCCAAATTCATTCATGAATTTCGCCTCAAGGGAAGCCAGACGATGTTGATGACCTTGTCGAATAATTCTTCCGATGCCTTCGTCACTGCATTGGGAAAAGACGGCCGTGGCGTGATTGTGTCGCAGGTCACGCCGGCACCGCATCTCTCTACCACCCTGTTAGGACAGGAATTCAAGCAGGCAGCCCAGGATACCCATATCGCCTCATCCTATGCAGCAATGGAAGGTTTCGTTTCAGCCAAGGTACTGGTCGAAGGTTTGCGGCGCGCCGGTCGCAACTTGACGAGAGAAAGTTTGATCAACGGACTGGAAAGCATAGGGCATCATGATATGGGCGGGATGATGTTGTCTTATGGTCCTGACAATCATTCCGGCAGCGATTATGTAGAACTGACCATTATCGATAAATATGGCCGCTTTATCCGGTGAATTTTCAGATGACAAAAATGTTGTCCGACATTAGAATCAATTGACAATTTGCCTTACTTGTACCTTCGTTACATCCTAAAGGAAAATAAAATGAGCAAGATATTACGGAAGACCTTGGCGGCATTTTTGTTTTTTAGCTTAGCCTCTGCTGCCGGCGCCGCCGACGAACATGGCACGGCGGAAGAGGCTGTGGCCATGGTGCATAAAGTTGTCGCTTACATGAAGGAAAACGGCAAGCAAAAAACGATCGATGAAGTGAATAATATTCATGGCCGCTTCAGGGACCGCGACCTTTATGTCACCATCAATACGTTGCAAATGGTGACATTGGCACATGGGGCCAATCCCAGAATGCAAGGAAAGAATCTGATCGATCTGAGGGATGCCGATGGCAAGTATTTCATGAAAGAACGCATGGAAATTCTGAAGACGAAAGACAAAGGCTGGCAGGACTACAAGTTCGTCAATCCTGTGACGCAAAAAATCGAAAACAAAGCCATGTATTTCGAAAAGCATGGCGATGTCGTTATCAATTGCGGCATTTACAAAGGTTGATTGTTGATCGTTTGGTTACACTCGCTTTAAAAATTGCAGAATGCAAGCAGACCGATATTGAACAGCCCTAGAGCAGTTTTAGCCTAGCTATACACGAGCCAAGGTTGAGCCGAGAAGCGCAACCGTACGTGAGGTACGGTGAGCATCACAGGTTCAAGATTGGCCGTGTACAGCTAGGCTAAAACTGCTCTAGTTTCAGTAGCGGCCTATTTGCATCCTGATCTGCAATCGCAAATTCCTTTCCTCCAAATTACGCCTGAACTTCGTCACCTCGATGTGACGCCTGTCCGGAACTTTGCACTGAATGCCTTGCGAATTCCGAATCTTCATACCAAAAGAAACAATCACATCCTGATCTTTATTAAAATCATTGCGAAACAAGGACTTAGAACCTCCCTCTTGTTTTGATTGATTGGCATGGAAGCTGCTACTTCCATCTCACTGCAAACGTATTGCACTCATAGCAGAAAAAAGTGATACGAAATCAGCGAGACATTCCAATTAACAAACATAACCGATTGCTCCAGTATCGGTAAGCCGCTCTTCAAAAGAATAATCCGAGCGGTGCAAGCAAGAAGGGGAAAATCATGAACTTGCGCAGCATGCATATCGGAACACGCCTTGGCCTCGGATTTGGCGTGATCCTGACAATCTTGATCGTCATGGTCGGAACAGATATTTTTTTAAGCAGCCGCAATAAGGCGAAGCTTATCAACGATATCAATTCGGCCAATACGAAAATATTACTAGCCACATCAATGAAAAGTGCGTTGCTTGAAGGCGGGATCGCCATGCGCAATATCGGCATCCAGTCAGAAGTTGACAGCATGCAGAAAGAGGACGCAAAGGTAAAGATACTACGTGCCCGCTATGCCGAAATGCGCAACAAGTTGATCAGCACCGGTCTGACCGACACAGAAAAGAAACTAGTCGCGGATATTAATCAACTGGATGAAAAAGTCGCCATTTCGCTCAATGAAGCGACTAGCCAGGCGCTTGCTTTCAATAGCGAGGGAGCGGCAAAAGTAATTTCTTCCCGTATTGATCCACTCAATCAACAGATGTTTATTGCAATTAACAAGTTAGTGGAGTTGCAGCTGTCCGCCGCTCGCGACATGCTTTCCGAATCCGTTTTTTCGGATGAAAAATTAAGAAAATTTCTTTTATTGCTGGGTGCGATCGCATTGTGCGCTGGAGCAGCATGCGCCTGGACCATTACCCGCAGCATTACAACACCTTTGCGCGACGCAGGGATGATTGCCAAGCAGGTTGCTGCCGGTGAACTGACATCGCAGATACAGGATTCGAATAATGATGAGATCAGCGCACTGCTGCATTCTCTTCAGGACATGAGCGATAGCTTGCGTTCAATCGTTGGCAAGGTTAGCAAGGGATCATGCGCGATTGTCGACGCATCACAGCAGATCGCCACCGGCAATGCCGACCTGTCGGCCCGCACCGAATCGCAAGCCAGTTCGCTGGAACAGACGGCCGCATCGATGGAACAGTTGACCGATACGGTCAAGCAGAATGCCGCGAATGCGAAACAAGCCAATCAATTGGTGGTGGCCGCATCCGACTATGCAGTCAAGGGCGGGCAAGTGGTGTCGCAGGTGGTCACCACGATGGGATCGATCCAGGATAGTTCACGCAAGATTGTCGACATCATCGGCGTCATTGATGGCATCGCCTTTCAAACCAACATCCTCGCATTGAATGCGGCGGTGGAAGCGGCACGTGCCGGTGAACAGGGACGCGGCTTTGCCGTAGTGGCGGCAGAGGTACGCAACCTGGCGCAACGTTCGGCCGCAGCAGCCAAGGAAATCAAGGCGCTGATCGGCGACTCGGTCGACAAGGTCAATGCCGGCGGCAAGCTCGTCGATGAAGCCGGCGACACGATGAATCAGATCGTCACATCGGTCAAGCATGTGGCCGACATCATGAGCGAGATCACGTCGGCCAGCCAGGAGCAAAGCCATGGCATTGAAGAGGTGAATAATGCGATTGCGCAAATGGATGAAATGACACAGCAGAATGCCGCATTGGTGGAACAGGCGGCAGCGGCGGCAGAGAGCATGCAGTATCAAGCTTCCGATCTCAGGAAAATCGTCTCTATCTTCAAGTTCGGTAACGAATCAGAGATGGCAATGTCAGAATCGCCTCCTCTTCTTGCAACAGAGCTGCTGGACTACACGGATAACTAGGCCAGCCTCATCAGTTTGTCGGCGTGCACTCAAACCTTCAATGGCGCCAAGCCTCTCAAGTACACCGAAATGCAAAGCGCGATTGTCAGCAGGAATGCCAGCCCCTCGACCACTCCACTCCATCCGCTGCTCATCCACAAACTCCCGGTAAGCGATCCGATCACGCTCGATCCAAGATAATAGAAAAATAAATACAAGCCCGATGCCAAAGCCTGTGGCGAATTCGCGCGGCGTCCGACCCAACTGCTCGCCGTCGAATGCCCGCCAAAAAATCCAAAAGTAAACAAAGCCATACCCGCGATGATCATCGTCAGCGAATTGGATAGCGTCAACAGCAAGCCGGCCATCATGACCAAAAGCAGTACCCACAATACATGGCGACGGCCAAACTTGTCAGCCAATTTTCCTGACCATACGGAACCAAAAATACCGATTAGATAGATACTGAAAATCCCGGCGATTTCACTCGTTCGCAAACCGAATTGCGCTTCCGTCAAACGGTAGCCAATATAGTTGTACATACTCACCAAACATCCCATCAGCAAAAACGCCAGGCAAAATAGCCAGGGCAAACCGGAATCGGCACAATGTTGACGTATGCCTTTCAGTATGTCAGCCGAATGGAAGTTGATTGGATGGAAATTTTTCGATGCGGGCAAGCTGCGCCAGAACTCAACTGCCGCTAACAGTCCGGCAACGCCAAGCATTCCGAGTGCGACTCGCCATGATAGAAAATCGCTGAACAACGCCATCAGGACACGGCCGCTCATGCCTCCGCAAGCGCTGCCGCCGATATACAAGCCCATCGAATAACCAAGCGAAGGCGGGTCGATTTCCTCGCTTAAATATGCCATCGCTACCGCCGGCAAGCCAGCTAACACGATGCCGAGAATCACGCGCAATACCAGCAGTTGCGAGAAACTTTCCACGAATGCACAGCAGATCGTCATCACGGCAGATGCCGCCAGCGCAAAGCACATCAATGCCTTGCGTCCAATGTTATCGGACAGCGCGCTGGCCAACAGCAGGGTTACAGCGAGCGCTGCGGTCGAAGCCGAGAGCGCCCAACTGCTTTGCGACGGGCTCAGATAAAACTCACTGGAAAACTGCGGCATCAAAGGTTGCACGCAATACAGCAAAGCGAAGGTCGAGAAGCCGCCCAAGAACAGCGCTCGATTGGTATGCCGGAATTCCGGCGTACCAGCCTGGATCAGCGTATGGGAATGATTAATCGCGTCAGAAAAATCGACAGTGGCAGCAGTATTCACGAACAGTCCTTTTTAGAGCGCCTAGCAAAATGTTGCTGGCTAGGCGCAACGACGAAGGCAGTACAACCAGTACGGCAAGGAGTTGCAACAACGCTAGCGGCATTTTGCTAGGCGCTCTTACATCCATTGGTTATGGATTGGTTCTATATTAGGATTGCCGAAACATTCAGTCCAATATATATTTAAGGCACTTTTTATACTTTAAAAAGATAACAGATCATGGAACTGCGCCACTTGCGATACTTCGTGGCAGTCGCAGAAGAGCTGCACTTTACCCGTGCCGCCGAGCGCCTGCATATCGGCCAACCGCCTCTCAGTCATCAAATCCAG
Organism: Burkholderiaceae bacterium; assembly: GCA_036560485.1. Lineage (GTDB taxonomy): Bacteria > Pseudomonadota > Gammaproteobacteria > Burkholderiales > Burkholderiaceae_D > DATBRC01. The sequence goes on from DATBRC010000013.1 coordinate 13,215, forward strand.
ATGCTGGAAGATGAGATCGGGGCCCAACTATTTGAGCGAAGCAAACGCTGGGTAAGACTGACGGATGCAGGCCAATTGTTTTTGGAGGATGCCCGGCGCATCCTGGCGCTGGCGGAACAAGCTGCGGATACTGCACGCCGCGTCGATCGCGGCGAAATCGGCGAGCTGCGGATCGGTTTTACATCAGCGACACCGTTTATCGCTTTTTTTCCCAAAATGATCAATACTTACCGCAAGCATTTTCCCGGTGTCACGATCACGTTGCGCGAAATGTCGACCATGCAGCAAATCACAGCGATCAAGGAACGCAACCTGGACCTGGGATTTGTTCGCCCTCCCGAATTGGAAATTCCCAAGTCGATTATCCTGACCAAGCTGCGCAAGGACCCGCTTTTTCTGTTCATGCCAACCAAGCACCCGCTGGCTAAAAAAAATGTGATCGATTTGAGGAAATGCAACGACGAAGCATTTGTGATGTATCCCAAAAATGCCGGGACCGGCATCTATCCGCAATTTATACGGCTCTGCAAGGAAGCCGGGTTCGAGCCAAAAATTGTGCAGGAAGCGCGCGAGGCTTCGACCATTATTGGCCTGGTGGCGGCAGGTTGCGGCATCACGATACTGCCCGAATCATTAAAGTCGATTCGCATGAAGGGAGTATGCAGCCGGCCGCTCACCGGCATTTCCGCTACGACCACCTTGATGCTGGCGCATCGGGCCGGTGAAGCAACTCCGTTGATTGATGCTTTCTCCAAGTTGGCGATATCTGCTTCAAAATGAATGGCGATACGCCAAGATTAAATTGACCAGAAAAAACCCGCCATTTCTTAGGTGGCGGGCAAGGTCAAATCGCACAGAAGATTTGACAGGAGACTCTTTCCATATCCGGCAGTGTCAATCCACAGCGGCCATTCTCAACTCATCATTGTGATGACGCTGCTGCTCTTCCATCACCAGCTGACCCAATTCGCGCTTCAACGTATTGAATTCCGGTGCGGATGGATCTCGCAAACGCGGCAGCGTAACAATGAGGTCACGTTTGACGGTGCCTGGACGATACGTCATGACCACAATGCGATCGGCCATATAGATCGCTTCTTCAATACTGTGCGTGACGAAGATGATTGTCTTCTTCAACTCGGCCCAGATGCGCAGCAATTCATCCTGCAGATTACGGCGCGTCAATGCATCGAGCGCACCGAACGGCTCGTCCATTAACATGATCGGTGAGTCCAATGCCAACACGCGTGCAATCGCGACACGCTGGCGCATGCCGCCTGACAGGTCTTTCGGGAAGCGCGTCCTGAAATCGGTCAGATGGAGCATCTCCAGCAAGTCCGATACGCGCTTATGAATGGCGGTCTTATCCATGCCCTTGACTTCCAGTCCAAAGGAAATGTTTTCTTCGACCGTCATCCAGGGGAACAACGCGTACTCCTGGAATACCATGCCGCGCTCCGGCCCAGGACCGGTGACACACTTTCCATCGGCGACGATGGTGCCGGTCGAGGGCAAGGAAAAGCCTGCAATCGCATTCAACAGCGTCGACTTGCCGCAGCCTGAAGGCCCTAACAAACAAACGAATTGGCCTTTTGGAATTTCGAGATTGATCTCTTTTAATGCAACCACCTCGCGTTCACTGGTCTTGAATACCTTGTTCACGCCGGTTACGGTAATTTGAGAAGTCGTCATGTCAGCTCTCCAGGCCACGGTGCCAGCGCAGCAAATAATTATTTAGTTTGTTCATGATCATATCGAGCGCAAGTCCGATTATGCCGATGGTAAACATGCCTGCCATCACCTTGTCGGTCCAGAAATATTCACGCGCTTCATTGATGCGGAAGCCCAGTCCATCAGGTACGGCAATCAGTTCGGACACGATCACAATCATGAAGGAAGCGCCGATCGCGATACGTATGCCTGCCAGGATATAAGGCGTTGCAGCCGGCAGCATCACACGAACAAACATGGTGAAATGGTTGACGCCGAGATTCTTGGCTGCACGCAGATAGATGCTGTCGACTTGGCGCACGCCGACGATGGTATTAATCAAGACAGGGAAAAATGCAGCGATCGAAATCATGAATATCGCTGGAGGATTGCCCAATCCGAACCACAACATCGCCAGAGGTGTGTATGCGCTGGGAGGAATCGGCCGCAGAACCTGTACCAGAATGTACATCTTGCCGTAGAAGCGTTGACTAGCGCCCATCGCCAAACCTAACGGCAGCGCCAATCCTGTGCCGACGATAAAGCCGATCGCCACACGATACATACTGCCGGCAGCATCACGGATCAACTCACCGGACAAAGCCCATGTCAACCAACTGCCTGAACCCGAGTAGGGGTCAACCGGCAATAGATATTGCAACCATCTATGCCCGACAGCCAGTGGTGAAGGCAACTTCAAAGGATTGACCCAGCCCGCAACACAAATTCCCTGCCACAACATAATCAACACAACCGGCACAACAAGTCCAGCTACTGCGTTTCGCCAATTAATCTTGCTCATGGCTGACTCCTCTTATTTATTATTTTATTTAACATTCAAACTTTTTTTAGCCTGATCCAACAGATCTGTCTTGACCCAATCTTTTGCTACCGGAGGGTTACCCATTTTGCCGACGTGATATTTGTTCATCACATCTGTCGTGATCTGGATATGCTCAGGTGTGACGTCGTATGAGTACGGCGCATTGGCGATCGCATTATTGAAATCCTGCTCGGTGATCTGACCTTTGAATATCGTGTCGCGCACATAATGTTCAGCCAAGCCCTTGGTCTCGATAAAAGCTTTGGTCGCCTCGACAAAACAAGTCATAAATTTTTCAGCAACTGGGCGATGTTCTTTATAAAACTTTTCGGTCATCACCAAAGTACGGACAGGAGCGCCGATAGGCGTGTCATAAGGCTTCAGCACTTCAACCCCAAAGCCCTTGTTGATCGCCTGCGAAGATTGCGGTTCGCTTTGCATGATGGCATCAAGATTCTTGTTAAGCAGCGCTTGATTCAAATCCGCAAAAGCCAAATACACGACTTGCACGTCCTTGCCCGGCTGATCGGACATCGTCAAACCGTTTTGCGCCAATTCGGCAGCCAGCAAAATTTCATGAATGCCGCCGCGCGTGACACCTACTCTCTTGCCTTTCAAGTCTTTGACCGACTTGATGTTTGCATCGGGACGTGCCACCAAACGAGCGCCGCCTTTTGCAAAACCGGCGACGATGTAAATCGGCATGCCGTTGGCGCGGGCTGAAATGGCACCCTCAGATGCCGAAGCGCCGACGTCCAGCTCGCCGGCCAGAATCGCTTGCATTACATCCGGGCCTTTTGCGAACATATGCTCTTCAACTTTGATGCCGCATTTAGGCGCGATTTCCTTGATGTAGGATACGGCCCCGAAATGTGCGAATTTGAGATTGCCAAGGCGGACCACATCTTCTGCGTGAGCAGTATGGATAAACATGGCTGATGCCAAAGCCAGAAGCTTGATGGATTTCGAAATCATGGTTGTCTCCTCAAAATTGGTGAAATTGCATAGGTAATACAGCATTCTTCATGCCAGGAAAATACAAGAACGTAAGTGACTGATTTATCAGGAAATGGGCATGGAAAAATATTTTTTAGAATAGGCTTTTGTATGGAACTACAGAACTGGATTTGGCTCGATTCTGAAATTTCAGAATTTTTTGGGTCCAATGAAAACACGAACCATCCGCGCAACACTACACTAGGTTACATGCACTTTGCGTTATCGGAATAACACTAAAGCGATGCGTCGTTTTCACTTCAATGGAATTGATACTTTAAGAAGCCGCCGCCTGTGAAGAATCCGGATTAAAACACCTGACCTGATTTCTGCCGCCATGCTTGGCATCATACAAGGCAAGGTCGGAACGTTTAATTGCCATATCGATGTGATCGTCCGTAACAACAAAGCTTGCGGCACCGACACTCACCGTTACGGAGATTTCACCGGCAGCCGAGGGAATGACAAGTTTTTCCACTGCTGCACGTATCCGCTCTCCAGCAAGAAGCGCCGCATCAAGCGCCGTCATAGGCAACGCAATCACAAATTCCTCACCGCCGAAGCGTGCAAGCACATCAGCCTCGCGAGCAGTTTTTTTAATCGCACCTGCAACTGCGCAAATGACTTTGTCGCCGACATCATGGCCATACGTGTCGTTAATCTTTTTAAAGAAATCAATATCAATCATCAGAACTGCCAGAGGAGCACATTGGCGCCGTATGCCAGGCAAAATTTTTGACAACAGCTCGGAAAAATACCGCCTGTTATAACAACCGGTTAATGAATCAGTGGTTGCCATCTGTTGAAGGTGTGTGGCCAAGCGCTCAAGCTCGGTATGTTTTTCTTCAAGCTGGTAATGCGCAGATTCAAGCGCTATTCTGGATGCCTCACGCTCCCTTCCATTCTTTATCACTTGTTGCCCATACAGTATCGCCAATGCCATCATGGTAGTAAGGCATACAACGATCACTGCTATAGCGAGTGCATGGCGGTTCACATCCGAAAGTGATGTGAACATTTCAATTCTCCAGTGCTGATCAGGGAGGTGCAGCGTGCTGACGAGGTAGGTATTTGTTCCGTACATCACATTGGTGTTATTTGCCGATGCGATAGACACCGTTTTTCCTACTCCAGACAATGTTGCATCATCGCGGATGGCAAGAGGTGCGTGCAGTTCAGATGTATATTGTCTTGTAGTGTTGAGTCTCGTCAGCACTTCATTTGAAAGAGGTTTGATGGGTCGATATTTCCAATCCTTTTCAGAACTTAAGAAAATAACTTCATTTTCATCAATCACCACTATCTGCCCATCACTTGATTCCCATGACGAATCAAGGTTCACCAACTCGAATTTAACGACCACAACACCAATCGGGCTGCCACCTTTATTCACGGCGTGCGGCAAGTAATAGCCAGGCAGTTGACTGGTTGTGCCAATGCCATAGAAACCGGTATCTTTCCCTTTCATTGCATTTTGATAGTAGGGTCTGTATGAGAAATTTTTTCCGACAAAACTTGTTTTCTCTTTCCAATTACTGGACGCAATTGTGAGCCCGTCGCGATCAAGCACGTAAATTGCAAACGCTTTGACTGAAGCATTTATCCTGGACAGAAATATGCTTAACGCGTGTGTCCGTTCCTCTGATTTTGGATCAAGCAATGCTGTGGAAATTTCCGGATGTGCTGCAATGATTGCAGGGAGATAGCTATACTTGTCTATAGGAGAAAATAGCTTTGAATTAAATGCGGCGAGTCTGTGATCCGCTATTTGCTGTGCGTCTTCAATTCCCTTTTTCTGCTCGAATCGGAATGTTAGAATCGCAGCTACAGCGAGCATGGCAAAAAAACATGCAAAATTCCTCAGTTTCTTGCCATTGATTTGAATATTTTTCGAAAATCGCCACATATTTTATTATCCTTTATGTGAACAGCGAATCGAGTCAATGTCTCCTTCTTGACTACGCTTATTCTGACATACCGGCTACCTAAAATTGCAGCACAAATGCGACAGTTTTAAAATTCCTCCCAATCATCGCCACTTGAAATAGGTGGCCTTTTTACATCCGCAATTGCTTTTGCAGCCTGCCGTTTGGAGGCCGGCGCTATAGGCAATATCTTTGCTTGCCGTGTGTCGATTTTTGGTGGCACATTGCGCGCCGCACGCCGTCCCTCTTGTAACTTAAAGACTGATACGGCTTTTGCCAGCATCGTAGCCTGCCCCTTCATGCTCTCTGCCGCCGCTGCCGCCTGTTCCACCAATGCGGCATTCTGCTG
>DATBRC010000014.1:0-71276 GCA_036560485.1 Burkholderiaceae bacterium
CGAGCGGTAATCAATATTGGAAAAATTCGACCGGACAATGCTGGCGTAGCAGCACTTGGACGCCTGCTGAAGCTACTCCGGAATGCGATCCTGAACTATTCAAGAAAGCGGAGGCGCCCGCTCCCAAGGTAGCGGAAGCACCTCCGCCAGAGCCTAAAATCGTTCCACAAAGAGTGAGCTTTTCATCTGAGGATTTGTTTGACTTCAACAAGACGGAACTAAAGCCGGATGGCAAAGCAAAACTGGATAAACTCGCGAATGAATTGAAAGATGCGAGATACGACACCATCATGGCAACCGGCCATACGGATCGGATTGGAAATAAATCATATAACCAAAAACTGTCAGAGCAACGTGCAGAATCGGTACGCGCCTATTTAGTCAGTAGAGGTATACCGGCCGATCGTATTCGCGCTGAAGGAAAAGGTGAATCGGAGCCGGTCACTGCAGCCAATCAGTGCCAGGGAATGAAAGGTGCAGAATTGTCGTCATGCTTGCAAGTCGATCGCCGTGTAGAAGTACAAGTCAATGCGACTAAAGATGTTGTCGTTAGACCTGCCAGCTAATTCCATCATGTCGGCGGATGGACAGCATCCGTCCACCCAAACCCAATAGGAGTAATTTAAATCATGCTCTTTACCATCGCTATCGTTCTTATCATTCTGTGGTTGCTTGGTCTGGTTACTTCTTACACATTAGGCGGCTTTATTCATATTCTTTTGGTCGTTGCTGTAGTAATGATTTTAGTCAGAATTATCAATGGAAGATCGCTTTGACGGGATTGAATGTCTGAAAATTTGATCTTCACTACGAGAGAATGTACATCACGCGCATTCTCTTCACGTTCCACTTTTCAGACACGGCTAAAATATCCATTGCAATGATTCGCATTACCTAAGAGCACCCAACAAAATGCGGCTGGCGGCATTGCCTCTCCTTGCCAGCCGCATTTTGTTGGGTGCTCTAAGTCACAAGTGATTTTTCCTGCCCTTGTTTCACCTGCGCTTAGTTTCCACTACCATGCGTTTCAACAGTGATTGATTTAGCATTGTAAATTCTTTTGCAACGTTCTCTTGATAGCTTCTTCGTGGTGTCTCTGTTTTTTCTTCTGACGCTGTTATGGTTTCCATACCCTCAAAAAATATTTGGTTAAAACAGAGCAACAGTGCTTATATAAAAGCCGTCACTGCGACATGGAAATCCAATCTACATTTTCTCATTGCTCCCGATGCATGGCATTGGCTGATATTTATGTGCATCAGCAAAAATTGTGAGAATGCATGATACTAAGAGGATGAATGCTTTATTTATATAGAACTCATTTCATAAATAGGCATATGCGTGAGCGGGATCCGGGCGGCGCATCGCGTCGTTGTGCTGCTAGCAAAGGGACCACCCTTTGCGTCGCACCACGTCTAGCGCTGCATCCACCCGGATGCCACTCCCCCACACGCCTATTTATGAAATGAGTTCTAGTTAAAATATAAGGCCCCGCACATATGAGAAAAAGCATGAAATCAACACCAGAAAAACACCGCATAGCATTGGTATTGCAAGGTGGTGGAGCGCTCGGCGCATATCAGGCCGGCATATATCAGTCGCTGCATGAGAACGACTTGGCGCCGGATTGGGTCGTTGGCACGTCCATTGGCGCAATCAATGCCGCTCTCATTGCGGGCAATCCGCCCGCAACGCGGATCGCGCATTTAAAAGAATTTTGGGATCGCATATCTCATAAGGATATTGTCAATATGGAGCGCGTTTCAGATGAGACGCGACATTACAATACTTTACTTGCGACGATTGACGCGACGGTGCGCGGCGTACCCGGGTTCTATTCTCCCAGAATGTTCAGCATGTTTCCTTTTGGCCTGACCGTTCCGCCTGAAATGGCAAGTTTCTACGACACCACGCCATTGGCCAAGACGCTTTCGGAATTGATTGACCTGGAATACTTGAATGCGGATGGGGGCATCCGTTTGACCGTTAATGCAATGAAAATAACGTCAGGACAGTTAGTGAGTTTCGATAGCGAGAAGCAGACTTTGGGAATCGAACACATCATGGCTAGCGGCGCGTTACCGCCCGCATTTCCTCCTATCCGCATCGAGGGTGAATTGTACTGGGATGGAGGACTTTATTCGAATACGCCTCTTGAAACAGTACTGAATGACTCCCTGCAAATAGACACGTTATGCTTCATGGTTGATCTTTGGAATGCTACCGGCCCGGAACCCACTTCTTTGGATCACGTACAAACACGTCAGAAAGATGTCATGTACGCATCTCGCTCACAACGGCAAATCGAGGCATACCTGCGTCTGCATGAAATGCAACACAACATCCGGGAATTGTACCGGCGCATTCCAGACAAGGAAAAAACACACTTGGATAAAAAGATGATGGCAGAAATGGGATGTGATACCACTATTCATATTGTCCGACTTCCGTACGGCGGCCAGGATTGGCATATGCCATCCAAGGATATTAATTTCTCGAAGGGGTCACTGGAATGGCGGTGGGAACAAGGATATAACGATGCAACGCGCGCCATTCAGCATGCTGAATGGCTTGCCAAGACTGATAACCACACAGGTGTCATCGTTCACGAGTTGCCTAAAATTGTGCATTCGGAAAAATAATATCGGTTAAATTTTATTCATGAACAATAAAAATAGACATGCTATTTGCAATAAGCTGCCCTAATAGATCCTAATCATCTATCCAACTTCGTGCGCTAGCGCACAGATGTCTCGGCATTTTCGAGATAACGTGAGCTCGCTGTCTTTATTTAAATTGGATTGATCAAGGAATGATATGAGTAAATTGACTGTGCTGCTGCTTGTCTTGAGCGGAATTCTATCCGGCTGTATCGCCTATGATGCGCCGTATCGCGATGAGCCAATGCATCGCTCCGATCGGGATCGAGAGCATGATTATGGCGACCATCGCTATGATCGGGATCACGACCACGACCACGATCGTGATGGCGATCGCCGTTAAATCGTTTATACAAAAAAATTATGTATGTACTCCAAGTACATAACCTGGAGCCATCACCCTTGCAATAGGGTCTTGGCTTTGTGAGGAGGCACTTATTTTTTTACACTCAGTTGATTCGTCACTGAAGTAACTCCCTCAACGTTTTTTGCCACCTCGGCTGCACGTGCAATTTGATTGTCGTTGTCGACAAAGCCGCTTAATTGAACGTCACCCTTGTTCGTCGCGACTGAAATATCCATGCTTTTTAAATCCTCTGCGCCCAATAGGGCTGCCTTTACTTTTGCGGTAATAACACCATCGTCAATTTTGTTTCCCACTGTCGAAGGGCCATTTTTCAATGCAAGTTTATTGTCGACGCCTTTTACACCTTCAACCCGCCGTGCAGCTTCAATGCTGCGATTGATTTGATCCTGGCTATCGGCAAATCCGCTTAACATCACCTCGCCTTTATTGGTTTCTACTTTAATGTCAGAGGATTTGATATCCGGATCTGCCAGCAATGCCGACTTCACTTTGGAAGTAACGATAGTGTCATCGACTTGCATGCCTACGGTAGGTGCGTTTGCAGGCGACGCATTGGAATCATCCGCCTGCCTGTTGCAGCCGGAGACAATGGCAAGCAATGTGGTGACCAGAATGACTTCGATTAAGCCAAATTTATTTTTTATCTTCATGATTTACCTCACATAAGAATAGAAACTTAGCCATCCATGAAAAATATCTTTTTATTTTTTCTCGAAATCTATATCCTTTCGCATCATCTCTTGTATAGCGTAATGGGTCTGTGCGATTTCGCACATATCCATTAATCCTGTTTTCCATCTCAACACAAAAAGCACGACTGAAGGATCAGCGTATTTTTTGCTCGCCGTCTTTATTTCTGCATTCTTATTTTGTTTGTATGAGGATAGATTGTGGCTAATCAATACAGAGCATATTTTCATATCAACGTTGGCAGTTGAAGACCTGGAAATAGGGACCTATCCTCATGAAGTATTGAACGCGATTGATATTCTTCAATTACAAAAAAAGTTCTCTCATTTTTTTCATGCTTGATTTCAGATTGATGAGCATCACACATACTTTTGTTAATGCGCCTTTGTTGTATCAATGTCTTTACAGTTTTTATTCAAAAATTATATTGTGAGTTTGTTACCGAACAAACCATAAAACTAAATTCGGCTAACGTAGTCACTACGTGACGCCCAGCTTTTCTTGCATAAACCGTATGCAATGCTGCTGGTTCTTAAAACTTTTCTACGAGGTTCAATGTGAAAAATATGAAGAAACTTACTCTGGGCATGGCTGTTTTTTTCTGTGGCGGCTCAGTTGCAATAGCCGATACGATGCCTAGTGATGCATGGTATGTTGCGCCAAGTGTCAACTGGACGAAACCGGATACCAGTTTTGGCGTTGGCAAAAGAGATGTTGGTGCCGGTGTTCGCTTCGGGAAAGCACTTAGCCCAAATGTCGATATCCAATTAGGACCAACATATGTCAGCGTGAAAGACACCAATGTTCACTATCAACAATATACGCTTGGTGTTGACGGCCTGTACCTTTTTTCGCGCGGTAATTTCCGTCCTTTGGTCCTGGCAGGAATAGGGGGTGAATACGACAAGAAAGACGCGCCTGGTGTCAATACATCCAAAACATCACCGTACATTGATGCCGGACTGGGTTTTCAATATGCGTTTAATGACAAAGTGGCGCTGCAGGCGGATTATCGCCGTGTGCATGGTTTTTTGCGTGGCAATGATTTTGGATTCAAACGCTCCGATAACGATTATTTGACGGTAGGGGTTAATATCGGATTTGGTGGTGCGCACTAATATTGTCAGCGTCTGAAGCTGTAACTGCATAAAGAAGTTAAGGACATTCACGTTATCGTGAATGTCCTTTTATTTGATTAAGAGCGCCTAACAAAATGTGTCTGGCAAGACGCGCCGCCTGTGGCCCTGCAGGGCAGGAGTTTGTCCTTGCAAGGACAAACCGTATAGCAGGCTGCCAGAAACCCCTGCTAAACCGCAGACAGTACAGACGTACGGCAAGGAGACGCAACGCCGCCAGACGCATTTTGTTAGACGCTCTAAATTATTTATTCCTGTTGATCAGGTCGCGTACGTACTTGGCTGGAATCGCGTAGGTAATGCCGCTTGGATGCGTAATCGCATTTTCCTTCAATCCGTTTACAAATACCTTATCGATCACGCCGTACACTTGTGCCGTATCGGGATCATACATTGGGCTTCCGCTATTGCCGGGATAGGCTGTTCCGTCCAACTGGAAAACGGTGTAAGGTGACTTGCGAAGTTGCGAGATGATTTTAACGTCCAGTTTTTTTGAATCCAGAACTGGCATCACGATCGGCGTTAATGCAGATATCATGCCTCTATGCGTTACGTGGTGCAGACCCAGTACCATGCCGATCGGGAAACCGGTAAAGGCAACCTCCTGCCCTTCTCGTATGCCATCGGAATCGCCCAGCACCATGGCGGGAAGAGATGCGCCTGTTATCTTTAACGCTGCCAAATCATGTTCTGTATCGAGCGCAATGAGCGCCGCCTGCCTGAATTCCGTCAGTTCTCCATGCCGGATAATAATTCCGAGCGTTTCGATATTTTCACCATTTGCCAAATTTTGCACGACATGCGCATTGGTTATCACTGTCAGCCCATCACCCACCACAAAACCGGTACCCACGAAGGTTTCCGCCGGCGTGCGAATTTTTTGATAAGTGCCGATTCCAACAACAGATGGCTTGATCAATTCAATCGTCTTTGTAAAATCGCTCGCGTCGGCATGCGTAAAATAAGCAAACAGAAAAATGCCCGGCCAAAAAATCGCAAGCTGCTGAAAACGTAAAGTGAAATTTGTCATGGTGTGATTGAATTCAGACCTTCGTTCCAAAATAACGGGGTGTACATATTTTCCGTTATGATAGCCGCTTTCATTGCCTGATTTGGCAGATCGTGTAATGAATATTGGGAGACGTTACCACGACGAGAGGATATATCCATTCTCCGATTGTTTTTGTGATTATGGATGGGCCTCCATCAAACAGAATTAGAACTTGCGCAAAATTGGCGAAGTACAGCCAAATTATTCCGAACATGAATGCACCTTTTACTCTGCACTGCTAAAAGACGATGGAAATTCAACTTAGTGACGTCGGTCATATTATTCAATTATCGGTTGCCCCAGTTTTCCTATTGGCTGGTGTGGGCACCAACTTGATGGTCTTAACCAATCGCTTGGCACGTATCATTGATCGCTCCCGCGTTCTGGAAGAGCAGCTCAATCCAGATATCACCTCGCATCCGCAAGATGTCCATGAACTCGATGTTCTCTATCGCCGCGGCCATCTGATCAATCGTGCTATTACACTCAGCACATCTTGCGCATTATTCATTTGCCTCGTGATTGTGGCCTTGTTCATTGGAGATGCAATGAATATTGCGCTAAACAGATTGATTGCCTCCCTTTTTGTATTGGCGATGTTTGCTTTGAGCGGCAGCTTTCTTTATTTTTTGCGCGAAATATTTATTGCGACACGAACATTGACCCTTCGCCGCGTTTTCCCATCTAAATAACGATTGCGGAAGTAAACGATCATGGTCGCGAAAGTGACTAGGGAACTCGATACGGAGAAACTGCATAAGGAACTTAATCCAATGCAGAAATAAGCTCACATGAGATTGAGAAATATCAACAATTCGATTGAGTAATAACCAAGACTTAACGATGCTTACCGCAAGTACATTTTTAAAGAGAATTTTATTGAAATAGAATAAGCGTTTCTTGAAGTTATTGCACTGCGCAATGACTATTTAAAAGAGTTGTAATACACTGCGTCAGCAGTTAAAAAAATCCAGATCTTAAGAGGACAGGAGACAGAAGCCCACATTGCGTAAGCTGTGTGGGCTTTTTATTTTGTGTGATCGAGCGAGAGCGCTCATAACCAAAATTCATATCTGTTATTACGAAAGAAAAGCAGACATCGCGCAATGCGCGCGATATAGTTATTCCCGTCTCCTCCAATCTCCTCAAGAATTGGATTTAGCCCGCAACCGCAAGGTTCGCGGGCTTTTTTTTTGCACCTGGCACAAATATAGCTAATGTATTTTAAGTCAGCTATGCGGTGTCAGGATTCAATGAGGTGATGAGGGATTCCCTGGTCAACGCGGGGATAAGTGAATGACTACTGCTTGTTATTGGAATGCCCTGAGTAACATGCCAGTCATAATTGCCGCGTACGATTGGATCTCCCGTACTGACTGATTAGATTGCATTTTCCACTCTAATTTGCGGAGAAAATAATGAGCCCAGATATTTTGATCGTCCGAGACAATAATGCCTATCGATTGTTGCATGGCCATTTACGCCTCATCAATGCACTAAATAAATGCAGTGAGATCTTCGTAGAGATCAAAGACGTAGGGAAGGTAAAGATCATGAAAACCGCAGCGGGATTCATGGTTGGTCAAGGTAATCAGTATTTTCCGCTACTCCGAAATTAAGGCGTGAACGTAGCATTCCTCGCATTACCAAGGCATCAAACCTTCTCGTTTTCCCAATTCACAATCCCACCTATCAAGCCTATTCCATTCACATGGATATGAGCTGCATCAAACCTTCACCAATCACCGTTTTATTCCTCACTTGCATTTTATTCGCTTATATTGCGAGACAACATTGATATATTTTCATTAAAAACAACTATTTAATTAATTTAAATTCCATTTTATGTTGCGATGCAATATAATATTAATTGTAATATAGTCAAGTTTAAATTTGCAATCACGCTGTTTATCTCGTTCATCGATAAGGTCGATAGATTGCCGCAACACAGAACTGCTCGTTTGTACCAGCCAATCACAAACTCTTCAGTTTAATGAAGGGAATTCGCTATTAGCCAAATATATACATTGTCGATGGAGTGCGTTCGAGGTGCGTATCTCGAAGAGGATTTTTTGCGCGTAATCGAAGTATCGAGTGACATGCGTCTTTCAGAACTCCATCTGCTTATTCAAGGTTTGATCGGGTTTTCAGATGGCCAATTGGCAGACTGCTTCATGGCCACCCGCCTGCGCGGTAAAAAAATCCGGTTCATGTCATCGAAGGTACATGCGGACGCTACATCCCTTGCTGACATGAACCAGTCACTCGCTGAAATTTTCCCGACAGGGTCACGCAAACGACTTTTTTATTCATTTGATTTTGGCGATAACTGGATTTTTGAAATTAAAAAAACCGCCGAAATAGCACAATCTGCAGAGAACGCGCGCTACCCGCGCATCATTCAAGAAGAAGGCGTTCAACCTATCTAGCGTCGAACAAAGAGCCGTCGTTATTTCCTGAAAAAATCTTGCAATATCCGATTAAATTCCTCAGGCTTCTCATGCATGAGAATATGCGCGGTCTTCTCAAGTATTGCCAATTGACCGTTATTGCCCAATCCGGACATCAAGGTATGCGCATTTTGAATCGGCCACACCAAATCGTCACGACCATGAATGACCAGCGTTGGAACTGTAATTTGCTTTAGCCATTGATAGTAGGGCTTGGGATCGGCACATGCAGCAAGCTGTGCCAAATACGCATGCGGCGGTTGCGGATCAGGACTCATGCTGATGATTGTCTTTCTGAATTCAGGATGCGCAGCGATAAATTCAGGATGATAAAAAATCTCGATAAAAGTATCGAGTTTTTGCGACGGTGTCGCACCTGGGTTCGACACCTTCTTCTGCACACTCAAGGGCGCCAACATGATATGCGGATCAGCCAGTGAAACGCCGGTACATGCCAGCACCAGTTTTTTGACCCGTTTTGGGTAGTAATGAATAAATGCTTGCGCAATGATGCCGCCCATTGATGCACCAACCAAGATCACGGGTTCATTTACACCCAGATGATCCAGCAGCTCTTCAACATCTCTTGCAAAACGGTGCATGGTATACAAACCATATGGCTTGTCGCTGCGTCCTGCTCCGCGGTTATCCAGCGAAATAGTGTGGTAATTTTTTTTGAAGAATTCAGTTTGATATGTCCATAGTTCGGTCCCACCTCCCAGGCCGGGGATAAACAGCACCGGAGCTCCCTCGCCTTTTGATTCATAGTACAAATTAATTCCGTTGATTTGTGCAATCGGCATCCAAACGTCCTTTTATTAAAAATCTCATGTTGAAATGTAAAATCATTTTCATTATTGCGAAATCTGATTTCACAGTGTGCATACGCAGCAGAAAAACATTGTGCAAGTAACAAATTTTGCAATCTCATCACAGGTAAAAGTACTTGTTTTACCCTTCTAACCGCACTGCAGCATGCGCATCCGATATAATGAGAAACTATCAAATGCATGCATGTATGACGAGGTAAATCATACGACGCTTCGTGTCCTGTTTTGATATCTGCCATTTTAGACGTTTGGCAGATAGATGGTTTGAAGTACAAGGGGGCAGACCAGTGTGGTTCGTTTGGTCTTATTCAGAGCCATTCAAATGGCTAAATTAAGGGAAATTTATCATGAGTAAAGCAAGCATTATTGGGGCATACAACACCGAATTTGGTGCGTTCATCAAGAAGGACAAAGCCACTGGGCTGATCACCGACACCAAGAGTTACTACGATCTGTTGATCGAGGCCGGTCGCGGCGCCATCCTTGATGCAGGTCTCGATCCAAAAGACATCGACGCTGTTTATGTCGGTTCATGCTCACCTGGCTCCTTCATCAATCAGGAACACGTTGCTCCGCTTGCTGCTGAAATCGATCCTGCATTGCGCTTCAAGCCGATGACCCGTACCGAAGATGCATGCGCTTCTTCTTCCGTCGCACTGTATGACGCGATCTACGCAATCGAAGCCGGCCGTTACAAAAACGTATTGGTGATTGGCGTCGAGAAAATGAACTTGCTGCCTACACCGCAAATGACCCACGTGCTGGCATGCTCGTCACACTGGCCGAGCGAAGGTTCCAAAGGCTGGTCGTTCCCGATGCTGTTTGCAGCATATGCAAAAGGCTATCAAGCGCATTACAAACTGACCAATGAAGAATTGGAAAAAATGCTGTGGACAGCAGGTGCACTGTGCTACAAGAACGGCGCGGAAAATCCACTGGCGCACGTCAAGAACGGCCCATCAACAGTTGAAGCCATCATGAAGCTCAATGAGCTCGATGAAAAAGGCAAATGCAAAAACGTGATGATCGCTCCTCCGCTGCGTTTGCATGATTGCTCATTGGTGACAGACGGCGCAGCAGCGCTTGTCATCACACAAACCGCCAATGTCAGCAACAAGAAACGCGCAGTTGAAATCGCCGGCATCGGCCACTCGACAGAGCGCCTCGCAGAAAACGTGCGTCCGAACATGCACGAATTGATGGCTGGTAAAGACGCGGTTGCCAAAGCGTACAAAGAAGCCGGCATCAAAGCAGAAGACGTCGGCTTTGCTGAAGTTCACGACTGCTTCACCATCAACCAGATTCTGTCGACCGAAGCGCTTGGCCTGTCCAAAGATGGCCGCGGTGGTTTCGATTACCTCGATGGCCGCTTCACACGCGACGACAAGGTTGCCGTCAACCTGTCCGGCGGTTTGAAATCCAAAGGTCATCCAGTCGGCGCAACCGGCGCATCGATGCATGCTCTCGCATACAAGCAAATCATCGGCGAAGCGATCGGCGTCAAAGCGAAGAACAATGACATCGGCGTGGTATTCAACGTTGGCGGTTCTGCGGTGACCAACTGCGTGACCGTGTTGAGAAAACTCTAAGTGATAGCCTTTAATTCAGAAAAGAGATCATCATGAAAAGTTTTAGCTACAACGACCTCATTTTTTCAATCGAAAAATCGGGCAATGGTTGGGACATCACCTATAAGGCAACGCCATCGGCCACACCAGCGTTTGCCGGAACCGGTTTATTCCAAGGCGTAGCCGAAGGTGAAGTCGAGGCAAAAGCCAAGGCTCTCGTCAAATCAATTTTCCCTGTCGGGATCAAGATTATCGGACCTGATACTGCGCATCCAACCATGATCGGCGATATGAAACTGGTTGGGCCGGACGTCACACATCCCAACTTCATTTACTGGAACAAGGACAGCACATCGCCTCCTAAAGTCCTGGGATAAACAAACAATTGAAGGTATTCAACTCTCGATATTTTGAATACCAGCTCGAACACTTATAGAGGGGAATAGTAATGGAAATCAAAGATAGCGTTGCCGTCATCACAGGCGGTGGTAATGGAATCGGCGAAGCCGTAGCAAAATATTTGGTCAAGCAAGGCGCCAAAGTTGCGCTGGTTGACATGGCACAGAAAAACCTTGACCGCGTCGTCAAGGAAATCAAGGAAATGGGCGGCGAAGCAATCGGCATTCAGGCCAACGTTTCCAGCGAAGCAGAAACTGCGAAATTCGTGCAAGCGACGATCGCTGCTTTCGGCAAGATCAACATCACTGTTTGCTGCGCCGGCATCATCCGCGACGGCACCATGCTGTCGCTCGACAAAGAGACTGGTAAAGTTAATCGCAAGATGGGCCTCGACAAATGGCAGCCTGTTATCGACGTCAACCTGACAGGCACCTTCCTGACCGTGCGCGATACTGCAGAAGCAATGGTCAACGGTGGATGGCCTGGCTTGCTGGTCGTGATCTCTTCCGTCAACAAAGTTGGTCAAGTCGGCCAGCTCAATTACTCGTCAGCTAAAGTCGCTGATGCGTTGTTGCCGAAGATCGTGATCGGTGAATTCCAGATGCGCGGCATCAAGAACATTCGTTGCGTCGGTATCGCTCCAGGCTATACCGCGACACCAATGTTGACCGGCATGAACCAGGATGCATTGAAAGCATTGTTGAACGACGTGCATCTGGGCCGCTTGATCGAGCCGGAAGAGATTGCACGCATGATCGGCCATTGCGTCGAGAATGAAGCACTGAACGCAACCACCATCGAAATTACCGGTGGCTTGTGCTACCCAGGTGCTGTCGCAAAATAATTCAACAAAAATTTATTCTTGGATTGAAAAAGCCGGGCTGCAAAGTCCGGCTTTTTTATTGTAGCGACAGCATGCGCGTATCGATTAACGTTATCGATTGATTGCCATCGCGCGTCCGCCATCCGATTTGACGAAGTGTTCAACCTGATCCAGCACAGGCGCCAAGCCACGTAAAGGCCATGCCATCGTTCCAATCAAATTCTCATGATTGGTTGAATCAAAATACATCTCCGTTACACCAACGCCAGAAGCTCTCAATTGTTTGGATAAGCCACCTGTATTCCGCACAGGATTGACCAGGTTATCCGTAGCAGATGCGATCAATAGCGCCGGCGGTGCTGCAGGCGTTATGTGATTGATAGGCTGGGAATCAACTGGCGTATCCGGATAGAAAAAAATGGGGCGCGTTGCCTCATTCTTGATCGGAATAAAATCGTAAGGCCCGGCCAGACCAATCCAGCCGCGTAAAGCAGAAGGTGTTTGCTGATACGCAGCCAACCATCGGCGATCAAGCGCGAGCATGGCCGCGTTATACGCACCGGCACTATGGCCCATCAAATATAGCCGCTTTGGATCGCCGCCGAAATCCTGAACATGGTTCAAACTCCATGCGACTGCTTCAGCGCCATCCTCGACAAATGCCGGATAGCGTACTTGTGGATAAAGCCGGTAATCGGCGATAACGGCAACGATGCCGCGCGATGCCAACGCTTCGCCAACAAATTTATAATCCTGACGTTTTCCACTGCTCCAGTTGCCACCATAGAAAAAGACAACGACGGGTGCACCGCCCTGCCTGCCTCGTGGCACATACACATCCAGTTTTTGCCGGGCGTCAGCGCCATATGCAATATCTTCCGTTTTGATATAGGAAGCGTCCGATGTGAGCGCATTGATTACCATCAACGGCGAAGATATGGTCGTCACAACCAGCATCAACACAGCAGCGGATAGAATCAAAAAGGTTTTTGCAATCATCGTCATATTGAATGTACGTCAGGATCCGCAATCCGGATTCAACTTTCGCGCTTTTACTTTGCCTCTATGTTGCCGTCTTCTAGAGCGGTTTCCTCAGCGCGTATTCTGCCGGCTGCAATTTGCAGTGCTCTCAATGACTCGATCAATGCCGTCGAAATTTCCGGATGAGAAACGATACCATGCTCATCGAGACGCGAGCCGCGTAGCGGCACCGTGATTGACGCCTCCTCCACAATACGCGCGGACATGACTGTGATGATTTCTTTCAGCGATGCGGGCGCATGCATCGACACCGGCGAAGCATTCAACAATGCCACCGGCTTGTTCACGAACGATTCATTACCGACCATCCAGTCCAGTGCATTTTTTAAAACGCCGGTGATTCCGTGCGCATATTCAGGACTGGCGATCAACACAGCATCGGCTGCAATAATTTTGCTGCGGAAGTCGACAACGGCAGCGGGTTCAGTTGCTTCTATATCCGGATTGAACAACGGCAGATTACCAAGTCCTTGGTATAGCTCTACGTGGATATCAGGCGGCGCCAATCTTGCCACTGCACGCAGCAACGCTGAATTGATCGATGCTGCACGCAGACTACCCGATATCGCAAGAATCTTCATTTCCGGAACTGCTCCATCGACAAATAACCGATGCTACGATAGTTGTTCGTCTGCAGCGAAAGGTTCCGTTTCAATTGTTTCAGCCTTGTGTTCCGCTGCCAGAAACATATACATCGCAGGAACCAGGAACAACGTGAACAAGGTGCCGATTGACAGTCCTGTGAAAATGACCAATCCCATTGCATGACGCCCTGCGGCACCTGCGCCAGACGCAATCACCAGCGGCACCACACCAAATACCATCGCCGCAGTAGTCATCAGGATCGGACGCAGACGTGTGCCTGCTGCAATCTCGATTGCTTCACGCTTGGTATGGCCGGATTTCTGTGCATGGTTGGCAAATTCAACAATCAGAATACCGTGTTTGCTGATCAAACCCATCAACGTCACCAATCCCACTTCGGTATAAATGTTGAGCGAGGCAAAACCGAGGAAGATAAAAATCGTTGCGCCAAATAACGCCAACGGCACCGATACCAGAATCACAATCGGATCGCGGAAACTTTCAAACTGTGCCGAGAGTGCAAGAAAAACGATGATGACAGCCAGCAGAAACGTCACCAGAAAGCCGCCAGACTCTTGCATGAACTGACGCGATTGCCCGGAATAATCAACCGAATAACCGCTCGGTGCAACTTCCTTCACCGTATCGCGCATGAATTGCAGAATTTCGCCTTGCGACGAACCGGACACACCCATAATCGTGACCGAATTCAATTGCTGAAAACGGTTGATCGATTCCGGCACCACGC
The DNA here is from genome assembly GCA_036560485.1 of Burkholderiaceae bacterium. Classification (GTDB taxonomy): domain Bacteria; phylum Pseudomonadota; class Gammaproteobacteria; order Burkholderiales; family Burkholderiaceae_D; genus DATBRC01. Next base: position 14,349 of record DATBRC010000014.1, read on the forward strand.
TGTAATTGATATGCGCGACGGTGCTGGCCGGAATCATGCTGCCGTTCGGTGTCTTGATATTGAAATTCAATATTTCAGCTGGATTCAATCGGTCGACTTGCAGCACTTGCGGGATCACTTTGTAAGAACGTCCGGCAATCGAAAAATAATTCACATAACCGCCGCTGAGGGCGCTGCTCAACGCACTGCCGACCTCTTGCTGCGTCATGCCTAACGTAGCGATCTGGTCGCGGTCCACCACGACAGTTGCTTGCGGCTTGTCGACTTTCAGATCAGCATCGACAAAATAAAATTTGCCGGAAGCACGCACCTTTTCCATCACCTTCTCGGTGACTGCATTCAGATTTTCAAACGGCTCGGTTGTCGTGATCAAAAACTGCACCGGCAATCCGGACGCACCAGGCAATGCTGGAAACTGGAAAGCGGCAACTCGTCCACCGGCGATCGTATTCCATTGCTGCTGCAAATCCTGCTGAATCTGTTTGGCGCTGCGCGTGCGCTGATCCCAGTCTTTCAACAACACTCCACCGATACCGGAATTGATCGTCGGCACGCCGGTAATCTGGAACATCTGTTTGTACTCTGGCGTTGCTCTGGCAATCTTGAACACTTGCTCCGCATAGGTCTGCATCTGATCCGACGTTGCAGTCGGTGCACCGACTACTTGCGACAAGACGATCCCCTGGTCTTCTTCCGGCGCCAATTCCGACTGCGACATCTTCAGCATCAGTAACCATAAACCAAACAGCAACACGCCCATCACAATCAACACCGGCCACGTATTCAACAAACTATGCAAGGCACGGAGATATCCGCTGTGCACTTTGTCGAACACGCGATCGATCGCTTTCACGAAGCGGCCTTCATCCTGTTCCGGCCTGAAGAAACGCGAGCACATCATCGGCGACAAAGTCAGCGCGACAATCCCCGACACGGCAACTGCACCGGCCAGCGTAAAAGCAAATTCGGTGAAGAGCGCGCCGGTCAACCCACCCTGAAAACCAATCGGCACATACACGGCAATCAGCACCACCGTCATCGCCAGAATCGGACTGCCCAGCTCGCGCGCAGCGAGCAACGCCGCTTCCATTGGTGATTTATGTTCTTCCTTCATATGCCGGTCGACATTCTCGACAACGATAATCGCATCATCGACCACCAAGCCGATCGCCAGCACGATTGCCAATAGCGTCAACAGGTTGATTGAATAACCAAGCATCAACATGATGAAGAACGTACCGATCAATGACAGCGGCATCGCAATCACCGGCACAATCACGGCACGGAAGCTGCCGAGGAACAGATAAATCACCACGGTCACGATCAGCAGCGCTTCCACCAAGGTCTTGATCACTTCGTAGATCGACGTGTTGATGAAGTCGGTAGAGTCATACACAATCTCGCCGGTCACACCATTCGGCAATTGCTCGCGTATCGGCGGGAATGCGGTACGCACGCGCTTGGCGACATCGAGGATATTCGCTTCTGGTGCAACCTTGATACCAATGAACACCGAACGCACGCCGCTGAACGCAACGTTGAAATCGTAGTTTTCCGAACCGAGCGTGACGGTCGCCACGTCTTCCAGATGCACGATCGCACCGCCGCTCTGTTTGATGGCAAGATGCTTGAACTCACCCACTGAATGTAAATCGGTGCCCGCGGTCAACGGCACGGTGACCATCTGTCCTTTGGTGGCACCAAGTGCAGTCAGGAAGTTATTGGCAGACAATGCAGCGCTGACATCTGCTGCCGTCACACCATACGATGCCATCTTCGATGCATCCAGCCATGCACGCAATGCGAATTGGCGCGCGCCGAGTAATTCAGCCGTTTGCACACCTTCAATCGAATCGAGCTTTGGCTTGACCACGCGCAACAGGAAATCCGTTACGTTATTGGTCGGCAGCGTATCGCTGTAAAAGCCGATATACATCGCGTCGGTGGTCTGCCCGGTCTGCACCGTCAGCACCGGTTGTTGTGCCTGAGCAGGCAATTGATTCTTGACTGTGTTGACCTGCGTATTAATTTCAGTCAATGCACGGTTTGCATCGTAATTTAAACGCAATGTTGCGGTGATGGTCGACACACCGCTGCTGCTGGAAGACGACAAGTAATCGATGCCTTGCGCCTGCGCGATGGCGGACTCCAGCGGTTGTGTAATGAAGCCCGCAACTGTCTGCGCATCGGCGCCATAATAAGTGGTCGACACCGTGACCACGGCATTTTGCGTATGTGGATACTGGTTGATCGGCAAACTGAACAATGAGCGCAAGCCAAGCACGACGATCAGCAAACTGACCACCGTGGCCAGTACCGGCCGGCGGATGAAGATATCGGTGAAATTCATTGCGCGCCTCTTAGTGTTCTTGCGGCGTTGGATTGGGGCTATTAGCCGGCTGCACCGTGTTGTCTACTACGGCCGGTGTGCCATTCTTCAGCTTCAACTGACCGCTGGTGACAACCAGCTCGCCTGCCGTCAATCCTTTAAGAATCGCAACCTGATCGCCGCGAGTTGCGCCCGTGGTAACGAACACCTGCTGCGCAACAAATTGCGGATTACCTTTCTCATCCTTCTTGGCGCTTTTCTCCTGATCCTTGCCCTGTTCCGGCTTCAGCACAAACACTGTCGAGCCGTAAGGATTGTAGGTAATCGCCGTTTGCGGCAAGGTCAGGTAACTCTTTTTCTCGCCCATATCCACATTCACATTGGCAAACATGCCTGGCACCAATTGCCGCTTGGCGTTGCCTACGGTTGCTTGCACTTGCACATTGCGCGTAGCTGGGTCGATGATTGAATTAATCGCCGTGATTTTTCCCGGGAAACTGATTCCCGCATACGCATCGTTATTCAAGCTCAATGTTTGTCCGAGAGACAGAGCTGCCAATTGTTTTTGCGGCACGGAGAAATTGACATACATCGGATCGATGGTTTGCAGCGTGACAATCTTGTCGCCAGGATTCACATATTGGCCGCGATTGAATGCAGAGATCCCGAGTCTGCCTGTGAAAGGCGCACGGATAGTTTTCTTTGCGACGACCGCCTCTTGTTGTGCGACCAGCGCTTTCCTGCTCTTGAGATCGGCCATGTCGTTATCGACCTGCGCCTGGCTGATGGCTTGCGCTTCCAACTGTGCGCGATCGCGTGCCAGCACAGTAGCGGACAATTCTGCCGCTGCTTGCAAAGAATGCAGCTGCGCGATATCGGCATCGGCATTGAGCTGCACCAGCACTTCGCCTTGCTTCACATCCTGACCGGATCTGAAATCAACCTCACGCACCAGGCCGGCAATTTCGCTGGCGACATCAACGCCGCGTATCGCCACCAATGTTCCGACAGCGGAAAGTTGCGGCTGCCATTCCAGCTCTTCCACCTTCATTGCAGTCACGACTTGCGGTCCAGGTTTGGGCATGCTGGCCATCAACTGCTTGATATGCAGAAAAAATCCACCAGCCAGCAAGATGACCAATAACAGTACGCATCCGATCATAATCAACATGCGCTTGGTGGTCGGGGACAGCGTGCGTTTATTCATAAAACCTTCTCCCTGCGATTCGACTGCATTAATGATGAAATTCTTTTAGTTAGGGCTACGTATTAGGTCCCCTCTCCCACATCAGAGGGAGAGGGCTAGGGTGAGGGCTACTGCGCTTGCATTAAATTATGCGTTCAAATCAACCGGAGTTTTCCCTCACCCCAACCCTCTCCCACTGATGTGGGAGAGGGAACAACTACTCAAGTCCGATTAGTCTTTTTTTGCCGCAACGTTCGGCACTGCCGCGCTTGCAAGCGCACTGCGATTCCACCATCCACCGCCGAGCGATTGAAACAACGCGGCGGTATCGGCAAAACGCGCGGCCTGCGCTTGCACCAAACTAATATGCGCTTGCTGATAACTACGTTGCGCATCCAACAGCACCAAATAACTAACCGCGCCCAATTTGTACTGTTTGGTGGCAAGGTCCAATGATTCGCGCGCCAGCGACTCCACTTCCGCCTGCGCCTTTAGCGTCGACGCATCGGAATCCAATGCGCGCAAGCTATCCGCAACATTTTGAAACGCCATCAATACGGTCGCGCGATACTGCGCCGCTGCTTGATCATACGCTGCGACAGCTGCACGTTTTTTTGCACTAAGAGAACCGCCATTGAAAATCGGTTGCGTCAACGCAGCACCGATACTCCAGAATGTCGTACCGCCGGCAAAGAGATCATGTACTTTGGTATTCGATGAACCGTAACTTCCGTTCAAAGTAAATTGCGGATATTGATTGGCAGTCGCCACCCCGATCTGCGCACTGGCTTCATGCAGCAATGCTTCGCTGGCCTGGATGTCCGGCCGTTGACGCACCAGCGCCGATGGCAAACTCACTGGCAAATCTTGTGGCAAGATCAATGAATCGAGCTGGAATTCCGGCATGCCGGATTCGCTCGGCAACTTTCCTGCATACACCGATAATTGATGACGCGTTTGCGCCAGTGCTTTTTCCAGTGCAGGCAAACCGGCTGCGGTTTGCGCCGCCTGATTGCGCTGAATCAGCAAGGTCGAACGCGGAATCGCACCAAGTTCGAATTGTTTTTCGATCACGGCAGTCTGCTTTTGCTGCGCCTCCATCACTTCGAGTGTCGCCTGCATCTGCGCGCGCAACGATGCTTCCTTGATTGCCGTTGTCACCAGATTCGAAGTGAGCGTCAGGTAAGTTGCCTCGACCTGATAGCGTTGATAATCCACGCCCGCCTGCAAACCTTCCAGTGCACGGCGCGCGCCGCCGAAAAGATCCAGTCCATATTCGACATTGACCGATGCGTTATACAAGTTGAAAACACGACCGCTGGGTGCGGGAGTAAACGGTGATACATGTTGACGCGTACCGTTGAATTGACCCGTCACACTCGGATAAATGGCGCTGCCTACTTCCGCGTTGTAATTCTCCTGCGCCTGATGCAGCGCGGCTTGTGCAGCGGCCATGTTCGGGTTCTGTTCCAATCCCGCACGGATCAATTGATCAAGCGCGTCAGAATGAAAAATGGTCCACCATTGGGCCGGTATGTCCTGATTCTGCACGAAACGTTGCGTAGCGCCGGACGAACCCGTTACACCATCAGCAGAAGTTGTTTCTGCAGGCATTGGTGTCGGTGTGTAGGAATTGCCTGCGTTGGCAGGTGCTTCAGGCCGTTTGAGATCCGGTCCGACGGCACAGCCGCCCAAAGCCAAACTGATAGCAATACTCAGGCTCATATTTTGAGCGAGCATGCAAAAGTGACCGCGTTTATTCTTTTTCAATTGCCTTCGCTCCCGTATCAAGGCGCTTATCAAACCGGTCTATTTTAGTTAATGACCGGAAAGTCAATTGTATACAAATTTTTAATTTTGAGTTGGACACCCGTTTTTTGGGCAAAAATCTCCGAGCTGGCTAATGGATATCAAGGTTCGTGCATTCATCGCCAAAGACAAGCTCTAAAACGATTAATGGTGATGCACAGAAGCTGAAGCTGGCATGTGCGTTTGTTACCGCAGTAATGTGCAGCATGCATTGCATAATTTTTTTGCGAGAATTTAATGATTGCTGCCAGGATCGTACATGTGACGCTTTTCACGATTCTGTTAATAGTACACAAAAAACAACGTACCGTTGGAAAGCCAAGTCAGGCAAGGGTTGCTGAGTTATCGTATGAATTATTTTTTAAACCAAGTCCAGATAAGCGTCATACGCGTTCGGACATATCTAATTAGGGTGCACACTACTCCACCATGCAGGCTCAATCGCGAAGAAGAATGCTGCTACGTGCGAGCGGGATCATGCTCGCATTACCGTGGATGGGCCGTGCTGTAGGCACCGAGGCAAGCCGGCCAGCGTCAGATCGAGAATGCACGTTCGCCGCAGCAGCACTTTTTCGGGGCGCGCCTACCGGCTCCTCCGTCGAAGGTTGTCGGTTCTCCTCCGGTTCAGCTGCGATCTTTCAGGGCGCATCGCTCGCTAAGCCACTCGTGGCCTCGCTTGCACTCAAGCTAGTGCTGCGCGGTGTGCTGGATTTGGATAAACCGCTCAGCGAGCTCTTGCCAAATGGTTATGTCCATCGCCAGAACCTGTTCGCCCTGCGGGAGTCTCCAATCGTCGACGAGGTCCCTAGCGCGATGCTGCAAAGGCTTACCGCCCGCACTCTGCTCTCACACACGTCGGGGCTCCCGAACTGGTCCTCCAAAGGACCGCTTCAACTTACCTTCGAACCTGGCACACGATGGCAGTACTCAGGTGAAGGCTACGTGCTCCTCCAACATGTTCTCCATGCGCTGACCGCATTGCCGTTGCAGGAGCTCGCGTCCGTAGAGCTGTTCAAACCACTTGGGCTTCGCCACACAGCCTTTAAGCTCACAGACCGAATCGCGCAGTCCCTTGTTTCAGGCCATTCCACATCGGGCGCTGTTCGTCAACTTCGGTTTCCGTACGAGATCGCTGCGAACTCGTTGTACACCACCGCAGAGGACTACGCGATGTTCATGTCGTCGGTGCTCTCGGATGAACGGATGCTGTTGCTAGCCACGCAGAATCCAGTACCGATACCGAAGACGTCGAACGTCTTCTGGGGGCTCGGTTGGGGCATCGAGCACACAGCTGCAAGCAAGTACATCTGGCACTGGGGAAACAACCCCGGCTTCCGCGCCCTTGCCATGGCTGACCTGCGTACAAAGGATGCAGTGGTAGCGCTCACAGCCACGGAAGACGGCATGCCCTTAGCCAAGTTGCGCGTACAAGCCGTCCTGCCGGGTCCGCATCCGGGTCTTGATCTCAGTTTCGTCCAGTGAGCGACGAGTGCACCCTAACCCTTCCATGGAGGTGACGGCTTTCAACGGGTTTCGTCAGCCTCCAGCTGTCCCTCATGTCAAGCGCTATAACCTCCCTTGATCGGACATGCACTGTCCGATCAGGTCACAACTTACATCAAGAACTCAACTCGACGGCCCCACACTACGCTGCTCATCCTGCGTCCCACGCGTACTCGACTCGAACCGTTTCTCAATCACTTCAATCATTTTTTCATTGAACGCCGGAATATCCGCCGGCTTGCGGCTGCTGACCCAATTGCGATCGTTCACCACTTCCTGATCAACCCAAGTGCCGCCGGCATTGCGGATGTCATCCTGCAAGGTCGGCCAGCTGGTTAGCGTGCGGCCTTTTACCAATCCAGCCGACACTAGCAACCATGGCCCGTGACAAATCACTGCAATCGGTTTGCCGTCCAGCTGCATTCCCTTCACGATCTGCTGCGCTTTCGGGATCATCCTTATCTGGTCCGCGTTAATCACACCACCGGGTAATACGACTGCATCAAAATCCTTTGGGTCCACTTCATCGAAGGTCACGTCAACATCGAATTGATCGCCTTTATCGATGTGATTAAAACCTTGCACTTTTCCTAGCTTGTTTGAAACAACCGTGACGCTTGCACCGGCCTTTTCCAACGCATCGCGCGGCCCGGTAAATTCCGGTTGCTCGAAGCCATCGGTGACCAGTATGGCCACGCGCATTCCACCTAATCTTGGTTCCATGATCGATCTCCTTGTTGATGCTTGTAAAACTCACGACGTTTAATTTGTCGTTCCAGCGCACGCTGGAATCCAGCGGCGTTGTTTGCTCGTAATCGCGACGCCTGTATTCAAGTCCGTGGAGCGCAATGAACGACGCTGGGCCCCAGCGTGCGCTGGGGCGACATGTGATGGAGTGAAGGATGGTGTGGAAGTTCGATTGAATGTGACGTGTATTTGTGCGCCATGACGATGTGAGAGCGCAGATTAATTTTTAGAAAAATCATGCGCGAAACATGTCACGCGATCTTCTTTCATTAGCATGTCATTTCCTCTTTGCAGCATGCAAATAATCAATGCAAATTTTCCATAAGAATGATTTTTTACTCTGCGGCCATGAAATGATTGCCGCGAAAATATAAAAATTTTTGTGTTGCAATTTTAGTTTCTTTAGGGAACCGATAAACTTGATGCGCGTCAAAACAATTCCTTTCATCAATGACACAAGGAATTCTTTTGATTATTCGCACAACTTCTCTCATCAAAAAACACGCACTCACATTCACCTTACTTATTTCTCTATTCGCAGGATATGCTTCCTGCAGTCAACAAGCAGTTGCAGCCGATGCCCAACCAATTTATTACGGCGCATCAGATTGTTCTATCAATGCTGTTCAAAAAGCAGTCAATTCAGTTGTCCCAGGAACAACCATCTCGATACCTGCAGGCGATTGCAATTGGGGCACGCAACAATTGAATATCCCTGGCGGCATCTTTCTGCAAGGCGCAGGACAAGATGCGACAACGATACGTCGCGTTGGCGTCGTTTCAGAAAATACATATCTGATTGCATACGATTGCGCCAATGGCGGTCAGGCAAAAATGGCCGGCATGACACTAGTCGGCAACGGCAATGGCGGCATCACGGATAAAGGTCTTGGCTTGCTGAACGGTTGCAAGGATTTCAAAATATCCGAAAACAAATTTACCAAATTTATTTTCAGTGCGATCTATGTCGGCGATGCGCCGAATCAGAGTGGCGTTATATTCAACAACAAATTTATCGATAACTTTAGTGCCGACCTGATGAATCTCGGTTATGGCATCTCCGTCTATGGCGGCGGTGCATGGCCTGCGTTGGATCTTGGCTCAAAGAATGCGGTGTTCATCGAAGACAATTATTTCTCCGGCAATCGCCATAACGTTGCATCGAATAATGGGTCGGTTTATGTATTCCGCTACAACACGGTGATCGGACAAGAACCGGCGAAAGATTTTGCGATGACCGATGCACACGGTGTGTCATCGTCGCCGCGTGGTTCACGCAGCTTTGAGATCTACAACAATCAGTATTCGACCAACATCAGCAATGGCACGCAACGTACTGCGGTCGGTATCCGCGGCGGCGATGGCGTGATCTTCAACAACACGGTTGCCAATACGATTAGCCATGCTGTTGAACTGGATGCAGAAGGTTTCAGTTGCGGCGCATATCCGGGTAACGACCAAATCAGGTCGCTGTATATCTGGAATAATTCCGACACGGCAGGCGGCAGCATCAACAACAACTGCCCCGCGTCGATTGCGTTGAATCGTGATTACTTCTTGTCGGCCAAGCCTGGATACTCGCCTTACGCGTACCCGCATCCATTGCGTGCAACGCCGTAAGACCAATCTTCAAGCCTCGATATTGATCCGTTATTTGGACGTCACAGCACGCGCCAAATCATCAGGATCATATCCAGGCAGCATGCCATCGAGCAGCAGATGCGACAGGCCATGAATCATCGACCACATCCGTAGCGCAACCACATCAGGCGCCGGCCCCAGATCGGGACGCGCCTGGATCGCTTGTCCGAATCCCTGAGTCACCTGTTCAACCGCCGCTTTCAATTCCGGATGGCGATCGCGGTCTGCAACCGCAGGGCCGAACATCAGACGAAAGCGGCCTGGCCGCGCGAGTGCAAAACGGACATAAGCCTGCCCCATTGCGGCGAGCGGATTGTCCGACTTCATTGCCGATTTCTGCAGCGCTAAACCGAATGCTTGAAAGCCGCGTAAAGCCAATGCGGCCAGCAAGCTTTCCTTGTCGGCAAAATGGCGATAGGTCGCCGTCGGCGTCACGCCGGTTCTGCGCGCCACTTCGCGCAGGCTGACCGCCTCTACTCCGCCCTCATCCAGCAAACCATCGGCTGCATCGAGCAACGCCGCCCTCAGATCGCCGTGATGATATGTTTTTCGTCTTGATGCTGATTTTGATTTTGATGTTGACACTGTTCACATTATTGGTTAAGTTAACGGCGTTAACATAATTCATCTGCCGGTGTAAAGCAAATGCACGGTAATGTGCATCGAATTTAATACTCACTAAAGTTACATAGGGGAGCAGGCAATGAGAATTCTTATCGCGACTGTCGGAAGTCATGGAGATGTGTTGCCGTTTATTGCGTTAGGCAGGGAGTTGCAACGGCGGGGGCATGATGTGCGGTTTTATGCAGACAAAACCTTTGAGAGTCTGGTGAGCGAAGCGGCACTTCATTTCACGCCGATTGCCGCCGGAGATAAATATCGAGATTCACTGCAAAACCCCGACATCACCGATCCGATCAAAGGGATGCGCATGGTAGCTGAAGGTACAGCCGAATACGCACCCATGTTCTATCAAGCGATGTACCGCGATATCGAACTGGGCCGCACGGTAGTCATTGGCTCGACACTAGCATTTGGCGCTCGTCTGCTACGCGAAAAGCATCACATACCCACCGTCATCGCACATTTCGCACCATCTGTGCTGCGCTCCGAATACCTGGCGCCCCGCTTCTCTCCGATCGGCCATATGGAACATGCACCACGATTCGTCAAACGCTTTATCTGGTCGGCAATGGACAAGCGGTTTCTCGATCCGCTTTATACGGTTCCATTCAACCGCATTCGCCATGATCTTGGCTTGCCGCCTGTTAAGCGCATATGGCATGGCTGGATCCATGAAGCCGATCTGCTGCTCGGTTTGTTTCCGGAATGGTTTGCAGAGCGCCAGTCGGACTGGCCTGCCGCACTTCAACTGACAGGCTTTCCGCTGGACGATCATGGCAAAGATGCGCCGTTGCCGGATGAATTGAATGCCTTCCTGCAGGCAGGCGAAGCACCGATCGGCTTTACTGCAGGCACTGCCAACGCGACTTCGCACAAGTTCTTCGCTACGTCGGTTGAAGTATGCCGCAGCAGCGGGCGGCGTGGAATCATGCTGACACAAAATGCGGCACAGCTTCCCGCCTCGTTGCCATCGAATGTATTACACGTTCCGTATGCGCCGTTCAAGGCATTGCTGCCCAGGCTCGCTGCATTCGTTCATCACGGCGGCATAGGTTCCACCAGTGAAGCATTACGTGCCGGTGTACCGCAATTGATCCGGCCGATGGCGTACGACCAATTCGATAATGCAAGTCGCGCGGTGCGATTGGGTGTCGCGCGAGAAATTCTGCCGCGTCTTTACAAACCCAAAGCAGTCACTAAAGTGTTGGCGGAACTGGTCGACAATGAAAACGTGCGAGCACATTGTCAAAAGATTGCAAAAAAATTGGCAACCGAAGATGGCATCGCGCGTGCATGCGATGAAATTTTGCGATTACATACAAATTGACTTACTTTGGCTTCGCATATTTCGTGACACCCGTCACATCGAACACTACGCAGCGTTGATCGCCAACTATCCACGCATCATGTCCAGGCGGCATATAAAACACGTCGCCTGGTCCGTACTCCACTTCTTGTCCTTCATCCATCTTAACCACCATGCGGCCTTCCAGAATGATGCCGGTATGCGCAGCCTGACATGAATCCGTTCCGGCGATCGGTTTCACATGTTCGCTCCAGCGCCATCCCGGTTCGAATTCACCGCGTCCCATCGTCTGGTTACCGACCGTGAATACACTCATTCTGCCTTTGTCGTCTTTGAATGGCCGAATTTCATCCGGTTTGTCGGATGATTTTTTCTCTAAGGATTTTCTTTCCAATGTTGCACTCATCACTTGTTCCTTCAAAAATTGTTTGATCGAATACGGTATTGGCGAGCCGTCTCTCAGAGGGATAAAGCAATCAACCGGCTTCGCCGATACAAAATTATCGACTAGCAGATAAAATGCATATCGAATTCACTCAGTATAGATATGCCAATAGGGATCACAAGATCGCATACGGTCTAATTTACACTTGGTGTTTGCGGAATCTCAGTTAATCTGTGCGAACGAATCAGCCAAAATATTTTGTGGCTGGAACAAAACACGAAATGCGATGAACCCAAAGCTGTTACAAAAGTTGGTCATTCTCGAAATGCCTTATGGGAAATACAAAGGCCGTCTGCTCGCCGACCTGCCTGGACATTATCTCGGCTGGTTCGCCCGTCAGGGTTTTCCTCCAGGTGAACTAGGCCGTTTGCTTGCGCTGATGTATGAGCTGGACCACAATGCGCTGCGACACTTGCTTGATCCGCTACGACAGCGATAGCTGTTGATGCGCCTGCCGTAATTTCAGATGAACGCAAACGCGCTGTGTGATCGAAAATCTGTGATGTGATCATCAGCTCGTTTGTAGAAACGCCGATCACTCCAACGTTTTCCATGCTGCGTAAAATCAAGCGTGATGCGAAACGGCGGCGCAGCGTTGCTGCCTTCGGCAAGAGGAGAAAGATCGAGGATGGAGAAGGGAATCATTTACGACATATAAGCTCTAACCGCTGAAAACAAGCATAGCCAAGCAAAGATTCATTGACCATCGATACTTTTTTCCTGATGGTATGCGTCAATCAGAAACATAATGTTCCGATCAAGTATGAGGCGCACCATGATCTTGCAGGTTGAAACGTCCGAAGCACCGTCTGACTGGCCACAACCAACCGGCTTTTTTCTTGGTGAAAAGCATATCGATGTTGTTCAAATCATCGATCGATGGCCAAGCGCCGATCATGTTTATTTCAAAGTGCAAGCCGACGACGGCAGCACGTACATATTAAGGCACGATGAAAACCCGGATCAGTGGGAAATGACTTTCTTCGGTGCAGTCAATCAACCGGATGAACCGTATAAACGCGCCGGCCATTATCTGATTTAACCGGCATGCGCCGCAACATGCATTAATACGTTCGCCTGTTTTACAGGCAAAGTGCAAAGGCGAACGCTCTCTTTACGGATGCAGCACGACCTTGATGCACTCTTCCTGCTTTTTCTTGAAAATCTCATAGCCGTGAGGCGCCTCGTCCAGCGACAGACGATGTGTGATCACACAACTGGGATCGATTTGTTTTTTCTGGATGCGTTCCAACAACGGTTTCATGTAACGCTGCACATGCGTTTGCCCGGTCTTGATGGTGAGCGAACGGTTCATGATGGAGCCGAACGGAATCTTGTCGACGAAGCCGCCATACACACCGGCGATCGATACATTGCCGCCGTTACGGCATGCCATCAATGCCTCGCGTAGCGCGATGGGTCGATCGGTCTCCAGCATCACTGCCTGCTTCGCGCGGTCGATAGCGCCCAGCATGCCCATCCCATGCGATTCCATGCCGACTGCATCTATGCAGGCATCCGGCCCACGGCCGCCCGTCATTTCCTTCAATGCATCGGCGATATCGACTTGTTCATAATTGAGCGTCTCCGCTTTCGATTGCTCGCGCGCCATGCGCAAGCGTTCGGGGAAACGATCGATTGCAATGACACGCGTTGCCCCGAGCAAATAGGCGCTCTGAATGGCAAACTGCCCGACCGGACCGCAACCCCAGACTGAGACCACATCGCCCGGTTCGATATCGCAATTCTCTGCTGCCATATAACCGGTCGGCAGGATGTCCGACAAAAACAAAACTTGTTCATCCGACAGATCATTTGGAATCTTGATCGGCCCGACATCTGCATACGGCACGCGTGCATATTCCGCCTGGCCGCCTGCATAGCCACCGGTTAGATGCGAATAACCGAAGATGCCTGCCGGAGAATGGCCCCACATCTTTTCTGCCATCCATGCATTCGGATTGGAATTCTCGCAAACCGAATACAATTTTTCCTGGCAGAAGAAACAGTCGCCACAGGCAATCGGAAATGGCACGACCACCCGGTCGCCGATTTTCAGGTTGGTAACCGCAATGCCCAAATCAACGATCTCGCCCATGAATTCATGACCGAGAATATCGCCCTGCTCCATCGTCGGAACAAACCCGTCATACAGATGCAGGTCGGAGCCGCAAATTGCTGCCGACGTAATTTTGACGATTGCATCGCGCGGATTCAAAATGGCGGGATCAGGAACATTGTCCACCCGCACATCGTTTTTTCCATGCCAGCAAGTTGCTCTCATTGTTGTACTCCTTTATGAAACAGTCGCATCAATGTGCTGCGCGGACCGGATGACTGGCCTTCTGTGGTCGTGACCTCTCCTGTTTCCATCAATTGTTTGAAGCGTCGCAAATCGCCATCGACCTGGATCGCCGGTTCTTCGCCAAACAATTTGGCAACCAATGCCCCTGCTTTGCCGCCCGGCGGGTTGTAACGCATTTGCAGACGCACGATGGTGCCGCGATTGCCGGGAGCGCGTTCAAAACGCACGATCCCTGCATTGTCTATATCGGCGCCTTCAATTGAGCGCCATGCTAAAAAATGGCCGGCGCTATCGCCTACTATTTCCGAATCCCATTCAATACTGGTGCCTGCAGGCGCCTTCGCTTTCCAATGTGAGCGTTTGCTGTCAAGCGTTTGCACCGATTCCAGATGTTTCATGAAGCGCGGGAAGTTTTCAAAGCTGCGCCAGAAGCGATAACATTCATCCGGTGTCCTGTTAATCGTGACGTATTTTTCCACGCTGACTGTTCCGGTAAATACCCCATCGCCACTGGTTTCATGTTGTACGCTGGATAGCAAATCCAGCGCCGTGACGCCTGCGACCGCTGCAACTGCCACTGCCGCGCGTTTGCCTTTTATGCCCGATGCGCGAACTGCATTTCCCAACAAAGCCAAATCCATTGCATCACCGGCTACACGCGACCAAAGCCAACCGGATGGATTGCGGTCATTCAGAATGCCGACGCCGCTGGCAATTTCCCGCAACCCCACTGCGCGTACAAGGAGCGGACTATTTCTTAAACCGGTCATTCTTGAAATGGTGCGCGGCGCGACGATTTGCGCTATGCCAAGACCTACGCTAAACCAACCCAGTGCCTTTGCAAGTCCATCATGCCGGTTTCCTGTTTCGCGCTTGTGATAAGCCGATTGCGTCATCTGCTGCTGTTGGGTAGATAGTGTGTCTTTGTTGAATGGCGAAACTGATTGTGTCGATGAGTGAGATTGGCCGAGGTCTGATCGTGAAGGATCCATTATTTTTTCTCCTGCATATTGTAAATGTGCATTGCTGCATTAACTTGACGACGAGGAATAATCATCTTTTGACAGCAACTCCTGGACTGTCTTGAGAACGCCGTCTTGAAAAAAGTTAGGCTGAAATTTTTTTCTGGTGGTTCCTCATGGTTGACATGAACTTTGACGATCGACAAATGATTACACTGTGCCTATTGGCAATGATCAATCAATATAGTTGCATAGCTAATTATATTGAAGTATAGTTGCATCATGTTTGATCATTGCCTCTATTTCAACACCACTGCATTGGCCCGCGTTCTTGAACGAGAATGGACCAAAGCCTTTCATTCGCTTGGCTTGACACCCTCGCAAGCATTTATGCTGCGTGTCGTTTTGGAAAAACCGGGATTGCTGCAAAGTGAGCTTGCAAAGGAAATGACGATATCGCGTCCGACCGCCACCCGCAGTCTGGATGGCTTGCAGAAACTGAAACTCATTGAAAGATATGCAGGCAAAAATGATGGCCGAGAGTATGAAATCCATCCGACCGCGCTTGCAATGTCCATGAAAGACAAAATCAATACGGCAAGCGGTGAAGTGACCAGGCGGTTAAAAAAAACATTAGGCGTTGCACACTTTGACGACACGGTGACCAAAGTGAAAAAAGTACGATTGTCTCTCGAATAAATTTTTGAAAAATTATTTTTATTAATAGTTGCATAGCTAATCAATTGGAGAAAATCATGCCTATCCTGAACGTAAAAGTCAGCGCCAAAAAATCTGCTGCATTGACCAAACAGATTGCTGAATTATTGCTGGATCTGACAACCAGGATTTTAAAAAAGAAGCGGGAGGTCACTGCCATTGCGATCGATTTTATCGATCATGATAGTTGGGTCGTTGGTGGTCATCTGCTGAGCGAACAAGGCAAGAACAGCTTTTACTTCGATATCAAGATTACCGACGAAACCAATACCAAGGATGAAAAAGCGCTTTACATTAAAGAAGCATTTGCCGGGTTCGAACGCATATTGGGTAATCTGCATGAGGAAAGTTATATCCATGTAGAAGATGTGAAGGCAGCTTCATATGGATATGGGGGATTGACTCAAGAATATCGTTATCACCATTAAGAACCTATTCCAGTAGGCCAAGTCGCCGCGGCGGGGCACTTTGCGCGCGGCACTGCGTTGCGGCTCCTTGCCATAGCTCGCTATGTCGCGTCGCCACGCCTTGTTCCGCGCACAAATCACCTCCGCCGCAACTGACTCGGCCTACTGGAATAGGTTCTAAAAGCCTATCCTGCTTGGCTCTAAACAGATTGGCGAATATTTTCCTGCTATTGCCCTGACAACTGCAGTATTGCAATGCACAAACGCATTTCCTCTCACGCATTTGCGTGATTCCTCTTCCGCCTTCGATGTTTTAAGGTGCGCTACCGGTTGGGGGAATTTGAATTGCTCGGCATAAAACCATGCCATCCATGCAGTCTCCCCCATTATCGGTCAATCATGAGGGAGAAAAAGAAATGCACAAAAAATTCATGCCATTTTTGTTGATGGCGTTCATACTTTTGTTATCAGGATGCGGAGGCGGTGACTCATCCACGCCTGCTGCCGCGAGCAATACCCCAGCGACATTCGGGGAAACAGCGATTGTCATTAGCGGCATCTTGCCGAGCGATCCGCAAGAAAGCATCTATGTGCGTAAAGTCGGCCATGGACCCAAGACCATCGTGCTGGTGCCGGGAAATAACACGTCCGGCCTGACCTTTGAAGGCATGCTGGATGTGTTCCGTGCGGTTGATTCATTCAACGATGCCTACACTGTATATACATTTGATTATCGCGGCAGCGGCAAGTCGAGCTACAACACGAAAATCACTTCGCTAAAAGATTTTGCTTTGGATTTTGAAAAGGTGATGAACCAGATCAGCGGCTTCCCCACGTCCGGTGTCACGCTGGTGGGCTATTCGCTGGGATTCGGGGTCGGTTTGGAAATGCTGATTGCCAATCCGGCACGCTATTCGAATATCATCAGCCTGGCCGGCATCGGCACGCGCGGCATACGCGTCAGCTTCACTGCAGCTCAGGCGGGCACCGACTCCGCCAGCCAGGTATGGGCGGCCGGCGATTGGGTCACGGTCAGCAACGACAGCTTGGGCACAGTCGCCACCGAGTTCCAGCAACGTTCATGGCAAGGCACGCAACGGACTTATGCGAATGTGAAAAACATCTGGGATCTGCTGGTCTACAACGATGAACTGAAATACGACATCACCAAAGCGTTTACGCCGGCGGCGATCACCGATCCGACTTTCCAGGCGTCGCCGAACTATACCGATTCGCTGCTCGACGGTTTGACCATTCAATACATGCCTGAGTCGCTGTACTACGCACACAAATTCAACGTCTCCAGGGCGGATGTCGTCAAAGGCACACCCAACTCCAGCGGCGCTTCAGTCGTGATTCGGGCCGACAATCGCCTGGCGAGTATCCTGGCCGGCAAAAACGCGATGCTGGTCAAGGCCAGCACCGACTTTGCAAACTGGCGCGGCGATCAGGTGGTGTACGACAATTACACTGCAACCACCAAGTATGATTTGAAGCAAGCAGGCGCGACGGTGACGGCTGTGATGATCGATCCGAACCAGGGCTTCGATCATGGCTTTCCGGTGCATCACCCGTTAGAGACGGTGCAACTTATCGATACCTTCATCAAAGGCAGCTTGTCTTCCGCCACCGCGTCCAGCGCATTGGGCAGTGCCACCGTGGCCTTCTATCCGAATTCGGAAACGGCTTGGGAGACCAATACCTTTACCGGATTCTGATACCGCTTGTCTCGTCCTTGTGTTGCCAATCAAGGATTGTGCCCGCTCAGTGAGCGGGTTCTTTTTAATGAGGCCTTACGCAAAATGCTTACATTCGTCGTTCCCGCGCAGGCGGGAATCCATGCTGCGTTTGTTGAATTTACCTCTCTATGGATTCCCCCTTGAAGGGCGCATAACCGCTTGCAGGCGGTTGCCGTTGCGCAGGCGATTGGCATGCCAATCGAAACCCCTACTCACCTTGCGCGGGAACGACGGTGATTTTATTTTTCGCCTATATTTTGCGTAAGTCCTATTAATTTAAACAGGTCATTTGCACAATGCAATAAATAAGCTAATCTACAAATGGAAAGTTCGGAATCATGATTTTCTGATTATCCGGAACACAAGAAAGGGGACACCTCGTGCACGCGTTCTCACGTACCTTGATGGATTTATATCATCTCGCTGAAAATGCGCCGCTCGACGATTTTCCGCCTGAAGTTTTGCGGCTGCTGCAACCATGGATCAATTTCGACGGCGCGGTATTCGGCGTAGGTGAAGCGTACACCGACCAGCATCTCAATCTGCAAGTCGTGCAGGCGCATATCCACAATCGCGCTGATGCGCTGCTCGACGATTATGCGCAAGTCTCGGCCGGCGATCCGATTACCGGCGCATTCCTGAATGGCTTGGACGCTCCGCTGGCGGTGGACTGCAGAGCTGTCTACGGGAAAAAGAACATGGATGCGCTGCAAGAGTTCGCGCGCAAGCATGAGTTGCGTCACTTGATGCTGTACGGCGACCATCCGACTGTCGGCCATCCAGGACGCTGGATGGTGCTGTATCGGAGTACCGACCAGGCTTTTCGCGCTGAAGAAACGGAATGCCTGCACGCAGCCTGGTTCCATGTATCGCGCGCCATCGACATCAGCCACGCGAAGATGCTGGATCGGCTCGATGCATCGCGTGCGCAGCGCGCCTCGGCATTGGTTAACATGCGCGGTGCAGTCGAGGCCGCCGATCCGCATTTTTTCACTTTACTGCAACGCGAATGGCCGGATCATGACGGAAAAAATCTGCCGCCGTTATTGAAAGAAAATCTGGGGAATGGCTACGTTTATCGCGGTCGGCATATCGAAGTCGCGATGAAGCAGCAGGATGCCTATCTCGTGTGCCTGGCGCGCGCTTCCGATACGCTGGCAAATCTGACGCCGGGAGAGCAGGCTGTCGCACGCCGCTTCGCAGCAGGGTTAAGCGCCAAGGAAATCGCGCGCGAACTGGGCGTATCACCCAATACGGTGCGCAGCCAGCTGACAAGTTTATATACCAAGCTGAATGTGCATGACAAGGCGGCATTGGCACAGCTGTTTATCGCCAATCCTTGATTGCCATAAACCGGCAATCAATTTGCGCGGGTGGCTTGTCGGCGGAATAAGTATTTGGTCAACTCGAACCATATGATGGCTTGAGGGACATCACAAGTGCTGTTTTGCATAACGCTGAAATCCGCGCGTCATACGGTCTGGTATTTCAAACACAGGGGCAGCAGATTGGCTATTGATCACGCGCTTCAAAAATTCTTCGCTCTCATTGAATACCATTTGCCGCTCATTATCGAGCGTAATCATGTGGTAGCTATCGCCAAGGAAAAGAATTTCCTTGTCGCTTGATGCGATCATGCGATACACCCAGTCAGCATGACGCGGGTGCACCGACTCATCGTCGATCGCATGAATAATCAAGGTCGGACATGTGACTTTGTGCGTTTGCCTTCTCGCCTCTTCAGTCAATAAATCGCCCTGAATGATATGTTCCAGGCTAATGCTGGCACCGCCGACTTCCGACACTTCTCTATCGACAAAAGCGTTCTTGATCCTTTCGCGCATCTTTTCATTCTTCAGACCGTAAGGTTCGCTTTCGTTGTAACGATAATATTTGCGGAAGGGTAAGTACTTGACCCAATCCAGAAGAAACCGATACCAAGGGATGGCCCAACCGTCGTAACCCATTGACGGCGCCAACAATACGAGAGCGCCCGTCATTTTTACTTCGGCAGCCAACAACAAGCTCATCGTTGCCCCCATCGACAAGCCTAGAAGTGAAACCGTCTTGAAGCGCGGTTGCAAATTTTGCAAATGGTTGCGTGCGATCGAGACCCATGCCTGCCACGAGGTACTTTCTCCGCCATAGCAATAACCCGGGATATCCGGAATGAATACGGAAAACCCGGCTTTATTTAACAAATCGCCGACCCGCTTCATTTCAAGATGGGAGCCACTCAAGCCATGCAGCATCAATACTGCATGTTCTCCTCCCGAAAGTTCCAACATCTCTGTCATAATATTCTTTATGAAAATAAATAACGCTAGAAAATGGGTGCAATTTTCGCTCCCACATCGCTTTTTCATGACCCTGCTTATTACCGGCGGGATCTTCAGCCTACGCTATATTTTGCACGCATATTTAGGAGGGCGTCATGCTTTCCTGCCCTTTTTAGTTGCTGCGCAGATTATCGCGTTTTTTTACGGCTATCAATTTGGTCTTTTTGCTCTTGTATTAGGTGCAGTAATCGGTTCCTATTATTTTACTCCACCATACAACAGCTTCACCTTGCCAACCGGAGAAGATTTAATTGTTTTGAGCGGCTATTTTATTGCCAGTGCCATTTCGGTTATCCTGATTGAACACTTGCGCCGGTCGCGCTACTCCAACCGGCTACTGCTGATGATGTCTCAATCGCGCTACAACTGTTTGCTACGGCTTGATAACCATCGTTTGCATCTGCAACGCCGTGCCACACGCGCACGGCAAGACCTGTCTGATCTGCTGGAGCATTTTGGTCAAGTCGTTCTTATGCTGCTCCCTAACGGAGAAGTTTGTCTGCAAAATAAATTTTATGAGCTCACCGGCACTACTCCAGCCGAGCACATCCAGGATTGGCAGCATTTTATTGATGAAGCCGACAAACAGCGGATTGCCGCATTACTGCTGCCGGAACAAACCGGCCGTTTTATCAAGCATCGCGTCCCTTTGCATTTTACAGATACAAATGGCAACCGAAAGCTGGCTGACTGCATCTTGCAAACATTTCCGTTGGATAGCGGCAAAACCGCTGTGGCATTGCGCTTTGAAAGAAGAAAGAAAAATGTGCCGGTAAGCTCTGAACGACGGTTTGATTCGGCTATCTAAGAGCGTCATAACAAAATGATTCTGGCAAGGCGCGCCGCCTGTGGTCCTATAAGACAGGAGTTTGTCCTTGCAAGGACAAACCGTATCGCAGGTTGGCAGCATGCTGCCAGAAACCCCTGCTAAACCGCAGACAGTACGACTGTACGGCAAGGAGGCGCAACGCCGCCAGGGGCATTTTGTTAGACGCTCTAAATCAGAATCATTTTCATCACGCTCTAACGTCTCTTCATTTTGCATCATCGACGTTTTGGTTTTTGCGGCTATTGGCGGCAGAGCGATGCATCTCTTGGCGCAAAACAGCGATCTCTTCCCGCAAGGATCGAATATCTGCATGCAGTTCTTTTTCAAAGCGCTTCTCGTCTTCTCCCACAAAGAGTGCTGCGATACTTGCCGTGACCACTGAAAAAATCGCATAGCCTAGCAACACGATAAAAACGGCAAAGATACGCGAGGCCGGTGTCGATGGAACCAGATCGCCATAGCCGACAGTCGCACCGGTAATGAACGCCAGCCACAATCCATCGGCATAAGTCAGCACCCTCGGCTCCAGCCAGTAAAAGCCTGCGCCGGCAATGGCCATCAGGCCGGTGCTGATTCCCAATATCTGCAACAGGTGACGCGGCGCCATCAATTCCGATATCAGCATCGCGATGCGCGAAAAAATCATCGCACAAAAGCCAAGGCGCAATACCCATTCGATGAAAGACCAAGGCAAATCCGTTGGCCATGCGCTTGCCAGCATGCCAAAAAGAATCACAATGTCCAATGCCGATCTAATCCCCACAGAACGCACGTGTCGCATTACCCTTCTGTGCATCACGATATCAAGCACCATCAAGAGTCCCGCAGCCGCATACAGAAAGCTGCCCGCATGCCGATATATCGCGTTTGGGCCGGTCAATATTAAATAGAATGCGGGAATCGACAATGCCAACGCGAGAATGAGTGCGGGTCTTTGCGGCCAGGTTAATTTTTCTTTTTTCATGTCCGACTTACCTTGTTATCTCTCTCGATTTTGTAAAAAATCATTTTGGCGAATTGCACAATCAATAGATAACTCGCTACAAGAAATGCCAATGCACCATAAAACCAGGATGGTAACGCCACAAAACCAAAATATCCTGCCAACGGCAACAGCGGTAAAGCGACGGCAAAACAAACGATCGCAATCGATGTGAGCAGCAAAGCCGGATGCGGCCGGCTTTTGAATGGATTCATGCTGGTGCGTATGACAAAAATCACCAGCACCTGGGTTGCCAGCGATTCGACAAACCAACCTGTCTGGAAAGTTTTTTCGCCGGCATTCAAACCATGCAGCAACAAATAAAATGTCAGGAAATCGAATAACGAACTCAGCGGTCCAAACACCAGCATGAAATTTTGCAGAAAACGCATGTCCCATTTTTGCGGCATCATGATCTCGTTCTGATCGACCGCATCCAGCGGGATGGTCGATTCCGACGTATCGTACAAAATGTTATTCAATAAAATCTGCACCGGCTGCATCGGCAGAAACGGCAAGAACAATGACGCGCCAGCCATGCTGAACATATTGCCGAAATTGGAACTGGCGCCCATCATGATGTACTTGCGCACATTACCGAAGGTGCGACGCCCCTCCAGCACGCCATTGGCCAACACGCCGAGATCCTGTTGCAGCAAGATCAAATCAGCCGCTTCCTTGGCGACATCCACGGCACCGTCGACCGATATGCCGACATCCGCATTGTGCAATGCAGGCGCATCGTTAATACCGTCACCCAAATAGCCAACCACATGACCATTCGCCTTCAATGCAAGGATCACGCGGTTCTTCTGCATCGGATTGACGCGGCAAAAAAGGCCGGCTGATTCGACACGCTTGCGCAAGCTTGCATCATCCATTCGCTCGATCTCATCGCCCATCAGGATGCCTGACACCGACATGCCCAATTCGTTACAAATGTATTGTGTAACCAATTCACTGTCACCTGTCACCACTTTTACTTTGACGGCATAGTGCCTCAATGTCTTGATCGCATCGGCGGCGCTGCTTTTCGGCGGATCCAGAAATGCCAGAAATCCCATCAGCGTCAATCCATCTTCGTCTTCAAGACGTGCGTGATTGCGATCCGGCGGCATCTGCTTGATCGCCACGGCCAAGGTGCGAAAGCCTGCCTGCTCCAACTCTCTTAACTGTGTCTGTGCGGTCGCCAGCATCCGCTCATTCAGTGCAACGGTTTTATCTGCCGACACTTCCGGCGCATCGCACACAGCCGTGCAATGCGCCAGCACATCCGATGGCGCGCCTTTCAGAATAAGCCAGCGGCGCTCCTGGCCTTGCACCTGGTTAGCCAACAATACCGACAAGCGCCTGCGTTCAAAATCGAACGGGACTTCATCGATTTTTTGCCATCCATCGGCATTGAAAGTCTCATGCGACAACACCGCGTCTTCCATCGGCGTCAGCACGCCTGATTCGAAATGGCAATTCAACCATGCATAGTGCAATACCGCTTCGCTGTCCTTGCCATGTATATCAAGATGGCGCTCCAGACGGATATTGCCTTCGGTGAGCGTGCCGGTCTTATCCGTGCATAGCACATCGATCGCACCCAGATCATGGATCGCGGATAACCGTTTGACGATCACATGCTGCTTCGACAGCCGCAATGCACCGCGCGTCAATGTCACCGTGACGATCATCGGCAATAATTCCGGCGTCAACCCGACTGCCAGCGCCAGCGCGAACAAAAATGATTCCAGCAGCGGTTGATGCGCCAGCAGGTTAACCACCACAACAAATAAAACAAGCGCCACCGTAATGCGCAAAATCAAAATGCCGAATTCGCGGATGCCACGTTCGAATGCCGTTTCGCTTCGCCTCGCAATCACGGCCTGTGCGACATGGCCGATCTGCGTATGCGCACCAGTCGCACAAACCAGCATCGTGGCCGAACCGGAGACCACACTGGATCCCATGAATAATGCATTGGTCGCCTCATGCAACGCATCGCTGGCAGGGATGCCGTTAGCCGTTTTCTCCACCGGATAAGGCTCGCCGGTCAGCGCAGCCTGCTTCACGAAAAAATCGCGTGAGTTCAACACACGCCCATCGGCTGGAATCAATTGACCGGCGCGCAAGGCGACAATATCGCCCGGCACAATATCGTGCGCATCAATTTCACGCTGAGCGCCATCACGTATAACAATTGCGCGCAATGCTACCGATTGCTTGAGGCTATTCGCAGTCTGTTCGGCACGATGCTGCTGGATGAAATCAAGCGATACGCTCAGGATCACCATCACAGCGATAATGATGGCGCTGGTGGCATTGCCTGTTGCAGCGGAAATTGTTCCGGCAAACAGCAGCAATAAAACAAGAGGGTTAAGGAAACGCTTGAAAAATTGCAGCAACAAGTGTGATGATGGCGCATCATGGAAACTGTTTTTTCCATAAAGAGCCAGCCGCTGCTCTGCCTGTTGCTCTGTCAATCCCTCAGAGCGTCCCTTGATCGCCTTCAAATTATCTTCCAATGAATAGCGCCACCAGGATTTCTTCCCGTCAAAATATTCTCCTCTGCTGTATGAGAGGGGCTGTGACTGCAATGAGTGCGGGGAGCGCAAGAATGACATGGGTCACAATTTTAACGACAGATAAAACATCAATATGGGCCCATGCCATCACAAGTTACTTGCGATAGATCAAAAAAATAAAATCGATTTGGGAACTATTGTTTGATTTATCTTTTATCCGCACAGTTTACTGGCCTATTGCCACCACAAGACCCCAGACTTACAACTCTGAGAACCGTTGTTTCAACTCCTTGCTCAACTCGAAGAATTCCGGGGTCCGGTCGATACTTTCATGCCAAGCCAAACCTCTTTCGATCAAATCATATTTATATTTTATTTTTGCGCCGGCAAGCGCTTGCCCATTTGCGTCGAAATCCCGGCCTAGCAGCCATAAGGTATCGGCAATGCAAATCGATGCCTCGATATCGTGCGTGACAACGATGATGGTGTTGAGCTCATCCATGCGCGAAACTTTCAAGATCGCGTCGCACACTTGCGCTTTCGCATGCGGATCCAATCCGGAAAACGGCTCATCCATCAGAAGAAAGTGCGAGCTGCATAAAAGCTGCTGAGCAATCGCGACACGCTGCCGCTGGCCGCCGGACAGCGATGCGGGATAAGAAAGCGCCTTATCGCTCAGGCCGAATTCATCCAGCACCTGCATCGACTTTTCCATCGCTGTTTTTTCAGACGGCAGCTTTGTCCTTGCAGCGATCACCAGATTACCTAGAACGGTACGATGATTCAACAACGGATAATTCTGTGCGACGACACCGACTTCGCCTGGCGTAACCGGCGTACGCAAACCGTTCAGAAACACGCCACCTGAAACCGGTTGCTGCAAACCTGCGATACAACGGAACAGCTGTGTCTTTCCGATGCCGGAGGGACCCAGCAGGCAAACCACCTGACCTTGCTGCATGCCGTCCCGAATGATGTCGTCGATAGACTCCCGGACTCCGGCAAGAATCGGTTTGTCGAAATTGACGCAAACGTTTTCGATCGTCAGCAAACGCTTGCCGGTACGATAAGGTAGTGGCGTGTTCATTTTATTGCTCCTGATTTTCCGATTAACGAATAAGGGCAAAGGGTTACTCTTAATTTGCCCAGTAAATAATCCTGTGCGATACCGTATGCAAGGATCGTGAGCTGGATGGCGAATACGCCACTCAGCAGGAAATACCGATTCTGATTCAACAGCAACGCGCCAATGCCACCTTGCGAGCGGGTCAACCCTTCGACCATCGTCAACAAGGTCCAGCCGATTGCAGCGTTTTGGCGCATCAAGTCGAGAAAGACATCGGCTTTGCCAAGCAACACCAACTCATACGTGATGCGCCAGTTTTTCATGCCCAGCGTTTTGCAATGATCGATCGACTCTTGCGGAATTGCCCTGACTTCTGAGAGCATCGACGTCACCATCATCACGGTGATGCCGAACACCAGTAATGACAGCTTCAGTTGATAACCATCATTGGTCATCAACATGAACAAGTAAGTCAGCCCTGCAAATCCGAGGAAGCGCAACAAAGATGAGAATTGTGCGAAAGGTGCAAAGACAGGCGCCGTTCCGGCAGCGACAATCGCCAATGACAGGCTGGCTGACAACAGCAGCGACAACAGCAATACCTTCACGCTTTCCCACAATTCGACAATCAGTCCTTGTGTTTGCACCATGGACAGCCATGCATGCGCAACTTCATTCGGACTCGGTAGCGTTTTGGATCCGCTTGCGAACCAGAATGCGATGGCCAAACCTGCTTGCACCAGCAGCAGCAATTTGAGGCGCTGCGGCGAGTTGTGCGTGTAAGGCAGCCAGATGTTTTTTAACGATGCGTCCATACTGTTCTCATTCATTTTTTACATACTCATCACTACCGTCGTTCCCGCGAAAGCGGGAATCCATAGTGAGTAAGCCAGATCGATTGGCTTATCGATTCCCGCTTTCGCGAGAACGACGCTGATGATGTGCCACGTGCCGTAAGTCCTATAGCGCATGGCACATCGATTTCTTTATCAATCAATTGGTACGAATCAACGCTACTTCCACGCGACGATTCTTCGCCTGACCATCCGCTGTGCTGTTGTCTGCGATAGGTTGCGTATCGCCATAAGCACGGATACGGATACGGCCTTCAGGGAATCCTGACGATGCATTGGCCTGTAACCATTCACGTACGGCATTGGCGCGTTTTTTGGACAACTGCAAATTGGACGACGCATTACCGACGCTATCGGTATGGCCATTCACCTGGATCGCCAAACCTGAAATGGCAATCTGATTCAACAATTCATCCAGCACCGGCATTGCTTCCGGTTTGAACGTAGCCTTGCCTGTTTCAAACTCAATCGCCCACGAGCGTTTTGCAAACGTCGATACGGCAGGTGCGGTTTGGCTAAAGCTTGGCACATCGGCTTTGACTGCCGCAGAACCGGCTGCTGTAGCCAATGCTTGCAGATAGGTAGTATTCACCACGCTGTCATAAGCGACGACTTCAGGCATATCGGCTGGATAATATTGTTTGGCAATCCCGCCGAACACGTTATAGACACGTTTGTACAAGTTGTCGTTGCCATTCAAACCGAACAGGTAAAGGTTGTCGGCCAGGTTGCTTGATGTAGAACCACCCAGGCTGATATCCAAACCTTTACGGTCTTTTTCCACCACGCCTTTGTAATACTTCATCCACCATTGTGGCGATTGCTCTTTCGCGACTTTTGCCACGACAGCAGAAGCTTTCAACAACTCAGCGTCGTTCGCCTTGATCGCATCAGCGCCTTCAAATGCAGCAGCCAACATGTTTTTTACAAAGTCAGGGTTTTGCGCCATCCATTGTTTGTTGCCAATGATGGTTGCCGGCATCTGCCACATGTATTCCCTGGTTGATGCAACAGCGGCCATGCCACCCACTTCCTTGGCAACTTTAACGTCACCAGGAGTCCAGGTTGCCGTACCGTTCTGGCATACACGGCGGCTTTCACCGGTCATGCTGCCGCCTTTGACGACAGGACGTGTTTCGCAAGCACCTTTGTTCGCGGCAGCAATCAGCTTTTCATCGGCTTCGGCAAATGAACCGACACCGACGAAATTGATTGCGTCCGGATCATAGGTTTTGACATCCGGATTGACTGGGATTTTGTTATCAGCTGCATACTTCATGCAGATATTCCAGTCGCCGTCACGCAACACCGCACCGATCAGCGAACCGCGTGCCTTTTGCGGATTGCTTGCAACTTCAACCGGCAACATGCATTTATCTTCACCGCGCGAATAGCCAACCGAGCCGACCACTTCGATCTGCTGGCCAAGTTTGTTCATCGCTTCTTTGGCAGAGGCAAAATAGCCGGGACCACCGTCACCCATGATGACGACGAACGCAGCACCTTTCGCAGGATAAGCAACGCCGTTGGCAACTTCATTGGCGAAGACGACTTGCTCGGCAACCATTTGCGCATAATCGTCCTGACGTTCCAGAGTCAGATGCACACCATGTTTGTCCATCAGGCTGCCACGCGTAGTTGTGACATCGCCATTGGCATAATGCAGCGATGCCTCGGCATTCCATGGCAACACCAGCGTGCGTGCTGTGTAGCTGCCGGTTGCAGGCAACAGGTTCATTGCGCCGCTGGTCGAAACCAGTTGAGGCTGCGCCGAACCAGTCGGCACGTCGATGCTGCCAGGTATCGCTACTTTTGCGACAGCGGCTTTGAAGCCACCGTTATTTTCAAGATATTTATTAACGCCAACCATCCCGCCACCGATTACAGCGGCAATCAGGATGAGGCGTGGTAGTGGTTTAAGCATGATACGTTTCCTTCCTTGTTTAATATGCGCACAGCACCATTGCTTTGCGCAATTCGTTTCAATCAACTACGGTTAAAACCATTGTTTCGGTTGCGTGTTATGCGGATCGTTTGACGGCGAATTGCCACCGTCGCCCTTCCCGCCATCCGAATAACTTCCTTCAATCATCAGGCGCTTGGCATCCGCTCCCAACAAGATCGAGTCGCCGCGCCTTTCCCATTCCTCGATCATCTTTAACGCATTCGCTTCATACACACCGTTTTGCAAATCGATGGTGCTGACAAACGAATCCGACATCCGTACAAACTCTTCAATCTCGCCGATCTTCATCGCGTAATCATTTGCCAGGTACTCGTTGGCCAGGTCGAACATCGCCTTTGCATCCGGGTCGCCATTGATAATGCTTTTGGCGGACTTGATCGCAGAGTACGCAGCGTCGGTCATTTGCTTGCGACGCTTCTTGACATCGATCTCGCGCCGAATATCCTTGATCAAAAAATTCGAGATGCCCTGATACTTGACCAGCACTGTGTGTAACAACTGCATTTTCGACAGCAGATCCTGATACGTGACATTGGCTTCTTGCATGCGGCCCGCTTGACGCGATTCCTCGGCAATGACGAGTGTTTTTCCGGCTTTGCTGGCTTCACGCACCATCATCAACGACGTATTCTTGATGCCCTCGTTCTTTTTTATCTCTTCCTGGCAGGCGCGGATCATCCCGGACAGGCTGGCGATACGCGCACCCATGTTTGCCAATTTCTTTTCAAGATCGACAACGTAGTTCTGCATGATGCCGATCGGATCGATCTCGACAAAAACCTGTGTGATCTTGCGCATCAGGCTTTGGTACATATAGGAACCAAGCCGCCAGAAGCGGCGATCCGAAATCACATAGACAACCGCTACCGTTGCAACACCAAGCAACGCTGCATACAAGGTGTTTTGCAATAGCGCGATGATCATCGGCAATGCGTGATACAGCACATAGCCACCTGCAGCGATTGCAGAGACTGCAACGATTTGTCCGGTCACGCCCTCCGGCCGTTCCCAGAAAGATTTCGGCTTGTAGTCGCGTGGTGCTTGTGTAATAAGGTTATCCATGATTTTTCTTTCTCTTAATTTGAGGTTGAACCGAGAAAGTTTTGAATCTTCATTTTCTCGTTGCTCAACTTCGTTCTTACTGCGTCAATCGCTTCTTCAAAATTTTTGGTTGTTTGTAAAATTGCCTGTCTTTTCTGCTCGGCCTCGCGGGCCAATTCACTGGAACGCGCTTTCTTGTGCACGATCTCTTCCTGCAATTGCCGAATCCGGTTATCGGTTTCGATGCGCAGATTCACGATTTGATCGTTTGCCAGGTTGGCTTCGCTTTCCAGCAAATCCACAGCTTTCTGACGCGATGCGATCTCATCTTCTTCGGCACTTCTCGATTGGCTGGAAAAACGCACAATTTCAGATTCCAGCAAGCCAAGATGTACGTCAACCGCTTGCGTGATCTGCTCTACCGTGCGTTGCTGTGTTTTCTTCAGCACTGCAAATGCCGAGCGATAACGTGTCGCCTCATCCATCGAAATACCTGACAACGCATTGATTGCTTCTGCAAGCGATGAGTACGCTGTTGGACGATTCATCACCACTTTGAACAAATCATCTGCCATCGGATTGGTGTTAAGTTCGCTATCAGTCAATACATCCCGGCGCTGGTCGAGTTTTCCACCGGCCGCACCAATGACATTGCCATCGCGCTGATAGGCATTTCTGTTGACGATTGGGTCGTCTTGCCAAATCAAATCCTTTGCACCATGCAACAGACGTGATGCGAATCCTGATTCCTTGTTTTTCGTGTCCATGTTCGGCTTCCTGTTTTCAGTTCGATGCAAATCAGCACCGTGAAAACAGGTTAGCAACGAAGGCATAAAAAATTTGCAAAGACATGCGCCGCGCGCGTAAAGAAACCGTAAAAATTTCGCAAAAGCAGAGCGACGTTTACAACTTGTTTACATGAATGATCGGAGTTTTTACGACATGTTTAGATGAATGCGTCTAAGCTGAATTTAGTGCTTCGCCAGGAGGGTTCGCATGTTCTTTTGCGAGCACATTAGAAGGCTGATTTAAAAAATGGAACTGAAATGGAAACATGGAAATTAATACTGACCTTGATTGTAGTAATCGTGATTCCCGCATTTGGAATCTATTTTTATATAAAGACGTTTAATGGAAAAAACGGCGAGCGCTATATAAAAATGCGCACGCAAGGTCCGTTCGTTCCGTTAAGCAAAGAGGAAATTGAAGAAGATGAGAAGCGAATGAAAAAATCTTCATCAATCGAGAACAAAAGTTAACTCGCATTTTTTGAATAAACATTGCGGGCCAATCCATGCAATGCAATGTCAAGCAAGGAGAATAAAATGAACTGGATTATCACTGCAGCCATCCTGATCTTTATCGTCAATGGCTTCCGCATCGCAACGCAATATCAGCGTGCCGTCATATTCAGGTTGGGCAAAGTGCAAGGTTTGCGCGGCCCCGGCTTGTACTGGATCATCCCATTGATCGAATGGCAGAAAACCATCGATATTCGCACCGTCACCACATCGGTTGCACAGCAAGAGACCATCACCAAGGACAACGTGCCGGTCCAGGTGACCGTCGTTATCTGGTACTCCATCAAGAACCCGATCAAATCGGTCGTCGAAGTAGTCGATGTCGGCTCATCCGTGGTGCAAGTTGCACTGACATCGATGCGCAATATCATCGGCCGCCATACGCTTGATGACGTGTTGAAAGAACAGGAAAGATTGGGGATCGATATGCGCGCAGTGATCGACCATGCGACCGATCCGTGGGGTGTCAAGGTCGAGCGTGTTGAAATGCGCAATGTTGAAATTCCGGAATCGATGCAAAGAGCGATGGCGCAGGAAGCCGAGGCATTGCGCGAAAAGCGTGCTCGTATCATCAAGGCTGAAGCAGAGTTGGAAGCGTCCTTGAAATTGAGGGAAGCTGCCGGCCTGATCATGGAAAATCCAGCGGGTCTGGAATTGCGCAGAATGCAGATGATTACTGAAGTCGGTGCGGAACAAAACACGACGACAATTATCATGATGCCGAGCGAGTTTGTGTCGATGGCGGGCGCTGTGTCGGAATGGGCACGTAAATCTGCTGGTAAATCATAGTGGCCTTGCGCTTTTTCACCTTGATGTCTGGTGGAAAAGCCATGGTTACTGATACCATCTGACGATAGCAACATTATGCAAACACATCGCAAAGGAAACAGGCAAGTGACTCCTGAGGCCACACCGCCCAATCATCAATCGGCAACGCCACCTTCGGTGCGCGGCAAGCTGCGCATCTACTTTGGCGCATCTTCCGGTGTTGGCAAAACCTTTGCGATGCTGGATGCCGCGCGCAAGATGAAAGCGGATAATCGGGATATCGTGATCGGCATCGTCGAAACGCATGGCTGCTCCAAGACGTCGGCATTATGCGATGGCATCGAAATCTTGTCTGCCAAAGTGCATCGGAACAATGACCGCACCTACGCCGAATTCGATTTGGATGCAGCCTTGCAAAGGCGGCCTGCTTACCTGCTGCTTGATGACCTTGCCCACAGCAACTTGCCAGACGCACGCCATCCTCAACGCTGGCAGGACGTCGAGGAACTCATTAACGCCGGCATCAATGTATTTACTTCCATCGACGTCCAGCATCTGGAAAGCCTGAATACCGTTGCAGGCGATATCACCGGATCGCGCGTAACAAACACTGTGCCTGATACGGTATTTGATGCTGCAGACGAGATCATTCTGGTAGATATTCCAGTCGATGAATTATGCAAGCGCATGGAGAGCCGCCAAGACAATGACCAACGTCCGATGCACAAAGGTGACCTGATTGCGTTACGCGAGTTGGCTTTACGGCGCACTGCCGAACGCGTCGAAGACGATGTGCTGGCCTATCGTGCCGAAGAATCGGTCAAGCCGGTCTGGAAAACCGATGCCGCCCTGCTCGCCTGCATCGGCCCCCAGTCGGATATTGAGCATGTGATACGCAGTGCGGCCAGATTGGCCAATCAATTGAATTCAACATGGCATGCAGTCTATGTGGAAACGCCCAGGCTTGCACGCCTGCCTTCTGAACAAAGGGAACGCATTTTAAAAAACCTGAAACTGGCACAAGACCTTGGCGCCAGCACAGCCGTCTTGTCCGGCAATGATGTGGCGCTCGCCATCGCGGATTACGCGGGCCTTCATAATTTTTCCAAGATCATTATCGGGCGAAGCCAGGCAGGTTGGCGACGCATATTTAGCGCAAGCCATCATGCACGCATTGTGCAATTCCTGCCCAGTATCGATCTGGTAGAAACCGGACGCATTACCCGCACTGATCCAACAAAGTCCGATGATGCCGATTTGTCTGCCGAGCCGTTACGCCAGCATGATGAAAATATCGATATGCATGCGCCATCACGTTGGCGCGGCTATGCCATTGCTGCCGGCGCCAGCCTGCTGACTGCCCTCATTTCCATCCCGCTATTGCGTTATCTCGAATTGGCAAACATCGTGATGCTGTTTCTGCTGACAGTGGTCTTGGTCGCGGTACGTCTTCGGCGCGGCGCATCGGTGGTTGCCACCCTGGTCAGCGTTGCTGCATTGATTCTGGAATCACCGCGCTTCTCTTTCGGTATGGGTGAACTGGAATACATGGTGACATTGGTCGTCATGCTTGCGGTTGGCCTGATCACCGGCAAACTGACTGCCGACTTGCGCTACCAGGCACGCGTTGCCGCACATCGCGAGACCAGGGCAGTTGCGCTTTTCAAATACGCACGCGCGCTGTCCGGCACATTGCAAACCGAACAGATCAGCGACACGACGATGGAATTCATCCATCAGACTTTTCACTGCAAGGCGGCACTACTGTTGCCTGACGCAACAGGCCGCTTGCATTTGCCACGGCCGAGCGAGGTCGATGCATCGAAAGCGCCGCACCTGAATTTTCTTGATGCGCATATTGCGCAATGGGCATTCGACCATGCCAAACCTGCGGGTCATGGCACGGATACGTTATCGAACAATCCGTTTTTCTATTTGCCTTTATTGGCGCCCATGCATACCCGCGGTGTATTGGCGATACAACCCGACAGTGCGCGTTGGGTATTGATTCCGGAGCAACGCCGGCAGCTTGATACATTTGCCGCATTGACCGCCATTGCATTGGAGCGGGTGCACTATGTCGATGTCGCGCAGGAAGCGTTGCTCAAGATGGAATCGGAACGATTGCGCAATTCGCTGCTGGCTGCGTTGTCGCATGATTTGCGCACACCGC
This sequence comes from Burkholderiaceae bacterium, assembly GCA_036560485.1. Taxonomy (GTDB): domain Bacteria; phylum Pseudomonadota; class Gammaproteobacteria; order Burkholderiales; family Burkholderiaceae_D; genus DATBRC01. Next base: position 47,901 of record DATBRC010000014.1, read on the forward strand.
TGACTTCGCTGGTCGGCTTGTCGGAAGCGCTTGCGATGTCGAAGCCATCGTTGACCTCGCAGCAGCTTGAGCTTGCCGATGCATTGCGCAGTGAGTCGACCCGGATGAGCAATCTCGTGTCCAACCTGCTTGAAATGGCGCGCATACAAAGCGGGCAGATCAAGCTCAATTTGCAATGGCAAACGATTGAAGAAGTGACCGGCACCGCATTGCGTATCTGTCATTCGCAACTTCAATCGAGACAAATCAGCATCAAGATAAAACAGGACTTACCGCTCATCCAATTCGACGCGGTATTGATCGAACGCGTGCTCTGCAACCTGCTGGAAAATGCAGCCAAATATACACCGCCAACTGCGCTGATCGAAATCACGGCGGAAGTTGAAGATGTATTTCTATCAGTGATGGTATGCGACAACGGCTCCGGCCTTCCCGTGGGCCGCGAAGAAATCCTGTTTGAAAAATTCACGCGTGGCGATAACGAATCGGCGATACCGGGCATTGGCCTCGGCCTGGCAATTTGCCGCGCCATTATCGAAGCGCATGGCGGCACCATAAGAGCGACAAAATCGGATCTGGGCGGCGCATCATTCATATTTACCCTGCCGCTCGGCACGCCACCTGATATATCATCGCTGGATGAAAACGAAACCCTTTTAACGCAATCATTATCATGAGAGATTCATGAGCGATCCCACTCCCGTTGCATTATTGGTTGAAGATGAGCCCCAAATCCGGCGCTTCGTGCGTATGGCGCTGGAAGAAGAAGGCTGGCAAGTCTTTGAATCCGAAACCATGCGGCGCGGCTTGATCGAATCCGGTACCCGCAAACCGAATCTGGTGGTTCTCGACCTTGGATTGCCGGACGGTGACGGCGTCGAATTTATCCGCGATGTACGCAAGTGGTCTGCCGTTCCCATCATCGTATTGTCGGCACGCCTGAATGAAGCCGACAAAATCAAGGCGCTCGATGCAGGCGCCGATGACTATCTGACCAAGCCATTTGGCGTAGGCGAGTTGCTGGCACGTGTGCGCGCAACGTTAAGGCGTCAACGCCATGAGACCACCGATAAGGATGGTCTCGTGCGATTTGGCGATGTGACGGTCGACTTGAGCAAGCGTATGGTTACCAAGGCTGGGGAAATAGTCCGACTGACGCCCACCGAATATCGTCTGCTTTCGGTGCTGGTGCAAAATGCCGGCCGTGTGGTGACGAACCTGCATCTGCTACGCGAAGTGTGGGGACCGTCGCATGCGGATGACGGTCATTATTTGCGCATCTACCTTGGCCACTTGCGGCAAAAGCTGGAAGACGATCCTGCACAACCCAAGTATTTTCTGACCGAAACCGCCGTTGGATATCGATTGTTAATCGGATAAAGTCCAATCGATATCCCAGTTTTACCTAGAGCAGTTTTAGCCTGGCTATACACGAGCCCAGGTTGGGCCGAGAAGCACAACCGTACGTGAGGTACGGTGAGCATCACAGGTTCAAGATTGGCCGTGTATAGCCAGGCTAAAACTGCTCTAACAGGATAGTTATACTGCCGTATCGCCCCGCACTTGATGAGTTCTAGATACAGCCTCTCTTGCTGCACCAAGTCTGGTTAGAGCAACACTAACCCATGCCAACCCTATTATGCGCTGGCGTACAGTCTGGTCTATGCGTTATATTTGATTATTAACGCGACAAAAAGCCTCATACCGCCGTCATGCAATCTTCCAGGGCGCTACTCTTGCTCTATGAATGACGTCGCGAGTGATTAAAATAGGCGCGGCCATTCAGGGAGAGGCAGACGTTATGCTGAGACTCAATCATGCAAAATTGATACGTCATTCCGACTTGTGCGGCGCAACAATCTCGCCTTCGCACTTTCTCCACACAACTATTGAAGCAACTCGCCCGCATTTTTCCTGGCTGCCTATGATGATGGCATCATTATTCAGCCACCCTATGTTGTCCGCTTCTGCATGAACCTCCATCCATCCAAGCTTCGCAACCAATTGCGCATTAGCGTCAGTGATGTACGCATCGGCATGTTTATCGCCGAGCTTGATCGGCCTTGGGCGGAAACCCCTTTTATGCTGCAAGGCTTCTTGTTGAAAGAAGCGGCGCATCTGCAAATGCTGCGTGACTTTGTGTCTGAAGTCATGATCGATCCAACGCGCAGCGCAACCGATTCATTTACACATCTGCCTTGGGATGCACTGCATGAGCCTGTAGAAATCCATACGCCTGCTGCGCCCATTGCACGAACCAGCATTGTTTATACAACCAGTCCCGCGATCAATGAGGACAAGCCGCTATTTACAACATTCCGGCAAAGATGGCGCAATATTTTTGACCCCACGTCCCGTGGTGATACATCGCCACATCAACCGGCGCCGTATTACTTGCGCTTCGCCGAGCAGCAACCCGATAGCAGTACTGATAGCGAGAACGATCAACCGCTTTCCGAAACAGAACGGAAAGCCGCATTGACCAGCAAATTGACGCCGCCTTCCACCCCGCAATTCAGCAAGTTCATCGAATCGACTTACCCGCTTGATGTCAATTTCGCGCCATTAAGCATTGCAGATCGCATTGAGCTATTTCGAAGCAAGTTGAGCAAATCCGGCCCCGCAATATTGAAGCCGCAGAAGCCGGCCATAGAAAAACTTCCGCAAAAAAAACGGCCGAATTTTGTTCCTGCGTCGATTCCGCTAGTGATCTATCGCGACCAAACCACGATCAAACAAGAGTTGGTACGAGCAAAAAAAACCGTCCGCCACGCCGACAAAGTCCTGAAGAAAATGATGAACAGTATCCAGGCCGATCTACCGATCAGGCTGGACGATGTTAAACCCGTCGTAGAAGTATTGGTCGAAAGCATCGTCAGCAATCCTACCGCGCTGATGTGGTCCGCCAAGTTGCGTGACGAAAGCAAAAAAGCCTATATGCACGGCTTGAAAGTAGCGATTTACATGATGGCACTAGGACGCCATCTGGGCTTCCCTAAAGAGCAATTATCGGAACTGGGCACCATCGGTTTGCTGATCGATATCGGCATGCTGAAAATACCGACAGCCTTGCTTGAAAAAGTCGACGAACTGACGCCGGAAGAATATGCATTGCTGACCCAGCATGTCATGTATGGTATGCAGACATTGGAACAAGGCAGTCCATTGCCGCACAATATTGCGCGCGGTATTCTGGAGCATCACGAGCGCATAGACGGCAGCGGCTATCCACAGGGATTAAAAGGAGAATCGATCAGTATCTATGGCCAGATAGCGGCCATCGCCGATACCTTTGCGGCCATGACGACTGAGCGATTGCATGATGTCACGCATTCTGCTTTTGATGCGATGAAAGAGTTGTTCAAGGAAGCAGAAACGAAATTGCATGCGCCATTGGTTGAGCAATTTGTCCATGCAATCAGCATCTTCCCCGTCGGCTCACTGATTGAATTGTCATCCGGTGAAGTAGCAATCGTACTTGAACATAATAAAATACGGCGGCTGGAACCAAAGGTGCTGATCCTGACAAACAGCGATAAGGAAATGCTTGCGCAACCTGTGTTGCTGGATCTGATGGCGAAGAACAAATCAAACAGCGAGAAAAGAAAAATACTGCGCGGCCTGCCGGATGGCGCTTACGATATCAATTACCGCGACTATTATTTAAGCTGAGATTTCAACGAGGATGAATCAGCCAATGACATCTCAAGCAACTACAGACAGCAGCGCTGAACCGATCACGATTGACGGGTTTTACCAATGCCTGCAACAGGAATTGGTACGCGCCGATTCGTCACACGTGCTGGCTTTGCTGGTGATGTCATTTCGCCGCTCCGACCGCATTACCAGTCTTATAGATAAAAACACAGCAACTGAAATCAACCGTGAATTAATCGGACGCATCCGTTCAGTCATGCGTAGCGCCGACAAATTCGTGCTCATCAATAATGACGAATGCTGGTTGTTGCTGCCGCAATTACCGACAGAGCCGGTGGTGCTATTGGCGGTACATCGACTATTGGCAGTGCTGCACCCGCCGTTTTTACACGGTGATCATGCAATGTTCATGCGGCCCAGCATCGGCATTGCATGCGCGCCTCAACATGCTCAGTCTGCTTCAATGCTGTTGCGTGCAGCGGACCTGGCGCAACAAGCGGCACGGACCGGCAATGCTTCATTTGCGATGTCGGAAGCCTCCGGCGACAAAAGCGAATTGCCGGATGATCTCGAAAACGCCCTCAGTCGCGTACTTGCCGGCAACGCGTTGACGGTCGCCTACCAACCTAAAATCAATCTTCAAAATGGGCATGCATCCTCGGTCGAAGCACTGGTGCGTTGGCCTGAGAACGATAGCTATGCAGTACCGACCGTATCGCTGGTCGAAACAGCCGAACGCTGCGGCCTGATTGAAGCCTTGACTATGCATGTGCTCAATACGGTTTTGCGCGAGCGTAAAGTCTGGCTGCAAAACGATCTGGACATCCGGGTATGGATTAACCTGTCGGCCAGATTACTGACGCAAAAAAATCTTCCGCAAATGCTGAAACAAGTATTACAGGTATGGCATGTGCAGCCGTCTGCGATCGGGTTTGAAATTACTGAAAGCGCTTTGATTCACGATCTCGAACAAACCGCCGAAATCCTGTTTGAATTGCAGCAGCTCGGATTCAGCCTGACGATCGACGACTTTGGCACAGGCTATTCATCATTGGCCTATTTACGGCGCTTCCCGATTTCAGAATTGAAGATCGATAGAATATTTGTTCAAGGGATGGCGCATTCGACACCGGATTACCAGATCGTCAAAAGCATTATCGAACTGGCGCATAATTTTGGTTTGAAAGTCGTTGCCGAAGGTGCTGAAGAAGAGCAAACACTGGTCGAATTAAAAAAGCTGCAATGCGATCTCGCGCAAGGCTTTATCTATGCAAAACCGATGGTCGCCGAAGCATTGCTGGTATGGTGGAAACAGTTCAATAACATCACACCAGGATAACTGTAATAAACCAGATTTGATCGTGCGTTGAAACTCGCCCAACTTCAATTATTGCCGCTGATACAATCTTCGCCTACACTAAACACTGCATGATATGGCTGATATAGAAAATGTCCGTCTTTCCGGGATTTTTAGCTTTCCTGTTAATGCGGCCGTTCTTTGAAATGCTGGCACGTGTGAAGCGTGGTGACCGATTGATGTCCTTGCATAACGGACACCGGTGTCCCGATAAATAAACAGTTAAGTGCACTCATAAATTGAAGAATAAATATGTTTAAAATTTTCAAAAAGAGCTCTGATCCGACTACGTTGTGTGTTGAGGCACGCGCTCTTATCTCCCAAGGCCAAGTAGAGAAGGCACTCAATCTTTACGAAAGCGTCATAAGAGACAGTCCGCAATTTTCTATGGCATTTGCTGACCGTGGAACTTTGTATGCAATGATGAAGGAACATACGAAGGCAACAGCTGATCTGATGCATGCTTTGGAACTGGGGTATAACGACGCTTCGGTATTCACTACCCTTGCCACCATTTACAAAGACCTTGGGGATTTTTCAAATGCCCTGAGATATTTTAGTCATGCTGAAACTATGGCTCCTGATAATCCTTTTATCTACTACAACCGTTCGGGCGTCTATCTCGCGCTTGGAAATAAAGCTTTGGCTGAAGCAGATTTAAAAAAATGTCTCGAATTAGGGCCTGACGCGAATTCTCGTGCCGCTATTCAAAAGCGATTAGAGGAAGTGAATGCTTAAACTTGACTTGTCGCTCGATGCCGTCACGCAAGCGTGCCGATCAGCTCGGCGTTAGGTATCTCTGTGAACATCGAAGTTATAACCGCCAGCTTAGATGACGTTGATGACATCGCGTCTCTACTTACCGAGCTCGGTTACGCTGTTACAGCAGATTTAATCAGAGATAAGTTGAAGGCTTTCGAGGCGAGTGAGGCAGATGCTGTGCTCTTGGCACGACAAGGTGCGTATGTTGTTGGTGTAGTAAGTTTGCATATGCTTGAATTGTTTCATGCAACTGGCAAGTTGGGCCGCATTACATCTCTTGTCGTTTCAAGTGCAATGAGAAATCAGGGCGTTGGCTCTGCGTTGATAGACGCTGCTGATCGTTACTTCATAGCCAAAGGATGTATCAGAGCTGAGGTAACAAGCGGCGAACATCGGAAGGAGGCACATGCGTTTTATATACAATCAGGGTATCAAGAAGATGAGCGCCGATTCGTCAAGAGGTACAACACCTAACTTGTTGCTGAACTCGGACACGCAACAACAAGTTGCAGCTTCGCAGCGCGTATTGCGTGCCCGTTAGCTGTCATTACCTCACATGGAACTGAACCACATCACATACAGCGGGCCTCAGTTTGAGGAAGATTCATCCTTAATATCTGCACTTCCACAAAACCTCGTATCCCTTCTCAAGCAGATCAATGGTTTTGTTCAATTTCATGGCGGTCTTCACGTTCGGGGCGTTTGCGTCACGCCTAGTTGGCATAGTCTTGAATCTGCTATGTCTGGCTCAATAGCCTTGCATCGCCTCTACCCAGTTTTAACTACGTCTGACATACCATTTGCCCAAGACTGTGTGGCGGATCAATTTATTCTTCGAGACAGCATTGTTCATAAACTAGAAGCGGAAACTGGCACGCTGGAGTCATTAGGTGTGGGCTTGGGTAGTTTCTTTTCTGCTATTCATGAAAATCCCATTGAATACCTAACTATGCAACCACTCCTTCAATTCCAAAACGAAGGCGGTTCTCTGCAACCAGGGCAAGTGCTGCAAGTGTACCCGCCGTTTTGCACAGTTCAAGCAGGTGCAGGTGTACGTCTTAGTCCTATTTCGGCACAAGAGGCAATCGTTTTCCTTGCGGATTTTGCGCGGCAGATTATCGACATTCCAACAGGTGGTAAATTTAATATCAAGATTACGCCATGACAACGGCTAGCCAAGCAGTCGAACTGATATTCGTGGTAAGCCGCACAGGTCGCTCATTTTTACGCTAAGTCGGAACTTAGACAAATAAAACATGCAGCGTTTTATTCTATCGAATCAATATCCACCAATGATTCGCGCCCCTTCTGACTGATATCAAAACCGCCTTCTGCCCTGTTCGCAATATGTCCTTTCTTGCTGAGAAAGGTTACAACATCCTGATCCAATATTGCGTGAGGATCGCTTGCGACAGCACGCAGCCCGTCGATGCAGTTTTTGACAAACAGGATTTGCTTGCCCTTGTCGGTCAGTGCCAGGCTGCCATCTTTTCCGTAGGCGATAAATTTCAGGCCACTGAGGCGTTTTGTGTTTCGGGCCACGCATGCGGATGGCCGTTCGTTTTTTTTCGCTTTGCTGATTTGTGTGAGCGCATCAAATTCGTCTATCGTCAAACTGTCTTTCATTTCGCTACCCTGTAAATTTTCAATTCATCGTTAAGAACGTCTGACAAAACCAGATGCGCTAAACCAAATTAAACCAACCTAGAATCGCACCTGCCGCAATCAGCCACAGCATATGGATCCTGGTGCGCCAAATAATCAATGCGCTGACGATGGTGAGCAACCACAAGCGCCAATCCCCGGCAGGCTTATCAGTGCCGACAGCCAGGATCCAGCCGGTTGAAATCAATAATGCAATCACGATCGGCGCCATGCCTTGCTTGAAGGCGCGGACACTCCGCAATTCCCGATTCCGGTGCCCCCATTGCGCCGTCAGGTAAGTGAGCGTGGTGCTAGGCAGCATAATGCCGATCATCGTTACGCACATACCCAGCAGACCGGCCCATACACTGCCTGTATTGAGGCCGACGTTCCAACCCATCAATGCAACAAACAAGACATTCGGTCCTGGCGCTGCCTGTGCGATTGCGATCGATGCATTGAATTGCGATTGTGTGAGCCAGCGATTCTGATCCACCAGATAACGATGCATTTCGGAGGTAGTCGAAATCGCACCGCCGACCGACAACAGCGACATCATCAAATACTGCATGAACAGGCCGAGCCAGTCATGCCATTGCAACGTCAGATGCAAAGACTCGCTCATGATTTCAGTTTGCGATAAGCCACAGTGCATGTCATGGCACCAAGCCCTGCCAACACATACAACAGCGGCCAGTGCAGCAATGCGACTGCCACGAAACACGCTATACCAAAAGCCATACACAAAGGCATGCCGAGCGGATTTGATTTCAACGCGCCAAACAATTTGAGTCCGGTCGCTGCAATCAAACCGGCCGCCACCGCACTCATGCCGCGCAATGCGCCTGCAACACCCGGATACATCGCATAGTGCGCATACACCAGCGCCAGCAGCAATATCACAATCAATGGAATCACCAGCATCCCGGCAAGCGCCGCCATCGCGCCGGGCAAACCGAAGTAACGTCCGCCGATCATCAACGACAAATTGACCACATTCGGGCCGGGCATGATCTGTGCGACGGCCCAATCCTCGACGAATTCTTCCCTGGTCAGCCAGCGCTTTCTCTCGACCATCTCACGTTGCACGATCGCCAGCACACCACCGAAACCTTGCAGAGCCAGCACGGTAAACGACAAAAACAAATCGCTCAGCGAGCGAGGTTGCGGCCGCTCAGCCGCTTTTAAATCATTTTCCATGACGCCATTATCTTCGATTTAGTGAAGGTCTGCGTTAGCACGTTTGATCACCGATGTACCACTGCGCAAAAAAATCGGTGCGCAGTCCCCTATCGTTCTTGATATAGGTCAAGGCAATTCCAAATGCCGGCTCATACACTGCGCCAGAACAATCCAGTTAATAAAACTCTTAGAGGAAGCAATCATGAACATCAATCGCAGAACATTCATTATCCATTCGCTGGTCGGCTCTGCTGCGTTGGCGACTGCCGGTGTAAACAGTGCACAAACGGCCAAACTGGCAGAATCCGATCCGCAAGCGGCAGCGCTCGGCTACAAGGAAAATGCGACCAAAGTCGACAAGGCAAAATATCCAAGCTACGCGGCCGGCCAGTCTTGCGCCAGCTGCCAGTTATATCAAGGCCCGGCAACAGGCGCAGGCAAATGCGCAATCTTCCAAGGCAAATTGGTGGCCAGTACCGGCTGGTGCGGTGCTTATGCCAAAAAGGCCTGATCTATTTTGTTGCTGCACCGAAGAATGACTCGACAGCCTGCTTGAATTCGCGGTTCGTTGTGACGCGATAGAACAAACTGGCATAAGGGAATTTCTGTTTGACGATGCCAAGACGAATCAGGCGTTCCGGATCAGTGGCGAGGATGATCATGCTTTTCCCGTCATCCTCAATTGGCACACATCGATTGATTTCAATAAATTCACGGCCCATTTTCTGGAGTGCCTGTTCAGGCTTTTTCCATTTTGGGCTGTAACCTTCGTAGGGCAGATTAAAATTTTGCGACAGCGCCTGCCCGACCGCGGACACCTTCACTTGGAACTCATCGATCAGCACATCTTCGACATCCAGATTCTGACGCCGTGCCGAACGGACTGCGAGCTCCATTTCCGGTTGCGCAATGATCGCATTGGCGATCAGCGAATCATATTTAGAGCTGACAAACGCAGGCGGTTTCATGCGCTGTGTAAAAGCAATCGCCATCGTTTCGCACAGCTCATTCAATCCTTCTTCTGCGTTCGCGGTAAATGAGTCGTCATCGCGATTATTGAGAAGCTGTATCACGCCCAGCAACTCCGACGTGTTCGCCTTGAAAAGCGGCGCGGCCAGCATTTGCTTGGTGCGGTATCCGGTCAGCCGGTCAACCTCGCGGTTGAATGTCAGGCCGGATGCATATGCCTTCAGCTCGGATTTGTCATAGACGTCGCGTATGCGGACACTGTTTCCCGTTTGCGCAACCCATCCGGCAATACTGCTTTCACTCACCGGCAAAACCAGATCATTATTGGTATTGATGCCCGTCTTTATTTTCGAATAAATGCATTCCTTGTCCTTGCTGAGTGCGTACAGCGTCAACCGATCGCAGTTAAACAAGTCGCAAATATCCTGCGTCAGATCGAGCATCAGTTGATCCATATTGCTCGTTGCATGGATCTTGTTGGTGACTGCCTGTAGCTTTTTGGAGAAATCCAGCCTGCTTTCAACATCATCCTTGTCATCGGAACTGCGCAATCGATTGATAAAGCTGAACATATTATTTACCCCATACATGGATGACGAAAACTTAACCGCACTGGACAAATTCAAATCATTTCAATATCGATTGTTGATAATTTGTCCAGACATTAGATCATATTTTTCAGGGATTTTGCATGTCCGTCATTTTTACAGCGCACATCGTGCACAACCGGCCTTGCAAGAACATTACATTCCCTTACTTATTCTTACAATTTTCTCAAGCGCGAATGACGCATCAAGATCTATAGTTATTTATCTTGTCATTCAATGCCGTTAAAAAAATCGAGATTGAGCGCTTTTGATAGATTCGATCACGCATAGTCTTGATACAATCAAGATGCGCTTTGCCGCTATGCGCTGTTGTGTATTACAACTGCCTTACCTGAAAGTCAATTTTGGAGTCGTGAATGAAGAACAAACTGTTGTGGATCCTCCTGTCGTTTATCCTGGCGACGCAAGCCGTTGCATTGGAGTCTTCATCACCGCTCTTGGCGCCGATGCCGCAGCAAGCCGATGCAGCCAATTTATCCGCGCAAATCCTGAGCCACTATCATTACAAGGCAATGCCTTTGGATGATGCGTTATCAGCAAAAATATTCGATCGCTATTTGAAATCACTGGATCCGGAAAAATTCTTTTTCCTGCAATCGGACATCGACAAGTTTTCCGGCGCACGCACGCAACTCGATGATGCGATTGCCCATCAGGACTTGAATATCCCATTCGCCATTTTCAATTTGTATGAGCGGCGCGCAGTCGAACGCCTGGCGTATGCCAAGAGCCTTCTGAAACAAGGCTTCGATTTTACGCAAAATGAAAGCTATCAAATCGAACGCGAGAAAGAACCCTGGCTGCAATCGGAAGATGCAATCCGCGATCTATGGCGCAAGCGCGTCAAAAACGACTGGCTGCGCTTGAAGCTGGCCAACAAAGACGACAACGCCATTCGCGACACACTCAATAAACGCTACGACAATGCATTGGCACGCATCACAAAATACAAAAGCGAAGACGTATTCCAGATTTTCATGGATGCGTATGCCACATCCACCGACCCGCACACCGATTACCTAGGCAAAAGAGCGTCGGAGGATTTTGATATTTCGATGAGTCTGTCGCTGGTCGGAATCGGCGCTGTCCTGCAGGAAAAAGATGAATACACAACAATCCGCGAGCTGGTGCCGGGCGGCCCTGCCGCGCAATCCGGCAAGCTTAAAGTCGGAGACCGCATTATCGGTGTCGGACAAGGCAGCAATAGCACGCCGACCGACGTCGTCGGCTGGCGCATTGACGATGTGGTACGGCTGATCCGCGGCACCAAGGATTCGGTCGTCTTGCTCGACATTCTGCCGGCCGATGCAAGTCAGGATGCGCAGCATAAACGGATCCCGCTTGTGCGCGACAAAATTACGCTGGACAAGCAAGCCGCCAAAAAATCGATTCTTGAATTTAAAACAGGCGACATCAAACACAAAGTTGGTGTGATTACCCTGCCGACTTTCTATCAGGATTTTGACGCGAGAGTAAAAGGCGACAAGGAGTTCAAAAGCGCCACACGCGATGTCGCCCATCTATTGGACGAGCTCAAGAAGGAAAAAGTGGAAAGCGTGCTGATTGATTTGCGCAACAACGGCGGCGGCTCGCTGAATGAGGCGGTCGATCTCACCAGCCTGTTTATCGGGAAAGGCCCGGTGGTGCAGCAACGTGATTCACGCGGCGATATCCGAGTCGAACTCGGCAAAAATCCTGACCCTGCTTGGGGTGGCCCGTTAGGCGTATTGATCAACCGCGGCTCAGCCTCCGCTTCCGAAATTTTTGCCGCTGCGATTCAAGACTACGGTCGCGGCCTGATCATCGGCGAGCAAAGCTACGGCAAAGGAACCGTGCAAACGATGATCAGCCTGGATCAGATCGCCAAGAACGAGAAGGCAGGACTCGGCGAATTGAAAATGACCATCGCGCAATTCTTCCGTGTGAATGGCGGCACCACACAATTGCGTGGTGTGACACCCGATATCGGCTTCCCCGATATCTCGGACACAGAAAGTTTTGGTGAATCCAGTTTCGACAATGCGTTGCCTTGGGCGCAAATCAAATCGGCCAATTACAAGCCTGCCGGCGATTTGAAAGATCTGGTGCCTATGCTGCAAACTCGTCATGATGCACGCCTGGCGACCGACAAGGATTTCCAATTCATGCAGGAAACGATGGTTGAATACAAGGCGCAACGCAAAAAGAATCTGGTTTCTCTCAATGAAAGTACGCGACGCAAAGAAAGAGAAGCTGAAGAAGAGCGTATCAAATTACATGAAAAGAACATCAAGACAGACGTCGGCTTGCAAGATATAAAATTGTCCAATGATGATGCTGTCATCGAAAAAATCAGCTCTCTGCGAGATGATGGCCTGCAAGCCAATGAGCGTAATTTGAATGCCGATATTGCAGCAGAGAAGGCGCAAAAGAGTGCGAAAGATGTGCTATTGAACGAAGCGGCACACATCCTTGGTGACGAGGCTGAACTGCTGAAAATCAAGGCCCCTCTCGTTGTACGTGCAACAGCTGATGTGGGTGCACGCAAGGATTAGACGATAGCCTGTATCAAAAAATCAAAAACGGGGAACACATCGTGTTCCCCGTTTTTTATGCAAGGCCTTCAACAACCATGCTCACCGGCAGCTACTGCTCCTTCAAATAACGCACAAATTCTTCAGCTGGCATCGGACGCGCAAAATGAAAGCCTTGCGCCTCATCACAATGCTGGATATTCAATAGCGCCAGCGAACGCTCGTCTTCGACGCCTTCTGCAATCGTCTTCAAATTCAAACTGCGAGCAATTTGAATAATGGCGCGAACGATAGCGGCATCGCTAGGCTCGTCAGCCATGTGCCGGATAAACGACTGGTCAATTTTTAATTTGTCGACTGCGAAGCGCTTCAAATAGGAGAGGCTTGAATAACCGGTGCCGAAATCATCAATCGACAGTTTCAGGCCCAGCGCCTTTAGACGCTTGACTGCCTCCAATACATTCTCCGTATCCTGAATCAGGATCGATTCGGTCAATTCAAGTTCAAGAAATACAGGATCCAACCCGCTTTCCGCCAATGCCTGAATCACGGTTTTTTCCAGATCACCACGCTGAAATTGTACGGATGATAAATTCACTGCGATAACCAACTCCGGCAAACCGGCATTGCGCCACGCCACTGCTTGTCGGCATGCCTCACGAATGACCCATTCGCCAATCGGCACAATGAGCCCGCATGCTTCAGCAACCGGAATGAATCGATTCGGCGGCACCATGCCAAGTTCGGCATGCTTCAAGCGTATCAGCGCCTCTGCGCCGATCACCTTGCCACTAGAGAGATTGATCTGCGGCTGGTAGTAAAGCACAAATTCCCCAGCTTCCAGTGCGTGCCCCAGATAGGTACGCATGCGCAGATCTTCGCTGGCATTGACATTCATTTGTGCAGCATAGAAGCAATAGGTGTTTCGGCCCGCCTGCTTGGCTTGAAAGAGCGCAGTGTCGGCTTTCTTCAGCAAAGTTTCGAAATCATTGCCATCATCGGGGTAAACGGCAATGCCGATTGAAAATGACGTCAACAAAGTATGATCATCAATTGCATAGGATTTCTTCATGCGCCCCAGAATTTTCTCAACAATGCTGATGATGTCTTCAGGGCCATGCATGTCTGACAGCACAATCAAAAATTCATCGCCACCATGGCGGCTCAGCGTATCCATATCGCTGATGCATTCACGTAATCGTGTTGCAACCATCTTGAGAAGATCATCGCCGAGAAGATGTCCAAGTGTGTCGTTGATTTCCTTGAAGTTGTCGAGATCGAGAAACAGCAAAGCCACCTTGGCGCCAGACCGATCTGCGTAGGATATTGCAAGATCCATGTGGTCTTTAGCCAACAGTCGATTGGGGAGCATGGTCAGCGCATCATGGTAGGCTAAAAATTCTATTTTCTCCTTCGATGCTTTACGTTCTGTAATATCACGGGTGACGCCCACTAAAGCTGTAATTTCTCCTTTCGCATTGCGCAGAGGCGATGCGTGGGTTTCCATCCAGCGTTCGGTTCCCCTTTTGCCTTGTGTCTTGTATTCGAGTGTCCCTGTTTCGCCGCGCAAGACCCGTTGGTTCAACTCATAAAAAGCATCGCGGTATTCCGAATCGACAAAATTCAATGGGCCGCGCTGGTTTATTTCTTCAATAGAATCAACCTCGAGTATCGCCAACCCGGCGCGATTCATTCGCAATAGATTGCCGTCTGCTGCAATCACCTTCACGCACTCAGGCTCGCATTCCAAAATGGTATGCAAAAATTCCTTTTGCTCTCGCAAGGATTCAGCCGCGACAATTTGACGTTGCCAGCCGCGATGAAGCAGTACGGACAATACAAGTGTAAAAAGAATGAATATTGCAAGCAATGCGGAGGCCGTGACAATCTCGTGCCGCCACGGCGCTAAATAATCAATACTGGCCAAACCGACGATGATATAAAGCGGCGTGTTCGGGATCTTTCTAAATGATACGGTTCTCTCCAATTTATCTATTGGGGTAATGGAAATGTAGACACCGTTAATTTGGTCTTCTCTAATTGCCTTCTGCAGTTTTTGAGAAGCATCTGCATTGCCCAGCAAGTTCTTCTCATCACGCGGTATCGGATAACGTGCGATCAATCCTGTCACTTTATCCCGCATGGCGACTGATCCATGTGCTCCAATATTTAAACCGGAAAAAGACTTGGTAAAGTAGTCGAGCGGGATCACGGTATAGGCCACTCCGGCAAATGAACCATCCGGTTTATTGAGACGCCTGCCCAGCGGGATCACCCACTTTTTTTCGATGCGAGAAAATAACGGCGGATCAATTGCCAGTGCAAAATTTGACCCATTCTTCATATCTTGAAAGGCTTTGCGGTCGGAAATATTGATCCGCAAATCGGTGCGTGTACCGAGACCATATTTAACGAATCCTTGTGCATCAGCTACCCGCATGCTCCCCAGCTCAGGCATATGAACCTGGTTCTGAATAAGAAATTCATTGAACTTTTCTTCATCGATACCGCCGCGAGACATTTCCCTTGTGACCTCTTCTTGTACGGAAAGAAGCGTCAGATCGATTTTTTCGATCGTACTGGTAAGAGATTGTTCAAATACATGGGTCAGATTCTGAGCGTTGATTTCCGCTCGCTGCTGATAATGTTTGCGACTTTCATGAAGAGACAATCCAGCCAGAATAATGACAAACAAATTAATCAGAAAAACGCTCAAAACCAGGCGTCGTGTGAATATTGCAGGTGCTTGCATGACTGTTGTTGTCTGTGTCGCCATTGCCATCCCCCCTCTCATGGATAAATCCGGTCTTATTTTTAAGCTGTGACTAACATGGTGCAGTAGCCGCATGCTTCCAAGATTTTTAAAAAATCAAGGATTTTTAAAAGCTCATCATACGCTTGCAATTGGCGAACGCAATTGCAAGATATGCCTGCGCAATGCGCAGCGCCGATCATGAATAGCTCAATTCATCTATCAAAAATATGCATTGGCAGGATCACATCAGCCACAACCTTATTCCATCTCTGAGAATATCAATCTGCCTCGGCAATGGCACCACAATGAATGTTGCAGCCAATTAATAATTCCATCTCAATATTAAAAACACCGATGATCTTATTCAGGTCATCGCAACAAAATAAGCTCCTCGCTGACGTGGTTGATCGTTATCAAAGACACTTTTTCTCTGTCGTTGTATTAATGAAAGAATTCAAAAAATCAATTTAACAGGAACAATGGCTGATATGGGATCCGTCAAAAAATACATCTCGAATAGTGTCTTCGAAACCAAGATCAGACAAGACATCCCATCTTCCTTGAATTTCGAAAAATATAATTTGCAGCGCCTGTTTGCGCAATCGCCAGGCTTTATTGCAATCCTGCATGGGCCTCATCATGTATTTGAATTGGCTAACGATGCGTATTACCAATTGGTAGGGCACCGGGATGTCATCGGCAAATCCGTGCAAGAAGCGCTACCTGAAATTGAAGGACAGGGATTTATCGAGTTGCTTGATCGCGTGTACACAACAGGGATTCCCTACATTGGAAACTGCGTGCCCTTGTCAGTCCAGCGCCAGCCCGGTTCAGCTTTGGAAAATCTGTTTGTCGATTTTGTCTATCAACCGATCTTCAATCAGGATGGAACGATCTCAGGAATTTTTTGCCAAGGGCACGACCTGACCAAGCAAAAGCTATCGCAAGACGCACTGCATCAACTGTATGCCCATCAATCCCAGATACGTGAAGATGAGCGCAAACGGATAGCCCGTGATATTCATGATCATCTGGGACAAAATCTGTTGGCGCTCAATCTTGATGCGTCGATGCTGCATGCCAGAACCAAGGATACGCATCCAAGACTCCACCAAAAAGTGAGCATGGCATTGCAAAATATCGAAAGCACGATTCATGCAATCAAATCGATTATCAATGACCTTCGCCCATTTGAACTGGAATTGGGGTTGTATGCAGCCGCATCGTGGCAAATCCAGAAATTCGAGAGACAAACCGGCATACATTGCGTGCTCGAGACAATCCAGGAAGATGTCGATTCCGGCTTGACCGAAGAAATTACCGCAGCGGCATTTCGTATTCTGCAAGAGTCATTAACCAATATCGCGCGGCACTCGCATGCAAGCAAAGTAGAGATCGAATTAAGCAGACGTGACAACGAATTTATCATGCGCATCAGCGACAACGGGGTCGGCTTTTACCAGAATGACAGAAGAAAAGGAAATGCCTTTGGCTTGTTAGGCATTCGGGAACGCATTCTTTTTTTCGGCGGCAAGCTGATAATCGATAGCAACCAGAATACCGGTACTACTTTATTTATTTCGATCCCGGTTCCGGTTACAAACAATTATGAGAGACGAAGCGATATGAAGTAAATCCAATAAGCACTTAACAAGACTGCTGGAACCAGCCGGCGTAAAATGTATGCGATATAGCTTCGAATAGGTTTGTCATGAAATTCTTATCGCTCTTTACGGCTATCATTTTTATCACGCTCTTACCTGCCGCATGCGTATCGCCAACCGGGGTAAAGCCGCGCGTTGACCTGTTGGGTGACCCTTCAACACCATCGGCGGCCACGCGCACCATCGTCATTCATGACAACACCCGCTATGTCAATGTGACCGGCGGGGAAATCATCAAGTTTGTTGTGGGAGACAGGGCTTTCGCATGGAATTTCGATAACACGCAGGAACTTGCGCCATTCAGTCTCACGCTGATTGCGCCGCCCGATGTCACGTTTGCCCGTGATGTGACGGTCTATGTCGCACCGAATCCGCTCTACGTGCGCCATCGTGGACCATTCTGGTCGCCGTGGCCACAATGATCAATCGAGAAATCAATCGATTACGCACACCGAGAAAGACATGAATGATCCATTCCATCTGTATCGCTTTCTGGATGCACAGAAACCCGTGTTTGATACAGTATGCGCAGAACTCGCCGCAGGCAGAAAGCGCAGCCATTGGATGTGGTTCATTTTTCCGCAGATAAAAGGATTAGGCCACAGTGATATGGCGCGCAAGTACGCGATCACGTCAATTGAAGAAGCAAAGGCTTATCTTGAACATCCGATACTGGGGCCGCGCTTGCGAGAATGCTGCCGGCTCGTCGCACAGATCAAAGACCGTTCTGTTGACGATATTTTCGGCTATCCGGATAATTTGAAATTTCACTCGTCGATGACTTTGTTTGCACAGGCTACTTCAGATAATCAAGTTTTCATGGATTGCTTGAAAAAGTATTTTGGAGGCAATCCGGATCAAGCAACATTGAAACACCTGTAACGTCCATTACATGCAATGCCGATTCAATTGTGATTGATGATTGATCAAAGGCAATCATCAACGCACTTCCTATATCAAAAAAATGAATTTTCAAGTCCCAATTTTCTGAGAAAAATCAAATTTCATCGCGGGGGAACATCGTGTACTGATCCAAGTCCAACAAACGGGGGACGTCGGTGTCGCGCACTAATTGCCTTGTAAAGAGGTGCCATGAGCAATATCTTCCATCTCGACTATGACCCGACCTACTCCCCCACCATTTTTCAAGCGCATGGCAGTAGTCGTGTGCGACTATATTTTTAGAAATGAATGCTGCCGATGAGAGATATGCTCTGAAACGGGCAATCTACAAGGGACCGGACAAGGCTTTAAACCCGATTATTAACGCACCAATAACGGTACTCACTGAAACACCGATCGCCATCGGCACAAAAAATAATGCAGCAAGCAACGGTGCTTGCAACAGCATTTCGCATAACGCACCAAATGCGTACATGATGCTATTCAAAAAGAACCATCTTTTTAAATAGGTAGGCAGCCATTTGGCCTGCGTCTTGTTATGGCGCCAGGCAACAGAACGCTCATATACATTCCCCTGATTGACATCCTTGAAAAGCCAACCAAAGAAAAAGTAACGATAAAGCAAGATTTTGAAAGGTAACTCAGCCATGATGTATTACTAACAAATAATGATAAGAAATACGACATAGAGCTCATTCGACTATACGCTTTTCAACCAGTTCTGCCACTGGTTAAAACAGCGTCACTTCCCTCCACAAAACGCAAAACTTATGTTCGAAATTTTCATTGAAAGCACAAGTTGGATACTCTGAAATTTTTGCGTAAAAATACGGCACCATTTCTTCAATTACTGGTCGACTCTTTTTTACAGTGGAGAGAGATATGTCGCACCTGGAATTGAACGATTTGGAGCAAGAAGCGCTGGTAGAAGTGTTGAAGAGTTTTCTATCGGAACTGAGGACCGAAGTGGTTCATACCGACCGTTATTCGTATAAAGAACACCTGAAGGAACAGGAAGATGTGGTCAAGAGAATTCTGGGAAAACTGGATCACGCTTGACCCGTGATTAAATAGGACTTACGCAAAATTGTTGCAGCAAGGGTGCAGCAGGGAATTCGTGCAGCATGCTGCACGCCTGCGAAACGGTTTGCGCTTGCAAGCGCAGATGCGTCCTGCAAGGATCGCGACGACGGCAGTACAGATAAGTACGACTAGGAGCGACAACGCGGCTGCGGCGATTTTGCGTAAGTCCGAGATTTTTTACATCCGTTCCAGCATCAAGCCTTTCAGATATTCTCCTTCCGGAAAATTGGTCGTCATGGGATGATCGATCCCGGCAGATAAACGACGCAATATGCGTGCATCGACTTTGGCATCGGTCGCAGCACCGGCGATGATTTTCTGGAACAGGTCGGCATTGATTGCACCGGAACATGAATAGGTAAACAGCAATCCATTCTCACGCAGCAATTGCAATCCCAATAAATTAATGTCCTTGTAAGCGCGTGCCGCACGCTCGACTTGTTGCGGCGATGCGGCAAATTTTGGCGGATCGAGAATGATCAAATCGAAAGTCTTGCCTTCTTCACGCAAGTTGCGCAATGCCTTGAATACATCCGCATCCCACCATTGCGCCTTCGCTTCATTGAAGTCGTTCAAGACCATGTTGCGCTGACCGGCTGCCAGCGCCTCGCCGGAAGAATCGATCGAGATCACGCTATTGGCGCCGCCCTTCAATGCAGCCAACGAAAAACCGCCGGTGTAGCAAAAACAGTTCAGCATATCGCGTCCCGCTGCATGCTCCATCACGATGCGGCGATTATCGCGCTGATCAATATAGAAACCGGTCTTGTGACCGGTCTTGATATCGATTGCATAGCGCACACCATTTTCCATGACCAGTGTTTCATCAGGCGGCTCAGCACCGGCCAACACGCCGGTCACCAATGGCATGCCTTCGCGCTCACGCACAGACGCGTCTGAGCGCTCGTACACATTCGGACAACTGGTTTCAGCGATCAAGGCTTGCACGATCGGCGTTTTCCACGCTTCCACACCGGCTGATTGAAACTGGCAAACGAGATGTCCTTGCTTGCCGCCATACCAATCGGCAACCAGACCGGGAAAGCCATCCGCTTCGCCGAAGATCAAACGAATCGCATCCGTATCCTTCACGTGCGCGACGCGATAAGCCACTGCCTTTTTCATGCGGCGCTTGATCAATGCATGATCGACCGGCTCGCTTTCACTAAAGGTCCAGACACGCGCACGAATTTGCGAACTGGGACTGAACGCAGCGCGAGCAAGAAATTGTCCTGTGGCCGATTGCACCAATGCAGTAGCGCCGGGCTTGTTCTTTTCTTCCGGTTTGCCGTCAATGTGTTGGATGGCCGTCGGAAAGATCCACGGATGGCGGCGCAGGAGGCTTTTTTCCTTGCCTGGTTTGAGTGTAATAGTCAGCATGGCAGGATTTTAACAGCCAACATCCAGTAGCGGCACATCAACTGACATGCTGCAATGCTGATTGCGCAATTCCACCACAAAAAGAGAAACACCCTTGCGTTTCTTCTCTTCATTCAATCGTGCATTACCGCACGCACACATTCCGGGCATAAGAAATTCCACGAACCGATGTCATGCAAACAAAATGAGAAAGATCAAACCATACACGCGATCGCCACGTTCTAATGATATTGAAAACACGCTGCCAACAATCGTATCGAAAAAAAATAAACGAGGAAGTTTTTCTTATGCATTACCGAATGCTCAATGCCGCCATATTGGGGCTGCGCAATTTCTCTACACATCTCGCGTTCAATAAATTCCGCACATCCAGGCATGACCTGGATTTGGCATCAACGCTGCCGTCAGCCAGGTTTTTTTACTTCACCGCCATCAGCGTCACGGTTTTGCTTTCTGCCTTTTGCTTTTTGTATGGTTTGGGCAGCTATCCGCTGTTTGATACCAACGAAGGATTGTATGCAGAGATAGCAAGGGAAATGCTCGATACCGGCAACTTTATCGTGCCGCATTTGCTTGGCGTTCCCTATCTTGAAAAACCGCCTTTATTGTATTGGCTGATGGCGATGTCGTTTTCAATTTTCGGCCCCAGCGCAGCAAGCGCTCGTCTCATTTCCGCAGGATCCATGCTTTTCCTGGCAATCATGCTACTGATCTTTTGCAGGCGATTCGGCAATCCCAGAACCGGTATTTATGCACTCATTATTTTTTCTACTGTCGTGCCGGGAACCCTGGTATCCCGAACCGTCGTCTTCGACCCATTATTGACGGCACTGATGGGAGGCTGCCTGCTTTCTTATTTTCAATGGTATATGACGCGCAAAAGCGCATGGCACTATGCCGGCGCAATTTTCCTGGCGCTTGCCACTCTCGAAAAAGGCGGGGTGGCTATCATTCTTGCGGTAGGCATCATCGGTTTATTTTCATATGAGATGCGCGATCGAAAAGCGCTGCAGGCATTGACTGATCAAAAAGCGCTTGCCTTGTTTTTGCTGATCGCGCTGCCTTGGCATATCGCAGCAGCGATGCAACAGCAGGGTTTCGCCTGGTTCTATTTCATCAATGAGCATGTACTGCGATTTTTTGGATTAAGGAAACCGCTTGATTATCATATCGAACCTTTTTATTTTTATCTGATACGCATCCCCTTGATGCTGCTTCCGTGGACGCCTTTGCTTTTCCTGATTTTCCGATCAGAGAGAGCCGGCAATAACGCCTTGGGAATATGCATTCGATTTTGCCGTGCCTGGATTTTGTTTCCCTTATTGTTTTTCTCGATTTCAAGAGCTAAAGGCGGTTACTACCTATTGATGATTCTGCCGGCAGTTGCGCTCCTGCTCAGCGTCGAATTCACACGGCGTTCTCACACCGCAATTGATCGCACGCTATCCTGCTGCCTTGCCGTCACAGGTTTTTTAGGCGTCGTTGCATTGGCAATCGCCTTGATGCATGAAAGCGATATCCGCGCGTCAGTTACACATAGCGAGTGGACAATTGCAGGCATCCTGACTTACGCGGCGCTATGGCTAGTCTACTCATGCCGGCATCTGATTTTCAAAAAGCACAACACAACACGTGATGCCGCCATTTTTGCGATCGGGCTCATAACAACGCCGTTGCTTGCGATGACGCTGCATGCGGAACAGGCACGATCATTAACAAACAGCAGTCAGGACATCGCTTATCTTATTGAAAGACAAACCGTTCATAACCAAAAGATTTTCGTTTATCGAAATTATGAAGATGTGTTTTCATCGCTGCCTTTTTACCTTGGGAAAAAAGTGCAAGTGATCGACAGCGTCAGTGCCGACCTGCAATTTGGCTGTCGCATGAGCGAAGGCCAAAACAATGCTTGCGTTTCGCTGCCTGATTTCAAAAATGTGCTTAAACATTTTCCGGTTGCCGTCGCGGTGCAGAATGACCGATTGGAAGAATTTTACAAAGCAGCCGGGCGCAACGGATGGCGACCAGTGGCGATAGGAGACAAGCATGTACTGTTTAATTTTTAGTTAAAGACAAAAGAGATCGATATAAAAATCAGCATCATTCCATTTGGAGAAATGGAATGATGCTGACCGATTTCCGATTCTGCCAGCTTGTTACTTTTTACGTGGAAGAACGCGACATCTTGCTTGCAGTATAGATTGAATACAGCGCTGCCAAACCGACCAGCGTATAAATGACACGTGCTATTGCAGTACCTTCACCGAATACATTGGCGATCACGTCCAAACCAAACAAACCGACTGCGCCCCAATTCAATCCGCCGATGATCAACAGTACCATTGAAATCCAATCGACTGCGTTCATCGTATGCGTACTTGCCTGTGCACTCACACGATCCGAGGCCATACGGTTTGCGCCCATGGAACCTGCCGGCGCAGCATGATTGCGACGGTCTGTTATCTGACGTCTTTCGGGAATATACGGATTCATAGTTGCCATGATTTATCTCCTGAATAAATGTTGAATGTTAGGACGTCTTTGCATGCATATCCAACAATCCGAATTCCAAGGCAATGCATGCGTGCGATTTACGTCATGCAAAACAGATACAAGGCTGCACCACAATAGACCTATCGTTAAGTGATAGGTTCACAATCCTGTTTTCCGTGCATTGCCGTTCCCATCCACCAGCAGGCTTCTCAGGAGCTGATTGGTATCATGACGAAACGGAATTGCGAGTACGAAACAGGTTTAACTCCCTCTCCCGCATCAGCGGGAGAGGGTTGGGGTGAGGGGAAGGATTTTCGATGCCTTGACTGCCTATTGAACGACATCCGGCTGCAAGTGGATACGCGCATTGCAATTGATGATCAATGCCGTGTCATTCAGCTTTACC
>DATBRC010000015.1:0-117427 GCA_036560485.1 Burkholderiaceae bacterium
TCTTTTGACAATATCGCTTGTCCTCTCACCGTCGTTCCCGCGAAAGCGGGAATCCATAGGCCGGTTGAGAAAGCAAACTCACTATGGATTCCCGCCTTCGCGGGAACGACGGGGAGAGGACAAGCGATATTGTCAAAATATTTTTGACGACCTGCTTAGATCTCGCGCACCCATATGCCTATTGAGGACAAGCCCTAGATATACAAAAACAAGCGAAAATTATGGATTGGCATGCATATTAAAGTAAACTAAGCGCCTCGATATCAATCACGGAAGAATTAGGAGCCTCCCATGCAAATTTCCAAAGCAATGTTAGTAATCACTGCCATCACAGTAGCTACCGCATTGAGTGCATGTTCCAATGCACTGATCGATCAACGCGTTGGAGCGGAGCTGGTGACGGTGGCAGATGCAAATCAGGTGGCGAACTGCCAGTCGAAGGGAAATGTCACCATTAATGTCCTTTCCAAAATCGGATTTATTAATCGAAGCTCCGATAATGTCGAGGCCAATTTATTAAAAATGGCACGCAATGAAGCTATCGATGCGCACGGCGATACGATCGTGAAGGGGGAACGGGCAGACGTCGGCACGCAAACCTTTGCGATTTATAAATGCCATTGATGCATTAATGCCGCTATTAAGCTCACCCTCAAGTCCAGCATTAAGCCGGCAATTACGCGCAGACCTGTTTGCGCAATTGGCTGTGATGGAAAAATCCGGGCTGTCAGTGCACCAGGCGCTGGATCTGTTGCGCATGCCGGTGAAATATCAACCCCGCATTGCAATGATGCGCAAATGGCTGGCACGCGGTTCTGATATTTCGGCTGCAGGTTATCGCAGCGGCCTGTTCACTCGACTGGATGCCAATCTGGTCGGTGCTGCGGCTAGTGCAGGCAGCCCTGCATCGACCTACAAACGATTGGCCGAGTATTACACGCAACGCGCAAATCAGGAACGGACGATCAAGGCGCGCTTGTCTCTGCCTTGTTGCGTGCTTGTGCTTGGGTTATTTGTCCAACCATTGCCTGCACTTTTCAGCGGCGCGATCAGCGGCGGCAGCTATCTGTTGCACGCTGTGGGCTCGCTTGCGGCGATTGCCGTGCTTGTTTTTGTGTGGCTCAAATTATTCAGTCTGCATGAAGGGCCGCCATCCATCGTTCAAACATCGCTCGGTAATCTTGCAATGAAAATACCGTTATTCGGCAAGATGCTCATCCGCCGCAACATTCGCGATTTCTTTCAGAGTCTGGCTTTGATGGTGGAAGCCGGCATGCCGATTCTGCAAGCGATACCCAAGGCACTCGATACCATACAACTTGGCGCAGTGAATCGGGCGTTTGGCAGCATCCAGTCAAAGATCGAACGCGGCAATACGCTGGCGCAGGCATTGGTCGGCATTTCCTATCTCGATAGCGGACGCACGCAGGCGTTGATTGTGACGGGCGAAGCGAGCGGCAGTCTGCCGGAGATGCTTTTTCGTTACGCCGACATGGAGACCTCTGCAATCAACGATTTCAACCAACAGGTTGCCGAGTGGCTGCCACGCATTATTTATGCCGCGATTGCCGGCTGGATTGCATATGGGATATTGACTGGCGCCGGTGTCGGACCCAATCTTCCTGCAGAGCTGCGGTGACTTGAAGGAGCATCACGCCTTCACAATAATCGTGCCGTTCATTTCTTCATGTCCGCTGCCGCAAAAGTTGTCGCATAAAAAAGCATAGCGGCCAAGCTTGTCTGGATTCAATCGAATTCTGGTAATTTTTCCTGGAGGCAGGTCCGCTCGAATTTTAAAGTCGGGAATATTGAATCCATGGATGAAATCAACCGATGTGATTTCCAGTACGACATGCTCATCTTTTTTAATGATGATTTGATTCGGCGTGTATTCAAATTTCTTTGCCTGTAATTTGATAACTCGCTCTTTTTTTCGGCTCTTAGGGACAGCCATGTCTTGTGCATTGATGCCGCTTCCGCACAATAGTGTTCCCAAGCCAGCAAGAGAGCCAAGCAAGAGTATTCTTTTGGATTGATCCATGATTTACACCTTCGTAACAGGCAATTCGTCAATCTTGTATTGCGCGTTTTTCGCTTCTGCTTCCACTTCACGAAAACCAAGCCCTTTATTCGGCATTGCAGGATCCCACGGCAACGGCGTGCGCTTCTCCTGGGAGCCTGGTGCAGGCAATGGGAAAATGAGCGACTTGGCTGCATGGTGCGCGATATGTCCGGTTTGATGATGATGTTCTTGATGAATGTGTCCATAAAACACGGTCACATTAGGATAAGGCATCAATAGAGCGATCGCCTTATCGCCGTCACGCGTCGCCCAATCCCATTGAGGAACCAAATCGAATAAGGGGCGATGCGTAAAGACGATTATGCGTGCATCATTTTTTTGTTGCGCGAGATCGTCTTTAAGCCAATTCAATTGTTCATCACCGATCTTTGCGCCAGGATCCGATACATTGTCGACAACGATGAAATGCACGCCTTTATGGTCGAAGGAATAATGCGTCTTTCCAAAATATTCTTTGAATGCGGCGCCGTTATCGAGCGATGCATCATGCTCACCCGGCATGAAGTGGATTGTTTTGACATTCAGTCCGCTGACAATGTCGCGGAACTCGGCCATGCGCCTGCGTCGTTCTTTTGGATCATCTGTTGTGTGCGTCAAGTCGCCGGTAAAAACAATAAAGTCGGGCGGCTCAGTCAATGCATTGACTGACGCAACGGCTTTTTTTAATGTGCTGGCGGCATCCGGGTTAGGCGCTCCGCTGAAGCCCCAATGCGAGTCCGAAAGCTGCACAAAATAAAAGTCATCATATGTCGACGCGGCCGTAGCGTTGCTCATTGCTGCGGCATTCACGTGGCCGTACAGGCCTGATAAGAACACGGCACCACCTCCGGCCGCCGTCAATTCTAAAAACCTTCTTCGATTAATCATGTTGCTCTCCAGTGTTGAAATACAGAACGGGGTTGTACGGCGATCTTTAAAAAAGTCCGCAGCGAGTCGAGCATCGTCATACTTTTTATTTTTTCTCTTCGGTTGCTTTCTTTAGATAGGCAATCAAGTCAGCGCGATCTTTTTTGGAAGGAACCAAAAATCCCATTTTTTGCCCGGGAATCAGTTTCTCCGGATCGGTCAGCCATTTATCCAGTGTTTTTTCGTTCCAGATAATAGTTGATACTTTGACTGCCTTTGAGTAGTCGTAATCTGTTCGGCTGCCTGCTTTTCGATTGAAGACCCCCATATGCGCAGGGCCGACACCGTTGTATTCGATTGAATGGCAGGCGCCGCATTTGCCTTGATAAAGCGCTTGACCACGGATTGGATCTCCTGCGGCGAATACAGTGTTAGCCATGCCAAAATACAGCGCGATAGCACCAGATAAATAAAATAGTCGTGCCATGCCATAATCCTTTCATAATTAGCTGTAACCGGCTTTGATTAGTACTGACTACAAGTTGTATAACTCTCCGCGCCACTTGAATATTCCCGGAAAAAGATATTTGTTTTTTCGGGAATAAATCGGCTCTATGCCGAGTCTTGTATGGTGGGCATGGAAGATTGATGGATAGCTATTTGAATGATGAAGATAAAACCGGCCGTTTCGAGGTAACCGTATTGCCGCATCTGGATGCGGCATACAATTTGGCGCGTTGGCTTACTCGCAATGACCATAATGCAGAAGATGTGGTGCAGATGGCATTCGTGCGCGCATTCAAGTTCTTTGGCGGTTACCGCGGTGGCGACGCACGTGCCTGGTTGCTGACGATTGTTCGTCATACTTACTACACGTCATTACGGGATAGTAGGCACGAAGACGATGATGTCGGTTTTGATGAAGTCAATCATAGTGCGCATGGCGATACGGGAAACGGCTCTCCATACGATAGCGGCAGCAACCCGGAAAGTATCGCCGTCAGCCGCGATACCAGCCGGGTTGTTCATCAAGCGTTAGAGAAATTGCCACGGACATTCAGGGAAATTGTCGTGCTCAAGGAGATGGAAGACTTGTCATACAAGGAAATTGCCGAGGTAGTGGGAATTCCGATTGGCACAGTGATGTCACGCCTGGCGCGCGGACGAAAACTGTTGGTCGAATATTTGCGCGAGCAAGGTGCTGGAGGATCAAATGGAATGTAATGAATCCCAGGATTTGATGTCGGCTTACCTTGACGGTGAATTGGACCGATCAACCGCAACGCAATATGCAGCACATCTTGCGGCATGTGCTGCATGCAATCGTCGTTATGAAGAGTTGATGCGTTTGCGTTCAACATTGAAATTTAATGCCGCGTCGTACAAGGTGCCAGACCATTTGCGCCACCGCATTCTAAATGATTTGAACGCAAATAAAGTGCGGCCAAAAAAATTCGGAAACATTTCATGGGCATGGATTAATTTTGGTGTTGCAGCGGCATGTTCTTTTGCATTCGCATTGACGTTGTCGCTTTACCTGGCAGTGCCGTCGGAGACCGAGCGCATCAATCAGGAAATCGTTGCCAGTCATTTCCGTTCTCTGTTGGCAAATCACTTGGCAGATGTGGCGTCGTCGGACCAGCACACAGTCAAGCCGTGGTTTAGCGGCAAGCTCGATTATTCGCCGCCTGTAATGGATCTTGCGCAACAAGGTTTCCCGTTAGTGGGAGGGCGGCTGGATTACGTGAACCAGCGTTCGGTTGCTGCATTGGCGTATCGGCATGGGCCACATCTTGTGAACCTTTTTGTGTGGCCTGACAAATCCGAGAAAGAGTCATCTGCAAAATTTACGTCAATACAAGGTTTTCATTTGCTGCAGTGGACGCATGCCGGTATGGTTTACTGGGCAATATCAGATATGAACCCGCAGGAGCTCGTTGCCTTTCGCGAATTACTATTGGCACAATCAGAGAAAGAAACGAAAACACATTAGAACTCATTTCATAAATAGCCGCATGCGTGCTCAGCATCACCGGCACGCATGGAGCTTGAAAAGAGCTAAGCTGGTCGTTTGCGTCGCGTGACAGTTCATTGCTGCAGGTACTCCTCAACGAGTGCGAGGATGGCCTTGGATTGATAGCTATTCGACAGCCGGCGCAGCTTGTCGGCAAACGGGCGATATTTTTCATCCAGTGATTCCACATGCTCGGCCCAATGTGCGATATCACGCATGTTGCCGGTCAGGGCCAGCGCATACAGTGTTTCCAGCTCAGTACGGGATGGCGTGATCAACGGACCTGCTATCGCATCTTCTTCATCAGACAGCACGTATATCCAGTTCAGATTCAACAGCGCGCCGATCTGCTGCAACAAGCGTTCGGGATCGATCGGTTTGGTCATGAAGGCAGTGGCGCCGGCAGCGATGTATGCAGCTTGTTCCTCTGCGCCGGCACTGCCGGAAATTGCAATGATCGGCATGTTCCGGCATTGCTCAAGCCGGTGTAGCCGGCTTGTCGCTTCAATGCCATCCGCCAGTGCCATGATCATCAAATCCGGATGGCGTGTTTGCGCATGCATCACTGCTTCTTGTTCATCGCCGGCTTGGACCACCATGATGCCAAGAGGATGCAGTAAATCCACCAGCATGCTTCGATGCTGCCGCATATCATCTGCCAGCAGCAGTGTGCGACGGCGGCCGCGGTAACCGATTATTTTGCGTGCCGCGGATGGCATCGCCATTTCTGCTTCAAGCGGCAACGTCAGGTCAAACCAGAAGTGACTGCCGATCCCCGGTTGACTGTAGACGCGGATATCGCTGCTCATCAACTTCACAAGTTGCCTGCTGATCGACAACCCGAGGCCGGAACCGCCATAGCGGCGCTGCACATCGCCGACTTGTTCAAACGGTTTGAAAATCGTCTCCAGCTGGTCGGCGGGAATGCCGGGGCCGGTGTCCTGCACCTCGAACTGTAATGTAGTCTCTGCTTCATTGCGCTGCAGTTCCCGCACAGTCAGGCTTACTTCGCCACGATCGGTGAATTTGACCGCATTGCCCAACAGGTTGAGCAGCACCTGGCGCAATCGCTTTTCATCGACCTGGACTGCCGTAGGCAGATTGGCAACCAGGTATAGTTGAAACAGGAGTCCTTTCTGTTCTGCCCTGATACGGATGATGTCGCCGATGACATGCAGGAAAACAGGCAGGTTCACAGCATGTGTATTCAACTCGAATTTGCCGGCTTCGATCCTGGATAAGTCGAGCAGGTCGGTAATCAGGTTCAGCAAATGCTCACCACTTTGCCGAATCGTATCCAGACCGCTCTTTTGCCGCTCGCTCAGTTGCGTGCCTTTGGCAAGAATTTGCGCATAACCAAGAATCGCATTGAGCGGTGTGCGCAATTCATGGCTCATGTTGGTCAGAAAGGTACTCTTGGCCTGGTTGGCAACCTCGGCTTTCTCCTTGGCGACCAACAGCTCCGCGTTGCGTTGCTGAAGCAGATCTTCAAGATGTTTGCGCTGCGTGATATCTTCAGAAATTCCCAAAAGATATTGCGCGTTTCCTGCATTGTCCAGGATTGCCAATTTTTTGGTATGCAAGGTTCGTGCACCCATACTGCGTGTATGAATCGTCTCTTCCGGAATGTCGAGCAGCTCTTTCCCGCGCAGCACGTCGCGATCTTTTTTCGTGAAAAAATTCGCTTCGTGCTTAGGGAAAAAATCATGATCGTTTTTTCCGATCAGCTCTTCTCTGGTGTATCCAAGCAAATCCTCTCCTGCCTTGTTGAATCTGATGAAGCGCAGCTCTTGTGCCTCTTTGACGAAAATCATGTTCGGTATGTTTTCAACGATGCTGTCGAGGAATTGTTCACTGCTGCGCAATGCTTGTTCGATTCGTTTTCTTTCGGTGATCTCCGCTTGCTGCCGTGCGTTCGCCAATTCCAATTCGGCAGTTCGCTCCGCGACCATGTCTTCCAGGTGATTGCGGTGCCGCATCAGTTCTTCTTCCGTATGTTTGCGTTCGGTGATGTCGGTCGCAACGGCGCAGAGGGCGTACAGTTTGCCGGTCTCGTCAAACAGCGGCGCCTTGATCGAAATATAGGTATGCAAGCCATCATCCTGTGGTACGGTTTGTTCCGCCTCCATCACCTTGCCGGCTCGCAGCACGTCCAGATCGCTCGCATGCATGACCGCAGCATAGTCATATGGAAAAAGATCGTAGATGGTTTGTCCGAGTACCACATCGCGTTTGATATGGAACAGTTCTTCAAAATGGCGATTGACTAACAAAAAATGTCCTCCCAGATCCTTTACTGTGATCACAGTAGTTGAATTATCCATAATGGATTGCAGCAGTTGCTGGTTGTTGCGCAGATCATCGACTGCGCGTTTCAGCTTCTGCCCCATGTCATTGAAGACCTGCTGCAGCGTATCGATCTCATCGCCATGCTTGGACAGGTGCCCGGTTTCCAATGGCTTTCTTGAAGTCAGCACCAGTGGCTCCAGCTCGGCAACGGTGCGCGTCAATTCTTCAAGACGATCGGTGACCAAGTGGCGAAACAGATAAAACATGAATATCGAAACCAGAAAAGTTTTCAATCCATTGCTTAGCAGGATAGAAACCGCATGCACGGCGACGCTTTTGTAAATGGCGTCGAGACTGGCAACTATTTTGAGTTCTCCGATGTCTTCCTCGGTTGTGCCAAACCGATGGCGCAATGGGAAGATCTTCGTGATGACATGGCGAGAAGTGACTTTGCCGATCGACCAGCTCTTGTCATGTCTATTTGTGGTGACGCTGGCCTGCTCGACAGAGTTGGGCAGACTGACCAGCGTTTTCAGCGTCAATATGATTTGTTGCTGATCGAAGTTCCACACGCTGGCAGAAATATTCGGCTCATACAACGCAATTTGTTCAAGCGTTGTGTTCAAGTCGTTGCGTTGCTGCTGATAGTCATTGACCAGTTGTATGACGCTAATAACGAGCGTGATCAATGAGCTGAAGGCGATGATGAGGACGATCAATCTGGTGCTGATCCTGTTCCCTTTCCCGAGGTTCTTCAAATTCTTGATGATGCGATTCGGATCCATTGTGCTGCGATGCTCAGTAGTTGTCCGGAGGCCGAAATTTCGGCTCGTTTTGCATGTTCTTGACCAGCGTCGTCAGCCGTGCCAGCAGATGTTCGGCATCAGGATAGGCTTTCGACAGTACCAGATAGATATCAAGATAATCGATGACTTCAAAGCGCAAATTCTTGACTGGGTGAGCGGTCAGCCCGCTGGTCGCCGGTCCTGTGTAGTCGAGCACATAATCGGCACGGCCGGCATCCAGCATGGTGAATGCCGCTTCATGGGTTGGCGCCACTTCATTGGTGATGCGGTTCTTAGGATCGTTGATGAAATTGATCAGGCCGGCATAGCTATATCCCTGGATGGTGATAATCCTCTTGCCAACCAGCTCGTTTTTGTCATGGATGGGTGACTTGCCATTGACATGGTAGACCCGCAGGTATTCACGCACCACTGCTTGCCTGCTGAACAGGCAGCACGCATCGAGGACATGATTGTGTACCAGCATTGAGAAATCGAGGGAGCCATTGGCCATGTTGTCGAACAAGCGCGGCGCCGGGTAAATGTGCACATGCGAGCTGATACCGGCTCGGGCGAATAGAGCGGCGCTTAGATATACCAGATAGCCATCCGGTTCGCCGTTCACGTTGGTAAAACTGAGCGGGGGAAATTCCGGGAAGCCGATCGCGAGCGAGGATGTCTGCGCAGGTGTTGCAGTAGCTGCCGCTTCAACATTGTCCCACCATAGTGCGATAACCAGCATCACACCAAGCGCAGCAAACAGACGATGAACGCGGATGGAAATTTCTGCGGATATTCTATCCATGACTCCACTCCTTTTTGATCCGCACTCGATGCGATGGAGAAATCAACCGGCTCGATGTACGCTACTGTTATCGTTTGGCGGCAACCCGGATGTGCGATTGGCTTGCGCGTGACTATCGGTATCCGGCAAACAATATTCTCTACTCAGCAGCTCGGTAAAGGCTTGCGCCGAAACCGGTTTGCTGTAATAAAATCCTTGCGCTGTCAGGCAGCCATGCGCCTTCAGGAAAGCGACTTGCTCGGCGCTGTCGACGCCTTCAGCAGTGACTTTCAATCGCAAACTATGCGCCATCGCGATAATTGCGGTGACGATTGCAGCGTCGTGCGTATCCTTGCTAATGCGACTCACAAATGAACGATCGATCTTGAGTGCATGCAGAGGAAAGTGCTGCAGATACGCCAGGCTGGAATAGCCGGTGCCGAAGTCGTCGATAGACAGTTGTATGCCTAAGGAGCGGAGCTGTTTCAAAACCGCCATATTGTCCTGGTTTGGCTGCATCAACATGCTTTCGGTGATCTCCAGTTCGAGCGCCTCGGCAGGCAAGTCGCATTTCTCGAGCGCTGTGGCAACGATGTCCGCCAAATCGTGTTGGAAGAATTGGCGAGCCGACAGGTTGACGGCGATTCGCAAGTCCGGATAGCCGTTATTGCGCCATTGCTTGAGTTGTGCGCAAGCCTGATACAACACCCATTCACCGATCGGTAATATCAGACCGGTCTCTTCTGCAATCGAGACAAAGTCGCTACAAGAGATCGGCGTTTTTCCTGGTTGAGTCCAGCGCAATAACGCTTCCGCCGAAAGAATTTTTCCGGTTTCCATATCCACTTGAGGCTGGTAATACACGGCGAATTCGTTTTGATCGAGTGCATGACGCAACTGGTTGGCAACAGTCAGGCGCCGTTGCGCTGCATCGTTGAGAGCCGGAGTGAAAAATTGATAATTACCGCGACCTTTCTGTTTGGCGTGATACATGGCGGTATCGGCCGCGCGCATCAGCGATTGCACATCGGTGCCATCGTCTGGATAGAAACTGATGCCGATGCTGCCGCTGATATGCAGTTCGTGGCTCTCGACAATGAAGGGCAAGCTAAATGCCTCAAGAACCTTGTCTGCCACCAGTGCCGCATCACTGCTGTCGGCCAGTGCGGTCAGCGCAATCACATATTCATCGCCACCAAGCCGCGCAACGGTGTCGCCTTCACGCACGCATTGCAACAAGCGTGCGGCCATTTCCTGCAGCACGCGATCGCCTATTTGATGGCCGAGAGAATCGTTGATGGTCTTGAAGTAATCCAGATCAATGAATAACAGCGCGATCCTTTCTTTCTGATGCCGATGCACTTGCGCGATTGCCTGATTGACGCGATCCACCAGCAACAAGCGATTGGGAAGGCCGGTTAGCGCATCGTGATGCGCCATGTGGCGTATGCGCCGCTCGGCCTGGTTGCGCTCGTGGATTTCATTGGTGAGATTGTCATTGATCTGGAGCAGTTCGGCGGTGCGTTTTGCTACGCGCTCTTCCAATACTTCATTGGTGCGTTTCAGTTCAGCTTCAGCTTTCTGACGCAGGGCAATCTCTTTGTGCAGTTTGGCATTTTGCTCATCCAAATGTTTTTGTGTTCTAAATAGCGATAGATGCGTATTGATGCGCGCCAGCACTTCTTCAATCTCGAACGGTTTGGTGATGTAATCGATGCCGCCGACTGCGAAGCCGGTCAGTTTGTCACGCGTATCGCCCAGTGCCGTCATGAAAATGATTGGGATGTCGCGTGTGCTCGCGTTCCTCCTTAAACGACGGCAAGTCGCAAAGCCGTTCATGCCGGGCATCATGACGTCGAGCAGAATTAAATCCGGATGGATAAATTTGGCACGCTGCAAACCCTCTTCACCATCCTGCGCGACCGCGACTCGAAAACCATGAGATTCGAGATGCTCGACCACGACTGCCAAATTGGCTGGCGTATCATCAATAATCAATATGAGAGGTGCTTTGGCAAATGATGATGCTTCAGACATGCCCATAGGAATGATATTGTGCTCAGAAATTCTTGGCACCAATCTGCATGATAAATAAATGAATAAATAAGAGTGCTTGCATTAAAAATTCAATACAAAAACATATGACATCAAAAAGTGACTGATGTTCTGACCCGCGACGATATAAATTTTGAATTGCAGGCAACGGCGATTCATTTATTGCTTTTTCTTTGCAAAATATACGTCGCTTTATGGCATGTTGATAAAAATCATTGCCCATACAAAACGCATTGCATGCCGGTTATCCGATAGACCTGGCAGGTCTCTTGATTGGCGTCGTCGATTCACTGAAAGATGGTGGTCTGCAGTTTTATATGAAATGAGTTCATGTTTGTCGTATTGCTAATTTTGTGTCATCGCGCTATCTCGATATAAGTAACACATTGCCGATGCCTCTGCATTTATAGGATGACTCGATCCTGGAAAGAACGATATTATCCATGTCAATACACGATGATGCATCGGCGTGATTCAGGAATACGTTGAGGCACGCCCTAAACAACCACTACAAGTAACAAGAGAATTTGATGAAGAACATGCAGCAGGAAATTGACGAGCGCGCCGGTTTAACAGCGAACAATAAATTTGAATTGATGCTATTCCGATTGGGGAGAAGTGGCGATTCCGATCATAGCGAACTCTATGGCATCAACGTATTCAAGTTGCGCGAGCTGGTCGCGATGCCGGCCATTTCAACCATTGCCAATGCATCGCCTCATATGATGGGTGTGGTGAACGTCCGTGGGCAAATGATTCCGGTGATTGACCTTCCTGCTGCGATCGGCTGCAAGCCTGTCAATGGTTTGAAAATTTTGATGATCACCGAATATGCAAGAACGGTGCAAGCCTTTGCCGTCGAAGACGTCGAGGAAATTGTACGGTTGGATTGGAGTCAGGTGCGGCCGGCGGAAGGCGCGGCTTCCGGCGGTGGCAGCATCACCAGTATTGCGCAGATCGATACTGACAAGAATACAACGCGGTTGGCACAAGTGCTGGACGTCGAACAGATATTGCAGTCAGTGCTGCCGCCATCCAAGCCGGATGTGGATATTGACAGTCT
Organism: Burkholderiaceae bacterium; assembly: GCA_036560485.1. GTDB lineage: Bacteria > Pseudomonadota > Gammaproteobacteria > Burkholderiales > Burkholderiaceae_D > DATBRC01. The sequence goes on from DATBRC010000015.1 coordinate 11,920, forward strand.
TGGCGCAGCCATTTCGATCCCGGACGGCACCGTCATTCTTGCCGCCGACGATTCCGCTTCTGCGCGCCTGATGATTCAACACGGGCTGGAAGCAATGGGCTTGCCGTTTATCATGACCAAGAGCGGCAAGGAAGCGTGGGAGCGGCTCAACCATCTTTCAAGCGAAGCGATTGCGGAAGGAAAAACGGCAAATGACAAGGTCGCATTGGTACTGACAGATTTGGAAATGCCGGAAATGGATGGCTTTACTTTAACGCGTAATGTGAAGAGTGATGCACGTTTTAAATCGATACCTGTCGTCATCCATTCCTCCCTCTCCGGCACCACAAACGAAGCGCATGTTCAAACTGTCGGTGCAGATGCTTACGTTGCGAAATTTAACGCGGAAGAATTGGCGAAGGTGATCCGCGGGGCTTTGGCGAAAGGCAGGACTGCATAGTCGTAATGAGATGGTAAAGCGGGGCAGATGCGACTCGTTAAGCGACTTTTTGTATGATGTCGGTTTCGATCTATAATTTCTGTCTGCATTTCCATCCTTTGAACGGTTATTCATGCGCAAGCCTCGCTTGGTCTACTTGCTGGCACTAGCCTTCGCCATTTCACTTTCAAGTTGCGGTGGTGGTTCCGGATCATCCGGTGCTGCGGCGCCGCTCACACTGAACCTGGATTTCACGCGCAATACTGCGCCGGCAGACGGATCCTTCAAGGCCATCGTCTGGTTGAGTAATCCAGGTGGCGGAGTTGTATCGTTCTCTTCAGCACCGAGCGTGGTTTCAACACGCGGTTCTGTTTCTGCATTGGTTGCGCGAGGCGATGGCAAGCAGGAAGTAACCATTACACCGGATGCGCAGAAAACCGGCGAGTACATGGTCACGGCCGCGGCGGCGGTTTCCGGCAGCGCGGCTTCCGTTTCACATACGGCAATCGTCATGGAACAAGTGGCAGGCGGTTGGGGGCAGCCGTTTTCTATCGATGGCCTGGTGAACACCAATGCGACGCAGGACTCTCTGGCGGTTTCTCCGGATGGGCAATATCTCTTCCTGCAGTACTATCCTGTCACACTGAGTTGCATCCTGAGCGGCGATCCGAACAGCGCATTCTGTCAGACGCCGCTCGGTCCGGTCACTGCGCCGCAACGGCCGAATATGCCGGGCGCCAGCCGCGTCGGGCTGAACTCGATCCATCAAGGCTGCCCTTCGATCGGCTTCGATCCGTCACCGGTTCCCGTGCCGCCGATTGCGATGTACGGTTTTCACCGGCAAGCCGACGGCAGTTATGCGGAGCCGTTCGTGTTCACGTTTACCGGAAATGACGGATGCTTTGCGCCGTGGGGACCGTCGCTGCATGCGAATGGTGACGGCTCTTACCGAATGTTCACGGCGTTTAACGATCCGCGTAACGCGGGAGGCGCGAGCGACTTTGCCCATGTTTACGATTTCAATTTTTCTCCCGGCACAACGCAAGTGTTGGGCAATGTCAGCTATTCAGGCGCCATACAGATCAGCAATTTTATTTTGAATCAGGCGACGATCGCAGGTGCCGATACGCATCGCGGCAATCCGCATGTCTATTACAACGGCAATACGCCATCGCTGCTTTTTTACGATGATGAGACACAGCCGGCAGCCGCTCAATACATCCACGTGTCGCAATGGAACGGCAGTTCGTGGGATGCGTCCATCGCGCTGAACTTCGCCCCTTTCAATACGACTGGTTTCGGCGATACGCAACCTTATTTCGATGGCTCGCAACTGATTCTGCGCAACGGCTCACAGCTTCTTGCGTATGCATACAATGGCGGTGCGCTCGCCAACGCTTCTTCATGGGGTAGTCCGACAGTGCTGCTTGCACCGCAGGCTGCGGGCGTGCAAGCAGGCAGTGTGATCGTGATCGGCGAACCAACCATGGCCACGATCAACGGCCAGCAAATGCTTTATTTTATCTATGGGCTGTATCGCGCCGATGGTTCGGTCAACTTGCGGGCTGGATATGTCCGCATGGGTCCATAACTGCATAACTGTGGAACAAGATCGATTTATCGGATTGGTCTTCTGGTCAGTTTTGACGTGCAACATGCGCCGTCATGGCAATGACGTTTAAAAGAACCGCATTTCGACAGTTGCTGTAAATTTATTTGGGTTGGCTGCTACAAACCCTTTTCCACCATATCCAGCAGACGTTGCCCAATAGCTTCCCTTTGTGCAACAGGCACCTTATGCAGCGGCCCGTCGGTAAGCAATAATGCGAGTCCATGCACTGCTGACCACGCCAGATATTCAGCACCCAGGCGACGCTCGTGTGGCATCACTTTTGCCTCTACCAATTTATCCAGAGCAGCACTCAACAGCTGAAACGGGTTCAAGCCGCCGGGTCCGGCTCGGGCCGGATCAGGTTCTGCTTCATCGGCCACCGGCAGGCAAAATGCGGTGTGGAACAAGCCCGGTTCTGCGTGTGCAAACCGCAAATAGCCAGTGCCAACTGCACGTAGGCAACCTCGGGCAAAGTCGGCGCGCTTCATCTTGGGATTGAGCTTGGCCAGCTCAACTTCCATTGCCGCAGCCAATTGCGACAACGATGCCGCACGCACTGCTTGCAACAATTCCTTACGGCTGGCGAAGTGACGATAGGCGGCGTTGGGGACCACACCTGCCTGTCGAGTTGCTTCTCGCAGCACGACAGCATCCGGCCCGCCTGCACGTGCCAGCGCAATGCCCGCATCCAGCAGCGCGCGGCGCAAGTCGCCGTGGCGATAGGTGTCGCGTTCCGCTGGATGATTGATTTTGGTTGCCATTATTTCCCTTTGTGGACAGTGTCCATTATCCATGTTATTGTATGTGTACGGTGTCCACAAGTTACAACAAATCTACATCGTGATTACTTGGTTGCTGAAGATATATATCAATTGCACATCTGCAAGGCGTTTACTAATTCAATGTTTTAACTTTTAAAAGGAATGACCATGCCTCAACTCAATGCTTATTTATCATTTGACGGTAACTGTGCCGAAGCCATGCGTTTTTATCAAAAGACGATCGGCGGCGAAATTGAAAGCATGATAACTGTTGCGCAAACGCCGATGTGCGATCAGATGCCTGAAGGCAGCGGCGACCGCATCATGCACGCACGCCTGCGCTTGGATCAAGGTGTGCTGATGGCGTGTGACACCATGCACGGTCAATCATATGAAGGAATGAAGGGTATATCGATGACGCTGACTTATCCGACTGCGGCAGAAGCGACACCGGTATTCAACAAACTTGCCGAAGGCGGCAAAATCACGATGCCGATGGCGAAAACGTTCTGGGCCGAATCCTTTGGCATGCTGATTGATCGCTTCGGCACCACATGGCTGATCAATGGCGGCATGCTCGAACACTGAACCAGTGTAATGAATTGGAGATTCCCATGATAGACACACCGCAGATCACGCAATCCGTTCCGCAATTAACAGCGGTTATTCATTTGACCGTTCCGCGCGACGAGATCCGTCATGTCATGGGGCCAGGCCTAACTGAGCTGATGTCAACCGTCGTCGCGCAAGGCATTGCACCTGCAGGCCCATGGTTTTCGCATCACCTGAAGATGCCAACGGATATTTTTGATTTCGAGATCAGTGTGCCGGTGTCAGCACCGGTAACTGCAACCGGAAGAGTAAAGCCGAGTCAGTTGCCTGCAGCGAAAGTGGCGCGTACGGTTTATCATGGGCCGTATGAAGGACTGGGCGACGCATGGGGAAAGTTCATGGCTTGGATAAAATCCAGCGGGCACACGCCGGCAGGCAATATTTGGGAATGCTATGTTACAGACCCGAAGTCGAGTCCCGATCCTGCTACATGGCGCACTGTACTCAATTGTCCGCTGACCAGCTAAACTAGGCATCTGATAACGTTGCTTCTCTTTCTGAATTGAATCCAGAAATTTTTATTAAAAATAAGCGACATGACTACTCATGCTGAAAATCGCAAGCGCTGGCTTGCACTTGCATTGCTTTGCGCGGGCGAATTGATGATTGTGCTGGATACCACCATCGTCAATGTAGCCTTGCCTTCCATTCGCACCGACTTGCACTTTACGGCAACCTCGCTGGTCTGGGTCGTCAACGCCTATATGTTGACGTACGGTGGTTTTTTGCTATTGGGCGGTCGTTTGGGCGACCTGTATGGGCAACGTCGCATGTTCCTGTTCGGGATTACGTTATTTACACTTGCATCGCTTGCCTGTGGTCTGGCCAATACACAAAACCTGTTGATCATTGCCAGGGTAATACAGGGATTAGGCGGAGCCATCGTATCGTCTATCGCGTTATCGCTGATCATGAATTTGTTTACCGAGCAGAACGAACGTGCAAAGGCGATGGGTGTATACGGCTTCGTATGCGCTGCGGGCGGAAGCATCGGCGTGTTGCTGGGTGGTTTGTTGACCAGCATGTTGAGCTGGCATTGGATTTTTCTCGTCAACATACCGATTGGTGCAGCAGTTTATTTAATATGCTTGCGCTTGTTGCCGAATATGCGCGGGCAGGCTTCCGGCGAACGCCTGGATGTGGCAGGTGCTGTGACAATCACGTCATCGTTGATGCTGGCTGTCTATGGCATTGTCAACGGCAATGAAGCAGGGTGGGCTTCTACAGAAATCGTCATGTTGTTGATATCGGCGCTGGTATTACTTGTTGTTTTCATCGTCATTGAAACACGGGTCGCTTCGCCACTGATGCCATTGAACTTGTTCCGGTTGCGGAGTGTGGCAATCGCAAATATCACTGGTGTCTTGTGGGCTGCTGCGATGTTTGCCTGGTTTTTTATTTCTGCGTTATATCTGCAACTGGTGCTTGGGTATGACGCACTGCAAGTGGGCTTGGCATTTTTACCGTCCAACCTGATCATGGCGGCATTCTCGCTTGGACTGTCAGCCAGGATTGTCCTGCGCTTCGGCATTCGTTTATCCATTACTGCAGGCTTGTTGCTCGCCGCTGCAGGACTCATGCTGTTTACCCAGGCTCCGGTTGATGGAAACTTTATAGTGCATGTATTACCAGGCATGTCCTTGCTGGGTTTGGGCGCTGGAATTGCTCTCAACCCGATGCTGCTGGCCGCAATGAACGATGTTGAATCCAGCCAATCGGGCTTGGCTTCAGGCATTGTCAATACTTCTTTCATGATGGGTGGCGCACTCGGTCTGGCCGTACTTGCCAGTGTCGCTGGAGCACGCACCAACACCCTCATTACGTCAGGCACAGAATCCGTAGTCGCATTGAATGGTGGTTATCAAATGGCCTTTGGCATCGGCGCATTTTTTGCAGCAATTGCCGGTTTGTTGGGTTTCTTTTTGTTGCGCAAGGATAGACCGGCCGAAGCGAAACTTCAATTTTCAGAAGGCTCGGGCAAGTGATCGCGATCATTGCGGAACCAATTTAAAAATCAGGGAGAATAAACATGTTATACAAAGGCAGCTGCCACTGCGGAAAAATCGCTTTTCAAGTCGAAGGAGTAATCACGGGTGCGATGGCATGTAATTGCTCCATCTGTTCTCGAAAGGGAGTGTTGATGTGGTTTGTGCCGCGGGACAAAATGCAACTCCTTACCTCGGAACAGGCAATGCGTACCTACACATTTAACAAGCATGTGATCAAACATCACTTTTGCGATACATGCGGCATTCATCCGTTTGGCGAAGGCGTTGATCCAAAAGGTAATCAGGTGGCGGCTATTAACATTCGTTGCCTGGAAGGTGTCGATCTGGAGTCCGTGCCGGTTCAGCATTTCGACGGTCGCGCGAAGTGACTGACGATATCAACAATACAGAGCGCCAGTTCCATATGCGCGCTGTTCAAGAGATCGATAACCGTCAGCACCATTCACAATCCGGCGCCGGTACGTTGAAGCCATTGAGCGTAGTCGATACAAGCGCGTACAGTCCAACAAGATAAATCAACTCGTTGATACCTTGTTGACCGAAGGTGGTCATTGCCAGTTGATAGAGTGGTTCGGGCAAGGTGCCGCCGCGGCTGAGTGCGTAGGCTACATTGTATGCAATATCTTCTTCATTGCTCAGGTCGTTCGGCTTCAAGTCGGCTACCAGGGTCGATAAGCGCTCGGTCGACATGCCTTCATGTTCAGCGATAGCAATGTGCGCATAAATTTCATACGCCGCATCAAAACGCGCGCCCACGACAAGAATGGCAATTTGGCGGACGTTATCGGGAAGCGTTGCATTCGCGGTCATTGCCAAGGTCAAGTCCCAGATCGCCTTGCCGATCCTGGGTTCGTGCAGCCACGGATTCCATGGCCCTATTAGCGCACCATCTTCTCGTTCGGACTTGAATGCATTGAAATTGCTGGAGATCCCTTTACGCATGTCTTGGTAGAGCTGCTTTTGTTGGGGTGTCAGGTCGGTTGGAGCAATCAGTGGCAGGCGCATTGGATTTCTCTTATCTGGATGCAATTGCATGGATAAGAGATGGGATCATGCCCGCCATTTGTTCGTTGTGCGTTTAATCAATCATGTTGCTGATTACAGCAATATCGCGGAACTCAGTAACGTTAAAAAATTGATGACAATAAAGTTATCCGCTCAGCCCGTTGATGATGGCAGCATTGGCTGCGCTCAGCTCGAAAAATTGAAAACCGGTTCGATATTCCCCCGCGCTATTGCGCACGCCATAAACGGTTTTCACAATTGCAGAGAATGGATGTGAAATGCCATTGATAAGTGCGTCGAATTTAACTACGCCGTACTGGCCGGAATTGATTTGCTTATCAAGCATCAAACTAATGCCGCCAAGTGAAATATCGACCGTCCATAATTCTACCGGAGGGTTGTTTTCTATCGATATCGTGGCACGGCAGCGAAATGGTTTGCGCGGGTAGACTCGTTCCTGGTCGGTCATTTCTGTCATATGTCGTCTCCAATTTTGATGTTTTCATTCTTTTGCAAAGAGCATCGTTACGCTGCAATTTACTATTTATGAAATGAGTTCTACTTCCCCTTTTCTTTTGCAGCGCTGTCTTGCGCCGCGTTTTCAGCATTCCATGCGCGTATTGCGTCTCCCAATGCGTGCATATTTTTTTTCATGGTTTCAGGATCCTGACCGCTTGAAAGCGTGACTCCTCCATTTACCGCTTTGATATCGGAAGGCTTGTTTTGAGAGGAGCTTGCAACAGGTGCGGGGTCGGAAATTTTATTCTGTCGTGACATGCCATTAGCAGAAGCAGAAATTGTTTTGGGTGATTCCGATTTGGGTGATTCTGATACTTTATCAGAAGGGATGGATGTTACTTTCTTCGCTTTGATTTCTTTTTGAATGGCGGGAGGCGCCGCAATATCCGGAGCAGGAGCCTTCTCCTGTGTCATGGTCATATAGCCAATGGTGCCAATCGTGTCTACTAACAAGATTGCCGCAGCAATTGTCAAGTTTTTGCCTGTTATCAGGCGACGGATCCAGGCTTGCCGTAATTCTGCTTTGAAATTTTTGTGCAGTTGAGTCGTTTCTCCCAAGCGAAGATCCATTTCGCTATTCAAATCCTGAACTGTTTGTGCAAAATATTCGGCGGATTCTTTCGATGGCTGTTCTTCAGCCTCTTTGAGCGTGCGATTTATTAACGCGTCCAGTTTCTCAACGATCTTTTCCTTGATGGCCTGTGCATTCGAGATAATTGACGCATCGAGACCATCCAGGGAATGCAGCGATTTTTCGACGGATTTTCTGGCCGGATGATCCGAAGCCAATACATCTTTGGCTGTTAAAAACACGGCGTCCCGTTGCCTGTTTTTGCGCGCGCTGATTTTCTTCTGCGAGTCTTGCTCGCTTACCGGTTCAAGAAAAGGCGCGGAAAATTTGTGAAGTAAATTTTTGTAATTTTTAACTGCATGGATGAGTGTCTTCGTTACGCGAACAGTTCGCTTGAGCCGTTCGAATTGGACCTTTTTTTCGGAAGGCGACATCACCTCCAGGACCGATGGTCCTGATGATGTTTCCGTATCCGGTTTGTTTTTATTATCCATCGCGTTATCGTCTCCCGCATGGTTGATAACGACATGTCCAGCCGCTTTCTTTAACCGGCGGCTTCATTCCCCCAAAGACGCTGCATACTGAAACATTGGGGCGCATCTTCTATTGACAGTGCTTGCAGGATCGCAAATCGTTCGTGGGATGTGTCGCGCGCGATCGGCATGGCCAGCGGTGCGCCAAATTGCCCAATACATGCGTGAACAATCGGTGTTTGCTGCGTGTCGCCATTCTTGGTGACGATCGCATGTTCGCCACTCTTGAGTTTAACGGCGGTCCCTGCAGGATAAAGCCCGATTGCCCCAATAAAATACGGAGCCAGATTTTTACTTCCTCTTTTCTGGTCACCGGCAAACATGCTGCGCAGAGCATTGTTGGACGGTAACGGTTTGCGATCCGCGCGCCCGGTCACGCGATCACAGAACATATCCGACAACGCCAATATTTGTGCGTTTTGCGGAATGTTTGCAGCTGTTTTCCCGGCAGGGTATCCGCTGCCATCTTCACATTCATGGTGGTCAAGTACATACGATAACCATTCAGGGTTTGTCACCCCTGCTTGTTGAAGCATCTTGACGCTTTCTTGCGGATGCTGACGGATCGCTGCTCTTTCTTTTTCTGTTAATGGAGCGGATCTTTGGTGATATTCATTTTGCTGTCTCAGCATGCCCAGGTTCATGGTAAGTGCCGCGGCAACGAGTAATGCGATCTCATCGTCCGATTTTTTCATGGCTTGCGCCACAAGAATGCACATGACTGCGACGTTCAAAGAATGCCGGATGGCGTAATCAGTAATCGCTCGATTCAGAAAAATCGAGGCTAGTGCGATATCTTTATTGATTCGTACGGCTTGAATGATGTCATTGGAAATGGCGATAATTTTGTTGGATGCGTCGCTCTGAAGATGAAGCGAATACATCAACGGCCCAATATGCCGGCCCGCATTGATCAATTGCAGAATGACCGACGGTTGCTCTTGTACGATCACACGTTCTTTAGATGCAGTTTTAGGAGATGCATCTTTTATATCGAAGAAAATACCTGCTTCAAGCATCTTGTTAAGCTGGCTGAGAGTATCAATTACATTGCCTTTTTTAACCAGCAGTCCTCCACGCGCATCGAAAATATCCCATTTCAATGGCTGTCCTATGTGGATTTCTTTTGGGTCAATGGCTATTAAATTCATGAAGAAGACCCCGCTTTTTTAAGGAAGATCATGCAAACCTGATAATTTAATCTATCACCAAGAGTATATTAATGCGTATGTGTCAGTTAATCTTATCAATGGCACTGGCGTCAAGTAAGCAGTGTGACTGAAGATTATATCGAGGCATAATGCTGTTGTTTCCTGGCGACGGGCGGCTATCCGGCAAATTGATCATTTTAGGACTGACTCAAAACCGCCCCAGCCGCGTTGCTGCTCCTTGCCTTGTATTTTGTATTGCTTCGTCGCGACGCTTGCCGGGAATGCTATGCGTAAGTCTTCAATTGAATGGTTGCTATTGAGGCATTTTTCTATTTGGCCGGTGGACAACTGACGAATAGAGAGGTAGAAACAGCGATGTTGTAACAATTTGTGCTATAGGGTTTCAACTAATATAGAATTTTATTTCCCAGCCTTATTTTTGAATGTATTCATGCAAAACCTCGATACCCAAAAGTTACTGCGCTCGCTTGCAAAGCTGATTGAAAAGCCGGAAATAAAAGCGCTTCAGCTTTCGATGATAAAAACGCTCAGCGAAATCATCAATGCGGAATCGATCCTGCTATACGAGATCCGTACTCTCAAGCGGGTCTCGACTGAGCAGGCCGAGACTTTCCTGATGCCGGTCGGTTATGAAGACAGCTTCATCGATGACACATCTCCTCCTATGCTGCTGAATCAGGAGCCGCAGTTTGAAGAATGCTTTCAAGCCAAGGAAGTGGTAGTTAAAAAAATTGGCAGTCCACCGGATTCGGTATTTCGATCCATTCATCCTATCCTTGGAGCGAAAGGTGTGACAGGATTTCTTGTCATCGACACTTTGCAATTTATTCAGCGTGATCATGATCTTGCATCGACCTTGCTTGGCTTGTACAACAATTATCTTTTGCTGCTGAACGACAATCAGCGTGATCATTTAACGGGGCTGCTCAACAGAAAATCGTTCGATGACAAGATCATGAAAATGGCTCTCTCCTTGAGTGACGCCAATAAGAGGACCATCGACAAGGTGCAGTATTGTCTCGCAGTGCTCGACATCGATCACTTCAAACGTGTCAACGATACTTACGGCCATTTGCTGGGCGATGAAGTGTTATTGCATTTTTCGCAGTGCATGAATGAAACCTTTCGCGAGTACGATCTTCTCTTCCGTGTCGGCGGTGAAGAATTTGTTGTGGTCTTGCGCAATGTGGATCCATTGAGCGCCGCAGCGATCATGGAACGGTTTCGCAGAGCGGTGGAAACCCACTATTTCCCGCAAGTCGGTCAAGTCACCGTGAGCATCGGTGTTACCTTCATTGGCGCCAATGATTTGCCGATGACAGTCATGGATCGCGCTGACAAGACGCTGTACTACGTCAAGGAAAACGGCCGCAATCAAGTTGCGTTCTTCGAGCATTTGGTCGAAGAAGGAAAATTGAAAGATAACGCGATTGAAGGTGATGTCGAACTGTTTTAATTGTTGCGCCGATTTACTTTTCCAGTAGTTTAGATTTTTCCGAAATACCGGCTTGCGCGCCGCTTGCTGTCATCACTTTTTTGCGCAGCAAGAACTTCAATTCGCCTGAGTGTGACGACACGCACAAGGCTGTCATCAAAAAAACAAGCCACGCCACAGCGCGCTTGGATTGTCTCGCTACTTACTTCCCCGATTTCCGCGATTTAAACCGTTATCTGGAGCAACACAGGTAGCGCATTTTTGATTTTTCAATGGCCGCCTTTCCACTCGGCAAACTTCCGCTTGTTATTCATACGGTAAAACTACCAGCCCGCTTGCTTCTTTTTTATATTGCTTTATTATCAACAAGTTTTGCAAATATACATTGATATTTTGCAAAATTGATTCCAATAAAAACTTATACGATTTAAAGCGCAAGAAAAAAGGATAGCTAGCAATATTTCCCTTCTTGCATGAATTAATTCTTATATAAAAGGGAGACAAGCAATGAAACTGATCCGCAATTTCCAATTGCTGCAATTAATCGTGCTCGCAGCAATCAGTATTTCCGCACAGGCTCAACAATGGGTACCTACACTCACCAAAGCGCCCCGCATACCTGATGCTGCGTCGCATGTGGCGGCACTACCGAATGGTGCACCTATCTCGGTCGTCATTTCTTTGAAGCTGCGCAACAAATCAGAATTCGATGCGCTTACTGCCAACATCGCGAGCGGCGCTACCAGGCCAATTACAAGCGCAGAATTTTTGAGCCGTTATGCGCCATCTGCTGCGCAAGTACAGGCAGTGATCGATCATTTGACCAAGAGCGGCTTTATCAATGTAACTGTTGCCGACAATCGTTTGCTTGTCAGCGCAGAAGGCTCGCATGCGTCGGTGAAAAACGCATTCAATACTGAACTGCATAGCTACAACATTAATGGTCGTACGGCTCACGCCAATATCGGCGACGTTGTCGTGCCGCCGTCACTTGGCAGCATCGTGCTCGCTGTGCATGGATTGCAAACCATCCATCAGCATCATATTTTGGCAAAGCCGATGACAACTACAGCGTCGAGCACCGGCCACAATCCTGCCGAGTTTCCTGCAATTTACAATGCGTCCGGTTTGCCGAGCGCGACCAATGCCACGATCGGCATTATCACGCAAGGCAGCATGACGCAAACAGTGACCGACCTGAATTCCTTTGCAACCGGCGCAGGCTATCCAAAGCCCAATGTCAGCACGGTGATCGTTGGCACCGCAAGCACCGATACATCGGGGATCGGTGAATGGAATATGGATACCCAGGACTCACTGGCCGCTGCCGGCGGCACCATCAAGCAGATGATTCTTTACACGGCAACTACGCTCAGCGATGCCGATTTAACCAAGACCTATAATCGTGCTGTCACCGACAATCTGGCTAAAGTGATCAACGTATCGCTCGGCGAATGTGAAAATGATGCGAAGAGTTCCGGCATCATGGCCAGCAACGATCAGATTTTTCAAACCGCTGTTGCGCAAGGTCAGACATTTTCTGTTTCATCCGGCGATTCCGGCGCCTATGAGTGCGGTAGTTACACTACCTCGCAAAGCTATCCGGCAGTCTCTCCCTACGTGATCGCTGCGGGCGGCACGTTGCTGACGACGAGCGGCACCACATGGGTTTCTGAATCGGTATGGGCGTGCTCTTACTGGACCGATTGCCAGCAAAGCTCCAGCGGCGGCGCAGGTGGCGGCCCAAGTCTGACAGAGACAGCGCCAAGCTGGCAAAAAAATGCGGGCGTGCTTGGCACATCCACCATGCGCGGCGTGCCTGATATCTCGTTTGACGCATCACCAGCCAGCGGCGCTTTGGTGTTGGTCAAAGGCGCGACCCAACAAATTGGCGGCACCAGTCTTGCAGCACCTTTGTTCACAGGCTTCTGGGCGCGCGTTCAATCGATGAATAATAATGCGCTGGCTTTCCCCGCATCCGCTATCTACCAAAAAGCGGCGGGCAATGCCGGCATGTTCCATGACGTCACGTCGGGCAGTAACGGCGGTTACAGCGCAAAGACAGGTTGGGATTATGCGAGCGGCTATGGTAGTTTGAATATGGCGAATTTTGCTGCAGCGATGGGTTCCGGTTCAACATCGACCACGACATCAACGGTCGCTACGACGACGACATCTACGGCATCAACGACCAGCACGACCAAGGCTTCAACGACTACCACGACCAAGGCTTCAACGACTACCACGACATCAACCACCACCACGACCGCTGTGGCAGCAACCTGTTACACCACCAGTAATTACTATCATGTGTACTATGGCCGCGCGCATAATAACTATGGTTATGTTTATGCAAATGGCTCGAACCAGTATATGGGCCTGGACAATCTCTTCACCACCACTACGTTGAAGAAGACGGGCACCAATTACTACGTCATCGGCACTTGTCCGTAATCTGCATAACGTTGCAATGAACAGAGCCCGATATTCCGGGCTCTGTCTTATTTATCAACGCGTTTTAATGCGTTTGTGTTCTTCTGTCGCAGGGTTCCATCCAAGTGCCTTGCGAATGCGCTCTGGTGAAGGAGGAGGGTGATGCGCCATGATTGTTAACATAAGCCACTTCCGAACCATTTCCTTGCTGGGTTTACTGATAGTGTTCATCATGTCACCTCGTTACAAGATTGTGAATGGCACTTTCCTTAGCGCGCCTAACAAAATGCAGTTGGCGGCGTTGCTTCTACTTGCCGTACGCTCGTACTGTCTGCGTCGGCGCGCCTAGCCAACCGCATTTTGTTAGACGCTCTTATAACTTCCTTTCGTGCATTTGATTGTCATGCCTTCTTGAATTATCCGGAACAGATATCAATAGTTTTAGTCACTTATACTCTTGCCGGCATGAATAAACCACCGCGCAATTCATTTCGCAATTCCTTCGCAACACGTCGCCTTTTCGATTTAGTTACAAAACGTCCGACTTCAATTCTGACGCCTTTCGCTTCCAGCTTGATAAGATCCTCTGCACGGCTTGGCAGTGTGATGCGTGTCCAATATGGATCCAGCTGTATGCGTTGTACTTGCTCGGCCTCGACCCGTTCAATCAACAGACAGCCATCCATCAGAACGATATGCTCATGATCAGTCGCGTGACGTGCATATTGGATAAATGCCACTGCCACGATTGCCACTTCCAGTATCGCATAGGCCAGCACATACCATGCGCCATGCAAAGTGAATATCCCCGCTACGACAAACGCCAGGATGCATGGCGCACTAAAGGCCAATGCGGCCTGGCGCGGCGACAATGAACAGTTGCGCTTTAAATTCCATTCATGTTTATGTTTATACATTGATGGCCCCGCTAGCACATACACTGGCTATCACAACATAGTAGGCGTATCCATTCTCATGCCACTCTCCCGGATTGCATGGTTTTTACCGGCCCTTATTTCACGACAGGCGGAATTTCAAAAGTATGAAACGGTGCAGGACTCGGCACAGTCCATTCCAATCCATCGGCGCCTGGCCAGGGTTTAGCCGGCGCTTTTTCCCCGCCTTTAATGGCGGGGATGACGACAGCAAATAAAAAATACACTTGCGACAATCCGAACAGGAAAGCGCCGACCGAAACCAGCATGTTGAAATCGGTGAACTGTGCTGGATAATCAGCGTAACGGCGCGGCATGCCGGCAAGACCGAGAAAATGCATCGGGAAAAAAGTAACGTTCACCCACACCAGTGAATTCCAAAAATGGAATTTTCCGCGCCACTCGTTATACATGTGGCCAGTCCACTTTGGCACCCAGTAATAGAAGCCTGAAAATATTGCGAACAAGGAACCGGCCACCAACACATAGTGGAAATGTGCGACGACGTAATAGGTGTCCTGTGCCTGCACGTCAAATGGCGCCACTGCAAGGATGAGACCGGATAATCCGCCGATCGTAAATACCCAGATGAATCCGACTGCAAACAGCATCGGCGTCTCGAAACTCATCGCGCCTTTCCACATCGTCGCCACCCAATTAAAAACCTTCACGCCGGTCGGCACTGCAACCAGCATCGTCGAATACATGAAGAACAGTTGCCCAGTCACCGGCATGCCTGTGGTGAACATGTGGTGGGCCCATACGATAAAAGAAATGATCGCAATTGCTGCGGTTGCATAGACCATCGATGAATAACCAAATAATGGTTTGCCGGAAAACGCCGGGATCACATGCGACATGATGCCGAATGCCGGCAGAATCATGATGTACACCTCGGGATGTCCAAAGAACCAGAAGACATGCTGATACATGACAGGATCACCGCCGCCTGCTGCATTGAAAAAGGTGGTGCCGAAATGGCGGTCGGTCAATATCATTGTCACAGCACCTGCCAGCACCGGCATGACCGCAATCAACAGGTAGGCGGTAATCAACCAGGTCCAGCAGAACATCGGCATCTTCATCAACGTCATGCCGGGTGCGCGCATGTTCAGCAGCGTCGTGATGATATTGATGGCGCCCATGATCGATGATATGCCCATCAAATGGATTGCAAAGATCGTCAAGTCCATGCCTACACCCATTTGCACTGATAGCGGTGGATACATCGTCCACCCTGCAGCAGCGGAGCCGCCGCTGACGAAAAATGAACTGACAAGTAACAATGCGGCAGGCGGAAGCAACCAGAAAGAAGAATTATTCATCCGCGCAAAAGCCATATCCGGTGCACCAATTTGCAATGGAATCATCCAGTTTGCAAAACCGACGAAGGCGGGCATGATTGCGCCAAAAATCATCATCAATCCATGCATGGTCACGAACTGGTTATACAACTCCGGCTCAAAGAATTGCAAACCAGGTTGGAATAATTCAGAGCGAATCAACAGTGCAAGAATGCCGCCCATCATGAACATGACAAGAGAAAACCACAAATACATCGTGCCGATATCCTTGTGGTTGGTCGCATTAAGCCATCGGCTCCATCCATGCGGATGGGCGTGCATGTGAATGGCTTCGGCAGTGGTACTCATCTGTTCTCCTGAAAGAATTTATTTCCTTGATGGCAGAATTTTTCAATGCCTTATATATCTATACCTGCGCTGCATCCATTTAAGAAATTCGACAAAATTCCAATGAATGAAATCCGGCATGCAGTAATCAATGAACGTAACTTTGTGCATCATCAAACCGGATAAGGTGTGTGATGCTCGTTCTTATGCGCATAGTGATTGCGCTGTCATCATTATTGATTACAGACAATTGCAGTGATCGCTATTTATTTAAAACCGGATTAAGCATTGGCAATAAGCAGGTGGCAATTTTTTGCGATGATTCATGGTGAAAGTTACTCATACATATCAGCACGCCATGAAGCGCATCATTTCGTTTTTCAAAAAACTCGGGCCGGGTTTTATCACTGGCGTATCCGACGATGATCCGAGCGGGATTGCCACTTATTCCCAAGCGGGTGCGCAATTCGGCACGTCAATGTTGTGGCTCGCTTTCTTCTCTTTTCCGCTCATGCTTGCAATACAGGAAATCAGTGCGCGCATCGGTCGCGTTACGGGCCACGGCTTGGCAGGAAATATGCGGCGTCACTATTCGCGCCCGCTGCTTTATTTTATTGTGCTACTTCTTTTTGTTGCGAATACGCTGAATGTTGGCGCTGATATTGGAGCCATGGCAGCGTCACTTGAACTGCTTGCAGGGAAGGATCGCTTTCATATTTTTCCTTTGATCTTTGGTGCAGTTTCACTGTTGGCACCAGTTTGTCTCTCTTATCGCTCGTACAGTTCAGTATTGAAATGGGTCAGCTTTAGTGTCTTTTCGTATGTTGGTGTAGTTTTTTTTATTCAGGTTCCATGGCAAGACGTATTGCACGATACATTGCTGCCTGCGATATCGCTCACGGATGATTACCTGATGATGCTGGTCGCCGTGCTCGGCACGACCATCAGCCCCTATCTATTCTTTTGGCAATCATCGCTGGAGGTGGAAGAACAACATGTCACACCTGGAGAGGAGCCGCTGAAGACAGCACCTCAACAAGCTTCCAGCCAACTTGGAAAAATTCGTGCAGATACTTATACCGGCATGGCTGTTTCCAACACGATTATGTTCTTCATTATTTTGACGGCAGCATTGACTTTGCACGCGCATCACATCACGGATATTCAGACGACGACGCAAGCAGCGGAAGCGCTTCGGCCTATCGCAGGGAAATTCGCGTTCTTTTTGTTTGCGATGGGGATTATCGGCACCGGGCTTCTTGCTGTGCCGGTGCTTGCAGGCTCAGCCGGCTATGCGATCGGCGAAGCATGTAAATGGACCACCGGCTTCGACAAAGAAATTTTTCAGGCCAAGGGATTTTATTTGATTATCACGGTATCAACGGCTATTGGCATCGGCTTGAATTTTATACGGATCGATCCAATCAAGGCGCTGATTTGGGTCGCCTTCATCAATGGGGGCATCTCCGTCCCGATCCTTGCCGCATTGATGTTGATGGCAACGAGCCCCAGAATCATGGGGGCGTTCGTTATTCCGCGCTGGTTATCTATTACAGGATGGTTGACGACCATGGCAATGGTGGCGGCTTCTGCCATGCTGATCTTTAATCTGAGTAAGTGATGGACGCACATGGTATGTGAATTTTTGCTGCTGTCCTGAACGTGACTTGCCAATACATTCTGCACACTGTTGAAAGGGATATTCGAAGGAAATACCCATCCCATAAACATGGGATGTGCAAACTGACGATTGCCCTTTACACTCCTGACAACTTAACGCTCCATTTAACTTGGTACGGGAATGGCATTTGATACATTCGAGTATCGGTCATAGTCGATAGTCAATCTTTAATTTGGAATGGCATGGAATCACTAACATTACATAAAACAGCCGGGTTTTTTGTTGTAACCGTCTTGATTGGGATACTGGCCGGATGCGGCGGTGGCGGAGGTGCCGGTGGTTACTCAGCCGGGCCAAGTGCTCCAGCTACGACCACCTCAACCTTTCATACCACCACGTCTACGACTACCACGACAACCTTAGTGACCGGCACTTGCTTTGGCACACCGACTTCTGCACCTGCCGCGATCATCTTGCCGCCTTCTGTTCCACAGCCTGTTGTTGCCGGCACCGATATCGTCGGCGTTAATTTGCAAAATACCCGAAGCGCCAATATCGGTGCGCATGTATTTACCTTTGGTCAGATATTCAAAAGTGGGCAGGTACAACCCACCGATACGCTGGTCGCCCATATGACCGGTATCGGCACCCCCGCTCAGGTCCAACTCGATACACTGGCAACCTGGCCGGATGGCTCGGTCAAGTTGGGTGCGATCACCTTGACGACCCCGATCATGTGCGCCACATCAACGCTGCCTGTATTGCTTTCTAAAATCGCAGGGAGCGGAACAACGCCCGTCGATTTGGCGAACGCACCAATCAATTTGAGCGTGTCGATGACGTTCACCAGTGGACAGTACACCGGTACGCAAACGGTCGATCTCGGCGCAGCGCTGAGAACAGCGCTGGCCGGCAGCCCGGACTATTGGCTACGCGGCCCGCTCGCCACGCAGGCGCGTGTCGACGTGCCGCTCAGCGGCGGTGCATTGCATTTGACGGCGGATGTCACCTACTATGCCGATGGCTCCGCTACTGCGGATGTGCAGTTCAACAATGATCTCACTACGATCCTGCCACAAAGCGGCAGCAATAATCCGCAAGCCGCATTACCTGCGCTGCAATATGATGCAACGGTTACTTTTCAGGGAACGCCAACCAACTACAGCATTAATCAGGTTCAGTATTCAGACTGGCATGTGGTATTAAACTCTGCCGGTGCTCCGGTATTGAACGTCTCGTCCAGCTCCCCACCTGCCATCAATGTGCAGCAGGATCTGGCCTATCTGGAGCACAGCGGTGCAATTCTGCCCTATGACCGCACAACCGGTGTCGCAAATCAGCCAACGCAATATGGCAACGCATTCTATTCCATAGCGACTGTAACGGCCGTTGCAGGCTTTGGCACACCTTATGCCATAAACGGCGTAACGCCATCTATGCCGGGAACAGGTGGCCGTGCAGATATCGGTTACACAACCATGTGGAATACAGTGTGGCTATTGACACAGGATCAGCGCTCGGCCTTAGTGGGCATCGCACAAAGTGATACGTCAGGAGCAGTTCCTTGGAATTACAAGATGGCAAACGGCCGCTGGCTGACACCTAACGATGCCTCTGCCATTTGGACTGATGGCCGCGGCGGTCCGCACGGTTATACGGATGGTATCGCCAACGTTGCAGACACTTCGATTTGGGTACCCGATACCGCGCATCAGCCTAATCTCAATTATGTGCCCTACATCATGACCGGCGCGCGATGGAATCTTGATCGCCTGAATGCACAGGCAGCCAACGGAATTACCAGCTCGTGGCCCGGCGCACGATGCAGGCCAACCTGTGGCACCAACACCGACGATATCGTACTCAATGGAAGCGACCAAATCAGGGCAGAGGCATGGTCAATGCGCGAAATCGAGGAAGCGGCCTTTATCGGGAAACCTGGATCCTTTGAACAAGGTTACTTTACCCAAGTCGTCACGGATAATTGGAACTATATACAGTCACAGGAGGCGACACTGGCCGCAGCCGGAGGTCAAGTTTATGGATACATCGGCTTCGGGTCTTATGGCAGTCCCACTGCGATACCGGAATGGATGGAAGATTACTTAACCGGCGTGGCTGTATTAGGAGCGCAAATGGGATCCACTGGAGCTCTCCAATTTATCAACTGGCAAAAAGACAGCTGGCTAACCGGACGGTTTATCGGGACAGGCATGAATCCTTATGACGGCTGCAACTACAATTTGATTGCAGGAAATGGCACGATTCCCTATACCACTTGGGGCGCAATCGAAAATGCCACAGTTCTCGCAGGTGACTCGAATGGTGCCGGAAACAGTAATAACTGGGCGCAAAGCAATGGTGATTACTGCCCATTGGCTCGTGCAGTTTTAGGCGGTGCCCTGACGCTCTATCCTGGCGATGCCAACCTGACACAAGCACTCACATGGCTCAATGGTGCCAATGCGCCATACTCGGACCAGAGCAGCTTCCAAAACGATCCGACTTTCAACGTGGTACCGTTGCAGTAGTCAGGATTCAGTGATTAAAGTTTAGTGCTGAAGAGAGAACTGGACTTCGCTTTTGTTTTTGCATTAGCTAAAAAAGGCAATGCAACGTGATCATATTTAATATTTTTTGGTCTTGTAGCGATGGCTCGCCACCATCCTTGTTGACGCAATCAGACTGCTTAAACCCAGTATCAATTCCGTCAATTTATCATCGGTCAGCAGCCAGATCTGTGACTGCGGCGCTTCGACACCGGTTGCGGCGGCAATCGCCGGTGCCGCCCATTCCGCTTCCGGCGTCACGTCCAGCATGACTGCGCCTTCAGCGCTATGCATGTAAATTTCACCGCCGTGGACAAGGCGAAAGCAGACGCCGTATCCCACCGCATTCGGCTGCTTGACGAAGCGCTGCAAATCCCGGTTGCAGCCATCGACCCAGGCTTCCACATCATAGGTTGTGGTTAAATGAATCCAGGGCCGTTCGGAAGAATCTTCTGGCTGACTTGTGCTTGTGTCAGAATGCATTATTCTCGGTTGTCCAATTTTAATCGTGGAATCAGTTTACACCGAATGCCGGATGGTCGAGAGCAAGCTTCATCTCAATTTAAAACGCATTCCATTATCCTAAAACGGAGGATCGATTTTCATGTCGCGTCTATTCATTTTTGTCTTCATTGCATTGGGTCTTTCCATTCCATGCATTGCCCAAACAACTTCTTCCACTTGCCGAGCCAACGTTGAATGCAAAGGGCTCTTCAATGAGTTGGTGACTGATAAATTCCTTGAGAGATTTCCGCCAGACAAATGGGAAATCTTTGTCTACGCCGACACCTATGCATTCGGCGATGGTAAAGCAACCTCGCAGGCAGTCGTTGGTGTGGTCCCTGTCTCCACGGGCAAGTTCGTTTACTTCCCCAATCAAACCAGTTCGCATATCGTGACGACACCGCGTTTGAGCAATGGTTACGACAAGCAGGACGTGGAGCGCAAGACGATCCGCCGTGCGGTGGAGAAGCTGATGGCCAGCTGTAACGCGCTGAAGAACTGCGATCTGGATTGAAAACGTTTGCATGTCACAGGCCGCTTGGCGCCTTCTCGCTGCAGACATTTTGTCGGACACCATGCAGAAACGATTTAACTGACATACAATCGGGTCCATCTCATTCCACGGATAGGGAGGGAAATGGAACCGATTGTCTCTGTCAAGAATCTCACCAAAACATATGCGTCTGGGCTGCATGCGCTCAAGGGCGTCAATCTCGATATCCGCAAGGGCGAGATTCTGGCGCTGCTCGGTCCGAACGGCGCCGGCAAAACCACGCTGATCAATATCATATGCGGCATCGTCACGCCCAGTAGCGGTCAGATTACCGCAGATGGTTATGACATTTTGTCGCACTATCGCGAGGCGCGCTCGCTGATCGGTCTGGTGCCGCAGGAATTATCTACCGACGCTTTTGAAAGCGTTTGGGCCACCGTTAATTTCAGTCGCGGCCTGTTCGGCAAGGCGCCCAATCCTGCGTATATCGAGCAGATACTGCGCGATCTCTCGCTGTGGGACAAGAAGGATGCGAAAATCAGGATGCTGTCGGGTGGCATGAAGCGGCGCGTGATGATCGCCAAGGCGCTGTCGCACGAACCACGCATTCTCTTTCTGGATGAGCCAACCGCCGGCGTCGATGTTGAATTGCGGCGCGATATGTGGAACATCGTGCGGCGTTTGCGGGAAAGCGGTGTCACGATCATCCTGACCACACACTATATTGAAGAAGCCGAAGAAATGGCCGACCGCATCGGCATCATCAGCAAGGGAGAAATCATCCTGGTGGAAGACAAGGCCGCGCTGATGGAAAAACTCGGCAAGAAGCAATTGACACTTCATCTGCAACATCCGCTGTCGCGTATTCCGGAAGCCATCGCTTGCCAGCAGCTGGTGCTTTCCGCCGACGGCAATGAGCTGATCTATACCTTCGATACACAAAGCGAGCAAACCGGGATCGCCGAAGTTCTGCGGCAACTCAGCGAACATGGCATCGATTTCAAGGATCTGCAATCGACACAAAGCTCGTTGGAAGAAATTTTCGTCAATTTGGTGAAGGATCAGTCATGAATATCCATGCGATTCGAGCGATCTACAAATTCGAAATGGCACGTGCGTGGCGCACGCTGATGCAAAGCATCGCATCGCCGGTGATTTCGACATCGTTGTACTTCATCGTGTTCGGCGCAGCAATTGGAACGCGCATGGTGCAGGTGGAAGGTGTCAGTTACGGCGCGTTCATTGTGCCGGGCTTGTTGATGCTAACATTGATGACACAGAGTATCTCCAACGCATCGTTCGGCATTTACATGCCGCGATTTACCGGCACGATTTACGAGCTGCTTTCCTCACCTGTTTCATACGTGGAGATCGTGATCGGTTATGTTGGTGCCGCTGCATCGAAGTCTGTCGTTCTTGGGTTGTTGATATTGGTGACTGCACGGTTCTTTGTCAGCTACGAGATCGCGCATCCGGTTTGGATGGCTGCCTTTCTTTTGTTATCGGCAATTGCATTCAGCTTGTTCGGTTTTATCATCGGCGTCTGGGCTGATGGCTTTGAAAAATTGCAGATCATTCCGCTGATGATTGTGACGCCGTTGGCTTTCCTCGGCGGCAGCTTCTATTCGATCAGCATGCTGCCGCCAGTGTGGCAGAAAATCGCGTTGTTCAATCCGGTGGTCTACCTGATCAGCGGTTTTCGATGGAGTTTCTATGGAATCGCGGATGTGAGTGTCGGCATCAGTCTGGGAATGACGCTCATTTTTCTTGCAATGTGCATGACCGCTGTGTGGTGGATATTTAAAACAGGTTACCGAATCAAGTCGTAAAGTATCGGCTGCTGATGCGAATAAAATCTCTGATCTTTCCCGCAGCAGCAGCCTCTATTTTTTATGCTTGCTTTGAGGTTGTCACTGCCTGTCGACGCAGCGATTCGGTCAGGCGATCATCATCGAGAATCTTCTGCAAATATTCTATGTTACGTTCAATCGCCTGCAGATAAGGATTCTCACCGCCAAACAAAGGTTCGAGCGAATGGTATATCTCCCCGAAATCTTCAGTGAGGCGCTTCTTGACCATCTCGGCGTAGAACAATGGTGTTTTGCGTAGCAGGTCATAGCCAGAATCGTAAAGAACACGCATGCTGCCATCAGGATTTTTCGCTTTGGCCAAACCACCGAGTTCGAACTCTTCATATAAATAGTCGCGGCATCTTTCGAGATAAACGCGGTCTGCCATTTGCGCAATCAAATCAGCAGTGCCGATCAGACTGCCAAGTTGCCGGTCCAGTGGATCCTTCAGACGGATCTCGTTGATCGGAATTTCATAGCCTGTGAAGTGAATCAGTTTTACAGCGCGCCTGGCCCACGCTTCATGTTGCTCTTGCTTGAGGAAGTGCGTCAAGAAACGGCCGCCGCGGGAAACGTGAACCAATGTGTATTGCGCGCCATGCCAGCATTTCTGATCGCGTCGCCGACGGATATATCCGGCATCGTGATACAACGCGACGATGATGCCGAGCGTCAGCCGTTCCGCACCGAAGCGACTACCGTTGTGATGGAGGCTTTCATGCCCGGCCAGCAGGCGTGCTGTCGCAAGCGTCACGTCAAGTGCATGCTGCATGTCGTGATACATGGTTTCGCATCGATGATAGCCTGGCAGCGTGCCGGTATACAACTGGGCAAATACCGAGAAAGCATGTTCGATCAGAGGTCTGTCTACGCCGGCATCTGCAGCGCACAGCAAGCCGCACACCTCGTCGCAGACCTGTTTGGGATCTGCAAGGTTGATGCGCTTGGTGACATCCATGTGCTCCAGTGCCTGCATAACCGTCTCCTTGTATGGCCATGATCAGGTGCATTGCCCAATCTTGTTATCTTCGCCAATATGCTGGATCGGGCTTTACCAAGCCCGAAAAAATGCAATTACAGTTCTTATAATAATGGAAATTCTGGATGATGGGATGTGACGTACAGCACAGTGAAATGTTCTGGAATGGGATTTTCTATTTTGTGCATCTGCAGCAAAATGATTTATTTGTAACCTGGTAGTACTGCTGAACTGAAGTTACAAAAAAGCCTGACAATCAGTTGCTCATGATTTATCAGGCGGTCTTTATAATTTAATACTTTACTAAGATAAATGATGTGTTGCCATATTCAACAATACATCATTGTGAGTATCAGGCAGTTTGGTCAGAAGATTCTTTAACATTCTTCAATGTTGGTCTAGCTGTAAAGAGTGCATCCTGATCTGCTACTGAGGCACCACAGAATGCGGTTTCTGTAGCGGCACCACAGAATGCGGGTTTCGTAGCAACACCACAGAATGCGGTTTCTGTAGCGGCACCACAGAATGCGGGTTTCGTAGCAGCACCACAGAATGCGGTTTCTGTAGCAGCACCACAGAATGCGGTTTCTGTGTGAATATAGCTTTCACCAAATGTTTCTTCGTAGATTTCTGCCATACGCTTCCCGATGCGCTCAAGTGCAATCAAATCGTCCTCGCCACGCATACCAATATATGGAAAATGGTGCAAAAAGTATCCGAATATGGCTTGGCAATCAACCGCATATTTTTGCGTATCCAGAATATGGTAGTGCCAGAATGTGTCAATATCCGTCATCGGGGCGGTTTGTTCATTCGGGAATGTTTTCATCAAATACAGGAAGCGGCGATATTCGCGCTCCACGGCATTTGCCTTTTCAAGGCTCCAGCCTTCACCTGATTCGACGTGCATCAATTTGACTTTGATCGGCTCTAAATCCAGTGCTGCAATTTTCTCAAATTCGATAGATAAACTCATAGCGTTCCCCTTTTGATTTGGATGCTTGCTTGCTAAACAGAAAAACGGTCCCGACGCTAATTGATTCAGCTGGGAACTCTCTTTTTATAGCACAAAATTTTACCGTACCCAACAATTATATCGATGCAATTTCAATAAGTGCCGAACAATTAATGCCTTGATTTCAACAAAAGTAAAGTTTAAATAGATGGATCCTTCGCAAGGATTGTTCTTATTTGCGCTTCTATTAAACGATATTCAACTTCAATTGCCGTTATTTTTGCATCAGCATTTTTCAACCCTTCATGTTTTTTCGTTTGCTGCTCCACATCGCGACATAGTTCCGACAATAAATTTGCACCAAGAATGGACGCGCTACCAGTAATGACATGCGAAATCGATGACACTTCAGAAAGGTCATTTGCATGAATTGCCTTGCGTAGTTCTGCAAGTTTTTGTGGAGCAAATTCGTTGATGAAGACTGATGCTGCCTCATCAAAGGCAGCGCTCCCAATCATATTGCGCACTTCGATGAAATGACTCGATTTGTAATCCATCCCATTTTCAATCATCGGATGCGACACTGTAGAATGACTTTTCAACCATTGCATCAGCACGTTGTGTAACGTCGCAGGCATCACCGGTTTGGAAATGAAATCATCCATACCTGCCTGAAGGCATTTCTCCTTATTTTCAGGAAGCGTATGTGCAGTCAGCGCGATGATTGGGGTTTTTGTAGTTTCATCCTCGGCAGCGCGAATACGACTCGTTGCGTCGAATCCATCCAATGTGGGCATTTGGCAATCCATCAGGACAAGATCATAGTGATTGGCTTCATGCATATCCACTGCTTGCTGCCCATCTGATGCAACGTCGACAGCACAACCAAGTGCCTTCAACATATGCGTAATCACAATTTGATTGGCCTTGTTATCTTCAGCAACAAGGATGCGCGTTCCCTTGAAGCTTACATGTGGTCTGTTTGCTTCTGCTGCTGTAGGGATGACCTGGGGCGAGATGGACTTGGCAGAATAAGGGAGGTTCAACGTAAATGTGAATGAACTCCCTTGTCCCAATTGGCTGACGACAGAAATTCTTCCTCCCATCATTTCAATGAGCGATTTGCAAATGCTCAGGCCCAGACCCGTGCCGCCATATTCCCTCGTTGTGGATTCATCCGCCTGGGTAAACTCGTCAAAAATCTCGTGGATTTTTTCCGGTGCCAAGCCAATCCCGGTATCCGTGACAGATATGGAAAGAAGACAATTATCTTGCGCATCATTTCGTGCTTCGACTTGCAATACGACGCGGCCTTTTGCAGTAAACTTGATAGCATTGTTTGCCAGGTTGATGAGCACTTGGCGGATCCGGGTCGGATCTCCGACCAAAGGACCTGTGGGCGCGCTGAGATAATGCGATTCGAGTTTAATCCCTTTCTCAATCGCAGTCTGTTCCTGACTTTCCATCACAGATTCAATCAAGCTCATCAAGTCGAAGCTGATCTGTTCCAAATGCAGTTTTCCAGCTTCGATTTTCGAAAAATCCAATATGTCGTTGATAATGACCATCAGGTTTTCCGCACTGTCATAGGCGAGCGACGCAAACTTGGATTGCTTGTTATCCAGGTTGGAGTCCATCAGCAAGGAAAGCATGCCTAACACTGCATTCATCGGTGTACGTATTTCATGGCTCATATTGGCAAGGAATCTGCCTTTTGCGATATTTGCCTGGTCGGCTAAAACGCGGGCATATTCCGCATTTTGTGTCGTAATGCTTGAGCTGCGCAACAGAATGAATACCAGTAGGGTGATAAGCAAAACACTGATCGCTGCAAACAGCGGATACTGCAGCGAGATATCGGCAACAGCCGGTCCATCTGTAGTAAAGACAACACGATAAGATTTGTCGCCACTGATCTGCAGCGCTCTGCTGACCATGAAGGCAGCGTGCCGAATTTTAATGGATGGTGGCCAGTCTGCATTTACATTTGTACGACTATAGGTGCTGTCAAAAATAAGATTTTTGAGTGTTGATGCGGGTTTGGAAGTCTGATTGGCGAGCGCATCGTCAAAAATTTGATATTTGACATACCTCAGTCCTTCCTTGTTTCCTGCGTCCAGAAACGACTCAATATTAATGCCGGCGCCAACTGAACCGATACAAGCTGCTTCACGCTGTTGTTCTGTATCTGTCGGTAATCCTTTTTGATATACCGGCACCCGAATGGCGATACCGATATAACTTTCTTTTCCTTTCATTGCTTGAATCAATCGTCCCGACGATGTGGGTTTGCCAGTCCTGATGGACGAATAGAATGCTTTAGCCACTGCAGGGACGCTCAACAAATTCCTGCCGATGGCGAGTGTGCTGATATCGTCTGGTTCGATGATCGAAAGTATGAGTGCGTCATACCCAATCTGTTTAGGTGCTATTGAGAATTGGGAACTCTTGCTTCGTTCAGGTGTGGGACGTGACGTAGCAAATTTCGCATCGGGATATTCTTGTGCAAGACGCTGCAGAAACAGGGCTTCTTTTTCAGGCTTTACTATTTCGGCATAATTGAGATTGTTAATGCCAGGAAAATATGTATTGAGTTTGAGCGACGCCACATACTTATGAAAGGCGTCATGGGTTATCGGGGAATTTACAGATGAAAATGCCTGCAGGCCAATGACCATGTTGACTGAAGTATCCAGCCGTTGCTGCATATAAGAATTGATTGTATCGGCATCTTGTTGGAATTGGTCATCGATCCTATCGTTTAACTCTGCCAGCATTAATTTATACACAGTCAACGATAAGGCCACACCAATGACCAATACCAGCCATTCTCGTGTTCGTATCTCGATAATCAAATGACGTACCTGTGTCCACAATTTGGCAATGCTTTTCGCCAGGGACAATGTATGTGTGCTTGTGAAAAAAGATCCCATCATTTCGTATCTTGAGTTTAGCTAATAAGAAATTAAGGGACATTAAATTACTAAAATCCCATTGCCTTCCAGAAAATCGTATGGAACTTGAAAGTAGACGATTGTTCTAATAATGAGGCAAAGAAAACACTTGAGCAACTAATTGTTAAGTTTGGGACAAATGGAGGCTGCCATGAAAATCCCGCTTATTGTGATGTCTATGGTGTGTGCAATGCTGACTGGGTTATCTTTGATTTATTTTGTACTGGTGCCCAATTAAAAAGGTAAGAGCAGGTAAATTGAAGTAACCGACTTTTAGTGGTTATTGGTCTTGAGCGGCAAGGGGTATTTTGCCGCATTGACATGCTTTTGTAATGTGCAGTTGAGGCATCTATTAAATCAAGGTAAATATCTAAGGACTACCTGTAGCACCGCCTAATACCGGCAACACGATCCCGGTAATATAACTGGAACATACTGGAGACGCCAGAAATACATAAGCCGGCGATAATTCTTCAGGTTGTGCCGGACGCTTCATTTCTGTTTTTCCACCGAATTGCGATACTGCTTCCGCCTGCCTGTCGGCCGGATTCAGCGGGGTCCAAACCGGGCCCGGCGCTATCGCATTGACGCGTATCCCTTTTGATAAAACATTGGTTGCCAACGCTTTGGTAAATGCATGGATGGCTCCTTTGGTGGCGGAATAATCGAGCAATTCCTTGCTGCCGAAAATGCCGGTCTCCGATCCGGTATTGATAATCGACGAGCCGGAATGCAGATGCGGCAATGCTGCCTTGGCCATATGGAAGTAACCATACAGGTTGGTGCGTATCGTTTCGTCAAACTGTTCTTCGGTCATTTCTTCAATATCGACTGCATGTTCCTGGAATGCGGCATTGTTGATCAGGATATCCAGTTTGCCGAATTCGTCGATCGTCTGCTGTACTGCATCGTTACAAAAATCCGCGTCTTTGATATCACCTGCAATCAACAGGCAGCGTCGTCCTTCTTTTTCGACGTAGCGTTTTGTTTCTTCCGCATCTTCATGCTCATTCAAAT
This sequence comes from Burkholderiaceae bacterium, assembly GCA_036560485.1. GTDB lineage: Bacteria > Pseudomonadota > Gammaproteobacteria > Burkholderiales > Burkholderiaceae_D > DATBRC01. The sequence goes on from DATBRC010000015.1 coordinate 40,488, forward strand.
AAATAATCGCGATATCGGCGCCTTCTCTCGCATACAGAACAGCGACAGCGCGTCCGATTCCCGAGTCGCCGCCGGTGATCAGTGCGACCATGTTACGCAGTTTGTTACTGCCGACATAATCCGGCGCCGTGAATTGTGGTCGTGGATGTAATGCCGATTCCTCACCGGGTTTGACCAGATGCTGATCAGGAAATGGCGGCTTCGGTTGTTGACGTGCGCCATCTTGTGTTACTTCTTTGTCGGATTTCTTGTCTTTTGCTTGTTTGTTCTTCTGATGTTCATCGCCTTCATGCTGCAGATGGCGTTGCTTATCGGCTGCGGCATCAGCAGCATTTTTGTGAGAGTCTGATTTATCGGATTTCATGGATTTCTCCTTTAGGCAATGGATTGACGGCGAAAGAAAAATGCGCGTCACGATGCATCGTATCTGCATCGCCTGCAAATTCCAGACGTAGTCGCTTGAAATAATCGATCGTCTTTTCCAATCCATCTCTCAGTTTGATTTTGGGCTCCCACTTCAACAGATTGCGCGCCAGCGTAATGTCAGGGCGGCGTCTGGCCGGATCGTCACTCGGCATTGGAAGGAATTGAATGGATGAATGCGACTGGGTAAGATCGACGATCATTTCGGCAAGTTCCAGCATGGTGCATTCAACCGGATTGCCCAAATTCACAGGGCCGCAAAAATCGTCCGCACTGCGCATCAATTTATCGAGACCATCGATCAAATCGTCCACATAGCAAAAAGAGCGCGTCTGTTTTCCGTCTCCGTAGATCGTAATCGGCTGATGTGACAACGCCTGCATGATAAAGTTCGAGACAACGCGTCCATCATTAGGATGCATGCGCGGACCATAGGTATTGAAAATACGTGCGATTTTTACACGCATCTTGTGTTGCCGTTGGTAATCCATAAAAAGCGTTTCGGCGCAGCGCTTGCCTTCGTCGTAACAGGAACGCAGTCCAATCGGATTGACATGCCCGTAATAATTTTCGACTTGAGGATGTACTTCGGGATCGCCGTATACTTCGCTGGTCGAAGCTTGCAATATTTTTGCTTTTACGCGCTTGGCGAGGCCAAGCATGTTGATCGCACCATGTACACTGGTCTTGGTTGTTTGCACCGGATCAAATTGATAGTGCAGCGGGGAAGCGGGGCATGCGAGGTTGTAGATTTCATCGACTTCGACGTACAGCGGAAAGGTGATGTCGTGGCGCAGCAATTCAAAATTCGGATGCAACAGCAGATGGCTGATATTGCGTTTGCTTCCCGTATAAAAATTATCGACGCATAAAACATCATGCCCTTGCGCAAGCAAAAAATCACACAGATGCGAGCCGAGAAAACCGGCGCCGCCGGTTACCAGTATGCGTTTGCAGTGGAGTTCCTTCATGGCTCAAGCCTCCTTTTGACAACATGCGTCGATGGGGAAAGTCGCATGGGCGCACTCAGCAGTACACGATCAGAAGCATTCGATGCATGCAAGACTCCCTCTGCGCATAGACGCAACGCTTCATTCAATACTTTTTCGGCGCTCACATTTTCTGCGCAAGGATGGCCGATTGGACAAACCGTATGGGCACAGGGGCGGCACGGCACCGCCGCATACAACACGCGATGGCGCTTGCGATCCAGCGGCGCCCAGCGTTGCGGGTCGGCGCCTGAACACACGATGACGCTCGGCGTCGCTACTGCAGCAGCTATATGAGAGATGCCCGTGTCGTTACTAACCAGTAGCCGTGCACCCGCAATCAATGCGGCCAATGAGCCCAATTCGGTGCGGCCGCACATGTCGATTGCCGGCGCACGCATCTCACGCAATACCGCATCGACAATCGGCCGCTCTTCAGCAGATCCCGTCAGTACCACCTGCAAGCCTTGCTCCGCCAGGCCATCGGCTACGTAGGCAAAGCGTTTCGGTAACCAGCGCCTCGACTCCATGCGCGCACCGGGATGGACGCAAACATAGCTACCCGGCGGCGGACGAAATTGACCGGCTTTGCGCAGCGTTTGATAATCGATATCCTGCAACGGAAATTCAAGCGACTTGTTATTTGCCGGCGCGCCAAGAAATTCCATCAGGCGAAGATATTGGGTGACCTCATGTTCCGTGTGTAACCAAGGTATGAAATATTCATGATCCGGGCAATACGCATCCGGCAGATAAAATCCCGCAGTTCGTGCTGCGCCGAGCGCCATCGTGATTGGATTGCTCAAGCCGCCGCTGCCATGTAACTGAAATGCAAAGTCGAATTGCCGTTGCTGCGCGGTGGCGAAAAACTCCGGGATCAAATTAATTTGCGGTATAGATTCCGGGAATCCGGGAAAGCCAGGGAACATCAGATAGTCATCGATATATTTATTGAAGCGCGCGGCGAAGCTTTGCGCCCATGGCAATCCGATCAACGTGATTTTTGCATTGGGGGCGGCCAGCCGCAATGCGCGCAATGTCGGCACCAAACACAATAAATCGCCCAACTGCAACGCACGAAATACAGCGATGTTACGCAGCGCGCCAAAGTCCAGGCGAGAATGTGCGCCATAGCTTGAATTTGCGGGATTCATACTTGTGCCTGCCCAACCATCAACGATGGCTTTTCAAGCAGGAAAGAACCAATCGCCAACACGTCCAATGGCGTTGTGCAAAAAGATTCAACAGCATCGCGTGGTGTGCAAACGATCGGCTCGCCGCGTGTGTTGAACGATGTATTGACCAGAACCGGCACGCCGGTGCGTGCAGCGAAAGCCTGCAGCAAATCATAGTAGGGCGCATTCTGCAACCGATTAATTGTTTGCACACGTGCAGTGCCGTCGACATGCCGCACAGCGGGAATTTTGTCGGCTTTATCGGGGCGCACGTCATAAACGAAAATCATGAATGGTGAAACGCTGCCGTTCTCGGATCGACTGGAAGATTCACATGTGAACCAATCCGATGCTTTTTCTTCCAGCACAACCGGCGCCACCGGGCGAAAATCTTCCCGGTCCTTGATCTGATTCAAACGGCTTTGCATCGATGGATCGATTGGCGATGCAAGAATCGAGCGTGCGCCCAATGAACGCGGGCCATATTCCATACGGCCTTGATACCAACCGACTACTTTATTTTGTGTCAGCAGTTCAGCCGTCGCTTCTGCAATATTATCTACGCGGCGATAAGGCAGTTTGGCTTGTCGCAGGAATTGTTCAATCTCATCGTCGTTATAAGAAGGGCCAAGGAAAACATGATCCATGCTCCAGCGCCGCACTTTATCTTTGCGCTGCTGTGCATCGATCCATAACGCAGCACCGAGCGATGTGCCGGAATCACCGGCAGCAGGTTGTACCCATACCTTAGAGAATGGTCCACGGTCGCGTATCTTGGCATTCATCACGCAATTCAATGCGACGCCGCCTGCCATCGCCAGATTGGCGGCGCCCGTTTCCTGATGCAGCCAATTACTCATCCTGGCCACGGTTTCTTCCAATACTACTTGCAGCGAATGCGCGATATCCATATGAACTTGTTCAAGTGGGCCGCCACGTGCACGCGGTGCGCCGAGCAGGTCGCTCCACTTGACTTGCAGCATTGCGTATTCGCCATTGCCAAGATAATCGACGACTTCGCGCAAGCGCGAGACGTAAGTCGGTTTGCCGAATGAGGCCAATGCCATCACCTTGTATTCATCCGACGAGCGCAAGAAACCGAGATGATCGGTAATCCCCTCATACAGCAAACCCAGCGAGGTTGGATAATTGATCTGTTTCAAGCGGCGATAGACACCATCGCGGTAAATGCCGTAACTGGTGGTTGCCTGTTCACCGCGTCCATCCATTACCAGCACTGCGCATTCATCAAACGGCGCTGCCAAAAACGCGCTGGTCTCATGCGCTAGATGGTGCTCGACGAAATGCCATTGGTACGGGCCATCATGCCTGACGCCGTGGAAGCGCTTCTTTAAATGATGTGGCGCGCCGCTCGCCAATTGCCGCGGCGCATTGACGACATAAGACAACGATAACGGGTCCCACGGCGACAGCCACTCCGATTCATGCGCAGATGGCTCAAGCGGCAAGGCAAGCATTTTGTCTTTCGCATGGCTGCCGAGTTGAATAAATGGGTCATAGGAATAGGCAACATGAGCGACCTCGCATAAATCCATTCCCGCTTCTTTAAGGCAGTAATCGATCGCGTGATAAGGCAACTGCCAAACAGTAAAGGGAAGCGGTCTCTTGCCATGTTTAATTCTTGTGAATCTTTCTTCTTCAGCTGCCGCAATCACTACGCCGTCAGAAACGATGCAAGCGGAGCAGTCATGAAATGCCGCATTAATGCCGAGTGTATACATTAAGCCTTCCTTTACGCATCACCGTTTGAAAATTGAATGCTTGACCATGATCAAGAGTGGTCAGCCGCTGATTTTGACAACGAGAAAATTGAGATGGGTTCATCAATCCGCATCATCTTTGATGTAATTGGAAGAAGTTGCAATGGGCAATACAGAGCATCTCTTTATCTGAAAAAATTCTATATGAAATAGGCGTGGCACTTACCATACAAACGGCTTGTCAAATGACCCGGATGCTTTACTGGCAAGTATTAACGATTGGGCAGCATGCTTATGGAATCTGGATCACACGGGCACACAAAAAACAAACTGTCATACGATCTATGGCAGGTCGTCGCATCGCATCGCTGGCGCATTGCAGGCTCGGTTGCATTTCTCATTCTGGCCAAAATCGCGGCGGTCGCAGTGCCGCTGGTATTGAAAAATATTATCGATCTGCTTTCCAGGCAAGAACAGCTGGTCAGGTTGCCGATTTATTTGCTTGCGGGATATGCGATTTTGCGTTTTGCCAGCACACTCTTCACCGAGTTACGTGATTTATTATTTTCTCGCGTCACACAGAGTACTGTCGCAGCATATGCGCAAAAAACGTTTAGTCATTTGCATGCATTGGGATCGCGCTTTCATTCCGGACGCCGGATAGGAGGGTTGCTGCCGGACATTGATCGCGGCACCAACGGTATTGCATTTCTGCTGGGTGTCGGACTCTTCACCATCGTGCCGACACTGATTGAAATCAGCCTCGTTCTCGGCATCATGGTGTCGCGCTATAGCGGGTGGTATGCGGGGATTATCGCGCTGACGTTCGTTGCCTATGCTTTCTTCACGCTCAATTTCACTGCACGCCGGACAATTTATCAGCGTCGTGTCAATCGGCTCGATTCCAGCGCAAAAAGCAGACTCGCCGATAGTTTGATCAACTATGACACGGTCAAGTATTTTACGAACGAACCTGTAGAAATGCGGCGCTTCCAACACATCATGGAAGATTGGACAGAAGCTGCAGTGGGCAATCAAAAAGCATTATCCATCCTCCACGTCGGCCAAAGCGCAATTATTGCAGTAGGTGTGGCCGCTATTATGTTGTTGGCGGGCTATGGAGTATTGCATCGAGAAATGACGGTCGGTGATCTGGTCTTGATTAACGCTTATGTTTTACAAGTTTGTTTGCCACTGAATGCGCTCGGTTTTGTTTATCGAGAAATAAAAGATGCATGGGTGAATGTCGAGCGCTTGTTTCAACTGTTGCGGGAACGCCCTGAGATTGAAGAACCGCCGACATTGCCCGCTTTAAAGCCGACACGCGGCGAAGTGGTATTCGAGCATGTGAGTTTTGCGTACGAGCCGACGCGGCCGCTTTTGTCCGGTATCAGTTTTCGTATTCCACCTGGCGGGACCGTTGCTGTTGTGGGTGGAAGTGGTTCCGGGAAGTCGACACTCGCCCGGCTTCTGTTGCGCTTTTACGAGCCCACCAGCGGACGCATTTTCATTGACGGCCAGGAGATCAGCAAAGTCAGTTCCAGTAGTTTGCGGCATGCGATTGGCGTTGTGCCGCAGGATACGGTGTTATTTAACGATACGGTCGGTTATAACATTGCCTATGGTCGTGTTGGCGCTACAAATGAAGAAGTAATCGATGCTGCAAAGGCGGCACATATTCATGATGTGATCGAAACACTTTCTGAAAAATACGATACCCAAGTCGGTGAGCGCGGCGTAAAACTTTCCGGCGGTGAAAAGCAGCGCATTGCTGTTGCACGCGCTGTTCTAAAGAATCCTCCTATTCTTATTTTCGACGAGGCAACCTCGGCGCTTGATTCTTATTCAGAACATGCGATTCAACAGGAACTTGATCGGCTTTCACAAAATCGAACCACTTTAATTATTGCTCATCGGCTATCTACTATTGTGGAAGCAGATGAAATTCTTGTTTTAGACCATGGACGCATTGTCGAGCGTGGCAATCATAGCGAACTATTAAAAAAGCAGGGTTTTTATGCGCGGCTATGGCTGCTTCAGCAGCGAATCGATAAGCAACAGGAATTACAGCACGCTGCTGGTTGATCCGCAGCGTTTATGGCCATGTAATTGACGGAGAAATAAATGGCACCTGAGAAAATAGTTCCGATTCTTAATGGAATACGGCATCGATTGCATTCATCTGAAAGCTTTAACGCCAATGATGCAATGAATAGCGGAGTGGCGGAACGTGCAGGCGCTGATTCATTGTCATTGCATGAATGCTCGGTCAACGATAACAGAAGCAATGCAGAATATCGCCATCACCCTGTAAACAGAAAAAGCCATAAAGCTGTGTCGGTTGTCGTACCAACATGCGGACGTGCCGATTTGCTCAATCGATGCATGGACGCGCTTACTCGGCAAGAATTGCAGGCTGTTCGTTATGAAATTATCGTCGTGGATGACGGGCCGCATCAAGACACGCGCAAGCTGGTTGAGCAGTGGGCGCGGAGTATGCGCAATAAAAATCTCGACGTGATTTATGTCGCCAATAACGGCCCGCATGGGCCGGCTGCTGCGCGCAATCGCGGATGGCGTGCCGCACGCGCATCCATTATTGCTTTTACCGATGACGATACGGTGCCGACGCCGGGATGGCTGAACAATGGATTGTCCCTGTTTGATGAAACTGTGCACGTGATATGCGGCAGAATCGAGATGCCGCTATCGGACAAACCCACTGATTATGAGCGCGATGCCAGGCATCTGGAAACGGCAGAATTCGTTACTGCGAATTGTTTCTGCCGGAAAGAAGTGCTCGAATTCATTAATGGCTTTGATGAACGTTTTCGATTCGCGTGGCGAGAAGATAGCGATCTGCATTTTCGATTGTTGGGACTGCAGGCCAATATACTTTATGCGCCACAGGCGGTAGTCGTTCACCCGGTACGGCCGGCGCCTTGGGGCGTCAGTATTTCACAGCAAAAGAAAATGGTGTTTGACGCTCTGCTGTATAAAAAACATCCATTACTCTACCGGCAAAAAATCCGGGCTAAGCCGCGCTGGGATTACTACATGATTGTTGCTGTGCTGTTGATGACATTGATCGGCCTGATTTTTGAGCAACACCTGTTTGCGTTGATATGCGGTGCGTTATGGATCGGCATGACGACGCAATTTTTTCTGATGCGTTTGCGCGGAACGACCAAAGCTTTTTCGCACATTATCGAGATGGTCATCACGTCGATCTTGATTCCCCCTCATGCAGTGTTTTGGCGCATGGTCGGCGCGTTGAAATTCCGAGTTCTTTTTGTTTGAACTTGTGCCACTTTTTTGTTTCAGGACGTCTGTGAGTCTCTCTAATCTATGCGCCCATTAAAAATACTGACATGGCAAACTCATGGTAGCTATCTCTACTACCTTACTCAGCTCCCGCATCAATTCTATGTACTATCAAAACCGGATCGTTCTCCCGGGTACGGCGGTCGATCCGGACACATTCCATGGGGCGATAACGTGTTTGACATGCCAGTCACGGAAGCAAGCAGGCATGAATTCGACTGCATCATTTTTCAGGACGATGGGCAATATTTAAATGATCAATTCGAATTCCTGACGCTGGCGCAACGCTCGTTGCCGCGTATTTATATCGAACATGACACGCCGCGTGAGCATCCGACCGATATGCGGCATCTGGTTGATGACCCCGATGTTTTGCTGGTGCATGTAACGCATTTCAATGCGTTGATGTGGCATAACGGAAGAACCCCTACACGTGTCATCGAACATGGCGTCATTACACCGCGCGGCGTGCATTATGTGGGCGATATGGATCGTGGTCTGGTGGTGGTCAACAATCTGGCAAGCCGCGGTCGCCGGCTTGGTTTTGATGTTTTTCTCGATGTCAGAAAAGAAGTGCCGCTCGACCTGGTTGGCATGCATGCAGAAGAAGTAGGCGGGATTGGCGAAATTCAACATGCATTGTTGCCTGCATTCTCTGCGAATTATCGCTTTCTTTTCAATCCGATCAGGTACACCAGTTTAGGTTTGGCGGTGATTGAAGCGATGATGATCGGCATGCCGGTCGTCGGATTGGCAACCACGGAAATGGCAACCGTGATAGAAAATGGAAAGTCGGGTTATGTCGATACCAACATCGAAACGCTTGTTTCTCACATGCGGGAGTTGATCAGGACTCCCTCGTTGGCGAAAGAGTTGGGAGAACAAGCAAGACTGCGTGCGATAGAGCGCTTCCATATCCAGCGCTTCATTAAAGATTGGGACGCGGCATTGCAATATGTCACAGGGCAGGCAATTTCATGCGCTCTTGCTACTGCATAAGATTGAATTTTCGTTTCAAAAAATGAAAAACAGAAAGGACCGATATGGCATATCTTGACAGTTACTTTATTGATCGCGCGGCAGCAGAAAAAGCCGTGCAACTATGCATGCCGATGATTCATTCCGCAATGGAGAGCAGGGAAGCGGGTGCCAGCGGTTTTTTCTACATCGTCATCATGAAGCCCGGTTGTACCCCGGATTCCAATAATTTTTCTGATGCAATTCTGTATGAGTATGCGATGGGTGATCGCGAAAAATGGGATGCTGATTATGGTGAATTCGCACGCGCGAAAGCCAAGCTCGCTTGGCGGACCGGCATGGACGCGGACATCGTGCAGCAACGCAAGCCGCATTTGCTTGTGCGAGGCGATACAGTATTGGGAGGCAGCATCGTGTTGGATGGCATTGTGGTTGGCGTAAGCGGAGCCGATCCATGGTATGACGAAGCATTTGCAGGAACCATTGCAATGTGCCTGCGTGCATTGGCAAAAAAAGGAATTGCAGCTGAACGTGAAAAAAATCTTTTTTTAAAAGAAAAATAATCACTGAATATTTATTTCCTCCTCCCACTTCAATGAAAGAAGGCATTGAAGCGCTTTGATATATTTTTTGCGCATCTTTAAGTTTTTAATTATTACAGCGAGCAATTGCGTTGACATAGAGGATCCCCTTTCAAGAGAAGCTATGCGTTTTGTCATAGCCGTGTATGAGAAGCGCCTTCAGAATTATCCCATCGCAGATGATGCTTTTTTTCAAAAGAACATTTGCGTAGGGAGAACTTGGTAGGCCGTCCCGTTAATTTGATGAGGTGTAAATTGCGTCTTTTTCCGTCTGCCTGCGTTGCCCCCCTTTGCGCTGATAGGCGCTTGGGCGTTTGCAGCTCACCGCGATGCGGTTCGAATTCCTGCAAACGTTGCATAGCTTGCTATGCAGCTTCCTCTCGCCTTGCCATACGAAAAAATCCATCAATTTCTATCCTCATAAATTAACGGGACGGCCTACAGCGATGTGTTAATCCCCTCAACTACCGGTGACTCATCATGCTGAAAATTGCCCTTGTTAGTGAACATGCTTCTCCACTTGCTGCTCCCGGCAGCGTTGATTGCGGAGGTCAAAATGTCTATGTTGCACATCTTGCGAATCAGCTTGCGCAGTTAGGTTACCTGGTCGATATATTTACGCGGCGCGATTCACCTTCGCAAAAGCCGCTGGTGCTATGGCGGCCTAACATACGCGTGATCCATGTTCCGGTGGGACCGGCGCATTACGTTCCCAAAGAAAAAATTCTGCCTTATATGGAACCGTTTGCACGGTTTGTGACGCGCTTTGTGCGGCGGCAAAAAATTTGGTACGACGTATTCCATGCGAATTTTTTTATGTCGGGCATGGTGGCGCAACATGTCAAGAAAGCACTTGGCATTCCTTATGTAATGACTTTCCATGCATTAGGCAGGGTAAGGCGGATGTATCAGGGAATTGCAGATGCTTTTCCGACTGGCCGAATCGAGATCGAACAGAGTTTAATGAGCGACGCTGATCGCATCATTGCCGAGTGCCCGCAAGATCTGCAGGACATGGAGCAGTTATATGGAGCGGCATCGAGCCGTATCGATATTGTTCCTTGCGGCTTTGACCCGGAGGAATTGTGGCCGGTCCCTCACATTGCACGTCAGCATATCGGTCTCGATCGCAACAAATTTGTTGTCTTGCAGCTTGGCCGGATGGTGCCGCGTAAAGGGATCGATACCGTTATAGAAAGCATTGCGGTGTTGCGCGATCATTTTGGAATCAATGCTCAACTGCTGGTGGTTGGTGGCGATACCGCCGACCCGAACATGTCCCATTCCTTGGAGCTAACACGCTTGAAGGAATTGTCGGACCGGCTCAAATTGAAGCAACAAGTACTATTCACAGGGCAAAAGCAGCGCTTTGAATTGCGCTATTACTATAGCGCCGCCGATGTTTTCGTCACCACGCCATGGTATGAGCCGTTTGGCATTACACCGGTCGAAGCGATGGCGTGTGCCACACCGGTCATTGGTGCTGCAGTCGGCGGCATCAAAAGCACTGTGGTCGATGGGCTGACCGGCTATCTGGTGCCACCCAAGGATCCGTATGCTGTCGCTGAACGCCTGGCAATTCTGCATAACGATTATTTCCATGCCAGGAAGATGGGTGCAGAGGGCATGCGGCGAGCACACGAGCGTTATACCTGGAAGAGTGTTGCAGAACGTGTGGCGGCAGTTTATGAAGAGGCTGCCGAGAATACCGGTTCGCGCATTGAGCAACCGTATCGGCATGTTCGCCAGACACTGCATGCGCAAGTCAATGCACAGTTTGAAGAGAAAACCAATTAGGACTTACGCAAAATCGCCTCAGCGGCGTTGCTGCTCCTTGCCGTACTAGGTGTTAGGTGTACTGTCTTCGTCGCGGCGCCTTGCTGAGACAATTTTGCGTAAGTCCAACCAATATTTGAAGAGGAATGCAATGGCAGAAAATCAATCGGCAGAAAGTGGAAAAGATAACAGTCTTGCAGGCAAAACAATTTTAATCACCGGCGGCGCAAGCGGCTTGGGCGCTGCGCTGTGCAGTGTGCTTGGCGCATCAGGCGCAAACATTGTTGTCGGTGATATTAATGCCGACAAGGCCGCGTCTGTCGCCCACTTGATGGGCAACAATGCAACACAGTCGCATGGTCATGCAATCGGTTTTGATGTGGGCGATCCAAAAGCGGCAGAACGCGCAATCAATGAAACGATTGAAAAATTCGGAAAGCTGGATGTGCTGATTAATAATGCAGGAACAGATATCACATTGCCGATTGCCGAATTGACGCCGGCCGACTGGATGCGTGTCATCAATACCAATTTGAACGGTCCGTTTTTGATGGCGAAATATGCATCGGAGCATATGATGCGCGAGGGCAGCGGCCATATCATCAATGTGGCATCGACTGCCGCCAAGCGGGCCTGGCCAAACGCTTCGGCGTACCACGCCAGCAAATGGGGTTTGCTCGGACTCTCCCATGCAATGCATGCGGAGCTGCGCCAACATAATATCAAGGTGACGGCAATCATTGCGGGCGGAATGCGGACGCCGTTTTTGTTGAATCGTTTTCCGGACATTGACATTGCAACGTTACAGGATCCGCTGAACGTCGCAAAAGCAGTCAAATCGGTTCTGCTATTGCCACCGGAAACAGTCATTGCAGAGATGACGGTATTGCCGATGCAGGAAACATCATGGCCTTGAGAATTTTGAAACCTGTCGTATCTTGCGACTGTCAAATATGCAAGTTGAAATGTGGTTAGCAATGAAAGCAATATTCCTCGATAAAGATGGCACCTTGATCGATGATGTTCCATACAATATCGATCCGCAGCGCATGGTTCTTTCCGCACATGCCGGAGAGGGTTTGCGGCTTTTTGCGCAGCTGGGCTATCAGTTGATCGTGGTCAGTAATCAGTCCGGTATAGCAAGAGGTTATTTCGGCGAAGATGCAATGCAAAAGGTTGAACAACGATTGATCGAGCTTCTCAAAATAGAACAAGTCAATTTGCTTGCGTTTTATTATTGCCCTCACCATCCGCACGGGGCGGTGACAAAATACGCAATGCATTGCGATTGCCGCAAACCTTTGCCGGGAATGTTAATGCAAGCGGCACAGGATTACGATATCGAGCTGGCAGCATCATGGATGATCGGCGATATTCTGGATGACATTGAAGCAGGCAATCGTGCCGGTTGCAGGACGATCTTGCTTGATAACGGGAATGAAACGGAGTGGAAAATTTCCACCTATCGAAAACCGGATTTAATGGTGCCGGATATTCATGCTGCTGCCCGTCTTGTGGCACATCAAAACAGAGTGCGTAAAAAAATACTCGACAAGAGCATGGTGTAATGAACACATCGGCTTCTTTGCGCTGGTCGCAAGCCAAGAACGTCTTGTGTGTCAGATTGGATTACCTCGGTGATGTATTGATGTGTACGCCGGCCATGCGTGCGGTCAAACAATCTGCATCCGGACGATTAGTCACATTGTTGAGCTCGAAGAGTGGCGTTGCCGCTTTTCCCTTTATTCCGGAAATAGATGGTGTGATTGAATATGCCGCGCCCTGGATGAAGAGCAGTGCACCTCATAGCGCAACGATGGATATGGAATTTATTCAATCGCTGCAATCGCATGCATTTGATGCCGCGATTATCTTTACGTCATACAGTCAAAGCGCACTACCGGCGGCGCAGATGTGTTACCTGGCGGGCATACCTATCCGTTTGGCGCATTGCCGCGAAAATCCATATCAGCTTCTAACAAACTGGATAGCGGAAACAGAACCGCAAGAAATTGTCAGGCATGAAGTGCGCCGCCAATTGGATCTGGTGGAAAGTGTCGGATGGAAAACCGCCGAAGAAAAACTCTCTTTCTCGGTTCGCGATAGCGATGTCGATTGGATGCGTGATCGGCTGCATGCAATGGGCATTGACTTGAAACAACCATGGATCATGATGCATCCCGGCGCCACAGCGGCATCGCGCCGATATCCTGCCGGACATTGGACGCAAGTTATTCAAACTCTCACCGGAAATTGTGGCTATGCGGTAGTCTTGACTGGAGATGCAAGTGAAGCGGCCATGATTGAAGAAATTCGCGTTGCAAGCGGCTCGATCGCACATTCACTGGCAGGCGAATTAGATCTTGGAAAATTAGGCGCCGCCATTTCTCTTGCATCCATTGTCATCTCCAACAATACCGGACCGGCACATATGGCATCGGCAATCGGCACGCCATTGGTTGACTTGTATGCATTGACCAATCCGCAACATACACCATGGCAGGTGGAAAGCCGCGTGCTGTTTCATGATGTGCCATGCCGTTTTTGTTACAAGAGTATTTGTCCGCAAGAACATCATGATTGTTTGAGCAAGGTCAAACCGGCTCAAGTGGTTGAAGCTGCACAGAGCCTTTTTCTTTCGATTTCATCAGGCTGACAATCAACAAATTTTTACAAAAAAATCTCGTGATCCTTTGAATGTTTGATTAAAAATCGGATCAATAAATCTCAAAAAACAAGCAACTTCCCGGCGCGGCCTGCGGTCGAAATATTAAAGTGGCGGGAAGATAGCTCGCTGTAAATATTTTCAATCGAACTGAAATATTTTTTGATCATAAACAACCCATGGAGGCGTTTTGGATAAACCTAAGACACCCAAGGAAAAAAGACATGAACATGTCGCGCATCGTCGAGTAAAGAAAGAGCGGCACGGACATGCGCCAACGGATGACCTGGAACAGATTCGAAGAGAACTGGGATGGGGTTTAATCAAACACAATAGACACGACATTAAAAAGAAATAACAACCGCATGTCGAATATATGTTGAACGGATAGAGAACGTTGGAAGAGTACGATGCGTTAATAAACTAAGCTAAGCTATTTATGCAATTGCCGATAGAGGTGTATCACTTCCGGTGGCAGTGTTTGTCGTCTCTTGATGACCCAGGGTAATGCTCGCATTGCGCTAAAGAAGCCGGCGCTGAAAACATGACTTTGATAAGCGCTGCGCAAAATACGAAATGTCTGCTGTAATGCCAACAGAAATGGCAGGCGCATCCACGCAACCCATAACGCATTGCGGATCAGGATTTTTTTGCGTCCATCCACATTGCGTTGTAGCGACGGATAATGATGCACAACCAATTGGGGGACATAGACAATATGCCACCCGTTGGCGGCCAAGTCCAAAGTCAGCAAGTCTTCTTCACCGCCAATAAAGAATTTTGGCTCATAGCCACCGGCTTCGATAAATGCCTGGCGACGGACGACCGAAGCACCGGCAAGGAAGCCCAGTAGCGCCGGTCCGGGCAAGTTTTCGGTTGGCAAAGGGCTGTGTGCCATCTCGATAGAAGTCGGATCCTCCTTGTTTTCCGGTCCTACAAGGACGCGCGCGCAGAGGACTGCAATGTTCGGATAGCTTTCCATCAGTTCGATTGCTTTCACCAGCGAGCCTTCTTCCCACCATGTGTCGTCATCGCAAAATGCGACATACGGCGTCTGCACACGTTGTACGCCGATATTGCGTGCGGCCGCGCCAATGTTTTCTCTTAAAGAGATCAACTTCACTTGCGGAAAATGTGTTTTAACAAGCGTGGAAGTGAAATCGAAAGATGCGTTATCGACGACGACGATTGCTGGCCGCTCCGGCAAGGCAAGCATTTTCTCAAGCGTGCGTTGCAATTCAGCGGATCGATTATGCGTCAGTACAACAACAGAAAGAAGTTGGCTAATGTCAGTCATGTGCCTTTGCTCCGCTGACATGTGCTTTCATAGGCGTAAGCCGCCACAATCGGTCACGTGCAAACGCATCGGCACAAGCATCAGAGACAGTTCTGGACAATGCCTGCAATTGGCTAGTGTAATTTTGCACAGCTTGTCGCTTTGCATGATACGCATTGTTATCGCAGGTTACGATAGGTGTAGCTTCAATTCTGGCATGCAGCAGCTCCGCCAATCTTTTTTGCAATGCACCCGCAATGCGCCAGTACAACGCGTCTTCATACATTAACCAATTTTTATCTATGTGATCGCGATAGCTCATCAGCATCGCTTGATGAACCAATATATGATCGGAATGGAACAGGCCTGCAGGAAATAAGATCGTTTCCGGTTTGTTGTCCTCGATGATCTTTTGCAAGATCGACGACACGGCAAACATCGGCGGTGTGGCTTGATATTGACTATCGTAAAAATCGAGCCATAGCGGAACGGCTGCCAACATGTGCAGCGCGGCGTAATCTTCCTGCTTTCGCGCTGCAATCGCTTCTTCTGCATTCAGGAAGCCGGATGCAGCATCCCAATCCGTTAATTTGTTAAAGCCAGGCGGAGCGCCGCTAAATACAGTAACAACCAACGTACCCGCATACCGTGAAATCAACTCCCCGCACGAAAATACCGCGTCATCCAAATGAGGCGATACAACCAGCAGTTTTCCGAGAGAAGAGAGGGTATCCAATTTTTCAATTCGCCTATAACGAAAGAGTTTTGATGGAATAGAGTAGAGATGCCTCCATCAAGAATATTCACAATTGCGAAAATTGATTTGTGCTTTCTCAACTAAGATACGGAACAGGTTCCAGGATGAAAGTCAGCATGCAAAGATGAAATCAAAAAATGCCATAAGCAACTTTTCAAGTTGACGTTGACCCATGTCATAAGAAAGACATAAGTCACAAACAAGTGTGCGTATTTTCCATAAGCTACGGCATATCATCTCCCGATTACTTGCGCTATCCTCTGCGTAGAAGAATGCCTATCCATGATTAAATTTATCACTTCAGCTGTGCAGATTGGCCTATGTGCGGTGTTATTAAATGCCTGCTCGCCATCACCGCAGCCGGTTACGCCCAAAACAAATATGGCGCCGCAACCGTCTCAATCCAATAGCAATATGCCGGCCGCCGCGTTGCCTAATTTTGTCGCATTGGTCAAACAGGACGGACCGGCTGTCGTCAATATCAGCACCACGCGCACGGTCAAAGAAAGCGGGGATGCGTTAGGTATTCCTGAGAACGACCCATTCTTTGAATTTTTCCGGCGTTTTATGCCGCCGGCAGGACCACAGGAATTCCAGGAGCATACGCTCGGCTCAGGATTTATCATCAGTAATGATGGCGACATTTTGACGAATGCGCATGTGGCAATGGACTCTGACACAGTTACGGTAAAGCTTACCAACAAACGCGAATACAAGGCCAAGGTCATTGGAGTAGATCAGCGCACCGATGTCGCACTGATTAAAATCGATGCGGCCAATTTACCGGCCGTGCAAATTGGCGATCCGTCAAAACTGGAAGTGGGCGAATGGGTCGCTGCAATTGGCGCGCCGTTCGGCTTTGAAAATAGCGTGACCGCCGGAATCGTCAGTGCAAAAGGCCGCTCGCTCCCGGATGGAAGTTTTGTGCCATTCATACAAACCGACGTGGCAGTTAATCCAGGGAATTCCGGCGGTCCTCTATTCAATATGCACGGAGAGGTCGTTGGCATCAATTCCCAAATATACAGCCGCACCGGCGGATTTATGGGCGTGTCGTTTGCCATTCCGATTGATATTGCAATGAATGTGGTCAAGCAATTGCGTACGTCCGGCAAAGTGACGCGCGGACGCATCGGCGTGCAGGCGCAGGAATTGACGGCAGAATTGGCGAAGTCATTCGGCTTGAAGGATATCAGTGGCGCACTTGTTGCGCTGGTTGAGAAGGGTAGTCCGGCAGACAAGGGCGGAATACGTCCTGGCGATGTGATTCTCTCTTTCAATAACAAGCCAATTCAATCTGCGTCAGATTTGGCACTCACGGTGGCCAATACAAAACCCGGAACGACAGTGCCTGTTCAACTTTGGCGCAAAGGTGCGCCGCTTGGCTTGAATGTCACAGTGGCGGAAACGCCGCCGGATCATGCGCCGACTGCATCTGCGGCACAGCCGGAACAAATGCAGCCGAATCAGGCTGGCCTCGTATTGGGCGATTTGTCGGCAGATCAGCGTAAGCGCTTGAATATCAGCAGCGGAGTCGTGGTGCGTAGTGCAATCGGCGCAGCAATGCGTGCGGGCTTGCAGAGTGGTGACGTTATTCTGGCTGTGAACAATGTCCCGGTAGAAAATACAGCAATGCTGGATGCTCAACTCAAGCAAAATGCCGGCAATACCGTTGCGCTTTTGGTGATGCGCGGTGATGTGACACTTTACCTTCCGCTGAGTTTGGCCGGCGGATAATATAAAAATAAGTGCGTATCAATTTAAAACGATTCAACTATTTTATAAAAATCAGTATTGCATAGCGTACTTAATTCAATTTCACATTTCAATTTAACGGCGCGTGTCTGTTTTTCTCTTCGATGTTTGATTCATCTCATCAGCCATTATAAATATAAAGTCTATGGTAAGAGCGGACTTTGCCCTGCTATTGAAAAGGCAAAGAATTCAAAATTTAATAAGAGGAAAATGATGAAAAATATTTTCAAAGGCATTACCGCGAGCATGCTTTTTGTCGCGGCCAGTTCGTTTGCACAAGCTCCTGCTGCATCGGCACCATCCGCAACGCCAAATGACGCGCAAATTGCAGAAATTGCTGTTACTGCAAACAACGTTGACATCAATGCAGGCAAAGTAGCCAAATCAAAAGCAAAAAGTAAGGATGTGAAGGATTTTGCACAGGAAATGATTACCGACCACACTGATGCCAACAAAAAAGCTGCAGCGCTGGTCCATAAGCTGAAAATCAAACCTGAGGAAAGCGCAGACAGCAAAGGCATGAAGGATGAAGGCGCAGCAGCGTTGAAGAAAATCAAGGGACTGAAAGGTGATGAATTCGATAAAGCCTATATCGACAATGAAGTGATGTTCCATCAGCAGGTATTGGATGCATTGGACAAGACATTGATCCCCGATGCAAAAAATCCCGATTTGAAGAACTTGCTGACCACCATACGTCCAGTCATTGATAATCATCTCCAACATGCGAAGAAGATTCAAGCATCAATGAAATAAATCCGGCTGAAATTTTTACCAAATGAATCACGCAGTCCGCATGCGGCAAAGGCAAGGGGTTGCGGCAAACGGCATCGCGTGGTTCGTTGATCGATCTGCCCGATTCATCTGATCGGAAACTATATAAGCAGCGTAGTGTCCATCTAGTGTCCTTATTCTTACACATGCCTTAAATCGAATTTTTTAGTATTCACACACCAAAACCAAGGAAATATGATGCTTGATAATCGTCTTTCCAGTGGCACGTACGCTAGTTTTCAATCTGATTCGCCATCTGCCGCCAATAAGCCGGCCGCAAAGAAAACACATCTTCCTCATCGAATCGTCATCGTAGGGGGAGGCGCCGGAGGTTTGGAATTGGCGACCCAATTGGGCAATACATTGGGCGCAAAGGGCCGCGCACAAATTATATTGGTGGATCGCCAGGCGACGCATTTATGGAAACCGCTACTGCATGAGGTTGCAGCAGGCAGCATTGACGCAAACACCAATCAGCTGGAGTATGTCGCGCAGGCACGTTGGCATCATTTTGTGTTTCAACAAGGCGAGCTGATGGATATTGACCGTCTCCAAAAAGCGATTCTTGTGGCGCCGGTTCTGGATGAAGAAGGCGTGGAAATTCTGCCGGAGCGCGCAATCGAATATGACACGCTGGTTTTGGCAATAGGAAGTGTGACCAATTTTTTCGGTGTGGAGGGTGCGGCGGAACATGCGATTGCGGTGGATACCGTAAATCAGGCTGAGCGCTTTCGTCATCGGCTGATTGCAGCCTGCATGCGATCACAGAATCATTTGGGTGAATACGCCAATCAGGAGCATCGACAGGTCAATATTGTCATCATAGGCGGTGGTGCGACCGGAGTGGAACTTTCAGCCGAGCTGCGCAATACCGCACAAGTTCTCGGCGCCTATGGATTGCATCATCTCGATCCGCGGCACGATATTCGCATCACATTGATTGAAACAGGGCCGCGGATTCTAGGTCCGCTACCGGAACGTGTCGCCAACGAAACGGCAAAATTATTGCATGGGTTGGATATTGAGATCCTGACCGGCGAAAGAGTCACGCGCGTGGAAGAACATTCGGTCATGACAGCCGGCGGAAAATCCTTGCCGAGCGATATCACAGTATGGGCGGGAGGTATCCAGATTCCCAAGGTGTTGACGTATATTGGCCTGCCAGTCAATAAACTGGGACAAGTCATCGTAAGACAAACGTTGCAAACGGAAATTGATCCGGATATTTTTGCTTTTGGAGATTGCGCCAGTTGCCCCTGGCCGGAAAAAAATACCAAGGTCCCGCCGCGTGCACAAGCGGCACATCAGCAGGCAAAATTCTTGTATCACGCGCTGCAACGCCGACTTTCAGGGCAGGCTATTCCCAATTTTCGTTATCACGATCAAGGTTCACTGATATCGCTGAGCCGGTTTAATGCGGTTGGTAATTTAATGGGTAAGCTGATTGGACGCAGTGTGCTGATTGAAGGGAAGATCGCGCGCTTGCTTTATGTTTCCTTATACCGCACGCATTTAATCGCGTTGAATGGTGTTGTGCGGACGGCACTCGACACGATTGCAATGTGGCTGCGTCAGAAAAACGCACCACGCGTCAAATTGCACTGACATAAGCAAAATCAATCAGGACTTACGCATGCATTGAGTCCCTTCTCCCACATCAGTGGGAGAGGGCTAGGGTGAGGGCAGTATCGGCTACATTAAAGCATGTGCTCGAATGAACGATTGTTTTCCCTCACCCAAACCCTCTCCCACTGATGTGGGAGAGGGAGTAACTGCATAAGCCCTATCAATATAAAAGAAAAAAGGCATCATCCCTTGTGAGATTGATGCCTTTGTTTTCCAATTCCGCAATTTCAAGGTAGCGGTATGCTGTTAAAAATTGTGTGTTGAATTGAATTTACAGTACGACAGAAGTGGGGCAGAAAAATTAAATTCACGGTTATTTAAAACGTCAATTTTATTTTGTTGCATTCTTAACCCTTTGTGAAACATCGCCCATTCCTTTTTGAACCTTTCCTTCGGCTTGTTTTTCAAGACCTTTTGCTTGTTGTGTTTTGCTTCCCATTATCTTGCCAGCAGACTCCTGCACTTTTCCAGCGGCGTGTTTTGCAGTTCCTTTGATTTGATCTCTGTTCATGATGTGATCTCCAATGTAAAAATGAATGCGCTAATGAAAAAAATTTCTACACAAATATGGATAAAAGCGACCTGCTACTTCACCCTTCTGAAATATAAAGGAAGGATTTCTTATAGAGCGATGAATTCTTATTTCAGTTCCACGTGTATTTAAAAAAACATTGCTGCTTCATCGCATCCAATCTATGCCGATTAATGACAGGAAATGAAGACTTCATTGCTGATGTGAATCGACTGAAAGATATAAAACGCCTTCATGCTGTCAGCATAAAAAAGAAAAGCCCTCATTGCGAGGGCTTTACATTAAAAACATCGTTAAAACCATGGAAACCAATAGTGCGTAGTGTTAACTTAATGTGAAACAGGTGTCGACGAGGATGGAGGATAGGGTGATCCGTAAAAGCTGTGGACCTGGCTTGCCCACGTTTCATCCGCCATATCAGGCCAATTGTCCTTATCAAATCCTGGTGCATTCTCCAGCATCTGTTTTTCCACATCGAGTATAAAGCGCTCATTGGTCGTATCAAGCTTTAACGCATCAAACGGCACGGCAAAAAGCTTTTCCCCCATGCTAAAAACACCGCCGAATGACAGCACAGCGTATTCGACTTCGCCTGTTTGCATGTTCAACATGAACTCTTTAATGTCACCCAGTTTTTCATCATGCGAGTTATAAACATCTTCTCCAATCAGAGTATCTGCCCCCATAAGTCTCGGGCCTGGGCCGGCATGGCCCTTCTTGTATATGCCTAGTGCATCATTTGATATGTAACTCATATTCATCTCCTTTTAGGATAGAAACCGTCTATAAAAAATTCATAGCGAAATTTAGAGTTTATTCACTATTTGAAGTTCCAATACATCGCATTATTGATTCGGCACGATTGTGAGGGGATTCGGTCAATGCTTCATCGTTCCGGATCAATAGTCCTTATTAAATTACGCATCGAAAAATATTGAAGCGGCTACGATGGTTATAAGAGAAAAGAGTAAGACCTTGAATGCGGATTGGAAACAGCAAAAAAATTTCAAATTCATGTAAGACGATTTTGGATGACCGCTGTCAAAAATGATGCATGAGAATCGCTCTAGATTAGTGCAATCTTATCCTTGGACACATTACGTATGCTCCAGCGAAAATTGAAGTCGTCCCGTACCTCCTCCTCTGTCAAAACTACAGAAGAAGCAAATCCCGGCTTGCTGGATGCAATCTTTGCGTCTGCCACGGAATATGCATTGATCACAACGAACAAAGCAGGAAAAATTGCGACATGGAACAAAGGAGCAGAACTTGTTTTTGGTTATTCCGCGAAAGAAATTGTAGACAAACCGATTGCTGAAATTTTTACTGCAGAAGATCGAATCAATGGCGAAGCCGAGCGCGAGCTTGCCATGGCGCGTACTGCAGGGAGAAGCAGCGACCTTCGTTGGCATCAGCGCAAAGACGGTACTTGCTTTTGGGCAGATGGTGTCATGACACCGATCAAAAATGCCGATAATGAGATCACCGGTTATCTGAAGATTCTGCGTGATGAAACCGAACGTAAATTAGCGCAGAACAAGCTCGAAGAGCTGGCCAGGATCGATATCTTGACGGGCGTGGCGAATCGCGCCTCATTCCAGGAAAGATTGGCGGAAATGTCCGCGGCGGCATTGCGCAATCACGAATTACTCATACTGCACCTGGTCGATCTGGATAATTTCAAGCAGGTTAACGATAAGTGGGGGCATCAGTGCGGTGATCGACTACTTCAACAAATGGTGCAACGTATGCGTGAAGTATCGCGCAATACGGACTTTGTCGCGAGATTGGGTGGCGATGAATTTGTGATTCTTCAATCAGATGTGCAAGACCCGGAAAGTGGCGGCGCATTGGCGGAAAAGCTGGTTGATGCGTTATCCAGGCCCTATCATATCGACGGTCACGAAATCATGACTGGTGTCAGCATTGGGATCGCGCTTTTTCCTCAGGATGCTGCAAATCCGGACCAGCTTTTACGAAAGGCCGATCTTGCGCTGTACAAGGTCAAGAATGGCGGCCGCAATGGTTATCACTATTTCTCGGAGCAGCTTGATACCGATGCACATAAAAAAGGACGCGTGCTTGCGGCACTTAAAAGTGCAGTGAAGTCGCATTTGTTTTGGCTTGAGTATCAGCCGGAAATCGATGCAGCGAGTGGCAGAACAGTCGCTGTGGAAGCACTGCTGCGGTGCCGTGATCCTTTGCTGGCCAGTTACAACATTGGGGAAATCATTGGGTTGGCTACCGAGAGCGGTTTGATGCCTGAAATCGGAATATGGGTAATGGCAGAGGCGTGTGCTCAGAGTAAAAAGTGGCGGGATGCAGGCCTGCCACATATCAAGATGTGCATTAATCTTTGTCCGCGAGAGTTGCAGGCTTCGGACTTCACCAAAAATGTCAGCGATATTCTGGAGCGCAGTAATTTATCGGCGCAAGACCTGGAAATAGAAATTACGGAGCATGAAGTGTTTGAAAGTTCGGGCCAGAGTTCGGCGACCGTAGCGCATCTGCGATCGTTAGGGATATCGGTAGCCATTGATGATTTCGGCGCCGGCTATTCGTCATTGGGGAAGTTACGCAACCTTCCAATCGACAAACTGAAACTGGATCCATCATTTTTACGGAAAGTTCCATCCGACCCGGAAAGCTGTGCGTTCGTCAGCGCAATGATCAGCCTTGCACATACGATGAAGCTCGGTGTGATTGCAGAGGGTGTGGAATCTGCCGAGCAAGCTGCATTCTTTGAGCGGGAACATTGCGATGCATTGCAGGGCAATTTTTTCAGCCCGCCGATGAAAGTGGGCGCGATGACTGATTGGTTGTCAAGACAACTGCATTGATAGTATGGTGGTTCTACAAGTCGGCCATTTTTTTGCGCGATGCTTGTTGGCCGATAAACAAGTCATCGCACGTCAAAGAAAAATAGCCGCGCGGTATAACAAATAATCAACATTGATTGCGTACTCATCAGAGAAATGCAAAAACCCGTGTCAGGTTGATATTGATGCGGGTTTTTGTTTTTAAAGGCAATTGCACTTCACTTGTCTGATAAGGTTAAAAAGGGTTAAAAGACAACGCATTGGCATCCCATCAATGCGATAGGAAGCAATGTGCATTTAACACACGCGATGCTCGATTTTATTGCTCACAATACATATTCTTATTACTATAGTTGTCATGACCGAGCAAATAGAGCAACGTGTATCACCTGCGACCCTCAGTGACGATGAGAAGGAGCAGACTTTTGCTTTCAGTTTACTCAAACACTTGGTAGTGCCGACATTTGTGCTGGATGCACAATCCAAAGTCATTATCTGGAATCTTGCTTGCGAACGGTTGACCGGTATTTCTGCTGACGAAGTGATCGGCACTTCCGATCACTGGAAAGCGTTCTATGAGACACCGCGGCCATGTCTTGCCGATTTTATTGTTCAAGGCAAGGCCCAGGATGATCATCAACTTTATTTGCAATATGCCGAGATCGTTGCAGCAAACAACGGCTTGTATGCAGAGAATTGGTGTGTGATGCCGAAAGTCGGCACGCAACTCTATCTTGCGATTGATGCGAATCCCATCTATGACAAAGCAGGCAATTTGCTGGCAGTAATCGAAACACTGCGAGACATGACAGCGCAAAAAGAAGCGCAGCATGCACTGGAGCTGCTCGCCACGCAAGATGCTGTGACTGGCATTGCCAATCGACGCCGCTTTGATGAGCTATTGCAGTTGGAGTGGGGCCGTGCCATGCGCGATGCCAAGGTGCTGACTCTGCTGATGGTCGATGTAGATCATTTTAAAATCTATAACGACACATATGGACATCAAGCCGGTGACGCATGCCTGAAGGGCATTGCCACAACAATGGCGGATTGTATTCAACGTACTGTCGATGTGGTCGCACGATATGGCGGGGAAGAATTTGCCGTGATACTTCCCAATGCGCCGAGTAGTGGCGCAATTGTTGTGGCAGAGCGTATCCGCTCTGCAATTGAACGCCTGGATTTATCCGAGTTTATCGCGCAAAGCAGTAATGTAACGATCAGCATCGGTGTCGCAACTATGACGCCATTACAACCGGGTGGCTTCACCCAATTGATTGCCGCAGCTGATGCAGCACTTTATCAAGCCAAGCGCGCAGGGCGCAATCGCGTGGTGGCAGTTGATCTCGATGCAGGAAATTAAACATCGTTCTAGCGCATTACCAAATGCATCCGAATACTGCAACAATGCGACCACGGTTTTATTAACGCATTCCTTGGTATCGGCGTGTCTGCCGCATCATCTTGGTATTACGCTATTTCTTTACGAATCATCCACTCTCGTATCCTCATGGAAAAAACTATGAATCAAAGGAAAACGGCAGGAGAACAAAGCGGTATAGACCGCACGCGTGCCGCATTGAAGCTTGCTGCTTCGTATTTCGTCATTGCCTGTCTTTGGATATTATTTTCCGATAAAGCAGTGATAGCGCTGGTGTCGAATCCGTCTACGATTATATTGATCAGCATCATCAAGGGATGGCTGTTTGTCGCTGTAACAGCACTTTTCCTCTTTGTTTTGATACGTCGTTTGCTTAACCGGGTTTTTATTGAATCAAGCAATGCGTTGGAGGCACACGCGGATAAATCACGCACGCAAAA
This sequence comes from Burkholderiaceae bacterium, assembly GCA_036560485.1. Classification (GTDB taxonomy): domain Bacteria; phylum Pseudomonadota; class Gammaproteobacteria; order Burkholderiales; family Burkholderiaceae_D; genus DATBRC01. The sequence goes on from DATBRC010000015.1 coordinate 65,480, forward strand.
CTTTCTCGACAATATTGCGGACAGTTCACCGGACGCCATTTATGCCAAAGACCTGAACGGGCATTATTTGTTTATTAATCGGGAAACGACACGCATAACGGGAAAAACGCTCGATCAGGTCTTGGGCTGCGATGATACCGTTTTTTTTCCGCAGCAACAGGCAGCGGAAATTCGCGCCAACGACCTTCTTGTACTCGAAGAGAAGCTAATGAACAGCTATGAGATGGTGCTCTCGACTTTGGATGGTGAACGCACTTATTTGACCACCAAGGGCCCTTTATGCGATGAGGCTGGACAAGTTATCGGCTTGTTTGGTATTTCTCGCGACATTACCGAGCGCAAGTCTAAAGAAGAGGCATTGAAGAAAAGTGAAGAAAAATTCTCGAAGGCTTTCCAGGCCAGTTCAGTAGCAATTACGATTGTATCCATGGATGAGGGCAGATACATTGACGTAAATGACGCTTTTCTTGAAACAAGCGGTTTTCAAAAACATGAAGTCATTGGCCACACGTCAATTGAATTAAAGGTTTGGGTCAACCCTGGAGACAGGCAAAAATATATAGATGAGCTAACCAAAAATGGCTCCCTAAGAAATTTCGAGACCAGATCGCGCATGAAAAACGGAGAGATACGGTTGTTTTTGGTGTCTTCCGAATTTATTGAATTGCAAAATAAAACCTGCTCGCTCAACTTTATTCTCGACATCACGGAACGCAAGCAAGCAGAAGAAGCAATTCGGAACCTTGCTTATTTTGATGCACTGACCAAACTACCTAATCGCCGTCTGTTGATGGACCGGCTGGGTCACGCTTTGAGTGCGAGTAACCGCAGTCAGGAATTTGGTGCGCTGATGATCCTGGATCTCGACAACTTCAAAGCGCTGAATGACACCAAGGGACATGATGTCGGCGATCGTCTATTGGTTGAAGTCGCTCAGCGCATCATTGCCAGCGTGCGGCAGGAAGATAGCGTGTCACGCCTGGGCGGTGACGAATACGTGGTGATGATCGAAGGACTTGGCGCGGATGAGACGACCGCAGCAAGCCAGGCCGAGATGGTTGCAGGAAAAATCAAGGCGGCGCTTAGCCAACCTTACATACTTTCCAATGGAGGGCAAGCGCACTACAGCAGCTCCAGCATTGGCGTCACGCTTTTCAGGGGCAGTGAACTATCGATAGACGTGTTGCTCAAGCAAGCAGATATGGCCCTCTATCAAGCGAAAGGGGCTGGGCGAAATGCAGTGCGCTTTTTCAATCCCACCATGCAGGCAGCGATCGAGTCGCGCGCCCAGATGGAGGCCGCGTTACGCAACGGTCTGCAGAAAGACGAATTCCAGCTTTTTTATCAGCCGCAGATTGATCAGCATGGCAACGTGACTGGCGCGGAAGCACTGCTGCGATGGTTGCCGCCCAACCAGGTTGCGATTCCTCCTGTTCAATTTATTCCGCTGGCTGAAGACACTGGTCTCATCATTCCGTTGGGATTGTGGGTATTGCAAACAGCCTGTGCCCAGCTTCATGCCTGGTCTGCAAATTCCGCAACGAGCAACTTGAAAATTTCGATTAACGTCAGCGCGCGCCAATTCCGTCAGGCAGATTTTGTGGAACAGATTTTTGATACCTTGAAGCAGACCGGCGTCAACCCGAATCTGTTGAGACTGGAATTGACCGAAAGCCTGGTATTGGAAAATGTGGAAGACGTCATTATCCGGATGGAGCAAATCAAGGCGTTTGGCGTCACGTTCTCGCTGGACGACTTCGGCACAGGGTTTTCTTCACTGTCATATCTGAAGCGATTGCCGCTGGATGAAGTGAAGATCGACCAATCGTTCGTCCGCGATATCACCACCGACCCCAGCGACGCAGCCATCGTGCGCGCCATCATCGCGATGAGTCGATCATTGGGTATTCATGTGATCGCGGAAGGAGTGGAGACGGACGAACAGCTACACTTCTTGAAAGAAAACGGATGTGCGAACTTCCAGGGATATTTGTTTAGCAAGCCGATGCCGATTGGAGAGTGGCAAAACATCAGTTTTAATAAGGGCTGATTCGCTTTGTCAAATGAAGGTTAGACACTATATAAGTCTAACCTTCATCGAGATTCCGATATTAATCCATTTATTTATTCGCCATCAACCCACTCGGCTTAATCTTCGCTTCCAACGCTTTCCCTTTACGCGCACGCTTGCCGATATGATTTGTCAGGCTTGATGCAGACAACGTTATCTCTTGCGCTTTGCCGCCACGCCCGATGCCGGACACGATGACACCGCGCTGACTGATCGGTTGAGCCGCAAGCAGCTTTTCTCCCTTGTCCAACTCCATCAGGATCACACCACGTCCGCCGCCGGACAAGGCTTTAATCTCATCCAGGCCGAACACCAGCAAGCGGCCTTTTTCCGACAGGCAGGCAATCGCACTCGCGTCGCTGCCGACGATGCGCGGCATGACAGGCTCATCGCCGTCATCCAATGTCATGAATGCTTTACCACCTTTGGTGCGGCTGACCATGTCGGCTGCATTGGCGGTGAAGCCATAGCCTGCGGTAGACGCGAGCAGCAGCGTGGTATCGGCAATGCCGACGAAGTAATGTACCAGGTGGGAACCGCTGGCGAGATCGATCAACGTCGTAATCGGTACACCATCGCCACGCGCACCGGGCAGCGCTGCAACCGGCACCGAGTAGATGCGGCCGTTGGAACCGAACGCGAGTACATTGTCGACAGTGCGGCATTCATATGCACCATACATGCCATCGCCTGCCTTGAACGTGAATTGTGCAGCATCGTGGCCGTGCCCGGTACGTGCGCGCACCCAGCCTTTTTCCGAGATCACGACGGTCACAGGCTCATCGATGACCTTCTGTTCGACCACGGCTTTCTCTGCAGCTTCAATCAGCGTGCGGCGCGCGTCACCGAACTGCTTTCCATCCGTTTCGATTTCCTTGATGACCAGTTTCTTCATCGAAGCAGGGTTGTCGAGCAAATCTTGCAGTGTGCTCTTTTCATTGCGTAATTCCGCCAACTCTTGCTGGATCTTGATTGCTTCCAGACGCGCCAATTGGCGCAAGCGGATTTCAAGAATGTCTTCCGCCTGACGGTCCGATAATTTGAACGCATGAATCAACGCAGGTTTCGGCTCATCCGATTCGCGAATGATCTTGATCACTTTGTCGATGTTGAGCAGCACTGCCTCACGACCTTCAAGGATATGGATACGGTCATCGACTTTTTGCAACCTGAATTGCGTACGGCGCGTAATGGTCGCGAAGCGGAACTCGATCCACTCGCGCAGGATATCGCCCAATCTTTTTTGGCGCGGACGGCCATCGCCGCCGATCATCACCAGGTTGATCGAGGCGCTGGTTTCCAGCGACGTATTCGCCAGCAGCATGTTGGCAAATTCGGTTTGATCCAGGTTCTTCGATTTCGGTTCGAACACCAAACGCACCGGCGCATCGCGGCCCGATTCGTCGCGCACGGTATCGAGCGCAGCCAGCATCACCTGTTTCATTGCGACCTGATCGGGCGACAGCGCTTTTTTGCCGAGCTTGATTTTGGGATTGGTCAGCTCTTCGATTTCTTCCAGCACTTTTTGCGATGATGTGCCTGGCGGCAGTTCTGTGATCACCACTTGCCACTGGCCGCGCGCCATGTCTTCAATCTTCCAGCGTGCCCGCACTTTCAATGTGCCGCGGCCGCTTTCGTACATTTCCGAAATCGCTGTGGACGAGGTAATGATTTGGCCGCCACCGGGGAAGTCGGGGCCGGGAATAAATCCCATCAATTCACGATGCGACAATTTTGGATTGCGAATCAATGCAACTGCTGCTTTGGCGACTTCATGCAAATTATGCGAAGGGATTTCGGTCGCCAAACCAACTGCAATACCGGATGCACCATTGAGCAATACGAATGGCAAACGTGCCGGCAGCAGCTTCGGTTCTTCCGTCGATCCATCGTAGTTCGGCTGGAAATCGACGGTGCCCATATCGATTTCATCGAGCAGCAATTTCGATATTGGTGTCAGACGTGCTTCGGTATAACGCATCGCCGCAGCACCATCGCCATCGCGCGAGCCGAAGTTGCCTTGACCATCGATCAACGGATAACGCAACGAGAAGTCCTGTGCCATGCGTACCAGCGCGTCGTACACCGATTGGTCACCGTGCGGATGCAGTTTGCCGAGTACATCACCGACTACTGCAGCAGACTTGCGCGGTTTGGCAGTCGCATTCAAACCTAGCTCATTCATCGCATACAGGATGCGGCGCTGCACGGGTTTCTGCCCGTCGCAGACATCGGGCAATGCGCGGCCTTTGACGACCGAGATTGCATAATCGAGGTAGGCGCGCTCGGCAAAGGTGGCGAGGGTCAGCGATTCACCGCCGTCGGATGGCGGTGGGGTATCAAATAGATTGGCTTGTTCGGTCATGGTGGTTCAATTCGTTATTCAGTATGCACATTAATGCTAAAAATTTCGTCGTTCCCGCGCAGGCGGGAATCCATAAGGCATCTGATACATCGCACGCACTATGGATTCCCGCCTGCGCGGGAACGACGGAGATTTGTTTGAAGCATGACATCAAATATCAGCCTCAGCTTCATTCCCATGCTCCTCAAGCCATGTACGCCGTGCAGCCGCTTCACCTTTACCCATCAACATATTGAAGCGATTCTCCGACGCCTTCAGATCGAAGTCGCCGAGCGACACCGGCAGCAAGCGACGCGTATCAGGATTCATCGTGGTTTCCCACAACTGCTCCGCATTCATTTCGCCCAAACCTTTAAAGCGCGAGATCGACCATGCACCGTCTTTCACGCCATCCTTGCGCAGCTTGTCTTCGATCGCTTCCAGTTCACCCTGATCCAGCGCATAAATCTTTTGCGCCGGTTTCTTCCCGCGTGCCGGTGCATCGACGCGGAACAGTGGAGGGCGTGCAATACAGATATGGCCGCGATCGATCAGTTGCGGGAAATGCTTGAAGAACAAGGTCAACAGCAATACTTGAATATGCGATCCATCGACGTCCGCATCGGACAGGATGCAGATTCTGCCGTAGCGCAGACCACTGAGATCCGGCGTGTCGTTCTTCCCATGCGGATCCACGCCGATCGCCACCGCGATATCGTGGATTTCATTATTGGCAAACAAACGGTCGCGTTCGGTTTCCCATGAATTGAGCACCTTGCCGCGCAACGGCAGAATCGCCTGGAATTCCTTGTCGCGTCCCATTTTGGCGGAGCCGCCGGCGGAATCGCCCTCGACTAAAAACAATTCATTGCGTGTCGTGTCGCTCGATTCGCAGTCTGTCAATTTTCCTGGCAACACGGCGACGCCGGACGATTTTTTCTTCTCGACTTTTTGTGCCGAACGCAAACGCGATTGCGCTTGCTTGATGACGAGGTCAGCCAGCTTTTTGCCGTAATCGACGTGCTGGTTGAGCCATAGTTCCAATGCCGGTCTGGTGTACGTTGCGACCAGGCGCACTGCATCGCGCGAGTTCAAGCGTTCCTTGATTTGCCCCTGGAATTGCGGGTCGAGTACTTTGGCCGACAACACAAAAGACACGCGTGCGAACACGTCTTCCGGCAACAGCTTCACACCTTTCGGCAACAGCGAATGCATTTCGACGAAACTCTTCACCGCGCCGAACAAACCTTCGCGCAAGCCCGATTCATGCGTGCCGCCAGCCGAGGTCGGGATCAGGTTAACGTACGACTCACGTACCACATTGCCTTCTTCGGTCCACGCGACAACCCATGCTGCGCCTTCACCTTCCGCAAAACCTTCCGCGTCAGCAGTCGCATACTGTTCGCCTTCAAACAACGGGATCAATGGATCGGTATTCGACGTTTGCGCCAATGATTCGATCAGATAACCGCGCAAACCTTGCTCGTAACGCCAGGTTTGCACTTCGCCATTCTTTGCATTGGTCAGCGTGACTTGCACACCGGGCAGCAGCACGGCCTTGGAGCGCAACAAGCGTTGCAATTCCGCTTGCGGTATCACGCCGGAGTCGAAGTATTTCGGATTCGGCCACACGGTGACGCGCGTGCCTGATTTCTTTTCTTCTTTGGCTAGCGAGCGCGATTTCAATTTTTCGATGACATCGCCATTCGAGAATGCAATCGTGTGCATGCCATTTTCGCGCCACACGGTGATTTCGAGCCGCGACGACAACGCGTTGGTAACAGATACGCCGACGCCATGCAAACCACCGGAGAATGAATATGCGCCGCCGGAACCTTTATCGAATTTGCCGCCTGCATGCAAACGCGTGAAGACGATTTCGACTGTCGGTACTTTCTCTTCCGGATGCAAGCCGACCGGAATGCCGCGGCCATCATCTTCCACACTGACGCTGCCGTCGGTGTTGAGTGTGACATTGATATGCTTGGCGAAGCCGCCCAGCGCCTCGTCAGATGAGTTGTCGATCACTTCCTGAATGATGTGCAGCGGGTTTTCGGTGCGTGTGTACATGCCCGGACGCTGCTTGACGGGTTCCAGTCCTTTCAGGACGCGGATGGATGATTCGCTGTAATCGGATGAAGCTGTTTTTTTAGTGGCCATGCAATGGGAAAAAATTAATCAGAATGGGTTGGAACAAAATTCAATGCTTTCGCATTCTAATGAAAAAAATCACGAGAAGCTTGCAGTACAGTTGAATCAACAAGAAAAACACACAAGATGCTGCAAATTGGGTCTTCAAAAAATTTCGATCAATGTTGACAAAAAAATATTGAGATGATGCCCAAATGCGTTTTTAAAGATAAAAAAGGCAACTAACAGTAAATTTATTTTAAATTTAAATCATGTGAAATAAACAAGCAAATTTAACAATCGAAAAAGCGCTCAGAGGGGAGTTTAACAAAGCCATGCAGAAAAAATAATTTTTGATCAGAATTCCCTCATTTTCATTCTGGGCATAACCATTATTTAAGTGGATTTTTTCTCCGGATTTCATAAAATGACTGCCTATGAAATCCAGTTTTCCATTCGCTGTTCGTTTCATCGGATTTTCGCTGGTTGAAGCGAAGTTTATTGAATCCATTTTTGCTGAAGAGCACGAGCGGGGATATGGTTATTTTCGTTTAATGGAAGATAACTTGCAGGATCCTGATTTGTACCTGGTCAACGCGAACGACTTGCGCGCACTGGCCAGTTTGTCCGACCTCCATCCTAGCGCGATCCGTCCCGCACTCTTGGTCGGGACACCAGGCCTTGGGCTGCCCTATCCATGCATCAAACGTCCACTGCAGTCGGACCAGTTACTTGAAGAGCTGGATAAGCTGGTCGAAAAGCGCGCCGATGCATTATCGAAACTGGAAGCATCGGACATCATCACGGTGCCGGAGCGCCGGCGCCGTAATCGTCTTAACGTCGATTTGACCGATCCAACCGTATACGAGCGCATGCGCCGCACGCCAGTGAAAGGTGGGATATTGGTTGTGGATAAATCGCCGGCATTGCGAGATTTTCTGAACAGCATGCTGAATCGGAAAAACATGTCAGTGGACTGGGTCGACAACGAAGAAGTTGCGGCCAGTGTGTGCAGACAACGGAAGATTTCAACCGTACTGATTAATACCTCAACGCCGAATGTCGATCCTTATCGATTATGCGAGCTGATCAAGAAATGGAATCCGCACGAAAAGACCACGGTGATTTTTTTGGTTGGAAAGAATTTTTCGTATGACCCAACTCGCGCTCGCCATGTTGGTTACGACGGCTTTTTGAACAAGCCGCTTGCCAGTCATCATCTGATGTCTGCATTGAAGAAGTTTTTGCCAATCTCTGAGGACGCCGGCAAGCCTCAGTAAGACTGGAACTCATTTCATCAATAGGAGGGCTCGCCTCCTATTGATGAAATGAGTTCTACTTGCTAAGCAATCGCATTCCACGCTCCAACCCATCTATCGTCACCGGAAACATCCGGTCATTCATGATTTGCCGAATGATGCTGACCGATTGACGGTATTGCCATAAGCCTTCCGGTTCCGGATTCAACCAAATGAATTTCGGGTAGGCATGCGTGAAGCGTTGCAGCCATTCTGCGCCGGCTTCATCATTGTTGTATTCCACCGAGCCGCCCGCCTGCAAAATTTCATAGGGACTCATCGTCGCATCACCGACGAAAATCAGCTTGGTATCCGGCGTGAATTTGCGCAGCACATCCCAGGTCGGAAAACGCTCTGCATGGCGGCGCCGATTGTTTTTCCATAGATAATCATAGACGCAATTATGGAAGTAGAAAAAATCCATATGCTTGAATTCGGTCTTCGCAGCGGAAAATAATTCTTCGGTGCGCGCGATGTGATCGTCCATTGTGCCGCCGACATCCAGCAGCATCAGCACCTTGATCTTGTTCTTGCGTTCCGGCTGCATCTTGATGTCGAGATAGCCGGCATTGTTGGCGGTGGCGCGGATCGTGTCGTCCAGTGCCAGTTCGTCTTCCACGCCTTCACGTGCGAATTTGCGCAATCGACGCAGCGCGACCTTGATATTGCGTGTGCCGAGTTCGCGCTCGGTATCGTAGTCGCGGTAGGCGCGCGCTTCCCATACTTTGACGGCGCTGCGGTTTTCGCTTTTTCCGCCGATGCGAATGCCTTCCGGATTTTGCCCGCCATTACCGAACGGAGACGTGCCGCCGGTGCCGATCCATTTGTTGCCGCCTTCGTGCCGTTCTTTTTGCTCAGCCAGCAATCCCTTCAGGCGATCCATCAATTTGTCGTAACCGAATTTTTCAAGCTGTGCAATTTGCTCCGGCGTCATTTCGCGTTTCATGCGTTGCAACAGCCAATCGAGCGGGATTTCAGTTTTTGAATCGAATATCGTGTCGATCCCTTTGAAGTACAGACTGAAGGCTTGGTCGAATTTATCGAAGTGTGCTTCATCCTTGACCAGCGTGATGCGCGACAGGTAATAGAAATCATCGAGTGAATTATCGATCACGTTTTTCTGCATCGCTTCCAGCAACATCAAAAATTCCTTGATGGTGACAGGAATTTTGGCGTCTTTGAGCGTGAAGAAAAAATCGATCAGCATGGCGATTTCTCAAAGACTGAGTTTGTACCGCAAGTGGTTCTTGACTGTCGGCCATTCGGATTCGATGATCGAGAACGCGACAGTATCGCGATAGGTTCCATCGGAATTAAGCATGTGATTGCGCAAGATGCCATCCTGCTTGGCGCCCAGCCGCGCAATCGCCTCGCGCGATTGATGATTCATGAAGTTGGTGCGGAACTCGACTGAAATGCATTTCAGGTTTTCAAACGCATGTGTCAGCAACATCAATTTGCATTCGGTATTGATAAATGTACGCTGCGCACTTTTTGCATGCCAGGTGCCGCCGATTTCAACACGCCGGTTCGGCGCATCGATATTCATGTAATTGGTCATGCCGCAGATGGTTTGCGTATCATTGCGGCGGATTGCAAATGGAACCCAATTACCTAGAGTTTGCAATCCAAGCCGGCGTTCGATTTCTGTCATCATGTCTTGCGGCTTCGGAATGAAGGTATACCAAAGCTTCCATAGTTCACCGTCGGCGACGGCAACTTTCAATTCATCGCAATGTTCCGGGTTGAGCGGTTCCAGCGTGGCGTATTGCCCGTTCAGAGTTACTGGTTTGATGAAAGTCATGATTGGCAGTGGTAAATAATTTAATTAACGATTGTGCCGCGACATGAATACCATTCGCCCAAACAAATGCACATCCTGTTCATTTTTCAACAGCGCACCATGCAGCGGTGGGACGATCGCTTTTGCATCCTGGCTGCGTAGCGCTTCGGGAGGAATATCTTCGGCCAGTAATAATTTTAGCCAATCCAGCAATTCCGATGTCGATGGCTTTTTCTTTAATCCGGGCACATCACGCACTTCATAAAAAGTTTGCAAGGCTTGCGCGACCAGATCTTTTTTCAATTGCGGGAAATGTACATCGACGATCTGCTGCATCGTATCTTTGTCAGGAAATTTAATATAATGAAAAAAGCAACGCCGTAAAAAGGCATCCGGCAATTCTTTTTCATTGTTTGATGTAATGATAACCAACGGCCGATGTTTCGCTGTTACCATTTCACGCGTTTCGTAAACGTAAAATTCCATGCGGTCGAGTTCGCGCAACAAGTCGTTGGGAAATTCGATGTCGGCCTTGTCGATTTCATCGATCAGCAAGACCACTTGTTCATCGGCGTTAAACGCTTGCCACAACACGCCTTTGACGATGTAGTTGTGGATGTTTTTTACGCGTTCATCACCAAGCTGCGAATCGCGCAAGCGCGACACGGCATCGTATTCATACAATCCTTGTTGCGCTTTGGTGGTTGATTTTATGTGCCATTGCATCAGCGGCATATTAAGAGCGCCAGCCACTTCTTCGGCCAGCATGGTTTTCCCGGTGCCAGGCTCGCCTTTAATAAGGAGCGGACGTTGCAAAGTCAAGGCCGCATTGACTGCCAACTTTAAATCATCGGTGGCAACATAAGTTGGGGAACTATTAAAGCGTGTTGTCTGTCGCATGATGTCATTAACATGAAAATAAAATCAAGTATAAGCGAGATTTGCATTCTCGGAATTAGCTGAGACCTTTACTGGAAAGCATGCCTCTTTTGCATTGCTTTCTCCTCATTACATTATCAAAAAATATAATGAAAATCTTTTTTCTCCGAATGTTGGTAATGTGGCGAAGATTTCGCCATGGTTCAACCCATCACAGCGAACATCATCTGCATGTGGCATCACAAGCTGAAGCGTTAATGAATCGTGCCAATCCATTTGCATCATGGCGCGAGCGAGCCAACTGGATGACTGATATTACTGAATGGGTCCGGCGAGAGCCCAGGATGCCGTTGAGGGAAAGTGGTGGAGTGAGGCGGATCAGGCATCAACGCATACACGTATTGCTGGATTGGCTGGATGCGAATCGTGATAGCAGGCGTGTAGTCCAAACCACTTTGCAAAAGACCTTGCGAGAAGCAGCAGGTGCGGAATTGTTTTTCACAACAGGATTGCCGCGTGAGCCGGGGTTTTTTGGCGAGATGTCGGAAAAATTTCTGAAACTTTTATTGCCTAAGGCGCCCGCTCAACTGGATCTTTCTGCTTTGTTTGTCGCGATGTTTTCCGGACAGGCTGATGCTGACTGGCTGTTGGGATTGGATCAGAAAACCTTGTCCCGCATTTGGAAATTATGCGCCGATGACGGTATCGCTCACATATTCCGGCAGCAGATGGATGAAGCATTGACTTATCTGGTTACGGTGATTTTGTCGGTAGGCATCAGCCCGCCTTTTCGCCAACGCCTGGAGCGCAGCAATAGTTTGCAAGCGACGCCTTTCATGACCTTGCGTCGTGAATTGGAACGTTATCTGCATAGCGGCTCGCAGGACGAAGCATCTCTGCGAAGCGTCCGCATGTTGATCGCCGTATGCCAGGCGCAGACCGACAAAATATACGCGCATCTGGATGAGAATGGCGTATCGGTCGGCATGGTTTATTCAATCGAACGGATGCGTGCGCAATTGGCGCGTATGGCGCATTTGATTGATTTGCGCGCAGCATTGCTGCATCCCGGAATGGGTACGAATCAAATGCAGGTTCTGCTGGGTGAGATGGTGATGGGCCATCGTCAGCGCTCTTCGTTGCGCGGATTGATTCGGCGCAGCTTTGCTTTACTGACACGCAAGATGGTTGAGCGCAATGCGCAATATGGTCAACCTGGCGGTGAGCAATATGCAACGCGCAATCGCACCGAATATAGTGCCATGTTTCAGGCTGCAGCAATCGGTGGCGTCATTGCAGTCTTTACCGTGTTGGGTCAATTGGCGTTATCCAGAGCGAATCTGGCGCATTTTTTCGAGGGCTTATCCGCCTCATTGAATTATTTGATCAGCCTGTCCGTCATTGCTGCCGCAGGTGGTGCGCTTGCTGCCAAGCAGGCGGCGGTGACTGCTCCGGCATTGGCTTCGCGGATGGGTGAGTTGGAGACTGATGACGGTATGGAAGGACTCATGTCGGAAGTCACTGTCTTTTTGCGAGCACAGGCGGCGGCTATTTTGGGCAATGTGATGACGCTGATCCCAACGATGACTGCCGTGTCCGTTGGCATACTGCTGTGGTCTGGCATGCCGATGATGCCTGACGATAAGGCACATGCAAGTCTTGATGCTTTATCAGTCCTTGGTTGGAGCCCGATATTCGCAAGCATCACTGGTGTGTTTCTATGGATGGCGAGTCTGCTGGCCTGCTTTGCGGATAATTGGTTTGCATTGCGTCGTTTGCGTGAAAGTCTGATTCATCATCGTCGATTAGTACATGCCCTCGGCGCAGCACGTGCGGAACGCTGGGCTGGTTGGCTGGAGCGGAATCTGGCGCGGATAGTAGGCAATATTTGCCTCGCAATCTTGCTGGGCATGACGCCGGTATTTGCGCGATTCTTTGGGCTGACATTGGAAATCCGGCATGTGACGTTTGCGCTTGGCACATTGGCGGCAAGCGCTACCAGCCTAGGCTGGCCTGTTTTCGAGACAAGCGAATTCTGGCTGGCGGCTGGCGGGATTATTGTGATCGGTTTGTTGAATGTCGGCGTTGCTTTTTTCTGTTCATTGGTATTAGCCATGCGTACATGTGGCGTGCCGGCTCGGACAAGACGCCTGGTTTTCAAGACCATTTTGAAGCGCTTTCTCAGGAAGCCGCATTTCTTTCTTTGGGCAGATCAACAGGAAGTGCCGGCATTATCGGCTGCGCGTACATCTGCAGCAGAATCTATCGAGCAGAAAAAAAGATCGAAAAATGGCCTGTAATTATCTCGAAAGCATGAATAAACCATGAATTAAATCAGTCCATCCCGCAGTGGCATGGACTGATTGCCTGTCTTGAGTTAGAATTACGCGGTTTTGGTGCTGATTGGCAATGATCCAAGTCAAGTTTTATTGCCAGTAGTGGTTTGTTGCATCATGTTGTTTTCGCTTAAATTACCCATGCTACCCATGAAAAAAATACTTGCACTTCTCGCGCTTGCAAGCATCGCTCACTACGCCGCAGCAGCGGATGTCGTTGGTAATGCAAAGTCGGCTGAAAATAAAGTCGCTATGTGTATCGGTTGCCACGGCATCCCGCACTATAAAGCCTCTTTCCCTGAGGTTTTCCAAGTCCCTAAAATTGGTGGGCAGTCTGCGAAATATATTGAAAACGCGCTTAACGAGTATAAAAAAGGCGAGCGCAAAAACCCCAGCATGCGCGGAATCGCGGGTAGTTTGTCGGATCAGGATATCGCTGATTTGGCCGCCCATTACTCGCAGCAGAAATAAGGGGAACACAACATGAAAAAAATTATCGCATTCGTTGCACTCATTATTTCTGCATCCGTTTCGTTCAATGCATTTGCAGGCGGTAACGTTGAAGCCGGCAAGGAAGCTGTGGCAAAGTTCGGTTGCACAGCTTGCCATGGGCCGGATCTCAATTCTCCAATCGACCCCGGTTATCCTAAATTGGCCGGACAACATGCAGACTACATTGAGCATGCATTGACGGCTTATCAACGCGGCGGCGATGGTCCTAACGGTCGCTCGAATGCGATCATGGGCGGCCAAGCCAAGCCGTTGTCGGATCAAGACAAGAAAGATATTGCCGCTTATATCCACAGCTTGCCTGGTTCCTTGGTAGTGCATAAATAAATATAAGCGTTTGCAAAATAAAAAAGCCACGGTCTCCGTGGCTTTTTTATTGGCTCATCAAATGGAATCAACGCATCGCATCGTATCATCCGCGTCGTTTAATGCATTCAATATAAGCCGTACCATCCGGCGGCAAACCGTTACGCTGCGATGCCCAGATCATCTCGCCAAGGCATTCCATCGTTTGGTGATGCGCATCATGTTCAGAACCGAGCCGTTGCGCCAAAGCGGTAAACGCTGCACGAATCCCCGGCGGCTGGTCAATTGATAGTTGTTCAGCTATCGACAAGTGCATCGATAAATGCAAAAACGGATTACTTTGTCCGCCTTCAACGGAATAATCGGCTGCCAAAGCGGACTCGACATCGGATAACTGATCGGCATATTCCGGATGCTGCACGATCCAATCGCGCGCTATTGCTTCCAGCGGCGTGAGGACTTCATTTTTGCGATGCTTGCTATAAGTTAAGCAAAAGAATCGCCGGACATCGTATTGTGAGGGTGTAAACATCAGAGGCATTACAGTGGGAGTCGATTGCGGAAATTGTACGCGCCTTTTCAGGGCGACAAAACGGATTTTCCATATTGAGCGTAAGATTCTCCAATTGACTATTTGGGAAGGAAATCATCATGCTGGATGAAGCCTCACTTGATATATTATTCCGTCAAGCTCGTACGCATAATGTGTGGCTGAAAACCCCAGTCACTGATCAACAGTTGCACCGAATTTATGATTTGATGAAATGGGGACCGACCTCGGCAAATTGCTCCCCGGCTCGCATTGTATTTGTCAAATCTCCTGAAGAAAAAGAAAAACTGGTGGCGTGCATGGCCCCAGGCAATGCTGCAAAAACCAGGGAGGCGCCTGTGACGGCAATCATCGGAATGGACATGGCATTTTACGAAAAATTGCCGCAATTATTTCCGCATACCGATGCGCGTTCCTGGTTCGTCGGCAATCAGCCTTTGATCGAAGCAACGGCATTTCGCAATTCATCGCTGCAAGGTGGATATTTCATCATGGCGGCACGTGCTGTAGGACTGGATTGCGGGCCGATGTCAGGTTTTGATGCGGATAAAGTTAACGCGACTTTTTTTGCCGGTACCACGATTAAAGCCAACTTTGTTTGCAGCTTGGGCTACGGTGACGCGAGCAAAGTGTTTCCACGTTCACCGCGCCTCGGATTTGAAGAGGCCTGTTCGGTGCGTTAAATAGGTGAGTGGATATACATATGCCCAAGGTCGGTTATGTGATCATGCGGGCTACCATGAAGGCGACGCCGGCTGCCAATCCTCCTATCGTTAAAGTTTGAACTGCAGATTTGACTGCAGGCGTACCGGTAAAACTGCCTTTGAAATAGCCAAAAACAAATAGCGCAGTAAGCGTCACCAATATCGATATCAATAATGCTGTGTTTGCCGCCCTCAGCACCATGTAGGGAAACAGCGGGATGAGTCCGCCAACCACGTACGACAGCGCAATCGTCAATGCACTCTTGCTTGCTGCTGATTGTTTCGGTTCTTCCAACCCCAACTCAAATCGCATCATGAAATCACGCCACGCCTGTGGATTCCGTTCGAGCCCTGTAATCATCGGCGCACATTCCTGTTCGGTTACGCCATATTGCTCCATGATTTCGACGATCTCGGCACGTTCACGATGCGGCACCTGAAGAATTTCCTGCTCTTCACGTGCACGCTCGGCAAAGTAGTGCTGCCGTTCGGTACGCGCTGCCAGATAACCTCCGAGCCCCATTGCGATCGAGCCTGCTGCAATCTCTGCGATGCCTGCTGTGACAACAATATCGATGCCGACCGCAGCACCGGTAATGCCTGCTGCCAAAGCAAACGGCACAGTCAGTCCATCCGCCATGCCGATCACAATATCGCGGACGGTGTCACTGGCTTCAAAATGATGTTCTGCATGAGAGTGGGTCATCAGATTCCTTTGAGTGGGCGTGGCGTTTTTGGTCCATATTCACACAAATCGGCAATCAGGCAGTTCCAGCATTGCGGGTTGCGTGCGGTACAAGTATAGCGCCCGTGCAGCAGCAGCCAGTGGTGAGCATCGAGTAAAAATTCTTCAGGTACCACTTTGAGTAATTGACGTTCGACTTCGACGACATTTTTTCCTGGCGCCAGATTGGTCCGGTTGCATACGCGAAAAATATGGGTATCAACCGCCATCGTAGGCTCACCGAATGCGGTATTCAATATGACGTTGGCCGTCTTGCGACCGACACCTGGTAATGCTTCCAGTTCTTCCCGCGTGCGCGGTACCTCACCATGATGTCGTTCCAATAGAAGGCGGCAAGTTTCGATGACATTTTTTGCTTTATTGCGATAGAGGCCGATTGTTTGGATATACGGAGTCAATCCTTCGACACCTAACGCGTAAATCGCAGCAGGCGTATTTGCGTTAGGGAAGAGCTTGCGTGTTGCTTTATTCACTGACACATCGGTTGCTTGCGCTGAAAGAATGACAGCTACCAGCAGTTCAAATGGTGTGGTGTATTCCAACTCAGTCGTCGGATGAGGATTGGCAGTGCGAAATCGGATGAAGATTTCACGGCGCTTGTCTGCGTTCATTAGTCGTTCCCATTCTCATTTTTGAGAGTAGATTGTTCCTCTTTTTTAATACGAGCACGTTCCATTGCTGCTTGAATGATTGCTTTTTTTCTGGCTTGTTCCGCTTTTTCTTCAGGTGATTGCGGCGATTCGGATTCGACTGCTTTCAATTTCGCTGCAGCTTTGGCGGCGAGCCGTTCATCATTTTCCATTTTTTCGCGACGCAGACGAACAGTACGAAAGTCGTGTCGCGCACGCGCAGCATCCGCTTCATCTTGTGACCAGGCTGCCCATCCTGTTTTTTCTTCGGTGACGTTCAGCATGGCAATGCAATCAACCGGGCAGGGTGCAACACATAAATCGCAGCCAGTGCATAAGCTTGGGAGAACGGTGTGCATTTGTTTTGCCGCGCCAATAATTGCGTCAACTGGGCAAGCTTGAATGCAAAGTGTGCAGCCGATACAAACAGCTTCATCTATCACAGCCACCGGCCGTGGGCGTTCATTGCCGTTATCAGAATTCAGGGGAATGATGGGTTTGCCGAGCAAATGCGCCAGCCGCGCAATGCCTTCTGTGCCGCCAGGCGGACATTGATTGTAATTGGCTGTACCATCGGCGATCGCTTCGGCGTAAGGCCTGCATCCTGCGTAACCGCATTTAGTGCACTGGGTTTGCGGCAACAGATCTTCGATTTGATCTGCGAGAGTTTTCTGTACGGATAAATGCACGGATTGGCTCAATACGGGAAAACACTATTATCCAGTATTCGCTAAAAGAACGCTGCAACAAACGAAAAAGCCGCCCTCCTTGTGGAAGAGCGGCTTTTTACTCGACCTGATGAGAATGATCAGGCGTGCTTCTGGATAAATTCGCCAATTTTCGGACAAATCATTTCGCGCCAACGGCGGCCGGAAAAAATACCGTAGTGACCGCACTGTGGCGCAACGAAATCTTGCTGCATGGATTGCGGGATACCGCTGCACAAATCATGCGCTGCTTGTGTCTGGCCGGCGCCGGAAATATCGTCCAGCTCCCCTTCAATGGTGAACAAGGCAACCGTTTTGATATCTTGTGGGCGCACCAGCTTGCCACCGATTTCCCATGTGCCTTTAGGCAGATGGAATTCCTGGAAAACAATTTGAATTGTCTCCAGATAATACTCGGCCGGCATATCGAGAACGGCGTTGTATTCATCGTAGAATTTGCGATGCTCTTCAGCAGACTCGTCGTCGCCGGCACGCAGATGCATATAAAAATCCCAGTGGCTTTGCGCGTGACGCCCTGGGTTCATTGCAATGAATCCGGCATGTTGCAAGAAGCCCGGATAGACCTTGCGGCCGTGACCTGGATGCGTCGGCGGCACACCGTAAATCACTGTATTTTCGAACCAGGAATAACGCTTTTTGAGTGCCAGATCGTTGACCTGCGTTGGTGATTTTCGCGGATCAATCGGGCCGCCCATCATGATCATGGTCTTGGGCAGCTTTGGATCATTTTCGCTGGCCATCAATGAAATGGCTGCCAATACAGGTACGGTCGGCTGGCAGACTGACATCACATGCAAATCGGGGCCGAGCAAGCGGATGAATTCCTGCACGTAGTAGACATAGTCATGCAGATGAAATGCGCCCTTGGATACAGGCACCATGCGTGCATCAACCCAATCCGTAATATAGACATCATGGTTTTCCAATAATGCACGTACTGTGTCGCGCAAAAGGGTCGCATGGTGGCCCGACAACGGCGCGACCAGCAGAACGGTAGGTTGTTTTAATTTTGTCAGTCCGGAGCCGTTTAAATCTTTTTTGAAGTGCCGCAATAAGCAAAATGATTTCTCAAGCGTGATTTCTTCAACGATTTTTACCTGCTTGCCTTGGATCGATACCGATTCGATGCCAAATTCGGGTTTTTCATACGCCTTACCGAGGCGATAAAAGAGTTGATAGCCGGCAGCGATACGTTGTGCAAAGGGTGTATGTGCCAGGGGGGAAACAGGGTTTGTCAGTAATTTGGCTGACGCTTCCGCCCAATTCATCAGCGGATTCATCAAATTGCGGTTCATGTCATGGAATTGGTAGAGCATATTAACCTCTTCAAGTTGTTCCGCGCGGTGGCCTAAAAAACATTGGTTGCTGCAATGCATCATAGACCATTTTAACCATTTCAGCGGAGATTTGTAGATCTATTGCGACATTTTTGCGGCTAATCTAGCCTCAATTTACATGATTCGGGAGTCAATAAATTTCCCCGTGAAAATTAATTGGTGTCCTGCAACATATCACATTGCGTTTGGGGAATAAATGGTTTTTATCCAGTTTTTTAGCGTTATGTCGTGTTCTGGCGATACATCACAACAAATAGTGTATTTTAATTTCTTGGTGGAAATTTTTTGGATTAAGAAGGATGAGGAAATAGGCTCAGAACGACAAAACGCCGTTCAGCACACAATGCTGAACGGCGTTTTGATTTTCTGCCGTCGATTGGCTACAGAAAGATTAATCGAATACAGGACTTTCCACACCAAGAATCTTGTGCAGCTTCGGTGAGGTTGTTGTGTACTGCATGTGAATTTTCTTTTCCGGGAAAATATAAGGTGCCGCGCCAAATGCTGCCAATGCCGCCTCATGGAAGCCGGACAGAATCAGTTTCTTTTTGCCTGGATAAGTGTTGATGTCACCAACTGCAAAAATGCCCGGCACATTGGTTTCAAACTTTTCGGTATCGACTTTAAGCTGTTTGCGTTCGATATCAAGGCCCCATTCAGCGATTGGACCGAGCTTGGGTGACAAGCCATAGAACACCAACAAATCATCGAGCGGCAAGCGCCGTGTTACGCCATCCGAGCCGGTGACTTTGATTTCCGACAGGTTTGCATCCTGCGTTTCAAATCCTGTTACCTGACCAACGACGAATTGCATTTCATAGTTATCGCACAGTTCTTTCATCTTGGCGACAGAAGCAGGCGCTGCACGGAATTCTTCACGGCGGTGCAATAGAATCACTGACTCTGCTTTGCCGACCAGATTCAAAGCCCAATCCAGCGCGGAGTCGCCGCCGCCGCATATCACGATATTTTTGCCGTGAAAACGCACAGGATCTTTGACGCGATAGAACAATTGTGTGTTGTCGAATTGCTCGATGCCATCGACTTTGATTGTGCGTGGCTGGAAGGAGCCGACACCAGCAGCGATAAAAATTGTCTTGGTGATGAATTGCGTGCCCATCGATGTTTCGAGATTGAAGCGGCCATCTTCCCGTCGATTGACGCTGGTGACTTCCTGATTCAAATGAAATGTCGGATCGAATGGCTCAATCTGCTTCAACAGGTTGTCCGTTAATTCCTGCCCAGTGCAGACGGGAACGGCCGGAATGTCGTAAATCGGCTTGTCCGGATAGAGTTCAACGCACTGGCCGCCGACACTCGGCAATGAATCAATTACATGGGCTTTAATCTCAAGCAAGCCCAATTCAAACACTTGAAACAAGCCGACAGGACCTGCACCGACAATCACTGCGTCAGTTTCAATCGGTCCTTTATTTTGAGCAGTGCTCACGTTGGATGTGAGATTAGGTGCTTTCACTTCGGCGCTGGTTTCCATACGACTATCACGTTCCTATTTATTTCAAATTTTTAGAAAACGGTAACTCCCGTTTTATTGCTCGGTGCTTTCTTAGGGCACTGCAAAAATGTGCTTGAACGGCTAAAAAATTTTAGCGCTCAAGAAATTTCAATTTTTCTTTCGTGTCTTTCCATTCATCCGCATCAGCCAGCGGACTCTTGGTTTTGGTAATCGAAGGCCATTTGCGCGCCAATTCGACGTTCAGTTTGATAAATTGCTGCTGATCGGCAGGCACATCTTCTTCTGCATAGATTGCATTGACAGGGCATTCGGCTACGCATACGGCACAATCGATGCATTCATCAGGATCGATCGAAAGAAAATTCGGGCCTTCGCGGAAGCAATCGACGGGGCATACATCTACGCAGTCTGTATAACGGCAGCGGATGCAGGATTCGGTCACAACGTGGGTCATAACAGTCCTTCTTAAATATGGCTGAAACGGGTTTAAAGCTTGGCTGAGGGTAACCACGGCAGAAATGTGATTAGCCCGGACGTATCCATTTAGCCAATTGCAAAGCCTTGTATTTTAAGGCAATTCAGGTTTTCCCACAAACCAAGCTTATACAGATTCTGCATAAGCAAATGCGGTCTTTTCATGGATTTTTCTCAGGTTTTGCTTTAATTGGTCGGAAAGATACGTCGAAAATCCACGATTCAACATGACTATCGGCTAAACTAAAATACGATTATCGAAGGCAAGATATGGATACTTCAACAGCACGCCAAGCCATTTTTAACCGTATTCGACAAGCGCAAAAGCGTTCTGCTCAGGTGAGCCAAACTGAACGTGATGCAGCGCAAGAATATCTCCTTAGTCGTTCAGAAGGACCGCGCCCGGATATCGGCCATGACCTTGTTCAACATTTTAAAGAGCAAGCGTTGCGCATGTCGGATACGGTCGATGAAGTGGCAACCTGGTCGGATGTACCTGCCGCAGTAGCCAAATATCTGGAAAGTATCAATGTCGCGAAACAAGCCATCGCCTGGAGAACTTTGGAAAAGCTCGCTTGGCATGATGCAGGGATGCAAGTGGAATTCCGGGCACCGAAGAACGAGGATTTAGTCGGCATCACAGACAGCTTTTGTGCCGTTGCAGAAACTGGCAGCTTGATGCTGCTTTCCAGCCCTGATACATTTGTTTCCGGCAGCTTGTTGCCGGAGACGCATGTTGCCGTCGTATCGGCATCACGCATTGTTGCGGCAATGGAAGATGCCTTTGCATTGGCACGTGCTGAATGCGGCGAACTGCCGCGTACCACCAATTTTATATCGGGACCATCGCGTACCGGCGATATTGAACAAACAATTGTGTTGGGCGCACATGGCCCTTATCGTGTGCATGTCATCATTGTTCATCAATTTTGAACCATCTATCGATAACAGATTAAGGATGGCGGGATCGGCATTGGATATGATCTTCGCTGACAAAAAATAAAATCATGCGACAAAAAATATTAATAACGCGTGCAGTGTTTCCTGACGTGGTGCAACGGCTTGGGCTCTATTTCGATGTGGAAGACAATCAAAGCGATCATATTTTTTCGGCAGCCGAATTGGCGGAAAAAATGCGCAACAAAGAAGGCATTTACACGACTACAGGCGAGCGCATTACAGCTGAAGCGATCACGGCCAGCCCAAACTTGAAAATCATCAGCAACATGGCTGTCGGCTTCAATAATATTGACGTAAGCGCAGCCACAAAAGCCGGCATCATGGTGACGAATACACCTGACGTGCTGAATTCAACGACTGCAGATTTTGCCTGGGCGCTATTGATGGCGACTGCGCGTCGTGTGACTGAATCGGAGAGATGGCTGCGCGCAGGAAAATGGGATCGCTGGCGCTACGATGGTTTTCTTGGGGCGGAAATACATGGCAGCACACTTGGCATTCTCGGCATGGGGCGCATCGGACAGCAGATAGCGCGTCGTGCCAGAGGTTTCGATATGAAGGTGATTTATCATAATCGCACCCGTTTGACCGAGGCTCAGGAAAAATATGCCAATCATGCGAAGTACGTAAGCAAAGAAGAGCTGCTGCATCATGCCGATCATGTAATGCTGACGTTGCCGTATTCGGCACAAACGCATCACACCATAGGCGCAGCAGAATTGGCGATGATGAAACCAAGCGCGACATTGGTGAACATGGCGCGCGGTGGTATTGTCGATGACCTGGCATTGATTGCAGCACTTCGCGCCAATCGAATAGCATCGGCAGGATTGGATGTATTCGAAAATGAACCCGCATTCAATCCTGGTTTTTTAGCGCTATCGAATGTTGTATTGACTCCGCATATCGGTAGCGCATCTGAAAAGACCCGGCGCGCGATGGCCAATTGTGCGGCTGATAATTTGATTGCCGGATTGACTAATGGGCATCCAAAAAATCTTGTTAATCCAGAAGTAAGCCACCGGTAAGTACTCATGCCAGATAATTGTGCTCGGAATTAATAAGAGGGAATGGCAAGGTTGACATGCAAAATTTTTCAATAAAAAAGGAATATATGAAACGCATAATAGGTTTGATGCTCTGCGTATTTACAACCCTCATGGGCACACACATTACCGCGAGTGCAGCTCGCTCTCAGAGTAATAATCAGCAGCTGGAGATGGAGATTGGCCCGGCCCCGGTTCCTGGAAACAAGCCATATACAGTGGACCAGGTTCGGAAGGCGATTATTTATGCTGCGATGGGCAACCATTGGGCAATTGAAAGCGAAACTTCCGGTGAAATCCGGATAAAACTGGACGGACGTAATGACCATATTGTGCTGGTTATGGACATCCTCTACGACGCTAATAGCTATAGCATCAAGTATGTGAGTAGCGATGTTCCTCAGAAACAGAAATTAAATTTCAATGCCGCTTATTCCCGCTGGATGAGAGGCTTGAAAGCCGCTATTGATCGAGAACTCACGATTATTAATCTGTAGCTGAAGCATTGCATTTCAAAACAGTGAAGGTATGAACGATATTGCGCGCCTACTTTGCTAAATTCATTTTTTTGTTCAGTTAATGAGATATCATTTGGCGCGCTATGTGAAGTAAATTCATGTTGGGCGATAATTTTATTGTGATTTTTATAGGGGGAAGATATATGAGACTAATAAAGACTTTGACGGTGTTGATGTTCACAGTATTCATGAGTATGCACATCGAAGCAAACGCTGCCAATGATGTAGTGCTGGTAGAACCAGGACCAATTTCGCTGCCATCAACAAAATCATATTCTATGGATGAAATCAAGAAAGCGATTATCGCGGGAGCGTTGCGACATCAATGGCGCGTAGAGAGTGAGGCGCCTGGCACGGTTCGGATCGTTCTTGACGGGCGTAGGGACCGCGCCGTATTGGTGATGGATGTCGTCTACGATGACAAAAGTTATAGCGTCAAGTATGTCAGGAGCGAAGGATTGAGATACGTGAAGGGAGATGCTGCAGCATTTGTCCACAATCCAAATTCCAATACCGTCTCAAGGGTGAATGGCGGTCAACAGACGACGACTATCCACTCCAGTTATGCACGTTGGATGAAGGCTTTGACGGAATCGATCAATACTGAATTAACTGTTGCAAAGATGCGCTGAAATAATTTTGAATATCGAACCGCAATGTATCGACATGCGGTTCGATATACAGGACGGAACGTGGTAGTGACGTACAAATGACTCTGAGCAGCGGAAAAGTCGGCTTGGCAATCATTCTTTCAATTCAGCGATCAAATCCACATACTGCTGCATCGCCGCTTCTTTCGCCGTACCTTTCAATGCATCCCACGCATCCCATTTTGCGCGCCCGATAAAGTCGGTCATGCCCGGGCGCTCGCCTTGCGCATCGCCGCTGCTGGCTTGCTTGAAAAGTGCGTAGATTTTCAAGAGCGTCATGTTATCCGGACGTTCAGGCAGGTTTTTTGAATCGATTACTGCTTGGTCAAACTGTTCTTGCAAGCTCATGATTCTTCCTTCTGAATTACATAACGTTCTTGGAATGCAACTGACCAACACCGATTGTCTCAATCCGTTGCCGCATCAATCGCCTTGGCACCCACTTTTACACCGGTTTTGACGACTGTGGCTGATACATCCACTGCGGTGGAAACTACTGTTGCACCTGCACTTACGACACTGCCTGCGACAGAAACCACTGCACAGCCGCTACATAGCAGCCCCATGATTAAAAAGGTACTGCTGATAAGCTTGATCGATAGAGCAGTGCGCATGATCGTTATACTCCCAATAGTTCTACTTCAAAAATCAGCGTGGCATTCGGCGGAATCACGCCACCGGCGCCGCGTGGGCCATAGCCGAGCGATGAAGGGATGATCAGCTTGCGTACGCCGCCGACTTTCATGCCTTGCACGCCTTCATCCCAGCCCTTGATCACATGACCGGCGCCGAGTGGAAATTCGAAAGGATCGTTGCGGTCTTTGCTCGAATCGAACTTACTGCCGGCGGAGCCGTCTGCATTTTGCAACCAGCCGGTATAGTGCACGGTGACATGATTGCCTGCCTTGGCTTCTGCACCGTCGCCTGCTTTGATTTCTTCGTACTGCAGACCGCTGGATGTCATGATGGTAGACATGGGATTTCCTTGTGTTGAGAAGTTGAATTTGCAAGATTGTAGCAGGTAGAAAGGGGCATTTGTTCTCCCACGGATTGATTCAGGATAAGAATACAAAATGCCAATATTCCGGCGCGGTAAAATGGATATGATCTTGATTGTTCCCAATGGGAGCAAAACCACTCATTTTGCAAGAAAGCGATCTTCAGATGCACTCAGTATTTGTTTCCTTTGGACGCGCACTCTATTCGCAATTCCATTTCCGCATGTTAATGCTGACCTTCATGCCATTTGCGTTGTCTGTGGTGATTTGGGGTGTTGTTTTATGGTTGGGTCTGAACCCGATGATCGATTGGATCCGCGGCGTCTTTGCGGACAATAACTGGTTCGCCGCGTCGAGCAGCACATTGAATTGGCTTGGCCTGGGCGCGTTGAAGACAGTGATCGTTCCGCTGATCGCGATGTGGCTATTGCTGCCGTTGATGATATTGACCGCTTTACTATTGACTAGCCTGCTGGCCATGCCACTCATCATCAAGCATGTCGCAAGCCGCCACTATCCCGAACTGCATGAACGTAAGGGTGGCACGATCTGGCGCAGCATTTGGATGTCGGCTTCATCCTTTATCGTATTTGTCGTGATGTGGGTGATCGCGTTGCCATTGTCGATGATTCCGCCATTAGGCTTTATCGTACAGCCGATTCTGTGGGGATGGCTGACCTATCGCGTGATGGCATTCGAAGCATTGTCCGAACATGCGGATGGGGATGAAATTAAAACGATCATCCATCAACATCGCTGGCCGTTGCTGTTAATTGGTATCGCCACTGGTGCACTGGGCACAGCACCGATGCTGATATGGATGGGCGGCGTATTGGCAGTCGTGTTCTTTCCGATACTGGCAGGGCTATCTATCTGGCTCTATCTGGTCGTGTTTATTTTTACCGGTTTATGGTTTGTGCATTATTGTTTGGCTGCACTGGCAAAATACAGATCGATTGGCATTGCAGAAGTATCGGCATCAGCCACGCTGCCATCATCACAACTGAAGGACATTAACTAATGGCTATCGGACTCATCATCATCGGTGACGAAATCCTGTCAGGCAAACGCACCGATTCGCACTTCCCCAAAGTGGTCGAGATGCTCAATGCGAGAGGCTTGCAACTGGCCTGGGCAGAATATCTGGGCGATGATCCTGCGCGCATCACCGCCACATTCAAGCGCACGCTCGCCAGCGAAGACATCGTGTTTTCATGCGGTGGCATTGGCGCGACACCGGATGATCACACAAGACTATGTGCAGCGACTGCACTGGGCGTTGATTTGGCATTGCATCCGGAAGCGAAAGTCTTGATCCAGCAGCGCTTTACCGACATGGCGAAAGAGGCGGGAAAGGAAATCGATTTGAATAGTCCAAGATACCTGCAAGCGTTGAAGATGGGCGAGTTTCCGGTCGGTGCAGAAATCATCCCGAATCCATTCAACAAGATTCCTGGATATTCAGTCAAAGGGCAGGGGCAAGGCCGCCATTATTTCGTCCCCGGATTTCCTGTGATGGCGCAGCCGATGATCGAATGGGTGCTGGATACACATTATTCGCATCTGTTCCATCAAGTCGCATGGCTGGAAAAATCGGTGCTGGTGTATGAGGCGATGGAGTCAGCATTGACGCCGTTGATGGAGCAGTTGGAGGCAGAGTATCCGTTGGTGAAAGTATTCAGTTTGCCGAACGTGGGTGATGCGAATACGCGGCGGCATATTGAGTTGGGGGTGAAGGGGGAGCCTGAGCAGACTGCGGCGGCGTTTGACAAGATGGTGGGAGCTTTGGAGCAGTTTAAATATGAATATAAGAAGGTTTGATTGTTTGAGCTGATAAAAACTGAATTTTATTGTTGGAAGGGACAGCGCTTTATGAGAAATATCTTTTTTGTATTGGTTGTTATTTACGCCGATTTCGCTTTCGCGGAAAATGCGGCGACGCCACCGGTGATAACAGTTTCAGATGCAGGAGTTGGTCCAATCAATGCAAAGACCCCTTTTAATCAAAAAGCCATTCAGAAGCTTCTGCCGACTTTGAATGTCACTAAATCTGTTGGTTCAAGCGAAGGGGAAGAGTTTCCAGTGCTTGAAGTTTCTGATAAAAATGGATTGCTATTTACTATTAATTCAAGTGAAAAAAAGATATTCAGCGTAGTGTTTGAAAAGGATCGAGTAACCAATGAATTGGGTCATAAAATTGGTGAACGGTATGAAAAGGTATATAAAAATGGTTCAGGTAAATGCACTGCAGGATTAGGAGAATATTCTGGATCAGTTTTTTGTTCTGCGCCAGGTTCAAAGCACATTAATTATGTATTCGACGGGCAGTGGAATGGATCCGAGAGTGAAGTTCCTCCCTTGAAGATTTTGAATGGATGGACTATAAGTGCTATTTTCTGGAAACCATAATAGAACTTATTTCATAAGTAACCCGATAAGTTGCACATGGTAGGGCGCAATGGGCTCCGCTTATTGACGCCCTACCGCGTGCAAGAGATTTCCGTTTGTGCTTGCAATAAATTATTTAATCTCATCCAGCAACCCCTGCTTCCGAATAAACTCAATCACATCCTTCACCCCATCGCCTTTCCGTAAATTCGTAAAAACAAACGGCCGCTCCCCCCGCATCTTTTTCGCATCACTCGCCATCACATCCAGATTGGCACCGACATAAGGCGCCAAGTCCGTCTTGTTGATAATCAGAAGATCCGAACGCGTAATGCCAGGCCCACCTTTGCGCGGAATTTTTTCACCGCCGGCAACGTCGATCACATAAATGGTCAGATCCGATAATTCAGGACTGAACGTTGCTGCCAGATTGTCGCCACCCGATTCCACCAGAATCAAATCAAGATTTGGAAACTCCGCACTCATGCGTGCGATCGCTTCCAGATTGATCGACGCATCTTCACGGATCGCGGTGTGCGGGCAGCCGCCGGTTTCCACGCCCATCAGCCGTTCGGCCGGCAGCGCATCGGCGCGCAGCAGGATTTCCATATCCTCTTTGGTGTAGATGTCGTTGGTGATGACGGCCATGTCGTAATGGTCGCGCATGTTTTTGCAGAGCATTTCGCATAGCGCAGTTTTTCCGGAACCGACTGGGCCGCCGATGCCGACGCGGAGGGGATTGGATTGTGTGGTCATTTTTTTGTGAAAGCTTATAAAGGTTGTTTGTTTAAAACCTCCGTCATTCCCGTGCAAACGGGAATCCATACGGAGGTCGGTTTTGCGGACGCACTATGGATTCCCGCCTTCGCGGGAACGACGGGTTTGAGGGTTGGCGGTTTTGGTTTGTCAATTGCTGAGTAACTTTGCTCAAATAAAAATTAGGAACGATCAAGAACGATATAGCCGACTATACTGCACCTCATGCTGCATCGACAGCACGGATAAACCAGGTGACCAGTTGGATAATTCATCATCTGCGAGGCGTTGCGCGTGTTGCGATGCGGATTCCAGTTCGGGACGCAGTGACAGGAGCAAGCGCTGTCCTGATACCTGTCCGAGCGGGACTGATTTGACACATACCAACACCTGGTTTTCTGCCCATGAGAACAGCATGCCGAGTAACGCGGCTTCATGTGGTACATCCAGTGCAACTGCTGCATAAGCCAGTGCAGTTGGCAACGGCACTTCAGGCAACGCTTGCAAGATACTCAGCAATTCTTCGTCCGCGATTTTTAAATCAATCACGAGTCTGGATAGCGAATAACCCATCTGGATTGTCTCTGCGCGAAATTCTGCAGTGTCGCGCGCGGCGATGAAGCGTTCTGTCCATTCGGCTACTGTGTTCTCATCGCGATTCGAAAATGCCTGCAATAAGCGCCACAGAATCGGTGCTTCAAACTGTGCGACGACATGCTGCAATACATCGACAATCCATGCGCGTGCCGATGCTTCATCTTTGACCATGCCGTTTTCAATCGCTGCTTCCAATCCTTGCGAATAACTGTACGCGCCAACCGGCAAGGATGGGCTGGCCAGTTGCAGCAAGTGAAGGAGGGCAGCGGATTGCATTATTTAGGAGCAGTTGGATCAGGGCCGACTTGCGATGGACGATGGATTTTTTGACGTAGCGGAATCGGCGCCAGAGGATTGTGGTGATGGTCATCGCCATGATGATGGTGTCCACCACCATAGGCCCCGGATTCCGGTTCGAATGCAGCGAGTTCTTCGGTGACTGTGGCGCCCAGACCTTCCAGCATTTCTTTCAATACAGCGTCTTTGCGGATGCGCAAAAAGCCGCTCTTGGCTTCACCGGCGACTTGTGCTTGCGTATGCCGATTGCCTAGATGGAAGGCGCAGCGCAGCAGGTCGCGTGGCGTGTTGCAGTCGACGCGGTAAGTGGCTTCCTGAGCAGCAGTGATTTTGATGACGCGTGTGGTGCCGGATGCGTCCGATCCTTGCAGCAGGTCGCCGTGGCGCAATACTGTGCCGCGTACAGTGAATACGGCGACGTCTTCGCCGGAAGTCAGTGTGGCGCGCAGGCGGCTCTTTTCGCGTAGCTCGAAAGGGAGGATCAGTTCGCCGTCGATTTTGGTTGCGTTGTCTACTTTGGTGTTGAGGGTTAGCATGGTTTTTTTTGTGGTCAATTTAATTAACGGTATTAATGTCGTCCCAGCGAACGCTGGGATCCAGCGTCGTTTGTTAATGATCAGATGAACTTCTTACTTTAACGATTTGCTACGAAAGACCCTGGGTCCCAGCGTTCGCTGGGACGACACATTTGACGTCTGTTTTATTAAAACAAAAAATAACGCTGCGCCATCGGTAAAATCTTTGCCGGCTCACACACCAGTAATTCGCCATTGGCACGCACTTCATATGTTTCGGAATCGACTTCCATCTTCGGTGTTAAACCGTTGTGCACCATATCGATCTTGCGCAAGTGTCGCATGTTTTTCACTGCGATCAATGGTTTATTGAGTTTCAATTGATCACCAATGCCGGCATCGTAAGCAGCTTGCGAGACAAAGGTGACGGAAGTTTTGAGTCCACCGCCATATGCACCGAACATCATGCGGGTATGCACCGGTTGTGGTGTCGGAATCGATGCATTCGGGTCGCCCATTTGCGCAGCAGCGATCATGCCGCTCTTCAAGATCATCGATGGCTTGACGCCGAAGAACGCTGGTTTCCACAACACGATGTCGGCCATCTTGCCGACTTCCAATGAACCGACCACGTGCGAAATACCGTGTGTGATCGCCGGGTTGATCGTGTATTTGGCGATGTAGCGTTTGGCGCGGAAATTGTCGTTGCGAGAGGTATCTTCTTTCAGTGATCCACGTTGCGTCTTCATCTTGTGCGCGGTTTGCCAGGTGCGCATGATCACTTCGCCGACACGTCCCATCGCTTGCGAATCGGACGACATCATCGAGATTGCACCGATGTCATGCAGGATGTCTTCCGCTGCAATCGTCTCGCGGCGGATGCGCGATTCGGCAAACGCAATGTCTTCTGCAATCGCCGGATCAAGATGATGACAGACCATCAGCATGTCGAGATGCTCGTCCAATGTATTGACGGTGAACGGGCGGGTCGGATTGGTGGAGGAGGGCAGCACATTGGCTTGACCGACTGCTGCAATGATGTCCGGCGCATGCCCGCCGCCCGCACCTTCGGTATGGAAGGTATGGATGGTACGGTCCTTGAACGCAGCCAGCGTGTGTTCCAGAAATCCTGCTTCGTTCAACGTGTCGGTATGGATCGCGACTTGCACATCCATTCGGTCAGCGACCGCCAGACAATTATCGATGGCAGCCGGTGTGGTGCCCCAGTCCTCATGCAGTTTGAGGCCGATCGCGCCGGCGCGGATTTGTTCTTCCAGCGGTGTCGGCAAACTGACGTTACCTTTGCCGAGAAAGCCGAGATTCATCGGGAATGCATCGGCTGCCGACAGCATCGAATGCAAATGCCACGGCCCCGGTGTGCAAGTGGTCGCTGCGGTGCCGACTGCAGGTCCCGTACCGCCACCGAGCATGGTGGTGACGCCGCTCATCAATGCTTCTTCGATCTGTTGCGGACAAATGAAATGGATATGCGAATCGATCCCGCCTGCGGTGACGATCATGCCTTCACCAGCGATGATTTCCGTCGCACCGCCGATCGCCATGCTGACGTTCGGTTGGATGTCTGGATTGCCTGCTTTGCCGATGGCGGCGATCTTGCCGTTCTTCAGGCCGATGTCGGCTTTGACGATGCCCCAGTGGTCGAGTATCACAGCGTTGGTGATGACGGTATCCATCACCTCTTTGTGATTGCGTTGCGATTGGCCCATGCCGTCGCGGATCACTTTTCCGCCGCCGAACTTCACTTCTTCGCCGTAGACTGCGTAGTCTTTTTCTATTTCGATGAACAGTTCGGTGTCAGCAAGACGGATGCGGTCGCCAGTAGTGGGGCCGAACATTTCTGCATAAGCGTGGCGTGAGATTTTGGTCATTTCATTTCCTTTGCCAATGGACCCATCACTTTGGCGTTGAATCCGTATACTCTTCTGGCGCCTGCTAATGCGACCAGTTCTACTGTGCGCTGCTGACCGGGTTCGAAACGCACCGCAGTGCCCGCAGCGATATTCAAGCGCATGCCGTAAGCGGCTTTGCGGTCGAATTGCAATGCCGGATTGGTCTCAAAAAAATGAAAGTGCGATCCGACTTGGATCGGGCGGTCGCCGCTATTGGCGACGACGACAGTGGTGGTTTTGCGGCCGACATTTAATTCGATATCGCCGGATTCGATGAGCATTTCGCCAGGGATCATGTTCAATCTCCTAAGGGATGGGATGATGCACAGTGACGAGCTTGGTGCCGTCCGGGAAGGTCGCTTCGACCTGGATGTCGGGGATCATCTCGGCAATGCCGTCCATCACGTCAGCGCGCGTCAGAATTTTGGTGCCGTCGGACATCAGTTCGGCGACGGTGCGGCCGTCGCGTGCGCCTTCCATGATGGCGGCGGTAATCAGCGCGATTGCTTCAGGATAGTTCAGCTTTAATCCGCGTGCCTTGCGGCGTTCCGCCAATAGTGCTGCTGTAAAAATCAGCAGCTTGTCTTTTTCTCTTGGGGTGAGTTCCATTGGTTTCCTCTCAACTTATTAATATCTTCAACGTTCATTACCTGCGTCGTCCCAGCGAACGCTGGGATCCAGCGTCTTTTCTCGAAAGCCGCTAAAGTCGCACGTCACTGGACCCCAGCGTTCGCTGGGGCGACATACTAAATATCGTTACGTATTCCAGATGCGCGGTACAACACCTTCGCGACCTAATAGTTCCGGACGCAGTTGCTGCCATGCCTGCGTGATTAATTGTCTGGCGACTTCGCTTGAATTGCCAAGGTAACGCACGACCACGACCGATTTCATTTGTGTCACACCGAATGCTTCGATTTGATTGGTAACCGTTGCTGCTGCTTCCCGCATCATATTGATCAACGATGGCGGCAAGGTTTTTCCAACAGCGATTAATGTAGCGCACACCGTGTTGCCTGCTAATGCAAGCGGACTTGTCATCGATGTTGTGCCGCCCAGTATCGCGCCTTGTTCAAACCAGATCAATTTCCCTTCACGCCGTATCGCATTGCGCTGCGTGATTTTCCCGGACTTGAATGATTCACCTGACGCAGTGCGGCCAAAGCACAAGATCTCGCAGCCGATGTATGTCGCATCCTTGCCGAGTGAAATCTCATTGTTCAGTTGTACGTGCGATTCATCGAAAAAAATTGTCTCTTGCGGTAGCCATTCCAGTGAAGCATGGTCGGCGATATCCAGTTGGATATCCTGACGCGACACATGTCCATGTGCCTTGTACCATTTTGCCGCACCCGGTGTGGTGATGAACGCGCACGCCTGCGTGCCGATGTGCGCATTGATCGTCAACTCGTCGCCGCCAACCACGCCGCCCGGTGGATGCACAACAATCGTGTGACAGACTTCAGGCCCTTCCGGGTAGAGTGGCTTCTGGACGCGCAGTGGGCCGAAGTGAGTGCGTTCTATCAGTCGGGTTGTGCCGACATCATCAGCAAAGCCGAGCGATAGCCTGGCCTGGCAATCTTTTTTTGCAGGCGTGCTTGACGGCAATCCATTGATCAGATCTTCAGCAGATAATTTCATTGCACAACTATACCGCCAAGTGCCGCTTCACGTCCTCACTATCCATTTGGTCGGGCAAGCCGGCAGCGACCACTTCACCGCGCGACAGGATGACGAATTTATCGGCCAACGCGCGGGCGAAGTCAAAATATTGTTCACACAACAGGATCGCCATGTCGCCGCGTTCACGCAGCAAGCGAATCACACGCTCGATATCCTTGATGATGGATGGTTGGATGCCTTCTGTCGGCTCGTCGAAAATAATCAGCTTGGGATCGGCCAGCAACGCGCGTGCAATCGCTAGTTGCTGTTGCTGACCGCCGGACAGATCGCCGCCGCGACGATGCAGCATTTCTTTCAATACCGGGAACAGTTCATACACTTCACCTTTGATAGTGGAAGCTTTTTTGCCGGACTTGACCGCCATGCCCATCAGCAGGTTTTCTTCAACGGTCAGACGTGCAAAGATTTCACGGCCTTGCGGTACATAGGCAATGCCGGCTTTTGCACGTTCATGCGGCGTCAGTTTGGTGATGTCGCGGCCTTCCAGTGTTACGTGCCCACTGGCGACCGGCAGCACGCCCATCAGGCATTTCAACAAGGTGGTTTTGCCGACGCCATTGCGGCCGAGCAGTGTCAGGCACTGGCCTTTTTCCAATGACAATGAAATGCCGCGCAGGGTGTGTGCGGCGCCGTAGTATTGGTTGATTTGGTCGACGTTTAGCATGGTGTTTTCCGTATATTCCAGTTTGAGAAAACTCAAATTGCCGTCGTTCCCGCGCAGGCGGGAATCCATAGTGCGATTGTCACATCGGCCTGCTTATGGATTCCCGCCTGCGCGGGAACGACGGAGGTTATTAGTGCAGTTGTTTTTTAACGCCCCAGATACACTTCAATCACGCGCTCATCGGATTGAACTTGTGCCATTGTTCCATCTGCCAGCACGGAACCTTCGTGCAATACGGTGACTTTGCCATCACGTGCAATCTCGGTGACGAATGCCATGTCATGCTCGACTACCACGATCGAATGCTTACCGCGCAATTCATTCAGCAATTCCGCAGTGCGCACAGTCTCGGCATCCGACATGCCGGCAACCGGTTCGTCGAGCAAAATCAATTGCGGTTCCTGCATCAACAGCATGCCGATTTCCAGCCATTGCTTTTGACCATGCGACAGCAAACCGGCGAGACGGGTTTCACTGCCGTTCAAGCGAATCAATTTCAGGATGTCGTCGATCTTGCCTTTTTGTTCGGAAGACAGTTTGAAGAACAGCGTCGGCTGCACGCGCTTGTTCATCTTCATCGCCAGTTCCAGATTTTCAAACACGGTATGCTGCTCAAATACGGTTGGACGCTGAAACTTGCGGCCGATGCCTGCGTGAGCAATGTCGTATTCGGTCATTCTGCTCAAGTCCATGGTCTGGCCGAAGAAGACAGTGCCGGAGGTCGGACGTGTCTTGCCAGTGATGACGTCCATCATCGTCGTCTTGCCTGCGCCATTGGGACCGATGATGCAACGCAGCTCACCGACCGAAATGTCGAGGTTTAGCTTATTCAATGCCTTGAAACCATCGAACGATACGGTAATGTCTTCCAGGTACAAAATTGCGCCGTGGGTGGTATCGACGCCTTCACCTTTGATGCGTTCAAACGATGCGGCGGCATCACCGTGTTGAGTGTTATCCACGTTGTTCGGTTTCGGATTCGCATGATCCAATACTTCGCTCATACGGCCTCCTTGTTCTTTTTCAGTTTTTTAACCAAACCTAAAATTCCCTGTGGCATAAACAAGGTCACCAGAATAAACAGCAGGCCGAGTGCGAATAACCATAAGTCAGGGAACGCAGCGGTAAACCAGCTCTTCAATCCATTGACCGAGAACGCGCCGATAATCGGCCCAATCAGGGAACCGCGACCGCCGACGGCAGCCCAGATCACCATCTCGATCGAATTCCCCGGTGACATTTCAGATGGATTGATGATGCCGACTTGCGGCACATACAGTGCGCCGGCAATACCGCACAACACAGCTGATAGCGTCCAAATGAACAGCTTGAACCACAGCGGGTTGTAACCGATGAACATCAAGCGCGATTCTGAATCACGCACGGCTTGTAACACACGACCCAGCTTTGATGTAGTGATCCAGCGGCACAGTATGAGTGAACCGAACAAGAACGCGAGTGTAACCAGATACAGCACGGCTTTGGTCGATGGTGCAGTGATGGTGTAACCAAGAATGCGTTTGAAATCAGTAAAGCCGTTATTGCCGCCGAAGCCGGTGTTATTGCGAAAGAACATCAGCATGAAGGCGAATGTCATTGCTTGCGTGATGATCGAAAAATACACGCCCTTGATGCGTGAGCGGAACGCGAAATAACCGAATACAAAGGCCAACACGCCCGGCACTAAAACCACCAGCGCCATGCAATACCAGAAATTGTCCGTCATCGACCAGTACCATGGATATTGTTTCCAATCGAGGAACACCATGAAGTCCGGCAGGTTGCTTTGATACACGCCGTCGTGGCCAATTGCGCGCATCAGGTACATGCCATGTGCATAACCGCCCAACGCGAAGAACACGCCATGCCCAAGCGACAGGATGCCGGTGTAACCCCACACCAGATCGAGCGCCAATGCGGCCATCGCGTAGCACATGAACTTGCCGATCAGTGCCACGGTATAGCTGGAAATGTGTAGCGCGTGACCGTCGGGAAAGGATAAATTCAGGATCGGTAGCAGCGTCAATATCACTGCACACACGATGATGCCGGTCCATGCAGGACGCGTGAATAAGGAAGGTTTCATTCTGCGCTCCTTCCTTTCATCGCAAACAATCCTTGCGGACGTTTTTGAATGAAGATAATGATGAATACAAGGATCGCGATTTTTGCCATCACCGCACCGGCGACTGGTTCCAGGAATTTATTGACCTCACCTAATCCGAGTGCGGCAATGACTGTACCAGCTAATTGTCCAACCCCACCCAGCACCACCACCATGAATGAATCGACAATATAACTTTGTCCCAGATCAGGACCAACATTCCCGAGCTGCGACAAGGCTACGCCGCCCAGGCCTGCAATGCCGGAGCCGAGGCCGAATGTCATCATGTCGATTTTTCCGGTCGACACGCCGACACAATCGGCCATGCGGCGATTTTGTGTGACAGCCCGGACGAATAATCCAAGGCGTGTTTTATTCAGGATCAACCACACGGCGATGACAACGAACAGCGCGAAAAAAATAATCACGATACGGTTATAGGACAGCACCAGCGAACCGAGCACGGTGATGCCACCCGACATCCAGCTTGGATTCGCCACCTCGACATTCTGTGCGCCAAAAATGGTGCGCACCAATTGCATCAGCATCAAACTGATGCCCCATGTCGCCAGCAATGTTTCCAGCGGCCTTCCATATAACCAGCGGATCACAGTGCGCTCCAGTGCAATGCCGACTGCGCCTGCCACGATAAATGCGGCTGGCAGTGCGACGATCAAATATGTATCGATTGCGCCCGGCAGAAATTTACGGAATCCCAACTGACAAACATAAGTTGTATATGCGCCGATCATCAATAACTCGCCATGCGCCATATTGATGATGCCCATCAGGCCGAACGTAATCGCGAGGCCCAACGCGGTAAGCAGCAGCACGCTGCCGAGCGACACGCCATAAAACAGGTTGCCGACAAATTCTGTGCGTGCCAAACGGCTATTGAGCGCATCCAGTGTGTGGACGGCTTCCACGCGAATCGATTCATCCGGTTCGTTGTAGGTGCCGTCGGGATTTTTCTCCAGCATTTTTTGCAATGCAGGTTTGATGTTGGCGTTGGTACTGGTTGCCAAGGTTTTTACTGCTGCTTTGCGAATCGCTGCATCGGGTGATTGCAGATTGGCAGTTGCTGCGACAAGTTCGAGCAGTGATTTTATTTCGGGATCGGTTTCTTTTGCCAACGCTTTGGTGATCAATGGCGCTTGTTCTACGCTTGCGCTTTTTTGCAGTTCAAGCGTTGCTGCCAAACGTTGCGCACGGTCTGTTGAAAAAAGCTTGAGCCCAGAGAGCGCGTCTTCGACTACACCGCGCAAACGATTGTTGACGGTCACGCCATCAACGCCATCCGGTGTGGCCGTGGTTTGTCCGGTTGCCGGGTTGTAGGCCTTGTCGTCTTCAACGATGAAAACCTGACCATCGGGCTTTGCATACAGTGTGTCATTCTTTAGTGCAGTCAGCACCTTGAATGCATCTTCATTCGCCAAAGTGGCGATTTTATTGACTGCTTCGATACGGGCATCGGCATCGTCGCCTGCCAATGGTTTCAAAAGTGCAGGGTCGATTGCCGCGAAGGCAAGAACCGATTGCACACTAAGCAAACCGGTCAAGAGTAACTTTTTTAACAGGCTCATTTCTGCAGTCTAAGTCGTTGAGAAAACTTGCGGCAAACGAAGTAATCAATATAAGGCAGCATAAAAAAACCGGGCATGGCCAAATGAAACCACACCCGGTTCACATCGCATTGATGCAATTGAACGTTGCCCTTCCCGTAGAAAGGCATCATCGCCATTACATCTTTTGCTTGCCTTCGTTACCTGGAATGTATGGGCTCCAAGGTTGTGCACGGATCGGGCCTTTTGTTTTCCATACGACGCTGAACTGGCCGTCACCTTTGATTTCACCGATCATGACCGGCTTGTGCAAGTGGTGATTGGTGGCGTCCATTGTCAGAGTGAAGCCGGATGGCGCCTTGAATGTTTGTCCGCCCATTGCTGCGATCACTTTGTCGGTGTCTGTTGATTTGGCTTTTTCAACTGCTTGTGCCCACATATGGATGCCGACATAAGTGGCTTCCATTGGGTCGTTGGTCACAACGGTATCTGCGTTCGGCAGTTTCTTTGCTTTTGCGTAGGCTTTCCATTGTTTGATGAATGCTGTGTTGACAGGGTTCTTTACAGACTCAAAATAGTTCCACGCAGCCAGGTGACCCAACAGAGGCTTGGTGTCGACACCGCGCAACTCTTCTTCGCCAACCGAGAATGCAACAACAGGCACATCAGTCGCTTTCAAGCCGGCATTGCCGAGTTCTTTGTAGAACGGCACGTTGGAGTCGCCATTGATCGTGGAGATCACGGCTGTCTTGCCGCCGGCCGAGAATTTCTTGATGTTGGCAACGATGGTTTGATAATCGGAGTGGCCGAACGGTGTGTAGACTTCGTCGATGTCGCTATCCTTCACGCCTTTGCTATGCAGGAAAGCGCGCAGGATCTTGTTGGTGGTGCGTGGATATACATAGTCGGTGCCGAGCAACACGAAACGTTTCGCGCCGCCGCCTTCTTTCGACATCAGATATTCTGTGGCAGGAATCGCTTGCTGATTTGGTGCAGCACCGGTGTAGAACACGTTTTTCTCCAGCTCTTCACCTTCATATTGCACTGGATAGAACAACAAGCTGTTCAATTCCTTGAAGACCGGCAGAGTCGATTTGCGTGACACCGATGTCCAGCAGCCGAATACGACTGCAACCTTGTCTTGTGAAATCAGCTGACGTGCTTTCTCGGCGAACAAAGGCCAGTTGGAAGCAGGATCCACAACGACTGGTTCGAGCTTTTTGCCCATTACGCCGCCCTTGGCATTGATCTCATCGATCGTCATCAATGCCACGTCTTTCAATGACGTTTCAGAAATCGCCATGGTGCCTGACAGCGAATGAAGGATACCTACTTTGATAGTGTCTGCAGCAAGCGCTTGCGGCAACCAGGCAGCAGCGGCTAAAGTGAAAGCGCCGACTGCGGTCGCTTTTAATAGGGTGCGACGGGACATTTGTAGCTCCTAAATTAGAGTAATTCGATCAGTTTGCGAGGGTTCGCGAGATTAGCTTTAGCAGGTTATGTGCCAGACACTTCTGTATAAAACAGTGCGTGATCCGTTTTGGAATTGCTTTCAAGTTGTGCATTATTTTTATGCTGTTGCATTATTTATGTGCGCGTTGCAATGTGTTGGTGCGATAAATTTCTTTGATGCATGATGGTGTGCATTTGTTGTGCTATGGGTAATTTAGTAAGGATATGGCCAGCGATAAGACCAGACTTGCTATGATGGCGGTTTGATTGCTTACCGATTAGCTCAACATGTTCGATTTTCTTTTCAAGCGTCCCAACCCTCAAACGCCTAACCTCGATGCACCAATAAAGTCATCTCCTGTGGATGACCGGACACAATCAACCCAAGCAAAAAAAGATGCGCTGACTCAAGCGGAAAGGCTGGCAGGCAATGAGTCTGCCGCAGTGGAATTCATTCTACATTGCCAATTTGCTGATGCACGTCTGGTAGCGGCGGGTCATATCTCTTCTCGTCCAATGCTGGATCGTGTGCTTCAAGCCATGCGCAATACGGATCGACGCGTGTGCAAATTGATGCAATCGAGGTTGGATGTACTTGTCGAATGCGAACGCAATGAGAAAAAAGCAATGGGGTGCATAGAGCAAGCGCAAAAGCTTTTGCAAGAGATACAACTTGCGCCGAATCAGGTCGCCGATTTGGATCGTGCCTGGCTTTCGGTAGCACAAATCCCTGAGCTGTTACGGGGCCAGTTTGATAACACCCGTGCATTACTGCGAAATCGTTTGGAAGCACAAGCTGCGTTGCAACGTGCGGTGATCGATGTGCTGGCGCAACTGAACAAATTGATCGTAGATTCCGGATTGGCTGCTCCAGCAGAAAGTGCGCGATCTCTCGCATTGCTAGAACAAGTCATGGCAAGACATGCAAATGAGAGTGAAGCTCCTTCGGTCCCAAGACATCTTTTTATTGAGTTCGCAGAAAAGCAATTCAGCTACAAGCAGCATTTGGCGTTAGTAGAGCAGGATGCGACTGCCATCGCAGCTCGCCAGGATGCGTTGTCGAAGTGGGAGACGACTGATTTAAGCGCACTCAAACCGGAAAGTATTAAACGTGAATGGCGAGCGCTGCCTGCCTTGAAAAACAATGCATTATCGATATCGATGCAGGAACGTTTTGATGGATTGCTCGAAAAGCTCATTGACGCGCATAAGGCAAAGCACGATGCGGCCGAAGAAACGAAGCAAGATAGTCAGCAGCTTATTTCGGCTTTATTGAACGATCTGGAGAAGGCTTTGCAAGATGGTGCACTTCAAGCAGCATCGGAAGCCGATAAGAATTTGCGTGCCATCGATGCCAAGTCTTTCCGATTATCAGAGTCACAATCTGGACAATTGGCCAAGCTTCGCTCGGAACTGAGCCGTTTGCAAGGCTGGGCAAAATGGGGCGGCAATGTATCGCGGGAAGAATTGCTGAAAGCCGCGGAAGGTTTGCCCGCGCAATCTTTAAGCCCATTGGAATTGGCAAAGAAGGTTGGCAGTTTGCGCGAACGATGGAAATCGCTGGATGGTTCCGCAGGCCCAGCTGGAAAGGATTTATGGCACAGCTTCGATGCAGCTTGCACCACAGCTTATGCGCCTGCCGCTGAACATTTTAAAAAGCTGGCCGATGAGCGTCAGTTGAATGGCGAGAAAGCGCGAGCGCTGATTGCGGAAGTCAAAAAGTTTGCTGCTGAGATAAACCCAGGTGGTCCGGATGTGGTTGTTGACTGGAAGTCACTTGCGGCATTTTGCGTAAAAATGCCTGCGGCGTGGCATAAGCTCGGCATCATTGACCGCAAAGAAAAGAAGCAGCTCGATGCGGAATTCAATAGTGCAATGCAGTCATTGTTAGGGCCTCTTGCAGAGCAACGAGCAATCGAAATCACGCAACGTGAAAAATTGATCAGCGAAGCTGCGAACTTGAATCCGAACGACCGCAATGCGCTCGATAGTCTGCATTCAGTACAAGAGCGGTGGCAAACACATGCAAAGGCTTTGCCATTGGATCACAAGGATGAGCAGGCGCTGTGGTTGCGGTTTCGTGCGGCATGCGATGTGGTTTTCGCCAAACGGAAAGAACTGGCAAGTGCCGC
Organism: Burkholderiaceae bacterium; assembly: GCA_036560485.1. Classification (GTDB taxonomy): domain Bacteria; phylum Pseudomonadota; class Gammaproteobacteria; order Burkholderiales; family Burkholderiaceae_D; genus DATBRC01. Next base: position 106,013 of record DATBRC010000015.1, read on the forward strand.
AGACGCCGATCGAAAACAGAATATGCAAGCCAAGGAATCGTTGTGCGCAGAACTGGAAACAGCAGTCAATGCAAATGAAAAAGACATCGTGCGAATCTTGCGTGAATCAAAAGAAGCATGGAGCAGAATTGGTGCAGTTCCCCGCGCGCTGGAAGACAAGATCGAGAAGCGATACAAGAACGCCGCAGTCGCATTGCAAAGAACATTGGACGACCGCAAAAAAATTGCCGTGGAAGCCGAGTTCACTGGGTTGCAAAGCAAGTTGAACTTATGCCATGCAGTTGAGCAGGCGCTTGTTAACGCTACAGCGGCTACGGCGCTTGACCTGGATGTATTGCAATCGTATCAAAATGATTGGGAAAAAATGCCTCCATTACGGCCGGAATTCGAACGCAAAATGCAACATCGGTTTGATTGCGGCATTACAGCATTGAAATCGAATGACCGTCAGTATGCTTTGGAGCTGGCCAAGAACGCATCATCACTTGCCCAGGAAGTGATGCGTCTTGAAATTGTACTGGGCATTGAAAGTCCCGCAGCTTTGGCGAGAGAGCGCCTGCAGTTACAGGTCGAAGTATTGCAATCGTCTTTAAAGACCGGCGCCAAAGCATTGCCGGCAGAATCTCTTTCCAGTCAGTTGGCAAATTTGTGCGGCGCACCGGTATCGGTTGAACCGCAAATGTTGAACCGGCTTACGCAATTGATTGCGCATTGCAAAAATGTGGTGGCGTGACGAATATTCGAGATTGAAACTGTTTTAGAGCGCCTAACAAAATACGCTTAGCGGTGTTGCTTCTCCTTGCCGTACGTTTTGTACTGTCTGCGGTTTGGCAGGGGTTTCTGGCAGCATGCTGCCAGCCTGCGATACGGTTTGTCTTTGCAAGGACAAACTCCTGCCCTGTAGGGCCACAGGCGGCGCGTCTTGCCAGTCGCATTTTGTTGGACGCTCTTAGTAATCTCTTTGATTGTGATGCTAAATAAAAAAATGCCTCGACAATTCGAGGCATTTGAAGGGTACTCTATCTAGAGGAGAGGTATAAGTACCAGGAGACTTCAGATACAGATAAATCAACAGCAGGAACTCAAACTTCTTTACGGATGCAAAGAAGTTTGATGCAACGCTATCACTTCTTTGCAGAAGCGCGAGCGTTTGTCTTGGTAGCAGCTTGCGAGAACTGGCTGACTGCTGTGTTGACGTTTGTTTCAATTGCTTCAACAGCTTGCTTGGTTGTCTTGGTCAATTGCTCGTAGCCTGCATTCACATTGCCAAATGCTGATTTGACGATGGAGATGATGTTTTCGGAACCGGCTGGAGCGTTCTTTGTTGCTTCTTCAAACAGTTCAACAGCTTTACGGTTTGCTTCAGCGATTTGCGATTCAGCAGCTTTGCTGAATTCAGCTTGTGCGCTGGAAGCGATGCTTGCTACATGGCGGCCATAAGCAACTGCTTTTTCAGCGGTAGGCTGAGCTTGAGCAGAAGCCAATGAGAAAAATTCTTGTGGATCTTTAGCTGCCAACAATTGCTTGGCTGCGACGTTGGACTCTTCGATTGAAGTTTTAGCAACGGTCAAATTCAAGTCAACGAGCTTCTCAACGCTTTCAAAAGCTTTGTTGGTCAACGCGGTGATCAATGCGAGTTGTGCTTCGAAATTTGCTTTGGTCGCTGCTGAAAATTGTTCTGGTGATGAAAACATTTACTTCTCCTTAAATAGGGAATGGTAATTAGGATTTCTCTGTCATGTTTCTTTTGTGCACTGCAACAAACGACATTTTAAGGAATAATTACATAAAGTCAAGGGTCTTTTTGGTGCGGCGCATTAAAAAAGTACTTTTGTGTTATTTATATCGAATTTTCAGCCACTTTTCATTTTACAATTATCTAAAAAACAACACTTGAATAGATCTATTAATATGGACTGACAGAAATCCTATGACCAAGAAAATTGCCGCTCCTCAGATACCCGGATATTCAGTGGTGGTTTTTGAGTGGAGCGTTAGGGAGTATTTGATTGCACTCAGAAATCTTTTCAATGCTTTATGATAAAAAGCGTTGGCGGCAGTTTTCCAAGTTAAAAAAATCTATCGGTTCGGATATAGGAGAAATGCATGAGAGTGCAGGCAAGAAATCGAAGTGAATACCAACACTTTTGCGATATTACGACGCGCTGGATGGATAACGATGTATATGGACATGTCAACAATGTGCAGTATTACAGCTGGTTTGACACGGCAGTAAATGAATTTTTGGTAAAGAAGGGCGTGCTGGATATTGAGAAAAGCCCGGTGATCGGTTTGGTGATTGAAACACATTGCAATTACTTTTCGCCAGTGGCTTTTCCCGATCGTATCAAAGTTGGTGTGGCGGTCGCACAGCTGGGCAACTCAAGTGTGCGATATGAAGTCGGTATTTTCCGCGAAGACGACATGGTGGCTGCCGCACAGGGACATTTTGTACATGTCTATGTAGACCGTATTACACGCAGGCCTTCACCCATTCCGGAAGGGATGAGACATCTTCTGCAATCCATCCAGGTTAATAAAAATGATTGAAAATAACGAGCAACGGATTGTTGATGCAGCCATTACCTCACGTCATTCGATCCGCGCTTTTTTGCCAAAGCTCGTGGAACGAGCCGATATCGAGAAAATTCTGGAAGTTGCGGCCCGCGCACCTTCAGGAACCAATACGCAACCATGGAAAGTATATGTGTTGACGGGCGCATCCAAGGAAAAGCTCTCCAGCGATATTTTGCATGCTTACACGGATCCTATCCTAGTCAAGCAGCATACCGAGGAATATCACTATTACCCTAGTCAATGGGTGTCGCCTTATATAGAGCGCCGTCGCAAAGTGGGGTGGGATTTGTATGGTTTGCTGGGACTGACGCGTGACAATAAAGAAGGAATGCAGGCGCAGCATGCGCGCAATTACACTTTCTTCGATGCGCCGGTTGGTTTGATTTTTACGATTGACCGGATCATGGAAAAAGGATCCTGGCTTGATTACGGCATGTTTTTGCAAAACATCATGATCGCGGCGCGTGGCCGTGGTTTGGATACCTGCCCGCAAGCGGCGTTTACGCAATTCCATGAAATCATAAAAAATAATCTGCATTTGCCTACAAGTGAAACTGTGGTCTGTGGAATGGCTTTGGGATATGCGGATCCGGAAAAAATTGAAAACACTTTAATTACAGAACGTCAGCCGCTGGCTGGCTTCGCAAAGTTTCTGCCTTAAACTCGCTTTATTTTGTTGTTTCTATGACATTTAAAAATGCCAATAGGAAAAAACTGTCTCCACATTGCAATACTCATATCTAGAATATTGTTTAATTCCATCAGCTAACGCCTTAATTCTCTTGCGAATTTTCACTATTTTGCTAAACTGCAATATCGTATATAAAATTTGCAATGGGGAGGGCGCTTATGCTCAAGTTTGCGCTGCACGCTGCGTATTCCATCTTGTTGGTTCTCTGTGTCTCACCAATGGTGCAGGCAGAGGAATCGACTATTTCCGAGGTGCTTGTTGCGCCCAAAATAGACATTCCCAAACAAGAGCCCGTCAGTAAGCAGGAAGCCGTTGCACCAGCATCGTCCACGCAAACGACTGCGGCACCAAAACGCCACACCTCCACAAAATCAGCCGGCAAGACACACAAGTCCCAAGCATCATTAAGAAAGCGCAGCAGAGTAGTCAAAAAGATTGTGATGGTGCACGGACGTCGTAAAGTGGTGTTTCAACGGGTTACCTATACGCCTGCTCCCGCAATACCGAGCGCTGGAGACCTGGTTGGCTTGAGCAAGACGCATGATCCACTTGACTTGAAATCGAACGTGGCGTTAGTCCTGGATCAATCCAATGCGCAAGTCCTGTTCGAGAAAAATTCGGACGTCGCATTGCCGATTGCTTCCATTACAAAATTGATGACCGGTCTCATTGTAGTGGAGGCACATCAAAACATGGATGAGGTTCTGGAGATCACAAACGATGATATCGATCGAGAGAAAGGCAGCACCTCCCGCTTGCGTATAGGGGCGCACTTGACGCGTGCGAACATGCTGCACATTGCGTTGATGAGCTCAGAAAATCGCGCTGCATCCGCATTGGGACGCAATTATCCGGGCGGCTTGCCAAGCTTTGTCGCGGCAATGAATGCAAAAGCGAAAGCGTTGGGCATGAACGACACGCATTACGTCGATTCGAATGGCCTTTCCAGTCATAACGTCTCCACTGCGCGTGATTTGGCCAAGCTTGTCATCGCAGCACATCAGGAACCGATCCTTTGCCAGTATTCGACTGATACGCAATATGATGTCAATACCGGGAGGCGGTCACTGCACTACGCAAATACAAACCATCTGGTCAAAAATCCTGAATGGGATATCGATTTGCAAAAAACTGGATATATTAACGAGGCGGGACGTTGTCTTGTGATGCTGACAAAGATTGAAGGACGTTCCGTTATAATGGTCTTGCTGGATTCAAAAGGAAAATTATCCCGCATCGGAGATGCAAGCCGCATCAGGAAGTGGTTGGAGTCGGCCAAGCCACAACCGCAGGCGGTATCGGCGCTTAAACACGGGACTGCCTAACAGCGATCACGTAGATTCAGAAAAAATGGCGAACCAGGGTTCGCCATTTTTTATTATTGCCGTCGACTATTTTTGATAGAACAAGCGGCCTGTTATTTGGCAGCATCCTGAGGCCGGTATCCAAGCACCTCAGAAATTTGATTAGCCGTTGCCACAAGATCCTCCAGCCATTCTTCTTGCAATCTGTCAGCCGGTGCTGAAATCGATAGACCCGCAATCAATTTTCCGGAGTCATCGCGAATCCCCGCAGCCATGCAACGCACGCCTAACTCCAGCTCCTCATTATCGCGAGCGAAGCCACGTGCCCGTACCAGGCTGAGCTCACGTTCCAGTTTGGTCAGGTCGGTGATCGAATTTTTATTGTGGCCAGCCAAACCTGTGCGTGTGGCATAAGCACGTACAGTTTTCGGATCGTCTACTGAGAGAAAAAGTTTACCGGTCGATGTCAAATGCAGTGGGGCACGGCCGCCAATGGCGCGCACCACTTGCATGCCGGAGCGCTCGGAAAAGGCACGGTCGATATAAACAATTTCATCGCTTTGCCGCACCGATAAATTAATGGTTTGATGCGTTTTACGATGCAACCCGCGCATGAAGTCGAGTGCAGCTTCTCGCACATTCAAGCGGCTTTTGACGATATTGCCCAATTCCAGCAGCCGCATACCCAGGCGATATGAGCCTGGTTCGGTACGATCGACAAATCGCTTCAAAACCATGTCGTTCAGAATCCGATGAGCTGTCGATGGATGCAAACCGGTAGCTATCGATAACTCTTTCAAGCTGACAGGATCGGGATATTGAGCGAGGGTATCCAACAGCGCTATCATCCGTTCAATGACTTGAATGGACGTTTTGTCGTCGGGTGAAGAAATTTCGTTTTTCATATCATGGTTGGTGCATTGCAATAGCTCATTTATATCACATCGTGAAAAAATCAAAAAGGTGTAGGCGCGATTTTTCGTACATTTCGCACTATATTCTTCACATGTACATTCGTAGTATTCCGGCCAAAGAGCGCCATAATGATGACTGTAGAAAATAAGGGAGCCTCCTATGCGTGTCGGATTATTTGTAACTTGTCTCGTTGACACGATGCGGCCGGAAATCGGTTTTTCTGCGTTGAAATTGCTGGAGGCAGCTGGTTGTGAAGTGGTGATAGTGGAATCGCAAACTTGTTGCGGTCAACCGGGTTACAGTTCGGGAAATCGTCCGGCCGCACGCGCACTTGCAGAGAAATTCATTAGTGAATTTGAGCGTTTTGATTACGTGGTCATTCCTTCCGGCTCCTGTGGCGGCATGGTCAAGACGCATTACATGGATTTATTTTTAGATGACCCGGCATGGTTGAGACGTGTGGCAAGACTCGCTGCACGTGTATTCGAATTGACAGACTTTTTGCACAATGTAGTGAAACTCGACAAGCTGCCGCGCCCAAGAAACGGCAGCTTTCGCGGCAGCATTACCTATCATGATTCCTGCTGTGGATTGCGTGAACTCGGCGTTGAAGCGCAACCGCGTGCCTTGTTAAGCAATGTCGCCGGCGTGCAATTAAATGAAATGAAAGACAACCGCGCATGCTGCGGTTTTGGCGGGACGTTTGCAATCAAATACGGCGATATTTCCACCGCAATCGTTGACGAAAAATGCGCGAACATTCACGCATGCGGGGCGGATGCCGTGGTGCTGGGCGATCTGGGCTGCATGTTAAATATTGAAGGCAGGTTGCGCCGTACCGGAGACGACAAGACACGCGTGTTCCATGTGGCGCAATTGCTGGCGGGAGATGTTTGATGCAAACCCAATCAATGCACTTCAGACAACGTGCCGGCCAAAAACTGGCGGATCAGCGCTTGCAAGAAAACCTGAAAAAACTTTCAACCAAATTTGTTACGGGGCGTGCATCCGCCATCGCCGAGCTGGATGATTTCGAAGGTACACGCGATGCCGCCATTGAACGACGTATGCGTGCAATAGAAAACCTCGATGTCTGGCTGGAGATATTCGAGAAAGAAGCGACGCGACGTGGCGCCACCGTTTTGTATGCGGAGAGTGCAGAAGATGCATCGCAACTTGTCGTCGACATCGCAAAAAAACATGACATCAAAAAAGCCATCAAGACCAAATCGATGGTGTCGGAAGAAATGGCGCTTAACAGCGCCTTGGAAGCGGCTGGTGTGCAAACCATCGAAACCGATCTTGGCGAATACATATTGCAGATTAATGGCAATGAAGCGCCATCGCACATCATTGCACCTGTCGTGCATAAGGACAAAGAAGAAATATCAGATTTATTCGCACGCGTGCATCAGCGGCCGCGTTTGACCGACATTTCCGAATTGACGCGTGAAGCACGCGAAATGCTCAGGCCGCATTTCTTGTCTGCCGATATGGGCATCACGGGCGGTAATTTCATCATCGCAGAAACAGGCTCGGTTGCCATTGTGACCAACGAAGGCAACGAAGGCATGTGCACGACCATGCCGGGCAAAGTGCATGTGGTTGTCACCGGGATCGAGAAAGTCTTGCCGACATTGGAAGATTTGGCTACCGTGATGCGCTTGTTGCCGCGTTCAGCCACCGGACAATCCATCTCGAATTACTTTTCGTTGCTGACAGGACCTAAGGGGCCAGGGGAGCAGGACGGACCGGAGCATATGTATTTTGTGCTGGTGGATGGCGGCCGCACCGGTTTGATCGGCAGCGAATTCCAGGACATGTTGCGATGTATCCGATGCGGCGCTTGCATGAACCATTGCCCGGTGTATCAAAAAATCGGCGGACACAGTTATGGTTGGGTATATCCGGGGCCGATGGGCAGTGTGCTCACGCCATCTTATGTCGGGATAGAAAAAGCGCTGGATTTGCCGCAAGCTTCCACGCTCTGTGGCGAGTGTCACGTCGTGTGCCCGGTTAAAATTCCATTGCCGGATTTACTAAGGAAATTACGCGAGAAGCAGTTTGCAGGCCGGATGCGGCCCGGCATCGAATATATAGGATTTTATGTGTGGGCATACTTTGCCAAGCGTCCACGTTTGTATCGTTTGGCTACAAAGATAGCGGCACGGTTTTTTAACATAACGAGCGGTAGCAGAAAATCCATTAGATGGTTACCATTCGTCAGTGGATGGACAAGAACACGCGACATGCCCAAGCCGGTGGGTAAAACGTTCATCGAACTTTACAAACAACGGAAATAAAGTGACTATTCGCCTTTCAGTGCGAATGATGCGAAGAGGGGGAATATTATCAACAATAATTTAGATAGCCGCATGAACAATCAAGATCAACCTGTTTCAGAATTTAAAAGCAAAAGTGGCTTGAAGCGTATTTTCAGTGCGCTTTCCTATTCATTGGAAGGTTTTAAATCCGCATGGAGAGGCGAGCATTCATTTCGACAAGAAGTTTTGCTCGTTGTAGTGGCGACCATCATTGCCTTGTGCCTGCCGGTGTCTGCGCTGGAAAGGTTAATGTTGATAGGCGTGCTTGTGCTTGTGCTGATTGTTGAATTGCTTAATTCTGCAGTTGAGGCAGTGGTCGACCGGGTTTCATTGGAGCGCAACCCATTGTCCAAGAATGCCAAGGACTTTGGCAGTGCTGCCGTGCTGCTCACATTGTTACTTGCGGCAGCAACGTGGATAGTGATTACGCTCCCGCTCTTCTCACATTGATTTTCTGCCGTAAATTTTTCGACCTTCTGCATTCATCAAGAAATCCAAGACGAGCAATTGGAATAGGTTCTTAATGCGTTGCTTTTCTATGCCCGTTGGTTTTCTTGCTGCCGGCTGATGCATGCTTCTTGCGTTGGGTCACATGATGCTGTTCCGCGCTTTTATGAGGCGTTGCCCTTGGTCTTTTGATGGTCTCTTCAGTGGCATGAACCACTTGCGCCTGTTCCGCTTCCGCCTCTTTTACAGTCGCCTTCGTCAGTCGAATCATGTTGTTGAAACTATCAGTTTCGTGCTCAACCATGTGTTCAAGAATTGACGTCATTTCTTTACTTGTCTCAGCGACTTCTATTTGGGTAGCTTTGAAAAATTCATCACGCATGCTGGTGGTGATTCCCACAAGATCATTTCCATAGGAAATTAATTTGCCGGCATTAGGCTGTGCCTGTGTTGCCACCAGCGAGAAAAATTCCAGTGAATTTTTGGAGGAAAGAAGGGCATGCATCTTTTCCATGGAATCGTTGAGCGAGTTATGCAAGACATGTGCATTCAAATTCATTAAGTCGGAAAATCCTTCCAAATTTTTCATGCTCAGTTTATTTGCTACGTCTAATTGCATTTCAAGTAGCGATTTGGTTGCATGCAAAAGTTGATTGTGTGGGGACGAGAACATGAGATTTTTTCCTTCACATTGGAGTAGTAAGGTAAACCGCTATATAAGATTTGTGGAAATGTGTAATGCGTACTTGTGATATCAATGGTCTATGCATAGATGTCAAGAATAAGTAAGACCTTTCAAACAATATAGTTTGATAATAATCAGAAGGCAAGGTCCAAAAAATGAAACGGAAATGTGCAATAAAGATCAAACCGCCAAAACGCGAATGCTAATAACTACAGCGACAGCATTAAGGTTAAGGGCTCCCTCACTTCGTTATATTAAGGATCGCATTTCTATACGAACTGATTTTGCTCAATTAAGCATATGAATCCGATGTGCTGCATTTTAAATATATGGTGCAATGCGTTCTTGATAAATCGTTTTGAAGACAGGAATATTGTCTTTTAAAGATATCTTGTTTTGAAATCGATTTCGGAACTGCTCTTCCAAAATAGTCTCATTGCCTTTTTTAAAATGAATAACATGCTTGTAATGCCACATAAGCCACCTGTGCCGCAACCCGCGGAAGACCCTGTTCCCCCACAACATCCGAGTCCCGATGAAACTCCGGTTCCCGATCACAATCCAACAAATATTGTTGTCTTTGAATTTTGAATTGCGCTGCTCATTATGAAGCAGACCACTAGAAAATATTTCAGGAGAAACTTTTGATTATTGAATTTCCAAATTTGACAGCACCAAAGATTACTGCAATGGGAACAATTTCGTTCCAGGCAAAAATAGATGGGGAATTTATATGGTGCGAAATTTCCTTCGAAGCACTTCAACACCATTTTGGCGGCAATCCAAGGGCAGGGAATGATTTATTGCAAGCCTTTAAATATGGCAGAAGCAAAATAGAAAGTGCTGCGCGTCACCATTTGGAAGAAAACGGCGGACATCCTGTTTTGTTGATGGCGGTTGACTTCAGGTAATAAATTTCAATCTCGATTATTTTCTTCTCCCACTACTGCAGAAGGATGAGAACTATTGGTTTGCATTTGATAAAACGCAAAGGAAAAAACGGTTTCCCAACCAATACTCATGAGTGCATATTTGTTAAATATCGCGCCATAAAAATAAATTTTATTTTGCAATTAAATGCGAAATGAGTAAGAACCTTTATTCCAGCAGGCCAAGTCGCCGCGGCGACTTGGCCTGCTGGAATAAAGGTTCTTAATCACTGTACCAATTTTTAATGAGGAATATTTAGATGAACCGAGAATCTACTCATCAGTCCATAAAATCTCGCGTCCCCTTAATGAGCAAGCTGGAAGACTACATTCCACAAAGTGAAGAAACCTCGGAAACATCGATATGCCAGGATTGCGGAGCAGTCTACATGAATGGGCGTTGGCGATGGATGGCGCACCCTCCGCACGATACGGCGAAAACAATCTGCATGGCTTGCCGAAGAATTCATGATAAAAAGCCGGCAGGTGTTGTAACAATTCAAGGGAAATTTTCAAGAGAACACAGCGATGAATTGTTGGCCTTGATCCGGAATATCGAGCTTGAAAAAAAAGCAGAAAATCCGTTGCAACGCATTATGTCAATTGACAAGCGTGCTGAAAAACTTTCCATTGCAACTACCGATGCACAGTTAGCACGTGGCATAGGCAAGGCGTTGCGTCAGCAATATAAAGGCAGCCTCGATTTTAATTATCAAAGAGGTGAAATTGTATTGCGAGCGCTTTGGCAGCGCTAAGGCACGACAAATCAGGTAATTCTTCACCCATAAATCCAGCCGCGGTATTTTATTTAATGCATTGATTGCTTAATGAGTCGGGCTATCTGTCGATGGAAAATAACGTCTATGTGCTGCCGATTTGTTCGCAATCTTTTTTCGTAAAAAAAGAATAAATTTTTAAGTGGCTCTAAGTATGATTTATGAGATATGTCAATCCGATATCCTAGGCGCACTCCTACACTTGTCCAAGTGGCCATGATTTGTCATCCAATTTTTAAAAATACATAACGTCGTTCCCATCAAAACAGTGATGTTGAAGTGTGGGGACGCGATAACTCAAGGAATTCAAATGTTATGCATGACCTATTTTCTTACTGCGATCTCATTAGAACAACAAAAAATGCAGAGAATATTGGACGACTTTAAACATCATATTCATGGCATCCAGTCGGATATTTCGACAAAATTGCAGGATCATTACTTGCATTCAATCGATGTGACGATAAAAAATTTTTATCAAGTAGAAAAACAATCTCAGGCGCGCAAGGTTGATTTGTATTTAATTCCGGCCATTCATGAAACTGTGCCGTCAACAGATCAAATATTGGCTGAATTAGCATCCTTGAAATCCAGCTCAATGAAACTATTCATGGATATGCAACAGCAAATCGGATTGTGTTTTGATAAGGGCGTATCAACCATGAACGAGTTGTGCAACGCAATGAAAGAATATTGCGAAATTCAGCAAGCGATATTAACAAAAGAAGAAAAAGAACTGGTGCCGATGGCTCAACAGTCGCTACAGT
>DATBRC010000016.1:0-42973 GCA_036560485.1 Burkholderiaceae bacterium
TCGACTTGCATCACATAAAAAGATGCGATTAAATGTGTTACCCATGTCCCGGCACAGTTGTTACCTATGTCTCCGGTCTATACAGCGAAGCAAGAAAAGTGAGTAGCCGCCGGGCTACCCCCGGCATGGTCGTCCGAAGAACTGACGTCTTAGAAATCTTAAGCGCAATGGCAGACTAAAGCACGCAAGAAAATTACTCTAAGCCTTTGTGATCCTGCATAAGAATGTCACGTCTTTAAATAGCAGGCGATATGACATAAGTCGGATACGTCACTGGACCCCAGCGTGCGCTGGGGAGACACCGTTCACTCAATCGTCGCCACCACCGGCGTATGATCCGACGGCTGCTCCCACTTCCGCGGCAATTTATCAATCACACACCCACTACACCGCGCAGCCAACGGCCCCGACAACAAAATATGATCAATCCGTAACCCCATATTGCGCCGAAACGCCATCTGCCGATAATCCCACCAGCTAAATAATTTCTCCGCTTGATCGAATAAACGAAACGCATCCTTGAATCCCAAATCGATCAAGCGTTGCAACGCTTCACGCTCCAGCTCCGACACCAGCACCTGCCCTTGCCACAAAACCGGATCATGCACATCACGGTCTTCCGGTGCAATGTTGTAATCACCCAGCACAGCCAGATTCGGATGCGCTTGCAATTCCAGTTTCAACCAATCGCGCAACGCCAGCAACCATTTCAACTTGTATTGATATTTGTCCGACTCCACCGACTGCCCATTCGGAACATAGGCACACACCACGCGTACACCTTCAATGGTGGCGGCGATGATGCGTTGCTGCTCGTCTTCAAACAGCGGATTATTCTTCACCACATCGGTGATCGGATGCTTCGACAGGATTGCGACGCCGTTGTAGGTTTTTTGCCCGCTGAAAACAACGTGATACCCGGCCGCCTGTATCGCTTCAACCGGAAATTTATCATCGGTGGTTTTGGTCTCTTGCAAGCACAGCACATCGACTGGATTATCGGCCAGCCATTGCAGTACCTGCGGCAGGCGGACTTTCAGTGAGTTGACGTTCCAGGTGGCTAATTTCATGGTCATATCTTTAGAATTTATTTCCAATAAGACTGGAAAATGTAGGTATGGGTTCTCAATCGCTATCGTGAGATTGTAACTGTTTCATGATTTTTTATGTCGCGACAGGAAAAGTTTAACAAAGCAACGCAAATGCGGCGATGCCTCAGGCCGTTGACTTGATCACTTATGCCGTGGATACTTTGCCGTAAGTGTCGTGTATCAGTCTCAATCCGCACTCTTTCAATTGTCCGGGAGCAGCTTTCATGTCCAGTCCGATCAAACGCATAGCAATCAATACCGGCGGCGGCGACGCGCCCGGCCTTAACGCAGTCATCCGGGCGGCAGTGCTCGCCGCAACGAACCGCGGTTGGGAAATCTACGGCATTCGCGATGGTTTTACCGGCATTCTCGACCCCAATAAGTACGAAGGAAAAGGTGTCTATCGTCTCACAAGAGATATGGTGCGGGGTATTGCGCATCTGGGCGGCACCATCCTCGGCACCACCAACAAAGGTAACCCGCTGGAATTCCCGATGCCAATGCCGGACGGCAGCATCAAGGAAATCGATCGCTCCGGCGAGATACTGGATTACTTCAGCAAGAACAAACTGGATGCGCTGATATCGATCGGTGGCGACGGCTCGCTCACCATCGCCAACGCGTTGCATAAAAAAGGTTTACGGGTAGTCGGCGTGCCGAAGACCATCGATAACGACCTGGACAAGACCTACACTACTTTCGGTTTCGACACTGCGGTTGCCTTCGCTACCGAATGCCTGGATCGTTTGCACAGCACCGCCGAGAGTCATCAGCGTGTGATGGTGATTGAAGTCATGGGACGCTACGCCGGATGGATCGCGCTGCATGCTGGCATCTCCGGCAGTGCGCACAGCATTCTGATACCGGAGATTCCATTCGATCTCGACAAGGTTGCCGAAAAAGTGCGCAAGCGCGATCGCGATGGCCGCATGTATTCACTGATCATGGTATCCGAAGGCGCACAGCCGATTGGCGGTCAGCGTGCAGTGCTGGAGCCGGCAGAGGTCGGCCATGCCGAACGTCTGGGCGGTATCGGTGAGCGCGTTGCGAAGGAAATTGAACAGCGTACCGGCAAAGATACACGCGTGGTCGTGCTCGGACATTTGCTGCGCGGTGGCAGCCCGACGTCATTCGACCGTCTGGCTGCGCTGCGCTTCGGTGCGGCTGCCGTGCGGGCACTCGACGAAGGACATGATGGCGTGATGGTCGCGCTTGCTTTCCCCAATGTGAATTATGTCGCGCTGGAAGAGGTGGCGGGGCGCATGAAGGGTGTGCCGATGGACAGCGATACGTTACAGACTGCGCGGGATGTGGGGATTTGTTTTGGGGATTAAGTTGAAAAAGGTTTGGTCGTGAGATGTTGCGCTTCAAAGCCCAACATCTCCGGCAAGTAATAAATCCGTTCTACTCGTTCACACGACCTTTTTAATAGTCTTTGCTTTTGTCTGAGCTGGCACCTGCATTTTCCCTTGGGCTTTCTCTCGCCCAACCAAAAACGCCGTCAACAACGGCACAGGCCGTCCAGTCGCCCCTTTCGCAGCACCGCTCTTCCAGGCAGTCCCCGCAATATCCAAATGCGCCCACGTATATTTTTTCGTGTACCGCTCAAGGAAACACGCTGCCGTGATACTGCCTGCTGCCGGCCCACCGATATTCGCCATATCAGCAAAATTCGATTTCAATTGTTCCTGATATACATCTTCAATCGGCATACGCCATGCGGTGTCGCCAATGGTTTTTCCCGCGGAGAGTAATTGATTAGCCAGCTCATCATGCGCATCATCATGCCGTGTGAACAGACCGGAATTGTGATGGCCGAGTGCGGTCACACAAGCGCCGGTGAGCGTAGCGATATCGACTACCGCTGCAGGTTTGAAACGCTCCACATAGGTCAATGCATCGCACAAAATCAGCCGGCCTTCGGCGTCGGTGTTCAATACTTCAATGGTTTGCCCTGACATCGACGTGACGATATCGCCCGGTTTGGTCGCGCGGCCGGATGGCATGTTTTCGCAAGTCGGGATCACGCCGATGACGTTGAGCTTCAGCTTCATCTCGGCAATTGCGCGCAGCGTGCCGAGTACCGATGCCGCGCCGCACATGTCGTATTTCATTTCATCCATGTTGGCGCCTGGCTTGAGCGAGATGCCGCCGGTGTCGAAGGTGATGCCTTTTCCGACCAGTACGATCGGTGCATCTTTCGTCTTGCCGCCCATGTGTTTCAGCACGATGAATTTCGGTGGTTGGTCACTGCCGTTGGTGACAGATAGAAAGCTACCCATCTTCAATGCTTCCAATTGCTTGCGGTCCAGCACTTCGACGTTTAACTGGTAGTCCTTGGCCAATTTCTTGGCGGTATTGGCAAGATAAGTCGGCGTGCAGTAGTTGGCGGGCATGTTGCCCAGATCTTTGGTCAATTCCATGCCGTTGGCCAGCGCGACGCTTTGCGTGACGGCAGCTTTGGCTTGATCGGCTTCCTTGGACGACACAGCGAACGCGATTTTTTTCACGCCAGCTGGAGCCGGTTCCTTCTTGCTCTTTAACGCATCGGACCGATAGGCATTTTCACGAATCGCCAAGACTGTGGTCCGGATCCCCCAGCAAACATCGCGGTCCTTGATATTGTCCGATGTCAAAGCGATGATCGCATCCTGCGCGCCTAGAGACGCCAGTACGCGGGCGGTTGCCTGCACGGCGCTGATGAAATTCTTGTCGGTGACGCCATCTTCGCTGCCCAAGCCAACCAATAGCAGCCGCTCTGCCGCGACGCCGTCGATGTGGCGCATCAGCAAGGTGGAGCCTGCTTTGCCTGTGATATCGCCGGATTTGATGGCGGCACTGATGGCGCCTTTTTTATCCATTGATTGAGCAGTCGGGGACAATTTTTTATTTTCGAATACGCCTATGACAAGACAGCCTGTCTTGGCGGTGGCAATTGTATTTTTTGCGTCGAATGTTTTTATGCTAAAGTCCATCAAATTCTCCGTTGTTGATACCACTTAATTGACACACAATTCTAGGATTATAGTCTCCCCATGATTTTTCAGCGCGCTCTCAGACGCGAACTTGGCAGCACCGCAGGCGCGGTCTTCACGGCACTGTTCACGATCACCATCACGTCGATGCTGATTCGCATACTCGGCCAAGCTGCCGGTGGCAAAGTCGCATCGCAGGATGTGGTGTCGCTGATTGCTTTTGCCGCCTTGAACTATTTGCCTGTCATTTTGATTCCAACCTGCTTTATTTCAGTGCTGACCGTGGTCACGCGCAGCTATCAGGATTCGGAAATGGTGGTGTGGTTTGCTTCCGGTTTGAGCTTGACTCGATGGATCCGGCCGGTTTTGCGATTTGGCATGCCTAATGTCGTGTTGGTTGCCTTGTTAAGCTTCTTTATTACGCCTTGGGCCAATCAGCAAAGTACTGAATTCCGTGAGCGTTTTGAAAAACGCGAAGATATTGCAAAAGTCTCTCCCGGAAAATTCCAGGAATCATCGTCATCGGATCGCGTATTTTTTGCGGAAGCGACGGCCGGCAATGAAATGAAATTGAAAAACATTTTCATCGATACCTGGCGCGAAGGGCATCCCAGCGTCATTGTTGCGAAAGAAGGTTCAACCGAACTTGATCAACACGGGGACAAGTTGCTCGTGTTACAAAAAGGCCGACGCTACGATGGAGAGCCGGCTCAAACAACTTTCCAGATGATGGAATTTGAGAGTTATGGCGTATTGGTGTCCAGAGAATCACGTGCAGCTGCGGGAGACAAGTCGGCACGTTCACTACCGACCAAGGCATTATTGGAAGACCCCAATAATTTTAATCGCGGCGAATTATTATGGCGGATTTCCTTGCCGCTGATGTGTTTACTCTTGACGCTGCTGGCCATTCCATTGAGCTTTGTAAATCCACGTGGCGGCCGGTCGGTTAACATGATCGTTGCCTTGCTGTTATTTTTTGTGTACACGAATATGGTGAACGTATTCCAGGCAATGGTTGTGCAGCAAAGATTGTCTTTGGCTGCCGCATGGTGGCCGATTCATTTATTGGCACTGATGGTGATTATCGGGTTGTTTTTATGGCGCTTGCAAATGAATCATCGCTATCATCCACTGGCTCTATGGGGGGCGATGAAACGGGCCATTTTATTTCGGCGTGCCGCATCTAAATGAAAACCTTACAAAAATATTTTTCATCCGAAATCGCGAGTGCAGTCTTGTTTACGCTCGTCGCGTTTTTAGCGTTGTTTGCCTTTTTTGATCTGATGAACGAGTTGTCATCAGTCGGTCATGGCGGCTATAAAGTGCAGCATGCATTTCTGTATATTTTGATGGGAATGCCCGGCTATACATATGAATTGATGCCGATAGCCGTACTGATCGGGACGATTGTCGTCATGGCAAAATTTTCCTCGACTTCAGAATTTACGATCATGCGTGTTTCCGGCATGTCGACTGCGATGGCAGGGTGGATGCTGGTAAAAATCGGACTCGTTTTCGTGATCGTTACCTTTATCTTTGGTGAATATCTTTCTCCGCTTGCAAGCGAGGCCGCCGGTAAATTCAAATTGCAAAAAATGGGTACAACAATCGCGAATGAATTTCGTTCCGGATTATGGACCAAGGATGTCATCAAATCACAAGGGATGACGGGCGACGTGGTGGGATCGAGATTTTTCAATGTCCGAAAGATTGGGTCGGATGGTGAATTGCAGGGAGTTAAACTATATGAATTCGATAACGATTTTCATATGACTGCAATGATCATCGCGACAAGTGCGAATTACCAAGGTGAGCATATATGGCGTTTGCACAATGTGACCGAGACGCATTTTTCCAATGCCGTATTCGAGACGGAAAATTATTCCAATAACACGGTCGGGCTATCGACCAGGAAGACGGAGTCCAAAGAACTAGTGTCAGATATCACACCAGCAATCATAGGTGTCATGTTTGCAGATCCTGATCGCATGTCGGCCTATGATCTCTATGCTTATACAAAACACCTGGCCGAAAGCAAGCAAGTAACGGAACGTTATGAAATTGCCTTTTGGAAGAAACTGGTTTATCCATTGGCGATTTTCGTGATGATGGCGCTTGCCTTGCCGTTTGCATATCTGCATGTACGTTCCGGCGGCGTCAGCCTGAAAATTTTTGTCGGCATCATGATTGGCGTGAGTTTTCACTTGGTGAATAGTCTTTTCTCGCATATCGGATTATTGAATACATGGCCGGCATTGCTCACAGCTGCTTTTCCGAGCGTTCTCTATTTATTGATCGCGATTAGTACGTTGTGGTGGGTTCAAAGACATTAACCATGAAAAAAAAATCCAGCGCTCTTATTCTCTTCGGTCACGGCGCCCGCGATCCGCGCTGGGCTACGCCGTTTCAACGTTTGAAACAAATACTGCAAGCGCAGCAGCCTGATATAGAAGTGGCGCTGGCCTTCTTGGAATTGATGGTGCCGGATTTACCGACCTTGGTGGCGCAACTGACGGCGCATGGATGTAATGAGATGACTGTGGTGCCGGTATTCTTTGGGCAGGGCGGGCATGTATTGCGTGACGTGCCGATACTGATCGAAAATTTGCAAAAGACTTATCCGCAGTTGACGCTCAAAGTGGCGCCTGCTGTAGGCGAAGATACGGATGTGTTGAATGCGGTTGCGGCGTATTGTGTGAAGAGTTTGAACGGTTAAGCTTAGCGTGGTTTTAGGTTCCTCCTTTTTCAAGGGAGGGATACAATGGCATACGGATCAGCGAATCATTAAAGTTCAATTCAACGTGTGGCCAATGCATCACCTATCATGACTAGCACCGGCCCATGGCAGTCAGCCAAACCTCGTTCCAAATCGCCCAATTGCAGATGCTGAATACGCTGATTGTCGCGACTGCAATTTTCAATCACGATGACCGGTGTCGTGACAGAGCGTCCTTGCTCAAGCAAGATCCGCGCGGTTGTCGCTGCTTCTTTTCCGCCCATGTATTGGACCAAGGTATCGCAATCAGGCAGTGTGGTTTGTTCCGGATGGCCTGGTGCAGTGCTTGATGTGAAAAAAGCGACACTGCGTGCGATACCGCGTTTGGTGAGCGGTTGTTTGGCATAAGCTGCTGCTGCCAATGCCGCAGTGATGCCGGGAACGATTTCGTATTCGATGCCTTCTGCTTCCAGCGCACGCAATTCTTCATCTGCACGACCGAACATCATCGGATCGCCGCCTTTCAGGCGTACGACCAAATCATATTTTTTTGCGAGTTCAACGAGTTGTTGATTGATGAACGATTGCGCGGTCGAGCGCTGACCGGAACGTTTTCCGACCGAAATCCTGATGGCTTGCGAGCAGCGCGCCAGCATTTCGTCGGTGACCAGCGCATCGTAAAGAACCACATCGGCCTGTTCCAGAATCCGTGCACCGCGTACCGTGATCAGGTCGGCTGCGCCGGGGCCTGCACCGATCAGGTAGACCTTGCCGTGAATTGAGGGATGTTGTGCGTGAAGATTTGACGGCATGGCGAATGTTGATTACCTTGAACTGGAACACCAATATTACCGTCATTCCCGCAAAAGCGGGAATCCATAGTGAGTTAACTTAATCAACCGGCTCATGGATTCCCGCCTTCGCGGGAATGACGCGTTATCCAGTGTTATCAAATGGCGTTGCTGGTACTTTGCCGAATGAGCTTAACCCAGCCGAATCATTCCCGCAGCAACAGTCTGATGCGTCACTTCATCGATCAGGATAAACGAGCCGGTTGCGCGAATCGTATCGTATGCATCGGCTGCCAATGGCTGCTGCACATTGATCGAAATGCTGGCGATATCATTAAGCTTCAATCCATCGGCCGGACGTTTTTCTTGCGTGTTGATATCGAGCAGCGTATCGACTTTGGTGATGCGCGCTGCAACTTGTTTGGTTGTATGTTTCAACCAGTATTTGCGGCGCAGGTCGAGTGGCTCTTCCGACAGCCAGCACACATCGGCATTAACTGTCTTGAGCAAAGTCGCAGGCTGCTCGACAGAGGCCAGCATGTCGCCGCGTGAAATATCGAGATATTCTTCCAGTAACAAGGTTACTGATTGGCCGACCACGGCGGATTCATGCGAACCTTCCAGCGTCAAAAGATCCTTGACCGTGGCGCTGAGACCATTCGGTTGTACGACCAGTTTGTCGCCCTTGCGTACTTTACCTGCTTCGATACGGCCCATGTAACCGCGGAAGTCATTCGCTTCGTGGCCGTTATGGCGCGCGACCAATTGCACTGGGAAGCGGAATGGCTCATCGTGCGATTCATCATAGACACTCAAGGATTCCAGCAACTCGATCAGAGTTGGGCCTTGATACCACGACATTTTTTCGCTGGCTGTCACCACGTTGTCGCCGGTCAGCGCAGACAATGGAATCGGGCGGATATCCTTCAAGCCGAGTTGTTTGGCAAAAGTCTGGTATGCACCAACAATGCGGTCATACACAGTTTGATCGTAATTGACCAAATCCATCTTATTGACAGCGACCACCACATGTTCAATCTGCAGCAGGTGCGCAATGGTCGAGTGGCGTTTGGTCTGGATCAGCAAATCGACGCTGCCATCGTCACCGAGTTTTACTTTCGATACGTCGATCAAAATGATGACCGCATCTGCAGTCGACGCGCCCGTCACCATGTTGCGTGTATATTGCTCGTGGCCTGGTGTGTCGGCGATGATGAACTTGCGTTTCGGCGTCGCAAAGTAACGGTACGCGACGTCGATCGTGATACCTTGCTCACGCTCGGCTTCCAGTCCGTCTGTCAGTAACGACAAGTCAATCGTATCGCCCACGGTGCGTTTATTTTTTGCGCGCGATACCGCAGCCAATTGGTCGGCGAAGATGCCTTTGCTGTCGAACAGCAAACGACCGATCAGCGTACTCTTTCCATCATCAACCGAACCCGCGGTGATGAAGCGTAACAAGCCGCGCTCTGCTGATTTCTCTGAAACTTCTTTCAATTGCGCGCTCATTAGAAATATCCTTCTTTTTTACGTTTTTCCATCGATGCTTCGGATGTCTGATCGTCCATGCGCGTTGCACCGCGTTCGGTGATTTGCGTGACCGCGGTTTCTGCGATGATCGCATCGACATCTGCTGCATCGGACGCAACCGGGCAGGTGCAGGAAATATCGCCGACGGTGCGGAAGCGCACGGTGCGTGTTTCAACTGTTTCGCCTTCTTTTGCCGGCGTCAAATTGGTCAACGGCACCAGCAAGCCATTGCGCGGAATCACTTGACGCTGATGCGCAAAATAAATCGGTGGCAGTTCGAGTTTTTCGCGTGCGATGTACTGCCACACGTCGAGTTCGGTCCAGTTGGAGATCGGGAATACGCGCATGTTTTCGCCCGGATGGACGCGCGTGTTGTACAAGTCCCAGAGCTCCGGACGTTGCGCTTTCGGATTCCATTGGCCGAATTCATCGCGGAATGAAAAGATACGTTCCTTAGCGCGGGCTTTTTCTTCATCGCGACGTGCGCCGCCGATGCAGGCGTCGAATTTGTGTTCGGCAATCGTTTCCAATAGCGTCACCGCTTGCGCAGCATTGCGCGAATCGGTCAGCGGATTGCGCAGACGCACAGTGCCGCGTTTGATCGAATCTTCGACCGAGCCGACGATCAGACGCTCGCCCAATTCAGCAACGCGTTTGTCGCGGAAAGTAATGACTTCTTCAAAGTTGTGGCCGGTATCGATGTGCACCAACGGAAACGGGAATTTACCCGGACGGAATGCTTTCTCGGCAATGCGCAACAACACAACCGAATCCTTGCCGCCCGAAAAGAGCAATGCAGGGTTCGAGCACTCGGCTGCAACTTCGCGCATGATGTGGATGGCTTCGGATTCGAGCCAATCCAGATGACGGTTACTCGCTGCATCCAGGAATAATTTTTCGACTGCTGTATTCATATGTTCTTCAATTAATGTTGTGTTTTATATTGCTTTAATGCGTACCAGCTTGCCATCGACAATATGCAAGCCACATTCTTTACTATCCGCATTCTCCCACCACCAGCGTCCGGCACGCACATCTTCACCCGGCTGGATCGCACGGGTGCAAGGTTCGCAACCGATCGATGGATAGCCTTTATCATGCAGCGGGTTGTACGGTACATTGTTGCTGCGAATATAGTTCCAGACGTCTTCTTCCGACCAGTCAGCCAGCGGATTGAATTTGGTCATGCCATGCGCTTCATCGTTCTCTTGCACATCGAGTGTGGCGCGCGTGGTCGATTGAGAACGGCGCTGTCCCGTCACCCACGCCTTGTTGCCGGCCAGTGCGCGATTAAGCGGTTCAACCTTGCGGATGCGGCAGCATTCCTTGCGCATGTCGACGCTTTCATAAAACGCATTCAAGCCGTTTTGTTTTACGTACGCATCGACCGCTGCTGTTTCAGGGCGATACAACACGACATCGTAGCCGTAGGTTTCCTTGATGCGATCCAGCACGCCTAAGGTTTCCTTATGCAAGCGGCCAGTCTCCAGCGTGAAGATCGTAATCGGCAGCTTGGCGCGCAAGATCATGTCGGTCAGCACCATGTCTTCAGCTGCCAGGCTTGACGCAAATACCGCAGGCGAAAAATCGCTCGCAACACGCGCCAATGTCGCTTGTGTTGTTGTAACGAGTTGATTGAAATCAGTCATTTTTTCTCTTGCTTAAATTTATTTTACCCTTGGATACGCTACCCCCATCCCAACCTTCCCCCTGCAAGGGGGAAGGAGTAAATTCCCTCCTCCGGGCAGGGGGAGGGTTAGGGTGGGGGTCGAATGTATCAGCATGCTCGGAGCCATTTGTCGTCGAAAAAAACTAAATGCTGAAATCAACAGGAGCCTGCTGGCTGGTGTCTTGATTGACGTTGCCACGCTCATGCCGTTTGAATAGCGGCATTTTCTGATCCCACGAAGTTTGGTAAGGATCGGAAAAATCGGTCAATCCTTTCAGCGCATCATGGATGCTGCGATCCGGGCGCGTGGCAAATGAATTGAATCCCACACGCTGCATGTAAAACAGCTGATCGCGCAATACGTCGCCGATCGCGCGCAATTCACCTGTGAAGCCAAGGCGTGCGCGCAAGTTGTAGGCGATCGAATAACCGCGGCCATCTGCGAATTTCGGGAAGTTGACTGCAATCACCGGCAGCTTCGCGGCATCTGCTTTCAATCCTTCCGGACGCTCATGACTGTCGATCCATACGCCGATATCGCTACGCGTTTGCAACACCTCATGCTGTGCTTGCCATACGGTCAGCGGCACGATGGTTTTTCCGGCAGGGACGGCGAACGATTCCGGCGCATCGCCTTCGGTCAGACGCACAACGGTCCAATCGTCGCTGACGACTTCTCTGTTTTTGATAATCAAATTAGACACAGGCATCTTCTCCAACCAAATGACCGCCTTTGATCGGCGATGCGTAAACATAATCCTTGAACGGCGTGACACCGATGCGGCGCACGGTATCGATGAAACGTTCATCTTCAATCCGGTCGCGCACATATACTTCGAGCAAGCGTTCGACCACACCCGGCATTTGTTGAGCAGAGAATGATGGGCCGATGATCTTGCCGATCGATGATTCATTACCTTGCGCGCCGCCGATGGAAACCTGGTACCACTCGTTGCCATCCTTGTCGACGCCAAGAATGCCGATGTTGCCGACGTGATGATGACCGCAGGCGTTGATACATCCCGAGATGTTCAATTCGATTTCACCGATGTCATGCTGGAAATCGAGATTGTCGAAACGTTCAGCAATTGCACCGGCAATCGGAATCGACTTCGCATTGGCCAACGAGCAGAAATCGCCGCCGGGGCAGCAGATCATGTCGGTCAACAAGCCGATGTTCGGTGTGGCCAAGCCGTGTGCTTTCGCTTCTTTCCACAGCTCGATCAAATCGGATTGCTTGACGTCGGCGAGCACCAGATTCTGCTCGTGCGTGACGCGCAATTCACTGAAGCTGTAACGGTCTGCCAGATCGGCAACGAAATCCATTTGTTCTGCGGTTGCATCGCCAGGAGGCACGCCGGTTTTCTTCAGCGACAAAGTGACGATCGCATAGCCCGGCACTTTATGCGCTCTTACATTGCGCTTCATCCAGTTGGAGAACGCTTTGTTTTCAACTTTGAATGCTTCTACGCCGGCATCATTGCCTGCGAGTTTTTCGTAGGCGGGCGGCGTGAAGTACGCAGCAACGCGATTGAACTCTTCGTCCGTCAAGGTGCTTGGACCGTCCTTCAGGTCAGCCCATTCCGCTTCCACTTGTTTGCGGAAGTCTTCGATGCCGATTGCCTTCACCAGAATCTTGATGCGTGCCTTGTACATGTTGTCGCGACGGCCGTACTGGTTGTACACGCGCATGATCGCTTCGGTGTAGGTCAGCATGTGTTTCCATGGCAGGAATTCGCAGATTACGCTGCCGAGAATCGGCGTGCGGCCCATGCCGCCACCGACCATCACGCGCAAGCCGATTTCGCCCTTGTCATTTTTAAGGACGGTATAGGCGACATCATGGATTGCTGTCGCGGCACGATCTTCCACTGCGCCGTTGTAGGCCATCTTGAATTTGCGCGGCAGATAGGCAAACTCCGGATGGAAGGTGCTCCACTGGCGCATGATTTCTGCATACGGGCGCGGATCGATCAATTCATCCGCAGCGACGCCGCAATATTCATCCGACGTGATGTTGCGGATGCAGTTGCCCGAGGTCTGCACTGCGTGCATTTCAACCGATGCCAAATGCGCCAGAATATCGGGCGTCTGATCCAGCGTGATCCAGTTGTACTGAATGTTTTGTCGTGTAGTGAAATGACCATAACCGCGGTCATACTTGCGTGCGATAAACGCGAACATGCGCATCTGCTTGGACGACAACAGACCATACGGCACGGCAACGCGCAGCATGTACGCATGACGCTGCATGTACAGGCCGTTTTGCAAACGCAACGGACGGAATTCGTCTTCGGTCAATTCATCAGCCAGGCGGCGGCGTACCTGATCGCGATATTGTGCGACGCGCTCTTTGATGATTTGGTGATCGTATTGGTCGTAGCGATACATCATAAATCCTTAATGTCTACAGCTTAATAAATTAGTTTGACCGCAACAGCGGTAAGAGTGGTTGCCAGCAAACCGCGCAACACTTTTTCAGGTACCGAGCGGGCAGCCAATGAACCGATCGTGATGCCTGGCACGGAACCCAACAGCAGCATCGCCAACAAGTCCCAGTTGATTGAACCCAACCACCAGTGGCCGAATGCTGCGATTGCTGTCAATGGTACCGCGTAGGCGATATCCGTGCCGGCGATCTCGGCCGGCGACAGGCGAGGATAAAGCAAAACCAATAATGTTGCACCGATAGCACCTGCGCCAATTGATGAAATGGTGACTAATGTGCCGAGCAGCGCGCCAGCCAGAATGGTGGCAGCATTTAATTGCATGCCTTGCAGCTGTTTATCAGGATTCGCAATGATCCAGCGTTGCATGCGTCCTCTAAATAACAACGCGACAACCGTTAACAGCACGGACACGGCAATCGAATAGCGAATGACTTGGGCAATCTCTTTATCAAGCGCGCCAAAAGATTTCAAAGCGAACGTCGACAGAAGCGCAGCAGGCAGGGCGCCAAGGCATAGAAGCCTTACGACATTCCAATGCACTGTCCCGCGAAAACGGTGCGCAAATGTCCCTGCGCCTTTGGTAATGGAGGCAAAAGCCAGATCAGTTCCGACAGCGACTGTAGGGGAAATGCCGAATAACAGCGTCAAAAGCGGCGTCATCAAAGAGCCGCCGCCGACGCCAGTCAGGCCAACCAACGTGCCAACCGCAAAACCGGAAATTACATAAGTAAGAGAAAACGTCATAAGACCTCGCGCAAAGTAGCCTGAATCGTAATAAACTTCATGCTTATTCCAAACTACTTAGTATTTATTTGCTTATATGCTTATTTGGCATATACAAATGAAAAAATAAGTTGCAAATAATACAATAAAATATATGAACCTTCACCAATTACGTTTCGTCCGTGAAGCTGTCAGGCAAAACTTCAACCTGACTGAAGCTGCCAAGGCGCTTTTCACGTCGCAGCCGGGTGTTTCCAAGGCCATCATCGAATTGGAAGAAGAATTGGGCGTCGATATCTTTACCAGGCATGGCAAACGTATTCGCGGGTTGACTGAGCCGGGAAGGGCTGTATTGAAGGCGGTGGAATTGATCATGCAGGAAATTGACGGCTTGAAACGTATCGGCAAAGAATTTGCAGCGCATGACAGTGGCAGTTTGACTATTGCTACAACGCATACGCAAGCACGTTATTCGTTACCAAAGGTCGTACAAGCGTTTACACAAAAATTTCCCAAAGTGCGTCTTTCATTGTTGCAAGGCAATCCAAAGCAGGTTGCAGAAATGGTGCTGCGCGATCAGGCGGATATCGCGATTGCTACTGAATCGATTGCGGAAGTCGACGGTCTTATCACCATACCGTGCTATCAATGGGAACATGTTGTGGTTACTCAACCTGAGCATCCATTGCTTAAATCCAAATCGCTGACGCTGGAAGAAATTGCAGCTTACCCATTGATTACTTATGACAATGCTTTCACCGGTCGCGCCAAGATCGATCATGCATTCGCCGTACGTCACTTGAAGCCTGATGTATTGCTCGAAGCGATTGATGCCGATGTCATTAAAACTTATGTTGAGCTTGGATTGGGTGTTGGTATTATTGCCGGCATGGCATTCGATGCCGAGCGCGACAAGAATTTGCGTGCGATGGGTGTAGGCAATCTGTTCGGCACAAATGTGTCGCGCGTTGCGTTGAAACAAGGCGCTTATCTGCGCAGTTATGTGTATACCTTTATCGAATTGATGACGCCTACCTTGAACCGTAAATTGATAGAGCAAGTGATGAACGGCGAGAAAGATGTTTACGAGTTGTGACGATGCAAAATAAAGAACGCGACGAAATGGCAAAGTACTATGCCAAGCTGGCAGGCAAGTATGATCAGGATTATGCAACCGCTGACCAGCAATCGGATCTGGATCAGTTGCACGAGTGTGTCAGCGATGTCTTGAGTGATCATCGTGTATTGGAACTTGCTTGCGGCACCGGACATTGGACGGAGCAATATGCTGCGTCAGCTCGGTCAGTACTGGCCACTGATATCAATCCCGAAATGCTGGAGCAGGCAAAAGCCAAAGGACTGCCGTCCGACAAGGTACAGTTTCGTTTGATGGATGCGTTTGATCCGGATGTTGACGGTAACTTTACTGCCTGCTTTGCCGGATTCTGGTGGTCGCATGTGAAGCGCCAGGAACAGCAAGGCTTTTTGGCTATGCTGCGCAAGAAGCTTGGGAAGGATGCGTTGCTGGTGTTGCTGGATGATTGCCATGTGGAGAGTGACAGCACGACCATTGCACGTACGGATCTGGATGGGAATACTTTTCAGCTTAGAACTTTGCCGAATGGAGAGCGGTATGAAGTGCTGAAGAATTATCCGACGGATAGTGCGTTGAGGAAGAGGTTTGCGGAGTCGGTTAAGGAGATTCGGATTGTGAGGTTGGAGAATTTTTGGATGTTGACGGGGCGGTTTAAATAGTTGATCGTTCGTTTCCATTAATTGATCATTCCCATGACTGACAACTACGTAACCCGAGGCGAATTATTTCTGCTGCTGACCAAATGGCAAAGCGGCGAACTCAGTACGCAGGACGTATGGGATTGGGCGAGTCATCGCTGTTTGCCCGGCTATACGCAATACGATGATTGGGAGGATGAATCATCGGTGGCGAATGAAATTCTTTGCCATCTCGATAGCCTTGATATGAATCTGGTGCTGGTGGAGGACGCGCCGATTCATTTGGCGTTTCTGTCAACGCCGGTAGGAGATTTTACAGAGGGTTATCGCGTGTGGCGGCAGGCGCATGATCAGATTGATTTGGAAGCGCGTCGTCAGCTTCTGCAAGACGAGCCGATTTATGGACCATTTTGCAAACGAGCTATTGAAGGGGATAAAGCCTGATTCTTAGGCAGCCATTCTCGCATTGGTCCGGCAACCATCCATCAGGAATGATAAATCCAGCACCAGAACCAACTCACCTTCTGCAGAACGTGCTGTCCCGGTAATGCCGACAACGGTCATCGCGGTCAGTGGCTTGATCACCATCTCCGCTGTGCCTTCGATTTTTTCAGCCGCCAGAATATAAGGCTGCTGACATGCGATCACGATGCCGATTCTTTCTGTAGCCGGTTCATAGCCGAGAATCTCACCCAATGAGCGAACAGGTATCGGGCGGCCCTGGTCACGCATAACGGGTGCGCCACCGACTTCCTGGAATTCGTCCGGCAGTTGCACTACGCGCTGCACGACTGACATTGGCAAGGCCAGCGCGGTACCCGCCGTGCGCACCAGCAAAGTCGGCACGATCGAGAGTTCAATCGGAAGGCGAATCGTGAAGCGCGTGCCGATACCGAGTGTCGACATGATGCTGATCGAGCCGCGATGTTTTTCGACCGCTGTTTTCACAACATCCATGCCGACACCGCGGCCGGAGACGCTGGATGCCACCTCTTTTGTCGAAAAGCCCGGCAAGAATATCAGTTGAAATGCTTCCTCGTCGGTTTGCGCCGCATTATCGTGGATGAGCCCTTTGTTTAACGCTTTCTGGCGCAGTTCCTGCGCATTCAATCCTTTGCCGTCGTCGGAGATTTCAATCATCACGCTATTGGCTTCTTGCCACGCTTTCAGCGAAATGATCGACCTCACCGGCTTGCCGGCCGCTTTGCGGACGTCCGCATTTTCGATTCCGTGATCAAGTGAATTGCGCAACATATGCACCAGCGGATCGTACAGGCTATCGACTACGACACGGTCGACTTCAGTCTCTGCACCTTCGATAGCCAGCTCAACTTCCTTGCCGAGATCCTTGGCAAGTTCACGAACCAGCCGCGGGAATTTTTGAAACAGCCGTCCAACCGGCTGCATGCGCGTCGACAGCGTTGCGCGTTGCAGCTCGGTCGAATAGCGTGAAGCGCGGCTCAGGGTTTCAGCCAGTGTAGTCATCAATCCGGCTGCTGCGCCTTCGAACTTGAATTGCAACAGTTTTTCCAGTAGTACGCTGGCTTGGTTGGCAGCTTGAACCGATTCGCCAGCTACTTCCAACAGTGCATCCAATTTGGATGAATCAATCCGGATACTGTCTTCTTTGACGGGCGCAAGATTTTGTTTATTGCCTTGTTCAGCAGCCGCCGGTTTGGCAGATGCGAGCGCTGCAGGCGCAGCTTGTGGTGTGATGACTGCTGCTATTGTTCCTTCCGGTACGACGGCTTTGTAGAGGGCATACCAATCTATGCCGTCATCTGATGCGTGTTCTGGTTGCGATGGTGCAGGCGCATCAATGGCAGCAGGTGCTGCAGCCGGCTTTGCCGCTGCCATTGTCTTGCCTTCGATGGCGATCGTCAGGATATCTTCAAGATCTGCAGACATTGCCGACAGATGTTCAGCAGCGGTGCCATTCGCCAATGCGGTGAGCTGGTCGGCGACAAATCCGCTTGCCTGCAACGCCGCCTCAATTGCGGTCGGTGTGACGGGTGCTTTGCCGGTTCTTAATGCATCGAACAAATTTTCAGTGAGATGGCATGCCGACACCATCGCCGGCAGGTTCATGAAACCGGCGCCGCCTTTGATTGTGTGGAACGAGCGAAACAGCGCATTCAGTGTCTCTGAATCGTCGGGGTGCTTTTCCAGCCTAAGCAGGTGCTCTTCCACATTCGTCGCAAGGTCTAATGCCTCGACGACGAATTCCTTGAGCATGTCGTCCATTAGAAACCAAGACCTTCCAATAAGCTGTCAACATCATCTTGCACCAAGGCTGAAGCAGTTGGACCCTGCATCAATTCTTGCGGTTTTTCCTTGATCAATTCCGGCGGCGCATTGTCACGCAGGATTTGCGCCAATTCGCTTTCCACTTTTTGGGTGATCCCCACAATCTTCTTGATTAGTTGGCCGGTGATGTCCTGGAAATCCTGCGCCATCATGATCGCGAGCAGTCTTGCTTTTTCAGTTTCGGTGCTTTCGATCACGGTGTTGGAGAATTGTTTGGAATCGGCAGCCAGCCTTTTGAAATCTTCCAGACTCATGTCGCCCTCAAACAATTGGGTCCAGCGGCTATCCATATCCTTTGCGTTCTTTGCCAATGTATCTTGTGCCGGCATGCCTTCATCGATGGTATTCAAGACTTTGTTGGCGGCTTGTTCAGTCAGCGTCGCGATGTATTCGAGGCGGTCTTGCGCATCGGTGATTTGGGTGGCTGCATCGGACAGCGCGCGATCATAACCAAGCTCGCGCAGTGAATCATGCATCAAGCGGACAATGCCGCCAAGACGGTCGAAGATCGGCTTGTTGTGGTTGTCCTGGACGGTTTCGGAAGCGACGGCAGGAGCGCTATCAGATGTCGCAGAATCGTTATAGATTTGATCATCCGCCGTATTTGCAGCTGCCTCACCGGGCCCTGAATCATTGGAGGAAGTTGATGCCATCATTGTCACTGTTTCTGAGCGTTGGGCGGATACTTGCTCAAACAGCGCGTCAAAATCTTCAGTCATAGCCAGTGCATCTCCAAAATGATGGTAATAACTCTCGTTAGATCGTTACCCGATTTTTTTCGGTACAGTCACGAAGTTGT
Source organism: Burkholderiaceae bacterium (assembly GCA_036560485.1). GTDB lineage: Bacteria > Pseudomonadota > Gammaproteobacteria > Burkholderiales > Burkholderiaceae_D > DATBRC01. The sequence continues at coordinate 18,789 of DATBRC010000016.1, forward strand.
TATTTTATAAAATAAACTTTGTTTGGCTTCCATATGAATATGGATATTGTTTTTCTGCTCAGGTTAGCTCAGATTTGAGTCTAAGGAGCCTCAACTAATAATACCTAAGAAATTCAATTTTCGGTCAGATTTTCAGCGTTTTCAACCTCTTACATTTGATCTGAATGGATCAGTGAGACCGATTTTGCAACCGTTTCAAATAAACGATGGCCCGGTGTCGCGAATGCATCGCAAATAGTCAGGTGATTGGCTTCAGGAAGCGCAAGATCGCCGAGGTGGTTAGCCTTCCAGGTTTGCCCGATCAAAGCATTCTGGCGCTTGAATTCATCCGATTCCAAACCGCCAACTGCCGTCATGAAGGGCGTTGCGCTGGATTGCGACATCAGGGCTGGCGATAATTTGTCGATACGATCAGGCGTCAGTTTCAAGTCAACGTTGACAAATTCTGCATGCTGCACCGGTTCTAAGTCATACAGGCCGGACATCAGGAAGGCTGCCTTGATCAGGTTGGCAGGTAAATCAGGAGCATAAACCGGCCATACTGCCGCCATCAGCATCGCGGTTAGATGCGCGCCGGCGGAGTGTCCGGCAACTACAATGCGACGCGGATCATATTGGTATTTGTGTGCGCTGCGATACAACCACGCAAGTGCGCGTACCTGCTGCATGACGATCTCGTCAATCGACGTGTGCGGCGCCAATGTGTAATTGGTCAACGCGACGTTGATACCGGCGCGCGTATAGGGAGGAGCAATGAAAGAAAAATCCGATTTGTCGAGCGAACGCCACCAGCCGCCGTGGATGAATACCAGTAGCGGCCCATCCCGACGTGTCGTTGGAAAAAAATCAATGCGCTCGCCATCAGTCTCACCATATGCCAAATCGAACAAACCAAGGTTAGTGCGACGCACTCGCGCTGATTCCTGCATCCAGCGTGTGAAAATATAAGGATGATCGTGGATCATTGCACGCGCGTTGTACTGCTGGCTGTAATAATCGGCGAGAGGATGCGGCATCGTAGTCATGGGAATTCAATCTGAGAATGTGAAAGCACGATGCTCTTAGTGTAGTTGCTTTAACGCATGTCGAAAAGTAGAGCGCACTAAGTGTGTTGTTTGTTGTCGATGGCTGGATTGTTATGGTGGCCGCAGCAGAGAAATCCAGTATGTATCCGAAGTCTTTATTCTATTCGGAATAGGGGCTTTCAAATCTTTGCAAATTGACTCCATATATCAAAACCGACTAAACTTGTCAGGTTTTGGTGCACGCGTGCCTTTCCTGGCACGCAGTTAAACGGGAAACACGAGGCGCGATTTCAGCTTTACGGAATCAATACGCTAGCGTGTGCTGCCCCCGCAACGGTAAGCAAGCGTATGGCACTTTGCCATACTGGCTATGTCTCAATACCACTGTGTAAAAGCGATTGAAGGTTCAAAAAACGGCAATCGCTTCATTCATGGGAAGGTGACGTAGTTTGACTTGTGAGCCCGGATACCGGCCAAGACAGGTGGGAGCGACGGAACGGGATGGTTTTCGTCCAATGCAATTCTCCGGATTTGCATCCGTGCGCTCCTGATTAGTCTCGCTTGCGGGGAAGCTCGCGGGATGCTCCTTCTGGGTCTCATATCATGTTGATTGTCCATTCAAACCTATTGTGTGCCACTGTGCGCACGTTGTCTGCCATTGCTTTTTTTTCTGTTGCGTGTGATGTTTCGGCGCAAACTTCTTCTACCGATACGATGCTGCCACCAGTCGTGGTAACCGCTTCACGTATTGAACAACCGCAAATCGATGCGCTGCCGCATACGACGGTGATTACTGCGGAAGATATCCGCAACAATCCTGTAACTGATTTACCATCGCTATTGCGGCGTGAAGCTGGCGTGCAATTAACGCAGACCGGTGGTCCCGGACAATTGACGTCGCTCTTCATGCGTGGAGCGCCACCCAGTGAAGCATTGATTCTGGTCGATGGCGTACCGGTGCGCAGGCAGGGTTTTTCACCGCTACCGGCACTTGAGCATATCTTGCCGGAACAAATCGACCATATCGAAATCGTGCGTGGCAATGTGTCGGCAATTTACGGTACCAGTGCGATAGGTGGCGTAATCCAGATTTTTACTAAACAAGGGTCAGGTCCGGCAGCATTTAATCTTTCTACTGAAATCGGATCGCGCGGAACGGCACAATTGACGGGCGGTGTATCCGGAAAAACCGGTGATACACGTTATGCGTTGTCGATGACTCGTTATAAAACGGATGGCATATCAGCGAATAATACGACGCAATATCCGACTGAAAATCCTGACAAGAACGGTGACCGCAATACCAGTGTGTCTGCCAACTTGTCGCAGGAATGGGATAGAGGGCACGAAATTGGACTGCGCGCATATGACAATGATGGGAAGAATAGCTACGATGGTGGTGGTTTTGGCGCGCCGACGGATGCTAATTACGCGCACTCTAAACAACAATCACTCGCGGCTTTTTCCAAGGATCGTTTTACATCAAATTGGATGTCGACCGTGACGTTGTCGCAAACAGCAACGCGCAATGAAAATGTTAATGTGTCCTCTTCACCTTATACTATCCGTGACAATGGCGATGCAACTTTGCTGCAATGGGCGAATGAAATTAATTTATTAACCAATTGGATTTTGAATGCCGGTGCCGATCTGGGGCGAGAAAAACTGGATGCGTTTTCCAATTTCGCTGGCTTTGTGACCGAAAATACCTACAGCCGTTCGACATCCAGCGTGTACTCTGGGCTGAACGGAAAGTTTGACTCGCATCAATTGCAGTTAAATGTTCGTTATGACCAAGTTGGTGGTGCCGGATCTGATGTGACGGGCTTCCTCGGATATGGTTATCTGATAACGGACAATATCAAATTGATTGCGAATGCATCGACTGCATTCTTAGCCCCTAACTTGGCACAACTGTATGACGGAATTAGTAAAAATCCGAATCTGCAATCGGAAAAATCAAAATCGTTAGAGCTGGGTACGCAATATACGGCAGGAAAAACGATTCTACGGGCCACCGCTTTTAGGACTCTGACCAAGAATCAATTTGGAATTGACCCTAACGAATGTTTTAGCGGCGCACATCCAGCCAGCTGTCCGACATTCAATATCGCGAAATCAAGTAATAAGGGTTTGGAGCTAAGCGCCACAGGCAAGATTGCGGATATCGATAGTCGCCTTGCTCTCACATTTCAACAACCAAGAGATGAAACATCGAGGGATATCCTGATTCGCCGCGCTCATACTTTAGCTTCTTTGTCTCTGGCAAAATCATTGGGTGCTTGGAAGGTCGGCTCGGATTTCCAATACGCTAGTAGTCGCCCCGATGTTGATTTTACTGCACCAAGTACTTCAAATAAACGAGAGTTAAGTCCTTATTGGCTGGCCAACTTCAATACCCGCTATCAGATTAATAAAACGTTATCAGCATATGGACGCATCGAAAATGCATTCAATCGTGATTACCAAACGGCTTACGGATATAACCAACCGCCACGCGGCGTATTTGTTGGTTTGAACTGGCAGCAATAATAATTGATACGCAAAAATCCATGACGCCATCGCATCGCGCCCCCACCATTCTGGCTTGGCTTGCAGGGAGGGGCTCGATCGCGCTTTCGACGTCGATGTTGTGCGGTAATAGTGGCTGTTTCATCCTGCTTATGCAGTCTGATAACATTTCATCATGAATGCTTAACCACAAGGATAAGCATGGCCGATCACTCTCCCGTTTTTGCTGCATCTGTTTCGGTTAACAGGCATCGTAGTGCCGTCATCCTGATCACGTTGGGGTTGCTGGCCATCGCCGTCATCCTGCTTGCCTGCTTGGTCGGTTCCGTCTCCGTTTCAATATCTGATCTGGCTGGCGCATTGATGGATTTACTGCGCGGCGCACCATCCACCTTGGCATCCACTTTGCTCGAATTGCGTCTTGGTCGCGCATTGTCGGCCTTTGTGACCGGCAGTGCGCTGGCGCTGGCAGGTGTGATGATGCAAGCATTGCTGCGCAATCCATTGGCGGATCCTTATGTACTCGGCGTGTCGGGCGGCGCATCGGTCGGCGCACTGACGGCGATGTTGTTCATGTCTGCCGCCTGGATAGTCGACGCTGCCGCATTTGGCGGGGCAATAGCAGTATCGATGCTGCTGTATCTTTTTGCCAGGCGTGATCTGCGTGAAGGCCTGGTAGCGGAAGGCGGTGCAGCGTTGCTGTTGTTGACCGGCGTGATCCTGTCATCCGGCTGCATGGCATTTGTGACCTTGATATTATCGATTGCACCGGAAAGCAATTTGCGCGGCATGGTGTTCTGGATCATTGGAGATCTGTCCGGCACGCAACTACGCTGGTTGCCGTGGCTGGTATTGGCGGGTGCATTGGTGTTTGCATTGCGTGTGGCACGGGCAATCAATGTCGTCGCGCTGCATGCTGAAGTCGCTGCCACGCTGGGCATCCGTGTCGGCGCACTTCGGCAGGGTTTGTTTTTTTGTTCGGGCTTGCTCACTGCCAGCGCGGTCACCAGTGCAGGCAGTATTGGTTTTGTCGGCTTGATTGTGCCGCATGCATGTCGCTTTGTTCTGGGGCCGGATCACCGCTTATTGCTACCGGCTGCAACGCTGGTTGGCGGCACCTTTCTGGTATTGGCAGACATATTGGCGCGCACGATCATCGCGCCACAGCAATTGCCGGTTGGCGTTGTGACCGCGATGATCGGTGTGCCGATGTTCCTGATTCAGCTGCATCATATCCGGCGCAAATAATATGAACGACATGCTAACCACCAATCATCTAAAGCTGCAAATGGGAGAGCGTGTTCTGCTCGATGATTTGAATTGGCAGATTGGAGCAGGCCAATTCTGGTGTGTCATCGGACGCAATGGCGCAGGCAAAAGCACACTGCTGCGTACACTCGCCGGTTTGCGTGCAATCGATGCAGGTAGTGTGGCGATCAAAGACAAGCCTTTGGCTGACTGGCCCTTGGATGCACTGGCACGCATGCGTGCCTATCTGCCGCAATCGCGCAGCGATGCATTCGGTTATCGTGTCATCGACGCTGTTCTCACTGCCCGTCATCCTTACCAGGCCGATCGTTATTGGGAAAATAGTGATGACCATCAGATCGCATACGCCGCATTGCAAGCAATGGATATTACCGATCTGGCTGAACGCGATCTACGCACTTTGTCGGGTGGCGAACGACAGCGCGTAGCGATCGCAGCGCTGCTGGCGCAGAACACACCCTTGCTGTTGCTGGATGAGCCGGCCAATGCGCTCGATCTCTCACATCAGGTCAGCGTCATGAGTTTGCTGGCGCGCTTATGTCTGGATCAAGGAAAAGTTGCAGTGATGGTTGGCCATGACTTGAATCTGGCACATAGCGTGGCGACGCATGCATTACTGCTGATGGGCGATGGGCAATGGCAGGACGGGACTGTGGATGACGTAATGCAGGCGCCATTGCTGAGTCGTTGCCTCGGCCATCCGATTGAAACCATACAGCACGGCAAACGAACTCTTTTTATGCCTGTTGAGAAAATATCATGAGTGAACGCAACAGTAACAATGCAAGCAATGACGGCATCAATGAACGGCATCGCGTGCGGATGGAACGCAAGAAAGCGATTATCGATGAAAAAATCAAGCAGGCACAACGCAAGACCGGCGTGATCGTCATCACCACTGGCAACGGCAAAGGAAAGAGCTCCAGCGGTTTCGGTATGGTGATTCGTGCAATGGGGCATGGCATGAAAGTCGGCATAGTGCAATTCATCAAGGGTGCGATGTCGACCGGCGAAGAAAAATTTCTGCGGCGATTTCCGGAGGAAGTCAGCTTCCATGCGATGGGAGAAGGCTATACCTGGGAAACGCAAAACCGCGAGCGCGATATCGAAAAGGCACAGGCCGCGTGGGAAAAGGGCAAGGCATTTTTATCCGATCAATCGATTGGATTGGTAATGTTTGACGAACTCAATATCGCACTCAAATATCATTACCTCGATGTACAGCAAGTGATTGCCGATCTGAAGGCACGGCCGGAAATGCAGCACGTAGTCATCACCGGGCGCGGCGCATTGCCTGAGCTGATCGAGATTGCCGATACGGTGACGGAGATGCGAGAAGTGAAGCACGCATTTGCTGCAGGCATCGTGGCGCAACCGGGAGTGGAGTGGTGACATCACATATCGACGTGCGCATCCTGCTGGTATCGGCGATCGCATCCGGACAAGGCAAGACGACGGTCACTGCCGCGTTGGCACGCAAGCTGAAAAATCAAGGCAAGCGCGTGAGGGTTTTTAAAACCGGTCCCGATTTTCTCGATCCGATGATACTGGAACGCGCCAGCGGCGCAGCGGTGCAATCACTGGATTTGTGGATGGTCGGCCTTGAGCTATGCCGCAGTCAATTGGCGCAAGCAGCAAGCGAAGCTGATGTGATTTTGATTGAAGGTGTGATGGGTTTGTATGACGGCACGCCGTCATCGGCCGATCTGGCGCGTGCATTCGGCGTGCCGGCCATGGCAGTGATCGACGCGTCGGCAATGGCGCAAACGGCCGGTGCATTGGTACATGGTTTGCGCGATTACGGGCCTGCCGAATTGGCCGGCGTCATCGCCAATCGTGTCGGCAGTGCAGCGCATGCAAACATGGTGGCAGCATCGCTGCGCGAGATTCCATTGTTTGCGACCTTGCCGAGCCAAACACAATCACTGCCGGAACGGCATCTTGGTTTGGTGCAGCCGGCCGAAGTAGCAGATATCGAAACACTGCTCGACAAGCTCGCAGATCAACTTGTGTTTGACGAAACTGCATGGAATCGATTGCAACCAGTTCGCATTGAATTTCCTGAGCAGGTTGTGCCGGTGACGCCATTATTGGCAGGTAAAACCATTGCGATTGCACGCGACGCTGCGTTTGCATTTTTGTATCCGGCCAATCTTGATTGCTTGCGCGAGCTTGGTGCCACACTCAAATTCTTTTCGCCATTGGCTGATGAACCGGTGCCGCACGATGCCGATGCGGTGTATTTGCCTGGCGGTTATCCAGAGCTGCATGCACCCACGTTGTCGCAGGCAGTGAAATGGCAAAAGTCGATCCGTCAATTGCATGCGGATGATGTGCCGATCTGGGCTGAATGCGGCGGCATGATGGCGATCGCCGATACGTTGATCGATCAGGAAGGCCAATCGTGGCCGATGGCAGGTCTGCTGGCGGGACGCGTATTGATGCAGACACGGCTTGCCGGAATCGGCCCGCAAGGCATGCCGCTGCCACAAGGTATTGTGCGCGGCCATACCTTTCATTATTCCTGCATGGAGACGGGAATTGCGCCGATGGTTTGCACGGCAAAACATCCATCGGGCGACTACGGTGAAGCCGTGTATCGAGTCGGCTCGTTGACTGCGTCGTATTTCCATGCGTACTTTCCATCTTGTCCAGCTGCTGTCGCGGCGCTGTTTTCAAGGAATGCTTCAACATGAAAAAATGGAGCAAGCAATGAGATTGTTTGGAGCGTTAATTTGCATGACTTGTCTGCTGATTGGAAATACGGCAGCGGCCATCAGCGTACGCGACGATGACGGCAATGTGGTGACGCTGCAAAAACCGGCGCAACGCGTTATCTCGATGGCGCCGCACGTCACTGAAATGTTGTTTGCTGCCGGTGGCGGCGATCATATTGTGGGCACGGTCACCTACAGCGATTACCCGGAGGCTGCCAAACACATCACGCAAATTGGCGATAATAGTCAAGTGGATTTGGAACGTGTCATTGCGATGAAACCTGATTTGCTGGTGATATGGCGGCATGGCAGTTCAGAGCGACAGCTGGAACAGTTAAGCAAGCTGAACATTCCGGTGTTCTATAGCGATCTGCATAAGCTCAATGATATTCCAGACAGTCTGCTGCGCCTCGGGCAATTGCTCGGCACGGAAAAAGTCGCGCAGCAGGCAGCGACAGACTTGCGTCAAAAGCTTGCCAATCTGGCGACGCAATACAGTAATCGCCCAACGGTACGCATGTTTTATCAGGTATGGGACAAGCCGCTGTATACGCTGAATGGCCAGCACATTGTCAGCGATGCGATTCGCTTATGCGGCGGCGAAAATATCTTCGCCAATTTGAAGGTGACCGCACCAGTGGTGAGTATTGAAGCGGTATTGCAAGCTGACCCCGAAGCAATCTTCAGCACGGCGGAACGCCATCCAGTCGGCGGCGGTGTCGATATCTGGAAACCCTACAAGACCATGACAGCAGTACGCAACGGCAACTTGATGACGCTCGATGGCAATCTGCTCAATCGCGCCGGTCCACGCATGATTGCAGGCGCTGCATCCTTATGCGAAAAACTCGAACAGGTTCGCAGTCACAGAAACAAATCCCAGAAGGCCCAACCATGAGCCACTATCAACGTATCGCCTGTCTCTGTACCGAATCGGTGGAAACTTTGTATGCGCTCGGTGCGGAAGATTCCATTGCAGGCATTTCCGGCTTCTCCGTTCGGCCGCCGCGTGCTCGCAAAGAGAAGCCGAAGATCAGCGGATTCTCATCTTCCAAACTGGAGCGGATTCTTGCAGTCAATCCTGATCTGGTGATTGGTTTTTGCAATTTGCAAGCCGATATCTGCCGCGACCTTGCGCATGCGGGTGTCGAGGTGCATCTATTCAATCAGCGCAGCGTGGCCGGCATCATGCACATGATCGGTGTGCTGGCGGCACTGGTCGAGCGTCAGGAAGCAGGGAAGCAATTGATCGCCGATCTGCAAAAGCAAATCGATGCAGTGCGTGCCAAAGCGGCACAATGGACACATCGACCGAAAATTTATTTCGAAGAATGGAACGACCCGTTAATGAGTGGTATCGGCTGGGCTTCGGAAGTGATCGGCATCGCAGGTGGCGACGATGCGTTTCCAGAATTGGCAGTTCACTCCAGCGCTACACAACGCATCATCGCCGATCCGCAAGAAGTCGTGCGTCGCGCGCCGGACATCATCATCGGCTCATGGTGCGGCAAAAAATTTCAACCGGATTCGTTACGCACACGTGAAGGGTGGGAGACCATACCCGCTTTGCAAAACAACATGGTGTTCGAAATTAAATCTGCCGATATTTTGTCGCCCGGTCCATCGGTCATCACCGAAGGTTTGCAGCAAGTCAGCGACATGATCGAACGTTGGCAGGCAACACAGCAGACGACATGAAATTTCCTTTTCAAACCTTGATGGTGCAAGGCACGACTTCTGATGCCGGAAAAAGCACGGTCGTCGCAGCACTCTGTCGTCTATTGGCACAACAAGGTATGAAAGTCGCGCCATTCAAACCGCAGAACATGGCGTTGAACAGCGCGGTGACGTCTGATGGCGGCGAGATCGGGCGCGCGCAAGCACTGCAGGCATTGGCCGCCGGGATCGCGCCGCATACCGACATGAACCCGGTGCTGCTTAAACCATCGAGCGACACCGGCGCACAAGTGATCATTCACGGCAAGGTGCAAGCCGACATGAATGCACGCGACTATCATCAATATAAAACAGTCGCAATGGATGCGGTGCTGGCTTCCTATCGCAGATTAAGCGAGCGCTATGAAACCATTATTGTGGAAGGCGCAGGCAGCCCGGCCGAAATCAATTTGCGTGATCGCGATATCGCCAATATGGGTTTTGCCGAAGCGGTCGATTGTCCGGTGATTCTTGTTGCGGACATCGATCGTGGTGGCGTGTTCGCACATATCGTCGGCACCTTGTCCTGTCTTTCCGAAAGCGAGCGCAAGCGCATCATCGGTTTTGTGATCAATCGATTTCGCGGCGATATCAGTTTGCTGGAGCCGGGATTGGAATGGTTGGAGCAACAGACCGGCAAGCCGGTACTCGCCGTGCTGCCATATTTGCACGGCTTGTTTCTGGATGCGGAAGATGCAATTCAGCCGATGCAAACCACGCGCGGCGCATTCCGCGTAGTGGTGCCTGTGCTGCCGCGCATCAGTAACCATACCGACTTCGATGCGCTGCGCGCGCATCCTGATCTTGATCTCCAATTCATCGGACCGGGACAAGCGATTCCGTCCGCTGATTTGATCATTTTGCCGGGCAGTAAAAATACACGCGCCGATCTCGACTGGCTGGTGAAACAAGGCTGGAAGCAAGCTTTGAGCAAGCATTTGCGCTACGGAGGGAAAGTGATCGGCATTTGCGGCGGGTTTCAAATGCTGGGCCAGTATGTCGCCGATCCGCATGGTATCGAAGATAAATCCGGCATGACGCTGGCACTCGGACTGCTTGATATCACGACAGAATTGACGCAAGAAAAACGCTTGGTGCAAGTCAGCGGCCGTTGCGCATTTGCCGATGCTAAGGTGAGTGGCTATGAGATCCATATGGGAAGGTCGCAAGGCTCGGCATTGACGCGTCCCGCTTTTTATATCGGCGACCGTCCTGAAGGCGTGCTGTCGGAGGATGGTCAAATCCTCGGCACGTATCTGCATGGACTGTTCGATCATGTAGAAGCCGGCGCAGCATTATTGCGCTGGGCAGGATTGAACAGCGACATCGTGGTCGATTCAGTGCAATTGCGCGAGCAAAGCCTGGATCGTCTGGCTGCTGCATCAAAGCCATTACTTGAAGCGCTGCTATCCAATCATTCTGATTAATATTGTGCGACGCAATAACGTACAACTATAAGCCCTTATCATTTTTCAAAACATCATGATATTCTTGCAAAGAAAAGCCATTCCAATGGTTTAAGTTGTACTTGGTATTTCAAATAATAAGAGGGTAACCATGCCAGTCTTCGTCATCGCCAATCCCAAGGGGGGAGTTGGCAAAAGCACTTTCTCGACCAATCTTGCCGGGTATTTCACTTACCAGGGCTATAACGTGATGCTGGGCGACATCGATGTGCAGCAGTCGTCGCGCTCATGGCTGGATATCCGGGCAGATACCTTGCCGCCGATCCGTTCATGGGAAATCGGTACAGGCAACATCGCCAAGCCACCCAAAGGCACTACGCATATGGTGCTGGATACACCTGCAGGTTTGGATGGCGCACGTCTGGATGAAGTTTTGCGGATTGCCGATAAAGTCATCGTGCCATTGCAGCCATCAGTGTTCGACATCATGGCCACGCAAGCTTTTCTGCAAAAATTAATCAATCACAAGGGCAAATTCAAAATAGGCATTTTGGGAATGCGCGTGAATAGCCGCACACGTGCGGCAGACCAGTTGGCGCATTACGTGAATAGTTTAGGCTTGCCGGTGATGGGTTATATCCGCGATACCCAGAATTATGTGCAGCTGGCGGCGCAGGGGGCGACGATTTGGGATGCAGCGCCGTCGCGGGTGGAGAAAGATTTGGAGCAGTGGGAAGAAGTGTTGAAGTGGATTGAAGAATGATGTGACTGAACCATGCAGTATTCTAAACAACCATCTCTTGAACTTGCTAAAGCTCGTGCTGCGGTCGAAGCTATGCGTAACGCCAAAACTCTTGATGAGTTCGATGAAAGCTGGAAAGAACTTCTTGGTCGCTTAGAACGAGTATGGACTAAAGGAATTAATCATTTCGGCAAGAGCCCAAAATGGAATGGCTGGAAAGGAAAGTTTGAGCCGCTGCGAAGATCAGATCCACTCTTGTCATACCTTGTAAACGCACGTGGCGCAGATGAACATACGATCAATGAAATCATTGGAAGGGATCCTGGTGGCATAGGAATTAATGCGGCAGAAGGAAATAGTTTGTACATCGAACACATGGAAATAAAAAACGGGAAAATCTTTATACAGTCTCCTCAAAAGATAAGAATCGACTTTCTTCCAGCAAGGACGACATTACTGCCGATAACGAATCGTGGCCGAACGTATCCAATTCCCACCTCACATCTCGGTAATTTTGTCGATCCAATGAATGTTATTGCTGTTGCCGAATTGGGAGTGCAGTTTTACGAGTGCTTCTTGTCTCAGGCAGAGGAGTTTTTCGTTAAATAATTGGTCTGTGAAACAAGTGCAGTAATTAGCTGGTTTTAAAATCCAAAAACACCGCATTCAATTCCTTGATCTTTGGATCTTCCATCGAATCCCACGGCACCATCAAAATCAGATTCTCATTGCGAATCATATTGATGATGCTGCGGTCCTTGATATTTTCGATATAACTGGCGCAGGCTGACGACGATACGCATAACAACACCGAAATCCGTGGTTGCGACATCGAGAACGGTAAAAAATAATATGATGTGACTTCTGCGATTTGTTCTGTCGATGCCAATTTAATCGCTGTTCCTGATTTGCTGTGATCGAATTCTCCTTTGATGCCGCTGTGCTCCAAATGTGCGGTCAAGCGGCTGAAAATTTGTTTATCGATTCCTTGAGCAAGCGCTTCTTTTTTGCTGCGTTCAACACAGGTTTTCAGGTCAGGGTCGTAGGCCGCGTCATTTTGCTCGCGACACCAACGCTCCATGTCGGAGCTCACGCGCTTCTTCTCCGCTTTTTTTACTTTTTGAGCATATTGTGTGCCGCCAATCACTCTTTGCATCCAATCGTCCGGCAACTGGAGACGGACCACTAACGTCAGGAGGAAAAGTGCAAGATTGGCGTAAGCAGCAGTGCGGATTTTGGCTTCAGGATCGTCCCATAGTTTGTATGACCAATATAAGCCTGGGAAAAACAGGAAGAAACTGAATCCTGCGCCGGCTGGGCTGACTTTCCAGATGCGTACACATAACCAGAACCACAGCGGCAATGAGAGAAGCAGCAGCAAAAAATAAAGTGCGATCATGGTTTATCTACTCCTGAGAGAAGGTGTCGCAGGCGGACAAGATCAAGCTGTTTGCAGAAGTTGTATGCGCCATCCAGTCAACGTTGACCGAGAATAGAGTACTACGGTGCAGCGGTCAACTTGAATGGCATTGCCGGACAATCAGATTTCCAGATTGTCGATCAAACGCGTCACACCGAGTTTGGCAGCAGCCAGTACGACCAGCAATTCGCCTTTGGCCAAATCGCCTGCGGAAGGCGGTTGCAGATCGGCGCGTTTGCGAATCGAGATGTAATCGGGCTTCCAGCCGCGTTTCGCGAGTTTTGCCATTGCCTGTCTTTCCAGGTCAAAGATATCGAGGTGGCCGGAACGCACTTCTTGTGCGACCTCATTCAATGTCCGGTACAGGGCAGGTGCTTCGGCGCGTTCCTGTTCCGACAGGTAACCGTTGCGCGATGAGAGCGCGAGACCGTCATCGGCGCGATAGGTTTCTGCTGCAATGATTTCTGTCGGTAGTGCAAATTGCCGCGCCATGTTCCGCACGATCATCAGTTGCTGATAATCTTTTTTCCCGAACACCGCAACGCGCGGCTGCACACACGAAAATAATTTCAGCACAACGGTCGTGACGCCGGTAAAAAATCCGGGACGGAATTCGCCTTCCAGCGTATTGCCCAAATCATCCGGCGGTTTTACGCGGAACTCTTGCGGTTCCGGGTACAAATCTTTTTCTGTTGGTGCAAACAGCACATACACGCCTTCCTTTTCCAGCTTCTCTACATCTGCCTGAAAAGTACGTGGGTATTTGTCGAAATCTTCATTCGGGCCGAATTGCAGGCGATTGACGAAAATCGATGCAACGATTGGATCACCATGTTTGCGCGCCAATCGCATCAACGACAAATGGCCTTCATGCAGGTTACCCATGGTCGGCACAAAGGCTGTGCGCAACTGGCCGCGCAACTGATCGCGCAATTCATCGATGGAGGAAATGATCTTCATGAGGCTGTATCGGGTTTAACCTGGAAAAGGTGGTTTGGATTTTAATGATCGATAGGTTGTCGTCAGGGTTTTCGAAGTTACTCCCTCTCCCACATCAGTGGGAGAGGGTTGGGGTGAGGGTGCAGTGGTCGCATTTGAACAAGTGTTTGGATCAACTACTGTTTGCCCTCACCCTAGCCCTCTCCCACTGATGTGGGAGAGGGGACCAAAACAATCAACTCGGCGAATAGGACAGCCGCACGTAAATCGGCGCAAACGCTTCTGCCTGTGTGATTTCGATCAGAGTTTCTTTTGCCAGTTCCAGCAGCGCGATGAAATTGACGACCAGCACAGGCACACCGCGCGATGGATCGAACAAGTCGGCAAATTCGACAAACTTGGCCGATTGCAAGCGGCGCAAAATACCGGACATATGCTCGCGTACGGATAATTCTTCACGGCTGATTTTGTGATGCTCGGTCAACTTGGCGCGCTTCAATACATCGGCCCATGCAGCTTGCAGATCGAGCACATTCACATCCGGAAAGCGCGTGACGACGCTTTGGTCGATGTAAATTTGTGTGCGCACATAATCGCGGCCAAGTTGTGGCAGCGCATCGATTTGATGTGCTGCCAGTTTCATTTGTTCATATTCCAGCAGGCGACGTACCAGTTCGGCGCGCGGATCATTTACTTCTTCGCCGGTATCGGATTTTTTGACCGGCAGCAGCATGCGTGATTTGATTTCAATCAGCATCGCAGCCATCAACAGATATTCGGCTGCCAGTTCCAGATTGTGGGTACGGATTTGCTCGACGTAATCCAGATACTGCTTGGTAACAGCCGCCATCGGGATGTCGAGAATGTTGAAATTCTGTTTGCGGATCAGGTACAGCAACAAGTCGAGCGGGCCTTCAAACGCTTCCAGAAAAACTTCCAGCGCGTCCGGCGGAATATACAAGTCATTCGGCAAGCGGAACAGCGGTTCGCCATACAATTTGGCGAACGCAACACCATCGATCACATTCGGTGTCGAATCGGGATTGCCGGTCAGGGAAACATCAAGCGCGTCGGCAGTCGACGTCGCGGTTTGCGTCGTGCTCACAGCTTAGCCCTTGTTTTGATAGACGTAGGCTTGTTGCTTGACGCGGGATTCCTTGGTGCGCTCTTGCGTATCCAAATCGATCGGCGCCTTGTCCCACAGTAGTGCGCGACCTGCGCGTTGCTGCTCTTCCAGCTTGGGATTTTTCTCTTTCAGGCTTTTGACGAATTGGGTGATTTCAGACTCGTAGAGCTGGAATTGTTTGGTCAGTTTCATGAGCTTTTTGATAATAAGGTTGAATCAGGCCTTATTTTACCCTGCCTGCCCAGGGGCCTGACGTAAATACGCTAGTTTTTGTCGTTTTCAATGCCGAAAGTGTGATGGCTGCTTATACGGCCAGAGTCCGCGCATAGCTTATCGCTTCCTGCAGGTTTTCAAAGCAATGTTTGGCGCCGAGCCGGTTGATAAACCCGGTCTCCTGCATCAGGTTGAGCGGCTGGCGGCTCAAGCCGCTTAACAATAAATGGCTGCCTTGCCGTTTTAATGACTTGTGAATTCCCTCCAGCGCATCGAGGCCGGTAGGATCAAGTTTGATCAGTTGATGCAGTTCCAGGATCAAGACTTTGGCGGGAATCGCTTGTGGATTGAGTAGCCCTTCCAGCTTGTCGACCGCGCCGAAGAACAAGGAGCCGTAAATCGAATAGGCTGCCACGCCGTGCGGTAAAGGTTGCGGCAGATTGCCCGGCTTGATGGCTTCAATCGTGGTCAACTCGGAAATGCGAATGATAAAAAATACACAGGCCAGCACGATACCGACTTCCACCGCAGTGGTGAGGTCGATCATGACGGTCAACAGGAATGTGCCAACCACCAGGATGCGATAACTGTTGGTGAATTTTTTGAGGCGCGGAAATTCATGCCACTCTCCCATATTGAATGCGACATGCATCAAGATCGCAGCCAATGTCGCAAGCGGAATATTTTTTGCCAACGGTGCGGCTGCCAGAATCACGGCAAGCAAGGTCAGCGCATGCACGATCCCTGCAACAGGTGAAGTGGCGCCGGTGCGGATGTTGGTGATGGTGCGGGCAATCGTGCCGGTGGATGGCAATCCCCCGAAAAATGGCGTGAAAAAATTGGCGACGCCTAACGCCATCAATTCCTGATTCGGATCGTGCCGGTCATTGATGATGTTGTCGGCTACCCGGGCGCATAGCAATGACTCGATTGCCGACAACAATGCGATGGTCAAGGTCGGCGCGAACAATTGCTTGACCAAGCCCCATGAAAAAACCGGAACGCTGAATTCCGGCAAGCCTTGTGGAATGCCACCGAATTTTGTGCCGATCGTTTCTACCGGCAGATGAAAAATACTGACAATCACGGTGCCTATCACGAGAACAAGCACGCTTCCGGGGATGGCCCTGAGAAATCGGAAAATCGGATGATATTTTTCTTCGTTCAATGGCGACGTGCTGACGGTTTTTATACGAAACAATTTCGGCCAGATAAAAATAATCAATAGAGAACTTGATGCAAGCGCGATCGTGAAGATGTCGCCGGTGAACGCATGCTTGAACAGCACCACGACTTGCTCAAAAAAATCGCCCGGCATTTTGGCGATTTGCAAACCAAAGAAATCCTTTATTTGCGACAGCGCGATCAGTACGGCAATGCCATTGGTAAAACCGATCACGATCGGAACCGGAATGTAACGGATCACCGAACCAAGGCGAAATGCACCCATCGCAAACAAAAACATGCCCGCAAAAATCGTGCAGATCAGCAGGTTGGCTAAGCCGTATTTGGCAATGATGCCGTAGATGACAACGATGAATGCACCGGCCGGCCCGCCGATCTGCACGCGTGATCCACCCAATGCAGAAATGAAAAAGCCGGCAATGATGGCAGTGAATATTCCCGCTTCGGGCTTGACACCGGAAGCAATCGCAAACGCCATCGCCAGCGGCAAAGCGACGATACCGACCGTCACGCCGGCAATCGTGTCCTGGATGAGCCGTTCGCTGTTGTAGCCCTTCAGCGCGTCAATCAAACGCGGATGGAAGGTGAATTTATATTGACTCATTCGACAAGCCTTTGGCGAATTTTATAAGCTGGGTGCGATTACGCTCGGTATATTGTGCGCCAAACAGATCGTATATCTCAAGCGGTGGAGCGAATTGTTGTGCGTTTTCGCACACGCTTAAAGCCGTTTGCGCATCACGATGGGCGCAGGTTCCGATGGATTGGCGTGTGAGTATGTCAAATCAGACGCAATTTCAAAACCGTATGTGGAATACAGGTCGAGCAGCCGTGGTTGATCGGTACGCACAGCCAACCGCAGTTCGCATACTTCATTTGCCAACGCGTGATGAAAGACGGCTTCCAATAACTTGCGCGACAGATCGTTGCCGCGGAAATCCGGCAGCAATCCCATGCGCAAGATTTCCCAACCATCTGATTTGCCATCGGATGGCAGCCAACGTACAGAGCCTGCAGGCTGGTCATCAATCAGCAAGATGAATCCGCCGCCTTGACCTAGTTGATCACTGACCAACATCGCAGTTTCGCGGTGGCCGCTGGAAGTAGCTGCCACTTTCCCGGCCCATGCTGCGCGTGTCATGTCGGCGATGAGTTGTGCATCATCGCTGATGGCAGCGCGGATTTGCAGATGCATGGCGGGCTTAGCGGATTCTCATGCCGGGTTCGGCACCAGGCCACGGATTGAGAATATAAATGCCGGGATTGGATTTTTCGTCCGCTGCCGATGCGGCCAGCACCATGCCTTCCGATACGCCGAATTTCATTTTGCGCGGCGCGAGGTTTGCGACCAGTACGGTGAGCTTGTCGATCAGATCTTCCGGCTTGTATGCCGATTTGATGCCGGAGAACACATTGCGAGTGCGGCCTTCGCCGACATCAAGTGTCAAACGCAATAGTTTGTCGGAACCATCGACGTGTTCGCAATTGACGATCTTGGCGATGCGCAAATCGATTTTGGTGAAGTCATCAATCTTGATTTCCGGAGCAAGCGCCTCAATCGCTCCGCCGTTCTCACCCTCGCCCTCAGGGAGAGGGCCGGGGTGAGGGTGGGTTTCTTTCGCAACGGCAGCAGGTTCCGGTTTATCAAACAATCCCTCCAACATCTTCGGATCAACTCGCGCCATCAAGTGCGCATACGCATTCACACGATGTCCATGCGGCAGCGGCGTATTCACATGCGCCCATTGCAACGGTTCGACATTAAGCAATGCCTCTACCTGTTTTGCCACTTCCGGCAGCACAGGCTTCAAATAAATTGTCAAAACCCGGAATGCTTCCAGCAAGCGGCTGCATACTTCATGCAGTGCTTGATCCTTACCCGGATCCTTCGCCAGTTCCCAAGGTTTATTGGTGTCCACAAAGGCATTGATATGATCAGCCTGCTCCATCACGGCACGCAATGCTTTGCCATATTCGCGCTGTTCGTACAATGCCTGGATTTCCGGTGCTACTGCGCGCAAGCGAGACAAAAATGCATCAGAGCTGGTCGCCCATTCCGAAGTAATTTTTCCATCGAATTTTTTCGCAATGAATCCCGCTGATCGACTCGCAATATTCACATACTTCCCAATCAAATCCGAATTCACCTTGGCGATGAAATCCTCCGGATTGAAGTCGACATCTTCCACCTTCGCATTCAACTTGGTTGCGATGTAATAACGCAGCCATTCCGGATTCATGCCGAGCTCAAGATAGCGCAGCGGCGAAATCCCTGTGCCGCGTGATTTGCTCATCTTCTCGTTGTTCACGGTTAAATGACCATGCACATATACCTTGAGTTGATCGATGATCGGGTGGCCGGAAAATTTCAACATCGTCGGCCAGAACAACAGATGGAACGATACGATGTCTTTGCCGATGAAATGAATTTGTTCGGTCGCAGGATCCTTCAGCAGTGCATCGTAGTTGATGCCTTTCTTGCCGCAATAATTTTTCAGGCTGGCGAGATAGCCGACCGGCGCATCCAGCCATACATAGAAATATTTGCCCGGCGCATCCGGGATCGGAATGCCGAAGTAAGGTGCTTCACGAGAGATATCCCAATCGGCCAGGTCTTGCCCATTGTTGCCGAGCCATTCACTGACCTTGTTGACCATTTCCGGTTGCAAGCGTCCCGGCGTATTGAGCCAATCCTGCAGGAACGCCGCGCAACGCGGATCGGACAATTTGAAAAAATATTGTTCGACCGGCTTCATCACCGGTGTGGCACCAGTCAAAACTGAGTACGGATTTTTCAAATCGGTCGGTTCGTAAGCCGCACCGCACACTTCGCAGTTGTCTCCGTATTGATCCTTGGCGCCGCACTTAGGACATTCGCCTTTGATGTTGCGGTCGGCTAGGAACATGCCTTTGACCGGATCGAAAAACCGTTCGACGGTCTTGGTCGTGATCAGTTTGGCATCGTCGCGCAAGCGGCGATAGATGTTTTGCGATAGCTCGGTATTTTCCGGCGAATCGGTCGAATGCCAGTTGTCGAAAGAAATGTGGAAACCATCCAGATATTGCGCGCGTCCGGCCGCAATTTTGGCGACGAATTCCTGTGGCGTCACGTTGGCCTTTTCCGCAGCGATCATGATCGGCGTGCCGTGTGCATCGTCCGCACCCACAAAAAGCACTTCGTTGCCCTGCATGCGCTGGAAGCGCACCCAGATGTCAGCCTGGATATATTCCATGATATGGCCGATATGAAACGGGCCGTTGGCATAAGGGAGGGCGGTGGTGACGAATAACTTGCGTGGGGCGGTGCTCATGATCTGTGCGATGCTTTAAGGTAAAACAGTGATTTTAGCAGTGCAGAGGGCATTTTCGGGTGGTTCCTATGTCAAACAGCCCTATTCAGCCCTAGGTCTCTGCTTGAATTGTCAGGATTTGGTTTAGACTTGTCGGGCGTAAAAATTCAGGAGAAGTAATGAGCATCACGATTGAAGCCGTCAGAACGGCGTTGTCCCAAGTCATCGATCCCAATACGGGAAAAGACCTGATTTCCAGCAAATCTGCGAAGAATATTCAGTTGAATGGATCAGATGTCACGCTGGATGTTGAGTTGGGTTATCCAGCCAAGAGCCAGATTGCCGGGCTGCGCGATAAAGTGACCGCAGCGATTCAAGGCATTCCGGGCGCAGGAAAAATCAACGCGAATGTTCATTCAAAAATCATTTCCCATTCCGTCCAACGTGGCATCAAATTATTGTCGAATGTAAAAAACATTATTGCAGTTGCCTCAGGTAAAGGTGGCGTCGGCAAATCGACCACAGCAGCCAATCTGGCGCTCGCGTTGGCAGCTGAAGGCGCGCAAGTCGGCATTCTCGATGCGGACATCTATGGCCCATCGCAGCCGATGATGATGGGGATTTCCGGTCGCCCTGAATCGCTCGATGGCAAAACGATGGAGCCATTGGAAAATTACGGTGTGCAAGTATC
Organism: Burkholderiaceae bacterium; assembly: GCA_036560485.1. GTDB lineage: Bacteria > Pseudomonadota > Gammaproteobacteria > Burkholderiales > Burkholderiaceae_D > DATBRC01. The sequence continues at coordinate 39,039 of DATBRC010000016.1, forward strand.
CAGCATCGGCTTCATGATCGATCCCGACCAGCCGATGGTATGGCGCGGTCCTATGGTGACGCAGGCCTTGCAACAATTGTTGGAACAGACCAACTGGCGTGACCTGGATTATTTGATCATCGACATGCCGCCGGGCACCGGCGATATTCAATTGACCTTGTCGCAAAAAGTGCCGGTGACCGGTGCGGTGATTGTGACGACACCGCAAGATATTGCGTTGCTGGATGCGCGCAAAGGTTTGAAAATGTTCGAGAAAGTCGACATCCCGATTCTCGGCATTGTTGAAAACATGAGTACGCACATCTGTTCCAATTGCGGCCATGCTGAACCGATTTTCGGTTCGGGCGGTGGCGAGAAAATGTGTGCAGAGTATGGCGTGTCATTCCTGGGCGCATTACCTTTGACGATGTCGATTCGTGAACAAGCCGACTCCGGCAAGCCGACCGTAGTGGCAGATCCGGATGGTCCGATTGCCACGATATACAAAGAGATTGCTCGCAAGGTTGCGGTCAAGGTGGCGGAGAAATCAAAAGACATGACGAGCAAGTTTCCGACTATCGTTATCAAGAATGACTAGTTTGCTTTTTTAGTGGTCGTTGTAATTTCACGTTGTAATTCCAAACTGTAATGCCAATCAATAAGGGAGCCTAAGATGAAATTATCAAAATTAATTATCTTGACCTGTATGTCGGTTCTGTTTGTGGCATGTGCGGAACAAAAACCACATGCCGATCAATCCGTGTCATTCGTTGAACCTGCCGATGGAGCAACAGTAGAGAGTCCTTTCAAAGTGAAATTTGGTGTGGCCGGGATGGCTGTGCAGCCTGCCGGCAATATTGCGCCGAATGTAGGCCACCATCATTTATTGATTGATAGCGATGGCATCAAAACCGGCGAGTCGGTTCCTTTTGATGCACAGCATATGCATTTTGGTAAAGGCCAGACGGAAACAATGCTGACTCTGCCACCAGGAAAACATAAATTGACATTGCAATTTGCCGATGGTGCACATCAATCATATGGCTCTGCGATGAGCAATTCGATCACGGTCAATGTGAAGTGATGTTGGCGTGGGTTTCATCAGAATGAGCAACAGAGTAAAATAGCGTTTTATTTAATCCATTCGGCTTTGGTCACCCAAAGCCGTTTTTGTTGCCATGACAGTTCGCACTCGCTTTGCCCCCAGTCCTACAGGTTATCTCCACGTAGGCGGCGCACGTACTGCGCTTTTCTCTTGGGCCTATGCTCGCCATTTCGGCGGCAAATTCATTTTGCGTATTGAAGATACCGATCTGGAGCGATCAACTCCTGAAGCAGTCCAGGCAATTCTGGATGGCATGCAATGGCTCGGTTTGAACCATGACGAAGGCCCGTTCTATCAAATGAAACGGATGGATCGTTATCGCGAAGTCATTGCACAAATGTTGACCGCAGGTTCGGCATATCATTGTTATTCGACTCCGGAAGAAGTTGAAGCGATGCGCGAACGCTTTCGTGCACTAGGTGAAAAGCCACGCTACGACGGCACCTGGCGTCCGGAATCCGGCAAGACCTTGCCACCGATTCCAGAAGGCCGCAAGCCGGTAGTGCGTTTCCGCAATCCGCCGGATGGTGATGTGACATGGAATGATGTCGTCAAAGGCCCGATCACGATTTCCAATCGCGAACTGGATGACTTGATTATCGCGCGTCAGGATGGCACACCAACTTACAATTTTTGCGTATCGGTCGACGATTGGGATATGCAAATCACGCACGTAATTCGTGGTGACGATCACGTCAACAATACGCCGCGCCAGATCAATATTCTGGAAGCACTCGGCGCACCGCTGCCCGAGTACGGTCACTTGCCGATGATCCATGGATCGGATGGCGAAAAATTATCCAAGCGTCACGGCGCAGTCAGCGTGATGGATTATCCAGAGCAAGGCTATTTGCCGGAAGCGATGTTGAATTATCTGGCGCGTCTGGGTTGGGGTCATGGAGATGACGAGATTTTCTCGATGGAGCAATTCTGCGCATGGTTCGACCTCGATCATTTATCCAAATCGCCTGCGCAATTCAATATGGAAAAGCTGGCGTGGGTGAATAACCATTACATCAAGCAAACCGATAATGCACGTCTGGCTGAATTGGCGCGTCCCGTGATGATGAAGGATGGTGCGCAATTTGATGGCGCGCCTGAATTGCCGGTCGTGCTTGGCTTGATGAAAGAGCGTGCTCACACGATTAATGAGCTGGCCGAAGCATCGATGCTGTTCTATCGTCAACCTGCACCTGATCCGGCATTGCTGGCACAGCATCTGACGGATGCAATCAAACCGGCATTGGCGCAATTTGCCGAGCAATGCAAAACGGTGACGTGGACTAAAGAAACGCTGTCGGCAACATTGAAAGAAGTATTGGCTGCGCACAAGCTGAAGATGCCGCAACTGGCAATGCCTTTGCGTTTGATTTTGACAGGGCAATTGCAAACGCCGGCGATCGATGCAGTGCTGGAATTATTTGGTCGCGACACGGTATTGGCGCGATTGAACAAATATCTAGGCTAATTAGTATCTGGCAAGCCCTCGGTTAATTTACAAAAGCAGATTTACATGGGAGCAAAACCTTTGCTATAATTCCGCTCCTGCGCAGGGGGTATAGCTCAGCTGGGAGAGCGCTTGCATGGCATGCAAGAGGTCAGCGGTTCGATCCCGCTTATCTCCACCAGCAAACCGCAGTAGCAAAATGTAGTATCAGGCTGCAGTACGGACAGGTTTCTGTCCCCATCGTCTAGAGGCCTAGGACATCACCCTTTCACGGTGAGTACAGGGGTTCGAATCCCCTTGGGGACGCCAAGATAAAAACGCCACGTAAAGATTACGTGGCGTTTTTTTTGACATCTCCGCCGCAGAGCACGCATGCGTGCGAGGGGATTCGAAGGGATCGGCCTACCAGCCGATCCGCGGCCTGCGGAACGTAGGCGAATCCCCTTGAGGACGCCAAGATAAAAACGCCACGTAATCTTTACGTGGCGTTTTTTATTGCGCCAAAGTAGCGCGCACTGCGCGGACGGAATTATTCTCACTTTCATCAACAAGAGCCTTCACTTAATGTTTGTAATGCGAGCAATTGTCTTTGGTAAAAAAAGCCCGTTCATGTGAGAGCGGGCTAAGCTCAACACTTAGCAACGAGAGGAGACTGAGGTAATTGCGCTTGTTTAGCCAAGATAGCCTGTAACGATGTTGGCAAGCTGCACAAGATCCGGCAAGGACAGTGCGCCCTTGGAAGTCATTTCAAATAAAGACCAAGTGCTGACCCGTCGGGAATACGATGATCGTCGATTTACCGGTTTTGTTCATCTTGCTTGTTCTGTGATCTTGCTTCGTAGGTATTGATGAAATGAGTTCGAGTTACGCAAGCTAAAAAATGAAAGGGAAACCCATGTTTCCCTTTCAAAGTTCAGTGGTTGGTGCTTACTATTGCAATGGCACCACGTTAAAGGTCGGATCGTTCCGGAGCGAAGTTTGATCGACATAGGTACCATACGTTTGCACGAAGTTCCGCGCATTTTGAAGATTGACGTTCGTCGGATAGAGCGTCAATGCAGCACCCAAGGCACCGCGCGCCCATTGCGCATACGCACTGCCCGTTGGGAACGAGGAACCGTTACTGGCGCAACCGTTCACCGGAACGCCGCAATACGCTAATGTGGCGGCCTCAATCGCTGCCCATGTAGTGAGGATAGTTCCTCCCGAGTCGGACATGTCCAGATTATAGGCGACGCTATCATACGGGTTCATACCCGTCGTGGCGTCAAAGCGGCGTGACAGCCATCCGTCTTTTTGCCAGTTGATATATTCTTGCGCGTCGGTATAACCCATCAGCGCCCCGTGTACCGCTATGCCGGTAAAATAATCCTGCTGCCACGGTGCCATGATGACCGGTATGTT